>JAGOME010000106.1 GCA_017993715.1 Phycicoccus sp.
GTCGCGGGCCGGTTCGCCTCACGACGTAGTTCTTGACGTAGCCGCGCCGGCCAGCACTGGTCGCTGTCTCGCGCGCGACCTCGCCGCGCTGCTTGGCTAGTTCGCGCTTGACGTAGGAGTTCCACCCTCGGCGGGTCGTGCCCTCGGACGTATAGAGGCCATCGGCGGATCGTCCTCGCCGGGAGTTGATGACCTGATTCATGTCGGCGCCGTCGCCGATCGCTTGGCGCTGGACCTTCGTCAGGCCAGTGACGTCATCCGGGCCGATGTTCACGCCCGGGTCGAATGGGTCCGACTCCGCGTAGGGAATGTGGAAGCAGTCGCAACGCGGGTGGCGCTCGAAGCCCTGATTGAACTTGAACAACTTGCCCGCCTGGACCGCGCACCGCTGGCAGCAGGGCGGGTTGACGTGCCGAATCCAACCCGTTTTCGGCGTGGACGCGATGGCGACACTCGCCGCGCTTCGTGCCGTGTCCGCAATGGTCGTATGAACGGCCATGTCGAGCCACTGACCGCCGATCCGAAGCCGCTCATCTAGCGAGTCGGCATTGGCCTCGCGTGCCTTCACGACGGCCCCGTAGAGCAGCGTTTCGAGCTCGCGCCCATCTGCCGCAATACCGGCGAAACCTTCCGGTCGAACCGTGCCTACCGACTCGGGCGACGCGCCGACCTGAGCCAGCGACGCCGGGACATAGGAGGCGCCCGAGCGGGCCGCGCCCAACTGTGCCGACGCCGTGAGCAAGGCCAGCCTCGGCCCGACCCGCGCCCACCCTGCGTCGAAGTCCGAGCCGATCGTCGACCACTCGCGCCGGGTCAGGCCCAGCGTGGCAACGATGAGACGCTGCTGCGCCCGGTAGTGGTCAGAGACCGCCTGCGGGAGCACCCGCGCCGCCCGTCAGCGCACGAGCCGCACCAAGGATCGGGTCGGAGGACGCCTGCTCCTCGCGGCGCTGGAGTTCCTTGTCGATCTCCTGCTGACCCATGCCATAGCGGCGCTCGAGGATGCCCGCGTCGGACCAGCCGATCTGCTTGTCCTTCAGCGCCGCGTCGGACGTGGCCGCGTCGCCCGATGTCTCCGGGTTCTTCCACCCAATGACGGCAGTACGACACGCCTCGGCCACGGCGCCATTGCCACGGACGAGAGCCATGCGCCGGAACGTCTCACGCTGCGGCCCAGACAGGTGCTTGTGCCCGTCGCGGACCTTCATGTGCAGCGGCGTGCGGAGCCCGTCGAGCGTTTCGCCGTTGACGTTCGCCAGTGCGCCCAGGTAGTTGAGCGGCGTCTTCGTCTGCGCGCCGATGTGCTTCACAAGGGTGTCAATAACGCTCGTGAACACGTCGAGCTTGGCCGAGTCCCACTGCCCGATCGAGGCGTTCTGACCCGTGAGCCACAGCATCCGGCCGCGGGTCAACTGCTCAATGTCGATCGGACGCTCGCCGACCTTCTGGCCGTTCTCGTCGAGGACGGGAACCTTCGGGGGCTCCTGACCCAGGACCACACGCGCGGGCATCGAGGCGTAGTCGGCCGCGCCGAACAGGTACGCCCACATGAGGTTGATGGCGTCCTGGCCGGCCATCGTCCCCTCGATGTCCGAGATGGGACCGTCGCCGAGCAGTGGCCGGTTCGGGAACTCCACGAGCGGCACCACACCGAGCGGGTTCGGGATGGGCCACGAGTCGTCCGTGTCCGGCTGTCGCGGAACCCATCCGCCGTCAACCGCAGCGAACGACGCCGGCAGGACCAGTCCGGACGCCGAGCCGAGCGTCTTAGGGCGCTCGAACTTCCACACCTCGTCGGGCGTGAAATAAGTTGCGTACTCGCGCTCGTCCTCGACCCACGCCTTGAGCGCGTCACGCTGCGATGAACCGTCTGCCTCGTAGCCCACGATCGCCTGTGATGCGTGCTCCCACGTCAGGACCGGCTCGTCATCCCGGCTGCCCCAGACCATCGAGAACGACCGCGACGTGACCGCACCCGACAGGAAGCCTTGCGACGACTTCGACTGCCCGTCGTTCAGGTTCCAGTCGCGCAACAGCACGCGCTCGTCGGCCGACAGGTCTTCGGCGTCGTCGCCCAGGTGAATCGACGCGAACTCGGTCAGTTCAGGGGCGGCCGAACCGACCACGCCGCACCAGTTGTCCGAGTAGCCCGCGAATCGTTCGCCATGGAACCGCTGGAACTCTGGGGAGGCGTAGCGCAACGGCTGATCGCCCTTGAAGTATCGCTCCCGCTTGTCGACCGGGCCGCGGCGGGTCTTCAGTTCCGCATAGAGGGTGTTCACCCGGGCGGTGGCCTGCTTGGCGGTCAGAGCCACGGGGCCTCCTTCTCGGGTCGTCAGAACACGTAGGCGTAGGACTCGGATTCGGTCGGCCAGCCAGCGGCGCGAGCGTCGGCAGCTGCCTCGTGTGCGAGGACGTCGGCCATCTCGAGGTCGATCTTCTGGTTCTCAGACGGCTTGCCGAGCAGGAACTTGTCGCCCGGCTTGGCGACCTTGCGGGCGGCCAGCGCGTGCGCCTTCATCAGCGCGTCGTCTGAGTGTGTGGTCAGGCCCTCGGCCAAGTCCTCGCGGTAGCGGAGCAGCGCGTTAAACATGCGCTGAATCGAGTTGGTCGGGAACTCCAGCACGACGTCTTCGCCGTGCTCGGTCGCCCATGCCTCGATCTGCGTCTCGAAGTGGCGGGGGTCGCAATAGATCCGCGACACCGAATAGCGGCGCATGACCTCGTCCATCGCCGCATTGACCTCGCCCCGGGGGATGCGACCCTCGGGCCACTCCTCCGGGCGCCACACCGTAGGGCGTGAGTCCGGGCCATAGGTCGGCGTGAAGCGGTGACCCTCGCGGGTCTCCAGTCGCAGTGCCGTCCAGTCGCCCGAGC
>JAGOME010000107.1 GCA_017993715.1 Phycicoccus sp.
GGCCAGGGTTGCTGCACGAGCTGGGCATGGCCTTTGCCCGGGCAGGCATCTCGGTGCGGTCGGCGCACATCGCGACGTACGCGGGGCAGACCCTGGACACGTTCTATGTGACGCAGTTCGGGGGAGGGCTCCTTGAGCCATCGCAGGTGGCCCGGCTGGTCTCCCTCGTCATCGACACGTGTGAGGGGTGACTCACTGCCGACTGACCGCTGGAGCGGGCGGCATTCCGGGTTGGGTGGGCGGTCCGGTTAGCCTTGTGCGGTGTTCACCAGCCTGTCCGACCGCCTCGCTGCAACCTTCAAGAACCTGCGCACCAAGGGCAGGCTCAGCGAGTCCGACGTCAACCGCACCGTCCGCGACATCCGGATGGCGCTGCTCGACGCCGACGTGGCGCTGCCGGTCGTCAAGGAGTTCACGACCAAGGTCCGTGAGCGGGCGTTGTCGGCCGAGGTGTCCGATGCGCTGAACCCGGCCCAGCAGGTCGTCAAGATCGTCAACGACGAGCTCGTCGAGATCCTCGGCGGGCAGACCCGCACGATCCAGTTCGCCAAGAACCCGCCAACAGTCATCATGCTCGCCGGCCTGCAGGGGTCGGGTAAGACCACTCTGGCCGGCAAGCTCGCGGTCTGGCTCAAGGACCGTGGCCACACGCCGCTCCTGGTCGCGGCCGACCTTCAACGCCCGAATGCCGTCACGCAGCTCCAGGTGGTCGGGGAGCGGGCCGGGGTGCCCGTCTACGCCCCGGAACAGGGCAACGTCTTCGGTCACGACGCCGTGGCCGAGGGCGGCGAGGGGACCCGCTCCTACGGCGACCCGGTGGCCGTCTCCAAGTTTGGTGTTGCCGAGGCCCGGGCCAAGCAGCACGACGTCGTCATCATCGACACCGCTGGTCGCCTCGCCGTCGACGCCAACCTCATGCAGCAGGCCGCCGACATTCGCGAGTCGGTCCAGCCCGACGAGGTCCTCTTCGTCATCGACGCGATGATCGGGCAGGCCGCCGTCGAGACCGCCGAGGCGTTCCTCGAGGGCGTCGACTTCACCGGTGTCGTCCTCACCAAGCTCGATGGTGACGCCCGCGGTGGTGCCGCACTGTCGGTCGCCTCGGTCACGGGTCGGCCGATCATGTTCTCCTCCACCGGAGAAGGCAACCGCGACTTCGAGGCGTTCCACCCTGACCGGATGGCCTCGCGCATCCTCGACATGGGTGACGTCCTCACCCTCATCGAGCAGGCGGAGCGGGCCTTCGACCGGGCCCAGGCCGCGGAGATGGAGCGCAAGTTCCTCGCCGCCGAGGACTTCACCTTCGACGACTTCCTTGAGCAGATGTCGGCGCTGAAGAAGATGGGTTCGCTCAAGGCGATGCTCGGCATGATGCCGGGCATGGGCCAGATGCGGGCCCAGCTCGACGCGCTGGATGAGCGTGAGTTCGACCGGGTCGAGGCGATGGTGCGCTCGATGACCCCGTTCGAGCGGGCCCACCCCAAGCAGATCAACGGCTCGCGCCGCGCCCGCATCGCCAAGGGTGCCGGCCGCACCGTCTCCGAGGTCAACCAGTTGCTGGAGCGGTTCGGCGAGGCCCAAAAGATGATGAAGCAGCTGGCTCGCGGCGGCGGCATTCCGGGAATGCCAGGCATGCCCGGAATGGGGGGCGGCAAGAAGGCGCGTCAGCAGGCGCCGCAGCGGCGCAAGAGCAAATCAGGCAACCCGGCCAAGCGGGCTGCTGAGGAGCGGGCGGGGACCGCGCGACCGCAGGCAACGGGTGGGGCGTTCGGGACCCCTTCGGGCACAGATCGGCTCGACCCCTCGGTCTTGGACATGAAGGATCTGCCGCCTGGCTTCGAGAAGTTCCTCGGCAAATGACCTCCGCGGGTCCGCTCTCGACGATCGCTGTGGGGGCGGCGGGCCCGCGCGTGGCGTTCCTGCATGGGCTGTTCGGGCAGGGCCGCAACTGGAACCTGGTCGCCAAGGCCGTGGCCGGCCCCGCGGGTGAGGACGCCCGGTGCTTGTTGGTCGACTTGCCCGATCATGGTCGCTCGCCGTGGTCGACGGACGGCTTCTCGTTCGAGGGATATGCCGCCGCGGTGGCCCAAACCCTGACGAATGCCGCGCCGGGGGAGCCGTGGATCGTCGTCGGGCATTCCCTCGGGGGCAAGACCGCCATGGTCCTCACGCTGGATCATCCCGAGCTGGTCGCGGGCCTCTGCGTTGTCGACATTGCACCCAAGGACTACGGCGATCTGCACCGGTTCGGCGGGTACATCGCCGAGATGCAGCGACTTCCGTTGGGGGAGTTGACGTCTCGGGCTGATGCGGAGGAGCGTTTCGACGAGAGTGACGCGGGCGTCAAGGCGTTCCTCTTGCAGAACTTGCGCCGGGTCGGCTCGCAGTGGCGCTGGCAGGTCAACCTCGACCTCATCGCGAGTGATGCGGCACGTGGCGAGGAATCCGCTATCGCCGGGTTCCCGCTCGCCGTGGAGGACCGGCCCGCCTATGACGGTCCGGTGGTGTGGTTGGTGGGCAGCGAGTCCGGCTATGTGACTGAAGGCGACGAGGTCGACATGCGGGCACGGTTCCCCAAGATGCGCCAGGTGACGGTCAAGGGTGCCGCGCATTGGGTGCACACCGACGCCCCGGACATCGTGGTCGATGTCCTCCGACGCCTCGTCAGCGTCGCCAGCCGCGAGGACTGATCTTGGGCCGCTCGCCTGTCAGCGTTAGGCGGCGAGGTCGTGGGGGTTGGGGCGGAGGTCCTGCTCCAGCATCGCCACGATCCCGCCGTGGAACGCATCGACCGCGGCCGCCTGCCGCGCCGAGACCGCGTTGATCACCCGCTGCGTGGCCGCGACCAGCACCTCCGCCCGGTCCG
>JAGOME010000071.1 GCA_017993715.1 Phycicoccus sp.
GTGGGTGGGCGCGGGCGTGGCTGGCCGAATCCTGCCGCGGCGACCGCAGTGTGAGCAGCCCACGCCCCGGGCTATCCCTCGGGGACAGCCGTGAACCAGCATGGGGTCATGCCTGCGGACTACGAACTGGAAACCACCAGCAACGACAGCCCGATCAAGATTGCCGCTCGAGGGCGCGCCGTGCTTGCCAACTCCATGACCAACCGGGGCACGGCATTCACTCATGAGGAGCGGGCCGCGTTGGGCCTCGTCGGCCTCATGCCGACCGGCGTGACGACCCTGGAAAACCAAAACCGACGCGCCTACGGCCAGTTTCGACGCACCTCCACCCCGCTGGGCAAGTACTTGCATCTCTCGCAACTGCGCGACCGCAACGAGATCCTCTTCTACAACCTCTTTGCCGGCCATCTCGAGGAGATGCTGCCCATCGTCTACACCCCGACGATCGGTGAGGCCATCGAACGCTTCAGCCACGAGTACAACCGCCCTCGTGGAGTGTTCCTGTCGATCGACGACCCCGATGGCATCGAGGCCGCTCTGACGAACTATGGCCTGGACGGCAACGAGGTCGACCTGGTCGTCGTCACCGACTCCGAGGGCATCCTCGGCATCGGAGACCAGGGCATCGGCGGCATTCAGATCGCGATCGGCAAGTCGTCGGTGTATGCCGCTGCCGCCGGGATCCATCCCAAGCGGATCTTGCCCGTCGTCCTCGACGTCGGCACCGACAACCTCGGCCTGCTCAACAGCACGATGTACCTCGGAGTGCGGCACGCGCGGGTCCGCGGCGAGCGCTACGACGCGTTCGTCGACCGCTTCGTCCAGGCTGTGTCCCAGCTCTACCCGCACGCGATGATCCACTGGGAGGACTTCGGTGCCACCAACGCCCACCGCCTGTTGGAGCGCTATCGCCACGACGTGTGCACCTTCAACGACGACATCCAGGGCACGGCCGCCGTGGTCCTCGCCGCGATCCTGGCCGGCACCGATGTCACCGGCATCGACCTGGACGAGCAGCGAATTGTCATCTTCGGGGCGGGCAGCGCCGGCATCGGCATCGGCAATCTGATCCGGGACACGATGTTGCGCAGCGGCCGGGTCGCGGATGCCGCCGACGCCTATTCGCGCTTCTGGTGCATCGGCATCGACGGGCTCTACATCAATGATCAGGAGGAGTTGCTCGAGTTCCAGCGTCCCTGGGCGCGGTCGCGGGCGGACGTCGCGGATTGGGACGTCGCCGATCCGCGCAAGATCACCCTGGAGGACGTCGTGCGCAACGTCCGCCCGACGATGCTGCTGGGGACGTCGACCAAGGGTGGGGCATTCACCGAGGAGATCGTGAAGGAGATGGCTCGGCACACGCCGCGACCCATCATCTTCCCGTTGTCCAACCCGACCAGCCATGCCGAAGCCACGCCCGCGGACCTGTTGGAGTGGACCGATGGGACCGCGCTCATCGCGACCGGCAGCCCGTTCCAGCCGATCGGCTACGGCGGGGTGCGACACCAGATCGCCCAGTCCAACAACGCGCTGATCTTCCCGGGGCTCGGCCTCGCCGTCGCTGCCTGTCGAGCCACGCGCGTGACCGAGGGCATGATCGCGGCGGCCGCCCGCGCCTTGGCGGGGCTGGTCAATGCCTATCGCCCCGGGGCGCCGCTGCTCCCCCTCATGAGCAACCTGCGGACGGTGTCGGCGACGGTTGCCCTGGCCGTGGCCAAGGCTGCCGCCGAGGAAGGCGTCGCGGATCGCCCACTGCAGGACCCGATCCAGGAGATCTACGGGCGCATGTGGCGCCCGGTGTACCCGCCGATCGACGTCGTTTGATCGGCCAACCGCTCAGCTGCGCAGATCGTCCGTGAAGGCGGCGAGCACCTGAGCGGCGCCATCGACCGCGCTGATGCGCCCCGCCCGCACGTCCTCCTCGAGACCGACCCGGAGCGTGGCCACCGAGGCGGAGGAGCGGACCGCATCCGTGAGGTGCGCGTCGACCATAGCCCACATCCAGTCCTGCTGCTGTTGGGCCCGACGCGCCTCAAGCGAGCCTTGCTCGACCAACCATTCCCGGTGTGCCACAACGGCATCCCACACCTCGTCGAGACCTAGTCCGGTCATGGCCGAGCAGGTCAGCACCGGCGGCCGACGGACCTTGCCGGGCAGCATCAGCCGCATGGCCGAGGTGAGCTCCTTGGCGGCGCCCTTGGCGGGGATCTCCCCGTCACCGTCGGCCTTGTTGACCGCGATGACGTCAGCCAGCTCGAGAATGCCGCGCTTGATGCCCTGCAGTTGATCCCCGGCCCGTGCCAGCGTGAGCAACAGGAAGGTGTCGACCATCTCCGAGACGGCGATCTCGTTCTGCCCGACTCCGACGGTCTCGACGATGACGACGTCGTAACCGGCGGCCTCCAGCACAAGCATCGACTCGCGCGTGGCCCGGGCCACTCCCCCAAGGTGCCGCCCCGACGGTGACGGCCGGACGAAGGCCCGGTCACTCGCGGTCAGGTCCGCCATCCGGGTGCGATCACCGAGGATCGATCCGCCGGTACGCCGCGACGACGGATCCACCGCCACCACCGCGACCTGATGGCCGCGCTCGACGAGCCGGACACCCATGGCATTGATGAAGGTGGACTTGCCCGCTCCTGGCACGCCGGTGATCCCGACGCGCACGCCATTGCCGGTGAATGCCGTGAGCCGCCCGATCAACTCGGCCGCCGCCTCGCGGTGGTCCGGGCGCGCGGACTCAACAAGGGTGATCGCCCGGGCTATCGCACCCCGCGAACCGTCCCGCACGCCCATCACGAGACTGTCGACGTCGACTGGACGACTCATCGACGCCTCTCGCTTAAGACGTTGCGGGACAACGCCATCATGCGTCGAGGCGAGCGCGCAGCTGCGCGATCAACTCAACCGCAGCCGCCGAGATGACGGTGCCTGGAGGATAGATGGCGTCGGCACCTGCGGCGCGCAGCTCATCGAAGTCCTGGGCCGGGATGACGCCGCCGACGACGATCATCAGGTCAGGGCGACCCAGCGCATCGAGCTCGGAGCGCAATGCTGGCACCAAGGTCAGGTGACCTGCGGCCAGCGACGAGACCCCGACGACATGCACGTCGGCTTCGACGGCCTGGCGTGCCACCTCGCCGGGGGTCTGGAAGAGCGGACCCACGTCGACATCGAAACCGAGATCCGCAAAAGCCGTGGCGATGACCTTTTGGCCCCGGTCGTGTCCGTCCTGACCCATCTTGGCGACGAGGATGCGCGGGCGTCGTCCCTCGGCCTCGGCGAACTCCTCGACCGCCCGTTGGGCCGCGGCCACTCCGGCATCGCTCCCGGCCTGCTCGCTGTACACACCCCCGATGGTACGGATCTGGGCGGTGTAGCGGCCGAAGACCTCCTCCATGGCGGCGGACATCTCCCCCACCGTCGCCTTGGCGCGGGCCGCATCGATGGCGAGGGCGAGCAGGTTCGTCGACAGGTCGCGGCCCCCGCCCTCGCGGCAGGCCGCCGTGAGCCGCGCCAAGGCCGCCTGCGTGGTGGACTCGTCCCGCTCGACACGCAAGCGCTCCAGCTTGGCCAGCTGTTGGGCACGGACGGAGGCGTTGTCGACCTTGAGGACGTCGATGGCTTCGTCACCCTCCACGACGTACGTGTTGACGCCGTAGACCGGCTGGACGCCCGAGTCGATCCGGGCCTGGGTGCGGGCGGCCGCCTCCTCGATCCGCATCTTGGGGATGCCTGCCTCGATGGCCTTGGCCATGCCGCCGGCCGCCTCGACCTCCTCGATGTGCTGCCAGGCGCGGGCCGCCAGATCGTGAGTCAGCCGCTCGACATAATCCGAGCCGGCCCAGGGATCGATGGTGCGGGTCGTACCCGACTCCTGCTGGATCACCAGTTGGGTGTTGCGGGCGATCCGGGCAGAGAAGTCGGTCGGCAACGCGATTGCCTCGTCGAGCGCATTGGTGTGCAACGACTGGGTGTGCCCCTGGGTGGAGGCCATGGCCTCGATGCAGGTGCGCACCACGTTGTTGAAGACATCCTGGGCCGTCAGCGACCAGCCGGAGGTCTGCGAATGGGTGCGCAGGGACAGCGACTTGGGCTTGGCTGCACCCTGCTCGCGCACGAGGCGCGCCCACAACAGGCGGGCTGCCCGGAGCTTGGCAACCTCCATGAAGAAGTTCATCCCGATCGCCCAAAAGAACGACAGCCGAGGGGCAAAGACATCGACGTCGAGCCCGACGGCCTGGCCGGCGCGAAGGTACTCGACTCCGTCGGCCAGCGTGTAGGCCAGCTCGAGATCCTGCGTGGCGCCGGCCTCTTGCATGTGATAGCCGGAGATCGAGATCGAGTTGAACCGAGGCATCTTCTCGGAGGTGAAGGCGAAGATATCGGAGATGATCCGCATCGACGGCTCAGGAGGGTAGATATAGGTGTTGCGGACCATGAACTCTTTGAGGATGTCGTTCTGGATGGTCCCGGTGAGCTGCTCCGGGGCGACTCCTTGCTCTTCTGCCGCAACGACATACAACGCCAGGATCGGGATCACAGCGCCGTTCATGGTCATCGACACCGACATCTGATCCAGGGGGATCCCCTCGAAGAGCTGGCGCATGTCATAGATCGAGTCGATCGCCACGCCAGCCATGCCGACGTCGCCGGTCACGCGCGGGTGGTCGGAGTCGTAGCCGCGGTGCGTGGCCAGGTCGAAGGCGACCGAGAGGCCCTTTTGACCGGCGGCGAGGTTGCGCCGGTAAAAGGCGTTGGACTCCTCGGCGGTGGAGAAGCCGGCGTACTGCCGGATCGTCCACGGCTGCTTGACGTACATCGTCGGGTAGGGGCCGCGCAGGAACGGCGGCGCGCCCGGCACGGTCTGGAGGAAGTCCAAGCCCTCCAGGTCAGCAGCGGTGTAGAGCGGTTTGACCGGGATCTGTTCGGGTGTCACCCACACCTTCCCCTGCGGCACAGGGGCATCCGTGACCTCGGGGGCGCCCAAGTTCACGGACGAGAAGTCGGGGATGCTGCTCATGCCTGGCCTCCAGCTGCCGGTGCGCCGAGATCGGTGAGGAGATCGGAGAGGAAGGCGACAACGTCCATACCGTCCCGGATCTCGCCATCGACGAGCCCTGCGTCGTCGCCGAGCTCGCCCATACGGCCGGCTATGAGCACGCGGGTGACCCCAGCCTCGCGCAACTCCGCGACCGCCGCTCGCGCGAACTCGGCATAGCCCTTGGGTGAGGACGCGATGACTGCGGTCTCGGTGACAGCATCGGTCGTCCCGACACCGCCCGCTGCTAACAGATTCTGGACGAACGTTTGGCGGGCACCGAAATCGCGCTGGGCTCCCAGGGTGCGCAGGAGGAGCGCCGGGGAACCGAGCCTTTGGGCTCGGTCCCGCAGATCCTCGAATGCCGCCGCGTCCCGGATCACCGGCAGCGCGTCCCCCGCTGCAGGCAAGAGCTCCCGAGCGCAGCGCGTGGTGGGCGGCTCCTGAAGCTGCGGGAACATCGACACTCCGGTGAGCGCAATGGCGCGATGATCCAGTCCCACGCGGCGGGCTGCCGCCGACGCTGCAAGCCTGTCGGCGAGCGAACCATCGGCGAACATGGCCGCGATCCCGCCGGCCCGCTCGCTCTCCTGCAGGACGCGCCACGCGCCCTGAGCCAGGTCGTCGGTGAGATGCTCGAGGTACCAGGCACCACCGCCGGGGTCGGCGACCCGGCCGACGTTGGACTCGTCCGCGAGCAGCAGCTGCGTGTTGCGCGCCAACCGCCGGGAGAAGGCCGTCGGCAAGCCCGCCACCGTGTCGTAGGGCAGGACGGTGATGGCATCGGCGCCGCCCACCGACGCCCCAAAGGCCGCCAGGGTCGAGCGCAGGACATTGACGAAGGGGTCATCCCGGCTGAACATCCGTCCACTGGTCACCGCGTGGATCCGCGCGCCGCGCAGCGACTCAGGCACCCCCAGCGCCTCGCCAAGTCGCGCCCACGTCCGCCGGAGCGCCCGCGGCAGGGCCGAGGAGAGGAACTGATCCTGGGTGACCGCGATCCGGAACTCGATCTGGTCGAAGGCATCCGTGGGCGCCACCCCATGGGCCTCGAGGTGACGCAGGTAGGTCAGCCCCGTCGCGAGGGCGAACCCCAGCTCGTCGACGGCATTCGCTCCGGCCTCATGCATCGGACGTGTGTCGACCGTGATCGCCCGCAACTGACCCCGGCCCAGGCACGCTTGGACCGCCGGCGCGAGCTCCGTGAAGTCCGGCGTGCCCCCCATGCGCTGGGCGGCGCCAAGGGGGTCGAGCCCGAGATTGCCACCGGCAGCAGTGTCGCCATGGGCGTCCAAGAGAGCCAGCAGCGCCGCCGAAGCGCCGGCCTGGTCGTCCCACGAGGTGACGGCGACCGGCGCCAGGTCGAAGTGGACATCCGCCAACACGGTGGCGAGACCGGCCGCCGGAATGCCGTCCGCCCCCACCTGGACCCACACGCTGGTCACGCCATGCTCGAGGTCCGCGAGGACGGCGGCCCGGGAGGCGTCCAGGTCGGGGTCGTCATGCCATTGCCGCACGTCCCACGCCGCCGCGCTATCGCGCAGGACGCGACCTCGGGTGAAGGGCATTGCTCCGGGCACCCCAACCGGGGCCGGGGATGACGGCTGCAGATACAAGGGGTCGATGGTCACGTCGCCGGCAAGCGTCGAGCGCATCGACGCCTCGGCCTGCGCACCGTCGAGGTGCGCATCGGCCGCTCGCGTCTTGTTCAGGACCGCGGCCACGAGGCGCTGCCAGTCTTCGCGGCTGTGGGCGGGGAAGTCCGTGGCCAAGGCCATCGTGCTCTCGGCGCCATCGGGCATCGACGTCACGCTCCTGACAGTGCGGGGGACGGTTCCATCGACCCTATCGAGCCTGCATGGCCCGCGGTTGGCCCGTCGGCGAGACGTCAGCCACACATGGTTGTCATGGGAACCGTTGGGCGCGGGAAACCTGCCGTCCAGATAGCCTGCCGAGATGATGCACCCTGCACTTCCGGTCCTCGACCTCTCTTCGCTGGACGCCGGTGACGCCGCGGCGGCGGCCTTTCGTGACGACCTGCGGGCCGCGGCCCACGATGTCGGGTTCTTCATCCTCGTCGAGCACGGCATTCCGCCGGCGGTCATAGACCGGCTGTTCGCGCAGTCCACTGCGTTCTTCTCCCTGCCCGAGGAGGAGCGCAGGGCCATCGAGATGACCCGAAGCCCGCAGTTCCGTGGCTGGACGCGGACCGGAGGCGAGCTGACGCAGGGGCGGATCGACTGGCGAGAGCAACTCGACGTCGCTGACGAGCGCGAGACGGTTGACGACCCGGCGGCCCCTGCCTACACCCGCCTCGAGGGTCCCAACCAATGGCCGCAGGCTCAGCCCGCCCTGCGCGAGGTCCTCACCGACTGGTCGGCACGCTGCACGCAGATCGGGCGGCGACTCCTGCGGGCGTGGGCGCAGTCGCTCGGCTCCCCCGCGGACGTCTTCGACGCGGCATTCGCCGACCGGCCCTCGACCCTGATCAAACTGGTCACCTATCCCGGCCGGGAGGACGCAGACCGGCAGGGGGTCGGGGCCCACAAGGATCCCGGCGTGCTCACGCTGCTCTTGGTCGAGCCAGGCAAGGCGGGCCTGCAGGTCGAGTATCGCGGAGAGTGGATCGACGTGCCGCCGCAGTCGGGCGGGTTCGTCGTCAACATCGGTGAGCTCATGGAGTGGGCGACCGACGGCTATCTCAAGGCGACGATGCACCGGGTCGTATCCCCACCCCCGGGTGAGCGGCGGCTCTCGATCCCCTTCTTCTTCAACCCTCGCCTGGACGCGACGATGCCCCGGCTGGCCCTGCCGGCCGAGTGGGCGCAGGCGGCGCCGGGGGTGGCCCAGGATCCCGACAACGTCATCTCGGGCACGTTTGGCGACAACCTGCTCAAGGCCCGCCTGCGCGCCCACCCCGACGTCGCCGCCCTGCATCACCCCGACCTACTCGCTCCCCCGCGCTAGTTCCCCCGCGCCCCCGCGGAAACTTCACACCCGCGCCGGCTACAACACCCGCGCCCGTGAACAACCCGCGCCCCCCGCGGAAACTTCACACCCGCGCCGGCTATAACACCCGCGCCCGTGAACAACCCGCGCCCCCCGCAGGGTGAGGGGCCGGTCAGGCTGGGGCGAGCGGGGCGAATGCCGCGCCGAGCGCCTGCAGCCGCGCCTCGCCGCCGTCGAGGGCGGTCAGGACATGGATGCCGCCGCGGGTCACCGCCACGGAGTGCTCCCAGTGGGCGGCGCGCTCCCCGTCATCGGTGACGACAGTCCAGTCATCGGGCAGCACATGGTTGTCCTGCGCGCCGAGCGTGACCATGGGCTCGATGCAGATCGTCGTGCCTTGGCCAAAGACCGGGCTGCGTCCCTTGACCGCGTAGTTGGGCACCGACGGCTCCATGTGCATGGACGTCCCGATGCCGTGGCCGACGTAGTCCTCGACGATGCCGTACTCGCGGCCGATGCGCTCACCAGCTGCCTCGAGGCTGTCCTCGACCGCAGCACCGACGGCATGCAACGGTCCCCCCACGGTCATCGCCGCAATCCCGGCCCACAACGCAGCCTCGGTGTCGTCGATGAGGGCGAGGTCCTGGGGTCGCCCCGCGTCCCTGCCCCCGACGATGCACGAGAATGCCGCGTCGCCGTTCCAAATCCCGACCTGAGCTCCGCAGTCGATCGACAACAGGTCGCCTTCCCGCAGGACCAGGTCGCGGCGCGGGATTCCGTGGACGATCTCGGCGTTGACGCTCGTGCACAGCGTGTGCGAGTAGCCGGGGACCAGCTGGAAGTTGGGAATGCCGCCGTGGTCGCGGATATGCTCCTCGGCCAGCGCATCCAGCTCCAGAGTGCTCAGACCAGGGCGCACCGCGGCCGCGAGCAAAGCAAGTGTCTGCCCGACGAGCAGGCCCGCTGTCCGCATCCCCGCCAGCTGGTCAGGAGTCTTACCGCCGAGCTGCCGGCGTCCAAAACGTGCCACAACGGGTCACCCTAGTCGGCGCGTGAGCCGAGGGCTCAGGCGAGCGCGGCGACGAGGCGGGCCGTGACCTCGTCGATCGGCCCATCACCCTCGACCTCGACCAGCAGTCCGTGCGCGCGGTAGGCGTCCGACAGGGGCTTGGTCTCACGGTGATAGATGGCCATCCGTTCGCGGACGACCTCCTCGGTGTCATCGACCCGGCCCTCGATCTCGGCGCGCTTGAGCAACCGCTCGACCACCACGTCATCGTCGACGACGAGCTCCAAGACCCGCTCCAGCGGTCGGCCACGCTCAGCCAACAGGGCGTCGAGGGCGTGGACCTGCGCGAGCGTGCGCGGATATCCATCAAGGAGGAATCCCGGCTCGCAGTCGGCCTGAGCGAGCCGGTCCGCGACGATCGCGTTGGTGATGTCATCCGACACGTAACCACCGGCGGCCAAAATCTCCTTGACCTGCTTGCCGAGCTCGGTCTCGTTCTTGATGTTGGCGCGGAAGATGTCGCCGGTCGAGATGGCAGGAATGCCGGCGTGCTCCGCGATCCGCGAAGCCTGAGTGCCCTTACCGGCTCCGGGAGGGCCGAGGATGATCAGACGCATGGTTACTTGAGGAACCCTTCGTAGTGACGCTGCTGGAGCTGGGACTCGATCTGCTTGACCGTCTCCAGACCCACTCCGACGATGATGAGGATCGAGGTCCCACCGAACGGGAAGTTGGCGTTGGCTCCGACGAGGACGAGCGCCACGAGCGGAATCAGCGAGATCAGTGCGAGGTAGATCGCCCCAGGGACAGTGATCCGGGTGAGGACGTACTGCAGGTACTCCGCTGTGGGTCGCCCAGCGCGAATGCCCGGGATGAAGCCGCCGTACTTCTTCATGTTGTCGGCGACTTCGGTGGGGTTGAACGTGATGGAGACGTAGAAGAACGTGAAGAACAGGATGAGCACCGTGTAGATGAGCATGTACCACGGGTGGTCACCCTTGACCAGGTGGGCGTTGATCCAGTTGGCCCACTCGGGTCCGGAGCCATCGGGTCGGTACGCGAATTGTGCCGCGAGACCGGGCAGCGCCAGCAGGGACGAGGCGAAGATCACCGGGATGACACCGGCCATGTTGACCTTGAGCGGAATGTACGTCGAGGTCCCGCCGTAAACCCGACGGCCGACCATGCGCTTGGCGTACTGGACGGGGATCCGACGCTGGCTCTGCTCGACGAACACGACGGCAGCGATAATCAGGAACCCGAGCAGGATGACGCCGAAGAAGATGTCCCAACGCCCATCGCGCTGCTGGATCGCCCACAGCGACGCCGGGAAGCCGGCGGCGATCGAGGTGAAGATGAGGATGGACATCCCGTTGCCGATGCCCTTGTCGGTCACCAGCTCACCGAGCCACATGATCAGGCCCGTACCGGCGGTCATGGTCAGCACCATGATCAGGATCGTGACGACCGAGTTGTCGCTCAGGATCGTCGTACAGGCCGGGTTGCCGAACAACTGCGTCGGGTTCTGCGCGAAGGTGATCAGCGTGGACGACTGCAGGATCGCCAACCCGATGGTCAGGTATCGCGTGTACTGCGTCATCTTGGTCTGACCGGCCTGGCCCTCCTTCTTGAGGGTCTCGAACCGGGGAATGACCACCGTGAGCAACTGGATGATGATGCTCGCCGTGATGTACGGCATGATCCCGAGCGCGAAGATGGACAGCTGCAGCATCGCGCCGCCACTGAACAAGTTGGCCAGCCCGAGGAAGCCCGACGTGGTGTCGGCTCCCTGGATGCACTGCTGCACGGCGCTGTAACTCACCCCGGGCACGGGCACGTGGGCACCGAGGCGGTAGATCATGATGATGCCGAGCGTGAACAGGATTTTCCTGCGCAGGTCGGGCGTCTTGAACGCGCGACCGAAGGCGGTGAGCACGAGTCCTCCAGGGCTGCAGCCGGTCGGCCGCGTGGGCAATCCGTCACACGATACCTCGCGACCGGGGGGCCGGAGACGTGTTCGGCGGTGGTCCCGCGGCAGACGTGAGGGAATCTGGCCGGGCCGACCAGGGGGGTGAACATCGGAAGCCGTGAGGCCGGTCCCGTCGCGTAGCGGCTGCTACCGGGACCGAGCCTCACGGCATTCGATGTGGGGGTCCTAACTCAGGCGGTCGTCACCGATCCGCCGGCGGCCTCGATCTTGTCCTTGGCGCTGGTCGATGCGGCATCGACGCTCACCTGAACGGCGACGGTGATCTCACCGGTGCCGAGGACCTTGACGAGCTCGCCGTCGCGGACGGCACCCTTGGCGACCAGATCGGCCACGGTGACCTCGCCACCGGCGGGGTACAGCGCGGCGATCCGGTCCAGGTTGACGACCTGGTAGGTCGTCTTGAACGGGTTCTTGAACCCGCGCAGCTTCGGGAAGCGCATGTGCAGGGGGGTGGTACCACCCTGGAAGCCCTCCGGAACCTGGTAACGGGCCTTGGTGCCCTTGGTGCCTCGACCCGCGGTCTTACCGCGCTTGCCACCCTCACCGCGACCGACACGGATCTTGGCGGACTTGGCGCCCGGAGCGGGGCGCAGGTGGTGCACCTTCAGTGCGGCGCCGGACTCGCCGGCAGCCTTGGTGGCCTTGGTGTCGGCCATGGTCAGTCAACCTCCTCGACGGTGACCAGGTGGGCCACCGTGCGGACCATGCCCCGGATCTCCGGGCGGTCCTCCTTGACGACGACGTCGTGCATTCGCTTCAGACCGAGGGTGCGCAGGGTCTCCCGGTGGTTTTGCTTGCCACCGATCTCCGAGCGGACCTGGGTCACCTTCAGGCGAGCCATCAGGCACCCGCCTTCGCGGCCTCACGAGCCGCCTGCTGGCCGGCCGCCTGGGCACGCAGCATGGCTGCGGGGGCGACCTGGTCGACCGGGAGGCCACGGCGAGCCGCGACGGCTTCCGGACGCTCCAGGCCCTTGAGGGCTTCGACGGTCGCGTGCACGATGTTGATCGCGTTGTCCGAGCCGAGGCTCTTGGACAGCACGTCGTGAATGCCGGCGCACTCAAGCACGGCGCGCACCGGACCACCGGCGATGACACCGGTACCGGGGCTGGCCGGACGGAGCATGACGACACCGGCAGCAGCCTCACCCTGGACGGGGTGAGGGATGGTGCCCTGGATCCGCGGGACCTTGAAGAAGGCCTTCTTGGCCTCTTCAACGCCCTTGGCGATCGCGGCGGGAACCTCCTTGGCCTTGCCGTAGCCGACACCCACGGTGCCGTCGCCGTCGCCGACGACAACAAGCGCGGTGAAACTGAAGCGGCGGCCACCCTTGACGACCTTCGCGACCCGGTTGATGGTCACGACCCGCTCCAGGTACTGGCTCTTCTCGGCCTCGCGGGCGTCGCGTCCTCCGCGGCGGTCGTCGCCGCGGCCGCGGCGCTCGCCACGCTCGGGACGGTCTCCGCCACCGACGGGCCCGGTGCCTCGACGCTGGGGTCCTGGCATCAGATGTTCCTCATCTCAGCTGTCTTGGTCTGGAAAGCGCGGCTCACAGTGACAGCCCGCCTTCCCGGGCGCCATCCGCAATGGCGGCAACCCGACCGTGGTACTTGTTGCCGCCGCGGTCGAAGACGACCGCGTCGACGCCGGCCGCCTTGGCCCGGTCGGCAACGAGCTCGCCGACCTTCTTAGCCTTGGCGGTCTTGTCACCCTCGAACGAGCGCAGCTCGGCCTCCATGGTCGAGGCGTACGCAACGGTCTTGCCGACGGTGTCGTCGACGACCTGAACGAAGAGGTGACGGGCGCTGCGCGTGACGACCAGGCGGGGACGCTGCGTGGTCCCCGTGAGGCGCTTGCGCAGGCGGGTGTGCCGGCGGGTCCGCGCGGCGGACTTGCCCTTGGCGCGCTTGACGATCTTGCCCATGGCTTACTTCTTCCCAGCCTTTCCGACCTTGCGGCGGATCTGCTCGCCCGCGTAGCGGACACCCTTGCCCTTGTAGGGGTCGGGCTTGCGGAGCTTGCGGATGTTGGCGGCGACCTCATCGACGAGCTGCTTGTCGATGCCCTCGACCTGGAAGCGCGTGGGCGCCTCGACGGTGAAGGAGATGCCGGCAGGCGGCGTCACGGTGATCGGGTGGTTGTACCCGAGCGCAAACTCGA
>JAGOME010000022.1 GCA_017993715.1 Phycicoccus sp.
GGACCACGGGCCGCTCCCCGCACAGACCGAGGTCTTCGGGGCCCTCAATGAGCTCATGGGCCCCAAGGACGTCGTCATCAACGCCGCGGGCTCCATGCCCGGCGACCTGCAGTGCCTGTGGCGGGCCACGACCCCCGAGCAGTACCACGTCGAGTACGCCTACTCGTGCATGGGCTACGAGATCCCGGCCGCGCTCGGCGTGAAACTCGCTGTGGGAGAGGGGCAGGAGGTCGTCGCCATCGTCGGCGACGGTACGTACCAGATGCTCCCCATGGAGATCGCGACGATCGTCTCCGAGGGCCTGAAGGTCATCATCGTCCTGCTGCAGAACCACGGATTCGCCTCGATCGGCGCGCTCTCGGAGTCACGGGGGTCGCAGCGGTTCGGCACCAAGTACCGCATGCGCCGTGGGGGCCTTGCGGGTCGGCTCGACGGCGCCGCGGTGCCGTTCGACCTGGCCGCGAATGCCGCCTCCTGGGGCGCGGATGTGCTGCGCTGCAGCGGCATTCAGGAGTTCCGGGCCAACTACGCCAAGGCCGTCGAGAGCGACCACACGACGGTCCTCTACATCGAGACCGACCTCACCGGACCCAACCCGCCCGGATCGGCCTGGTGGGACGTGCCGGTCTCCCAGGTGAGCGAGCTGGAGTCGACGCGCACGGCATTCGCCGAGTACGAGACCCAGCGCCAGGAGCAGCGTTTCTACGGCTAGACCTCTCCACGCCCGAATGCCCGAGCCGACCGGCTCGGGCATTCGATGTTTGCGGGACTTCCTGACCCGTCGAGGCGGGTGCACCAAGTCGCCGTTGGCGGGGTTAGCGCAGACCTAGGCCAAGGGATGCCAGGTACTCGCGGGTGGCGATGGCGTTGGGCAGCGGGTAGTCCTTGGGGCACCCGTACATGTCCTGCTCGCACACGACATACAGTTCCTTGTCCAGGTCCGCGAGCGCCTCGATGAGCAGGGGCATGGCCGGCTCACCGGCAGGCGGTGCCACCGAGCAGCCGGCGTGCACGGCCTTGACGAACGGCCAATCCTCCTCATGCGCCTGCTTGACCAGGACGGGGTCCATGGACTTGATGTGCACGTAGGAGATCCGCTCGGGGTACTTGCGGGTCAGCTCCATCGGGTCGCCGTCGCCGTAGATGATGTGGCCGGTGTCCAGGCAGAAGCCGACATACTCAGGGTCGGTGGCCTGGAAGACCCGGTCGATGTCCTCAGGGGTCTCGATGTGGCTGTCCCCGTGGGGATGCAGCACCATCTTCAGGCCGTAGTCCTCCTTCATGATCCGCCCGAGTCGGTCGGCGTTCTTGATGTAGAGGTTCCACGCGTCGGTGGTCAGGACCTTGTCGTCGATGTAGTCGCCGGTCTTCTCGTCCCGGAACATGGGGGGCAGGTGCACGACGTACTCCGCCCCCACCGCGGCGTGCGTCTCCCCGATCTGACGGAAGAACCGCTCAGTCTCCGCCCAGGCCTCTGCCTTGTGCAGGATCCCCCAGCCGGTGCCGGCGACGATACGGAACCCGTGCTGGTCCATGACGTCCTTCAACTGCACCGGATCTGTCGGGAAGTACCCGAACGGGCCGGTCTCCATGACCGAGAAGCCCGCCGTGGCCATCTCGCCGAGGGCGACATCCCAGTCGATCTGCTTGTCATCCTGGGGGAACCAGACGCCCCACTGGTCCGGGCACACGCCGACCGTGAGTTTGGCGTATCGGTCGTTGTCGGTGTTGCGGGACTTGTCGGGCCGGGCGGTGGCCATGGGGTGATCCTCTCGCGGGGTGGGTCGCGTCAGCGCATGAGTGGCACTCACGGTAGATACGTCCTTTTGTCCTGTCAATATGTCATTAAGACTCAACTCTTGGCTTTGGCCGCCCCGAGGAGAACGGTCGCGATCGTCCGGGCATCGGCTGAGGACAGCGCGCCCGCCAGCTCCTCCCTTGGCACCGGAGCCTCGGCGGCGATGACGCGCTGGGCAGCCCGGATCGGGCGGGCCGCCAAGGCTCCCGGAGAGACTCCGCAGGCGTAGGTCAGCCGGCTCGGGTCGCGCGGGTCGAATGCAAGGACCAGCGCGAGCTCGGGAGTGCTGACGACCACGGTCTCGTCCTGCGGGCCCTGGCGGCCGACTGCATGGAGCGTTGCGTCGTACTGGTCCGACCACGTCGTCGCGGGTCCGACCCACGGCGCCGGCTCTCCCGCCATGGTCGCCCCCACCACCGCACCCTGCTCGCCGGCGACGTTCCAGGCCTCGTGACGCACGCCGTCCCAGTTCGCGCAGTCCCCCGCCGCATAGACGTCGGGCAGGTCGGTCCGGCCATAAAGATCGGTGACGATCCCGTTGTCGCAGTGGACTCCTGCGGCCCGCGCAAGCTCGACCCGCGGGGTGACGCCGACGCCAACGACGACCAGGTCGAAGCCGTCGGGCGGGGACTCCAGGACCGTGTCGGTGCGCAGCCGCACCCCCCGCTCCTCGTGCCGGGCGGCGAGCCAGGTGGCAATCGGCTCCGGAATGCCGCGGGCCAACACCCGGTCCGCCGCCTCGACCACCTCGACCTCGTGGCCGAGCTCACGCAGGGCCGCAGCGGTCTCGAGCCCGATGACCCCGCCCCCGAGGACGAGGGCGCGTCCGGACTCCGGCAGGGCGGCCCGCAGCGCCTCCAGGTCCGCGACCGTCCGGATGACGAAGGCGTCGCCGAAGGCGGGCAAGCGGCGGGGCTCGGCCCCGGTCGCGAGGAGGAGGGCGGCATACGGGAGGTCCGCGCTGGAGGCGAGCGTCACGGTATGGGCAGCCGGGTCGATCCTCGTCGCCGTCACGGCGGTCCGGACCTCGATGAGGTCCCGCCACGGCGCGTCCGGCCAGAGCGGCGGCAGCTCGGTCTCGCCCCCGAGGAGCGCCGCCTTGGTCAGGACCGTGCGGTCGTACGGCGGCACCGCCTCGTCGGTGAGGAGCACGACCCGAATGCCGCGCTCGGCGAGCGCGCGGGCGGCATACGCTCCCGCCGCGCCACCGCCGATGATGACGTGGGGGGCGGGCATGAGTCCTCCGGACGGATTGCGCTGACAGCGGGGGCCTTGCGGATCGGTGTCTGGCCCTGCGGGGCCATTGTCCCGCGTTAGCCGTGTGGTGGGCGCGCTGCCGGCGCCACTGCCTCCTGCGGGCATGTCCCCTGAGGGGTTACGCGAGGACGCGCACAGCCGACCCCGTGCGCAGCGACTCGCAGGCCGCATCGGCGAGGACAAGCGCGAGCCGGCCATCGGTGAACGACGGGGATGGCGGGGTCCCAGCGACGACGGCATTCACGAAATGGGCCAGCTCGGCCTGGTAGGCCGGGAAGTAGCGCTCGAGGAAGAAGTCCTGGGCGGGATCGGTCTGTCCCAGTCCGGCCGCGGTGGACGCGCTCACTGAGGTGGCCGTCTGGTTGGCGACCTGGAGCATGCCGAGCGACCCGAACACCTCGATCCGCTGGTCATAGCCGAAGGCACACCGCCGACTGTTAACGATCGTGCACAGGGTCCCATTGCCGCTCTTGAGGGTGACCATGACGGAGTCGACGTCCCCGGCGGCGGCGATGTAGGGCTCGACCCGGTTTGCCGCCGCGGCGAACACCTCGACGACATCGCCGAGGAAGGCGCGGGCCAGGTCGAAGTCATGGATCGTCATGTCGCGGAAAATGCCGCCAGACACCGTGATGTAGGCCTCGGGCGCCGGGGCCGGGTCCCGAGAGATGATGATGAGCTGCTCGAGGTCCCCGATCTCGCCCGCCGCCAGGCGTGCGTGGGCCGCGCTGAAACTGGGGTCGAAGCGCCGGTTGAAGCCGATCATGACGGTCGGGTCAAGATCCTTGATCTGCGCCCAACACTCGTCGACCCGTTCCAGAGAGAGGTCGATCGGCTTCTCGCACAGCACTTTCTTGCCGGCCTTGACGGCGCCGATGATGAGATCGACGTGCGTGGGGGTCGCCGATCCGATGAGGACGGCGTCGATGGCGTTGTCGGCGAAGATCTCCTCGGGGGTCGCGGCGACCCGGGCGCCGGTCGTGGCGGACAGGGTGGCCGCGGCGTCGCCGAAAGGGTCGTAGATGGCGGCGAGCTCGGTCCCTGGGTGCGCGGTGATCGTCCGTGCGTGAACCTGCCCGATCCGACCGGCGCCGAACAGCCCGAAACGCAGCATGGTGGGTTATCTCCCAGAGGTCGAATGGCGCGCGTCGCCGAGCCAGCCCAAGCGCGATGGATCCGTCACGGCATTCTGGCATAAATGTTGTGACATTACGACAGCCTCATGACGTGGATGCCGATGATATCGACACCTTCGAGGCTCCGTTTCACCCACATCGGCGGGTGCCTGGCGCGACTAGGCTCACGGCTTGTGGCGGAGCAATCAACAGGGACTGCTGGAGCGGGGCCCGGCCCCATTGGCCTGCGCGGGGCACTGGCCCACTGGTGGCACCAACCACTGCGGCGGCACGGCGAGATCATCGAAGGCCGATCCGTCGGCAACCTCGAGCTCTTCTACGACCTCGTCTTCGTCGTGCTCATTGCCCGGATCTCGCACACGCTGGTCGAGCACCTCACCCTGCGCGGTGTCGCTGAGTTCGCGATCCTCTTTGCACTCATCATGGCGGCCTGGCAGAACGGCAGCATGTTCCACGACCTGCATGCGCGCGACGACGGGCGAGGCCGCAACATCATCTTTGCGGAGATGACAGTCCTGGTCGTCATGTCCACCTTCATCGGGCATGCCTACGGCGAGGACGGGCGCGCGTTTGCCTGGGTCTATGCCGGGCTCTTCACCCTGATTGCGGTGCAGTGGTGGCGCGTCCGCCTGCTCGACGAGGAGCGCTATCGCCAGCTCACCGGCCAGTACCTCGCGGGGATGATCGCCATGATCGGGCTCATGGTGCTCTCGGCCAACGTCGGCGCCGACCTGCGGTTCTGGATCTGGCTCGGCGTCGCCCTGCTCTACAGCCTCGGCGCCGCGGGACAGGTCCTGATGAACCGGAACTTCGATGAGATCGGCTTTCACGTCACGCATGCCTTTACCGAGAGGATGGGCCTGTTCGTCATCATCGTCCTCGGCGAGACCGTTGCCGGTGTCGCCAACGGCCTCCTCGAGGCCGATCCGCGGACCCTGATGACGTTCGTCGTGGGCGCCCTCACCCTCCAGGTCGCGTTCGGCTTCTGGTGGACCTACTTCGACACCACGCGGAGCCTCCCGCCGCGGCGCACGGTCCGCTCGACGCCCATGTGGATCCTGTTGCACCTGCCGCTGACCGGTGGGATCGCCGCCGCCGGCGCGGGCATGGTCGGTCTGGTCGGCCACGCGACGGCCGAGCACCCTCCGGTGGCGGCCGCCCGGCTCCTCGGCGGCGCCGGCGCCCTCGTTCTGCTCGCCACCGCCCTCATCGGGCTCACCCTCGACGACCCACGTCTGGCGGTCATCCGCCGGCCAGCCACAGCCACCCTGGCCGGGGGCGCGGCGGCATTCGTCGTCGTCGGCCTGATCCCCATGGCTCCCTGGCTCACCGCCCTGCTCTTGGGGCTGATCGGGCTGGTGTGCTGGTTCGGGCTCTTCGCCCTCGTGGCGACCCGCGCCGAATGGGAGCAGGCCTGACCTACGGCACGTCGCCAGTCGAGATGACGCAACATGCTGACGATCCGCCTGGGTCCTCGGCGTGTCGGGTCATCTCGTCAGCTTGATCTCGTGGATGCGGGTGATAGCGACACCTCCGAGGTGCCTGTCCTCGTGCCGGGCCCACGGGCTACCGCAGCCGTTACCCCGTGGTAGGTGGGGTAATGACCCCCACTACTTGGGGTTAACCGCTGCGGTACCTCAAGGGGTGACGCACCCGCAGGCCTGGTCTCACCCAGGTGCTGGTGGATGGAGGTCCATTCATGCGGCCGCACCTGCGAGGTGCCTTTCGCACCCACATCGGTGGGGCCCCGCGTCGGTCACCAGGGGTCGAGGACGTGGCGCAGATAGCGCCGCGGGTCATCGAGGAAGCGCCGCAGGTTGGTCACGGCCTCGAGGTCCTCCCACGCCGTTTCTCGAATGCCGTGCCGGTCGAGTTGGAGCAGTCGCGCACCCGGGATCGACGCAATCACCGGCGAGTGCGTCGCGATGAGGACCTGGGTGCGCGACCGTTGCGCCATGGCGGCCAGCTCGGCGACCAGGTGCAGTTGCGCCTGGAAGGACAGCCCCGCTTCCGGCTCGTCCATGACGAAGAAGCCCTCCCCCGAGAACCGCCTCGTCCCCAGCAGCGCAACGAAGGACTCGCCATGGGACAGGTGATGGAAGTTGGGATCTCGCGACCAGGCCGACTCCGAGCGCGTGCCCTCCAGATAGCTGAACAGGCCGTGCATCGTCTCGGCCCGGATGAAGTAGCCCCACTTGGCCGCCCCGGCACCCCGCTCGAGCATGAGCCAGTCGGCCAAGGCCGACTCGCTGGCATAGGTGCGGTGCTGGGCGCCCGTCGATCCACCCTCGGCATTGAGCCCGAACGCCATGGCCACCGCCTCGACGATGGTCGACTTGCCCGAGCCGTTCTCACCGACCAGGACGGTGCACGCCCCCAGCTCCAGCCCCTCCCGGAGCACCTGCCCCACGGCAGGGATCGTCTCGGGCCACACCGCGGGCACGGGCCGCTCGACAAAACGGTCGGCGGCAACCCGCCGCACCGGCAGGGGCGGCTCGGTCCAGGATCGGCGAGCGGGCGGCATACGTCAGACCGTATGCCGCCTCGCCGACAGCCTCGGCGACCGGGAACGGATCCCCAGGGGAGCCATGATCACTCGCTGCGACGAGCGGTCGTGCCCGGATGGGGAGGTACCCAGCCGAGCCTCGTACGCTTGGACGTCGTGACCGACACCCTGCCCCCCGAGACCGATCTGCCCGAGCAACTGCGGATCCGGCGTGACAAGCGCGACCGCATCCTCGCGGCCGGGGGCGAGGCATACCCGGTCGACGTCGCTCGGACGCATTCACTGGCGGAGGTGCGCGAACGGTGGGGCCACCTGGAGACCGGCGAGGAGACCGACGACGTCGTCACGGTCGCCGGTCGCGTCATGTTCATCCGCAACACCGGCAAACTCGCCTTTGCCACCCTCCAGGAGGGCATCGGCATTCAGTTGCAGGTCATGCTCAGCCTCGCCGAGGTCGGCGAGGAGGCGTTGACCAGATGGAAGAGCGATGTGGACCTCGGCGACTTCGTTGCGGTGACCGGTCGGGTGATTTCCAGCCGGCGAGGCGAGCTGTCAGTCATGGCGAGGAGCTGGGTGATGGCGAGCAAGTCGCTGCGCCCGATGCCCGTGCTGCACAAGGAGCTCTCCGAGGAGGCCCGGGTCCGCCAGCGTTACGCCGACCTCATCGTGCGGCAGGAATCACGCGACATGGTGCGCACCAAGGCCGCGATCCTGGCCGCAATTCGTCACGAACTAGAGCGCCAGGAGTACATCGAGGTCGAGACCCCGATCCTGCAACTCATCCACGGCGGGGCCGCTGCCCGCCCGTTCCGCACGCACATGAATGCCTTCGACCAGGAGATGACCCTGCGCATCGCGCTGGAGCTCAACCTCAAAAAGGCGGTCGTGGGCGGAGTCGACCGGGTCTATGAGATGGGGCGGATCTTCCGCAACGAGGGAGTTGACGCCACCCATTCCCCAGAATTCACGATGCTCGAGGCCTATCAGGCGTGGGGCGACCAGAGCACAATCGCTGCGCTCATCCAAAGCCTGTATCTCGCGGCGGCAGATGCGGCCGGTTCCCGCCAGATCTCGACGGCGGACGGCGTCATCGACCTCGACGGGGAATGGCGCTGGGTCAAGGTCTATCCGGCGGTGAGTGAAAAGGTCGGCGCAGACGTCACCCCCGATACTCCCGTCGAGACTTTGCGCGGGTATGCCGCCCGCTACGGGATCGCGACCGACCCGGCCTGGGACGCGGACAAGGTGTTCCTCGAGCTCGTGGCTGAACTCGTCGAACCGGACTGCGTGCAGCCGACCTTCTTGCACGACTATCCGGCCATCACCCAGCCGCTCGCGCGGCGCCACCGCGACGACCCTCGCCTGATCGAGGCCTGGGACCTGATGATCGGCGGAGTGGAGCGCGGCACCGGATACTCCGAGCTGGTGGATCCGATCATCCAGCGCGAGATCCTCACGCAGCAGTCCGCCCGGGCTGCCGGAGGGGACCCGGAGGCGATGCAGCTCGATGAGGACTTCCTGCGGGCCCTCGAATACGGTGCCCCTCCGATGGGCGGGCTGGGCCTGGGGGTGGATCGGCTCATCATGCTCTTCACCGGTGCCAACATTCGAGAGACAATTCTCTTTCCGCATCTCAAGCCGGAGGCATAAGCACCATGTGGAATCAGATCTGGCCGTATCTCGCGGCACTCATCCCCACAGTGGTTGTGGCCGTCATTTTCTACTTCCTTATCAAGGCCATGCTCGAAGGTGATCGACGGGAGCGTGCCGCGGTCGCAAAATGGGAAGCCGAACAGGAAAGACGGCAGGCGCGGCAGGCACCTGAGGAGAAACCCTCAGCATCCTCATAGAAACTTGCATTCTTGCGGGATGTGCACAACGCTCTACCCCGCAGGGACATTTCAAGATGAAGGGTTAACCACATGGCGAAGCGCACGCTCATCACCATCGTTGACGACCTGGACCAAGAGAGCACCGCGGACGAAACCGTGTCTTTTGCCCTCGACGGCCTGTCGTATTCCATCGATCTCACCGCCGGCAATGCGCAGAAACTGCGGGACGACCTGGCCGTCTGGGTTTCCCACGCGACGCAGACCGGTGGCCGCAAGGCCCGGAAAGCAACCAAGGCAGGCGGCAAGCGCAGCGCCACCGATATTCGGGAATGGGGTCGCGCCAACGGATTCGCCGTCAACGAGCGCGGTCGCGTTTCCCGCGAGTTGCAGGACGCCTACGACAAGGCGCACTGATCTCGATTCGTGCAGCTGCGGCGACGGACCCTGACGCAGGGGCCGTCGCCGCCGCCATGTCCGCCGCCCATCCGTACTACCGATTCACGGTCGCTGACCGTCGTTCCGCGCGTCCGCTCCGCACGTGGATCGCGTCGGCCGAGCAGTGGCAGATCGATGAACATGCTCGGCACCACCGCGGAGCACCCAGTGCGTCCTCCCTGGCCTTGGCGTCCGCGACCGTCATGGCCCAGCTGTTCGGCGTGGTCGCGGCCACGAGCCTCCTGGGCGCCGCCGTCGCCCCGGTCCTCATTGACATCGGCCCCGACGATCTCGCCTTCGAGGTGGGGCCGCACCTGCTCCCGGTGACGATCCACCTCACCGGCCTGCGACCCCACGCCGGCAACCGCGGCGCCCGGATCGAGGCGGCGCGGGCGGCATTCAGAGAGGTCGCGACACCGCTCGCGCGTGACCTGCCCACCCTCGTCCGCTTCGGACCCCACCAGCGGCAGGCCATGGTGCGCGACGCCTGGCGGTTGGCGGTGCGCGACGTCCGACACCTCATCGGCGGTCCGCCCGTGGTGCAGCGGGAAGCCTGCTGCTACCTCTACACCGTCCCCGGCACGGCGCTGTGCGCCGGCTGCCCCCGAGCGAGCCGCACGCCGCACCCCTAGCCCACCAGCGGGGCGAGCAGATCGCCATGCGTGGCCAACCGATCGGCCATGTCCTCAAAGAGCACCTGCTCGAGGGCATCACGCTCAGCCGCACCGGCTTCGACCTCGGCCCACGTCCGAGGGGCGGCCACGCACGGCAGCTCCCGACCCCTCATCGAGTAGGGACAGATCGTCGTCTTGGCCGCGACGTTCTGGCTCCAGTCCAGGAAGATCTTGCCCGGCCGCAAGGACTTGGTCATCCGCCACACGACGAGATCGGGCTCCCGCTTGGTCAACTCCTGCGCGAGTTGCAACACCAGATCCCGCACCTGATCGCTGGTCAGGTCACCACCGAGGGCGGCATAGAGCTGCATCCCCTTGGAGCCGGAGGTGACGGGATAGAGCTCCAACCCCAGAGCCCCCAGCCGCTCGCGCACGAGCAGCGCGACCCGGGCGCACTCGTGCAGGTCCGCGGGTGCCCCCGGGTCGAGATCGATGACGAGACGGTTGGGGTTGGTCGGGGCCCCCGCATCGTCGATCGTCCACTGCGGCACATGCAGCTCGAGGGAGTTGAGGTTGACCAAGTACGTCAAGGTCGCCAGATCCGGGACAAAGGGATAGGTCACATCGTCGAGGCGGATGTGGGTCAGCCATGAGGGCGCTCCGGACGGCAGGTTCTTTTCGAAGAAGCTGATGTCCTGGGCCCCGTGCGGAAACCGCACCCGGGTGACCGGGCGATGGGCCAGCTGCGGCAGCAGCACGGGCGCGACACTCGCGTAGTACGCCAGGACCTCCCCCTTGGTGGTCTCGGTGGCCGGGTACATGATCTTGTCCAGGCTGCTCAGCCGCAGCGTGCGACCCTCGACCTCCACCCGTGTCACCTGCGGAACCTGGGGTCCGCGCGGCGCGTCAGGCACCCTCACCGCCAGACGTGGGCAGGGGGCCCAGGTCGTCGTCCGCCATCGTGAGGTCCGCCGGGGTCAGATCGGCCCGCACCCCAAGGAATGCCGGCTGCCGCAGCCGCTGCCCGGGCGCGTGTCCAAGGGTGCGCACCTCGACCACGACGGAGGGGTCCACCCAGCGCGTGCCCTCGGCGTCGACCGGTGGCACCTCATCGCTGAAGGGCGAGTGCGCACGAGTGAGCGGCGCGAGCAGGGCCCTAAGGGCCACACCGGCCGACCCCGCCAAGCCGGAACCGACCCGCCCCGCGTACCGCCAACCGCCCTGACCGTCGGGCAGGCCGACGAGCACGGCGCCGAGTCGACCGGCCGTCGATCCCACCTCGGTGCGCCAGCCGCCGACGATGACGGACACGCTGATCCGGTGGGGTGACTTGAGCCAGTCCGAGGACCGACGTCCCGCGGCATACGTGGACGACCGTCGCTTGCTGACGATCCCCTCGAGCTCCTGGTCCCTCGTCGCCGCGAACAGCTCCTCGCCGTCGTCATAGGTGGGCGGCACCTGCCAGGACCGACCGCTGAGCTCGAGCCGCTCCAGGAGACTGCGACGCGCCGTCCATGATTGACCGGTCAGGTGCGCACCGAAAAGGCGCAGGACGTCAAAGACCAGGAAGGTCACTGGCCGAGTCACCGACAGGGCGGCAGCCTTGGCGGCATTCGTCACGTGCATCCGCTCCGTCAGGGCGGCGAAACTCGGCCGCCCGTCGACCATGGCGACGATCTCCCCGTCCAGCAGCATGTCCTCGTAGAGCCCTGCAAGGCCCGCGAGCTCGGGGAAGCCAGCCGTGATGTCGCGCCCGGTCCGGCTGCTGATCGTCATCCCGCGGTCGTCGATATCGATGAGCACGCGCATGCCGTCCCATTTGACCTCGTGCACCCAGTCGGGTCCCGTGGGAATCACCGACGTCTGGGTCGCGAGCATGGGCTGCACCTTCTCATCGTGTCACGCAGCGCGCGGCATGAAGTTGCGCCCGCGGGAACCCGCCACCCAGACTTTGGCCCCGTGAGCAAGGGTGGAGATCGCAAGCAGCCGAGTCGAGCGCGTCGCACGCCAGCGGCATTCGGGCGAATGCCGCACGGTCTACGGCCCCTGCGGGCTCGTGACCCGCATGAGCACCGTGCGGCCACCACCCTGGAACTGTTCTATGACCTGACGATCGTCGTCGCCTTCTCGGTGTCCGGCGGCCAGTTCGCGCACTCGTTGGCGGCCGGGCACGTGCTCAACGGCGTCGCGGCCTTCGCCTTCACCGTCTTTGCGGTGACCTGGGCCTGGGCGAGCTTCACGACGTTCGCCTCCGGATTCGACAACGACGACGTCGGGATGCGCCTGGCGACACTAGCCCAGATGGCCGGCATCGTCGTGCTGACCCTGGGGATCCCCGACCTCTATCACGGCTTCGACGAGTGGCACCTGGACAACCGGATCCTCGTCTACGGCTACGTGACGATGCGGGCGTCCATGATGTACCTCTGGTGGCGCGCCGCCAAGGACAACCCGGAACGGCGTCCGGTCATGAAGCACTACATCCGGTGGGTCGGCGCCGCCCAGGTCGGCTGGGTCGCCCTGACCTTTGTCCACGCCGGATGGGCCGTCACGGGTCCTGCCCTGCTGGCCCTCTACGGCATGGAGGTCTATGCCGTCCTCACCGCCCAGCGCAGCAACGGCAGCCCCTGGAATGTCCACCACCTCGTCGAGCGCTACGGGCTGCTGACGATCATCTCCCTCGGCGAGGTCGTCCTCGGCACCACCGTCGCGGTCCAGGCCGTCATCGAGAGCCAACACGAGTGGAACACGCAGTCGGTCCTCCTGCTGGCCGCCGGCATCACCATGGCGTTCGGGATGTGGTGGACCTACTTCGCGCTGCCCTACGTCGAGACGCTGTCCTTGCATCCTGAGCGCGTCTTTGGGTTTGCGCAGGGCCACCTGGCCATGTTCGGCACCATCGCGGGAGTCGGGGCCGGGCTGCACGCCGTGGCCTACTTCATCGAGGGCGAGACCGAGCTGTCCCAGGGGGCGACGATGCTCACCGTGGCCGTGCCGATGGGGCTGTTCATTGCCTTGGTCTACGGGATTGCCCACTACTTGATGCCCGGGCGCGACCGGTTCCACTGGATCCTCGGGATCGCCACCGTCGCCACCCTGGCAGCCTCGGTCGCGCTCTCGTATGCCGGGGTGAGCCTGGGCTGGTCCCTCATCGTCCTCATGCTCGCGCCGTGGATCAACGTCGTGGGCTACGAGACGGCGGGCCATGGTCACCTGGACCGCGTGCTCGAACGCATGCGCGGGGAGGCGGCTGCCTCGGCCGGTGGGGGAAGCGGGTACACACGCGGGCACGGCTGACGTCTGCAGACGGGCTCGTCTCCGTCTGCAGACCCCCCTGTGATCCCGAACCCGCAGCCATATCCCACCGCTTGATCGCGTCTGGAGCCGCGCCTACCCATTGCGTTACCCATCAGTAGACGGGGTCGTGACCCCCTCTACTGATGGGTAAGTGACTCGGTAGATCCTCGCCTGAGTCACGCGAAGCTCAGAGGGGCACGCGAGCCCCTCCAGCGCCCCTCTGGCTCACTCCCAACGCCACCCCGGGTCAAGCAGCGCAAGCGCTCCGCTGCGTCACTGCCCGAAGAACGTCTCCTTGAGCTTGTTGCCGACCGGCCCGGACCCGCCGGTGATATCGGCACCCGAGCCGTTGGTCAGGTCCGCGTCGAACCACACCCGGGCCTCCCCACGCTTGGTGATGCCGAGCAGTGGCATGCCCTCCGGGTAGTCCGGGTTGGAGCAGGACCCCGAGGAAAGGTCGACCACGTCCGCGAAGCCGGACGCCTGGAGGTTGGTCACGACGGGGACGGCGCCCGGCTCGGTGCCGATGACGATCTGGTCCAGTGCCCCGCTGCTGCGGATGACATAGAACGTGGCAGACAGGTAGGCGCCGTCAACGTAGTCCTGGTCGACCTGCACCATCGAGGTGACATCAGACCAGTCCCCGGCGAGGGCCTCGCCGGCCACGCTCGGCGTGCGGTACTCGGAGCGGGTCAGACCGTCGGCGCTCAGGCGGTACAGGTGGGGGTAGGCCGGGACGAGCTCAGTCGTGCCCTCCCAGCCGGACGCGAATGCCGTGTGCTGGACGTCCACGTTCATGGTCCCGCTGCTCACGGTGCCGTGCTCCTCGACCTGATAGAGCGTCCCGTCGGGGGAGACCGACCAGGCTGTCCGGTGGTGAAGTTCGCCGGTCGCGCCGTACTCGCCGATGATCGTGTAGGCCTCGGGCACGAAGGGACCGCGCGCGGTGGTCCACGCATCCATCGTCCACTCACCCGTCGAACCGTCGTACCACGCCCGATCCATCTGGGCCTTGCGGGTGAAGCCGGTCGTGCCGACCCAACACTGCGCCGGGACCGCGGTCTCCGGGCCCGGCTTGGGCCTCTTCGCCGCGGCTGCCGTGCCGGCCGGCAACGTGACGGCGAGGGCGCTGACGGCCAGAGTGACCGCGATCTTCTTCCAAGACATGCCTTTTCCTCCCGATGAGGTCGATCGCCGAGGGGCGGCGACCGACCTCACCAGGCAATCAGGCGGGGCGCCGACGGCATACCCGAAGAACCGCGGGGGCAGTTTTCCGGGGGTCCCCGGCGCACGAGCCGGGCGCGGCTGCCGGCACGGGGCCGGGACGCGACCTGCCGCAGTTCCTCGCCTGCCGAATCCCTCCGGCGCCGCGGCATACGGGAGGATGGAGCGCATGCGCGCAATCTGGAAGGGTGCCGTCTCCTTCGGCCTGGTCAACGTCCCGATCCGGCTGTACTCCGCGACCGAGAACCATGACGTGCAGTTCCGTCAGGTGCACCGCGAGGACGGGGGGCGGATCCGCTACAAGCGGTTCTGCTCGATCGACGGCGAAGAGGTTGCCTTCGACGACATCGCCAAGGGCTTCGAGACCGAGGAGGGCGAGATGGTCGTCCTGACCGACGAGGACTTCAAGGATCTGCCCAGTCGCAGTTCCAAGGAGATCGCGGTAACCCGGTTCGTGCCCACCGACGAGATCGATCCGATGTGGCTCGACAAGTCCTACTACCTCGAGCCGGACAAGTCAGCGACCAAGCCGTATGTCCTGCTGCGCGACGCCCTGGAGTCCGAGCAGCGGATGGCCGTGTGCACCGTGTCCATCCGGACCCGGATGACGATGGCGGTGCTGCGCGTGCGGGACGGGGTCATCGTCATGCAGACGATGTTGTGGCCCGATGAGATCCGCAATCCCGACTTCGCCCTCGTCGACGATGTGCACGCCACAGATCAGGAGATGGCCATGGCCAAGCTCCTCATCGACCAGCTGAGCGGCGACTACGACCCGGCGGACTACGAGGACGACTACGCGACGGCCGTCAAGGAGCTGGTCGCGGCCAAGGTCGCCGGCGGCGAGGTCCAGGCCCCGGCTGCGGAAGCCGAGGACTCCGGCGAGGTTGTCGACCTGCTGGCCGCGCTGGCCAAGTCGGTCGAGAAGGCGAAGGCGTCCCGCGGCGAGGCCAAGGCCGGCTGACGGCATTCGGCCCCCCGCCAAGCCATCGGTTCGAGGTATTGCGCGGGTCTGCGGGATCCGCGAAATACCTCGAACCGATGGGCAGTTACGCTGCCGGACATGCCTGAGGGACATACGCTGCACCGCCTCGCCGGCGCGCTCGACCGCGCGTTCGCCGGCGGGCCGGTCATGGCGTCGAGCCCGCAGGGTCGGTTTGTTGAGGGCGCCGCGCTCCTCGACGGGGTGGAGGTCGAGCAGGCACACGCGTGGGGCAAGCACCTGTTTGTCGACTTCGCCGGGGAACGCATCCTCAACGTCCACCTCGGCCTCATCGGCGTCTTCGACGTCACCCCGTATACCGGGGGTCCGGCTGCGTTGCCGCCGCCGGTCGGTGCGGTCCGGCTGCGCCTGGCCAACGCGCGCTTTGTCGCGGATCTGCGGGGCGCCACAGTCGTCGACGTCATTACCCCCGAGCAGGCTGACGCCATCGTGGCGCGCCTCGGTCCCGACCCTTTGCGGGTGGGGCAGCCCGGCAACGACCCGGAGCGTTCGCTAGCCAAGCTGGCGCGCACGGATCGGCCGGTGGCCGAGTTGCTCATGGACCAGTCCGTCATCGCTGGCGTCGGCAACGTCTATCGCGCCGAAGTCCTTCACCGACACCGGGTTTCGCCGTTCACCCCCGGACGCAAAGTGCGTCCCAAGACGTGGCTGACCATGTGGGATGACCTGGTCGACCTGCTCCCCCTCGGGGTCGCCTTTGGCCAGATCATCACCCTGCCCGAGCAGGTCGAGGCCGCCCTGGCCTACCTCGCAGACCCGGCGCACACGGCATTCGCCGCGTCGTGGCGGGGAGCGGCCGAGGGCGAGCGCGGTCGCGGGCCTCGGCGCCCGGCCTACGAGGCCGTCAGCCCGTTCCCGCGGGAGTACGCCGTCTACAAACGCACCGGAATGCCGTGCCCGACGTGCGGATCCAAGGTCCAGACCCGACTCCTCGCCGGGCGCAACCTCTACTGGTGCGGCCGCTGCCAGCGCCGTACATAGGCGGCTCCGGCGCTCCCACCCTGGCCCGGTCCACCGCTGGGAATGGCGACCAGCGAGGCCGGATATCTCCTGATCCGAGTTGCGTCAGGCGGCACGTGCGAGCCTCGGATTCCATGACTGACGTGGGACGGGTGTTGCCAGAGGGCCTAGAGCACAGCACACTGAGGCGCGTGCAACCGTCGGCCGGGGTGCGCGGGAGGCCTCAACGACCGCACACCCACCTCACCCGTCGCGTCCTCCTGTCCTGGTCGGCGCTGGGGATGCTCGCTGCCTGCAGTTCAGCGGACCCGGAGCCCAGCACTTCGTCGTCCCTGACCCCGACGACTCGGCCTCGGGTGGCCCCGGCCGATCGCAATGTGCGCTGGGCCAGCTGGCCGGAGTACATCGACGTCGACGACGCTGGCGGGCACCCCTCGCTCGATGCCTTCACGGCGGATACCGGGATCCCGGTCACGTACACCGAGCCGATCGGCGACAACGTCGAATACGTCGACAGCATCAGATCGGCCCTGACCTCTGGCACCGACGTGGGTGCCGACGCCCTGACGCTGACGAGCTGGATGTGCGCTCAGCTCGCCCGGGCCGGTGAGCTCCAGCCCTTCGGGCCGATCACGTCCGCGGATCGCGTCCTGCCCGCCCTGGCCCGCCCGGACTGGGATCGCGACCAGTCCCTGTCCATGCCCTGGCAGTCCGGGCTGACGGGCATCGCCTACGACGCCCGCAACGTGGACCGGGCGATCGGCAGCGTCGCCGAGCTCTTCACGAGGGAAGACCTGGCGGGCAAGGTCAGCCTCCTCACCGAATATGACGATGCCGTCGGGTTTGCCCTGCTCGGCCGTGGCCAGGACGTGGCGACGGCGAGCGCCTCCACCGTGGGTGGCGCGCTGGACTTCCTCGAGGCGCAGCAGAGCGCGGGCCGGTTCGCGGGGTTCTACGGCAACGAGTACCTCGACGCCCTGGCCTCGGGGGAAGTCATCGCCGCGCAGGCCTGGTCCGGCGACATCCTCCAGGCCCAGTCCGAAAACCCCTACCTCAAGTTCGTCATCCCCGAGGAGGGGCTGCTGATCTGGTCCGACAACTTCGTCGTGCCAGCGGGCTCCATCCAGGCCGAGGCGGTGGCTGCCCTCGTGGACTACTACTACCGACCCGAGGTCGCCGCCCAGGTGGCCGCCCAGGTCAACTACATCTGCCCCGTCGTGGGCGCGCAAGCCGCGATGGCCGAGTTCGATCAGGACCTGGCAGCCAGCCCGTTGATCTTCCCGGACCCGACCATCCTGGATCGCAGCTACCGTCTGCCGACCCTGGCGACCAAAGACGAAACCGCTCTACGCGCACGGTTCGCGACCCTGACCGAGGCGGCCGGCGGTGAGTGACCCGGGCCCGGCGACCGCCGAGCGGCGCTCCGGCGGCCACCGTCGCCGCCGCACCATCGGACAGCGGCTGGCCGCGACCCTGCTGGCGCTCTTGCTCATCGGAGCCGCAGGCGGATTGACGTATGCCGCCGCACGCGGCCTGGGGTGGCTCCCCAGCGGCACCGAGACCACCGCTGACGACAGTGCGTGCGACTCTCCCGCCCAGGTGACCATTGCGGCCGACCCCACGATCGCTCCTGCCGTCGAGCAACTCGCGGCGTCGATCCCGTGTGCCGAGGTCACGATCGCAGCCCAGCCCTCGGCCGATATTGCCGCCGCGGCCAGCCGAGCAGCCGGGACGGGACTCGGGTCGCGGTTGCCGGACCTGTGGATCCCGGACTCGTCGGCCTGGGTCGAGCAGGCCCGCTCCACGTCTGAGGGTGCCGCCCGCATCGTCGGTGCGCCACGGTCATTGGCGAGCACCCCGGTCGTCGTCGCCATCGCCGACGGGTCCGCCCGCGAGTTGGGGTGGCCGAGCCAGCAGCCGACCTGGCACGACCTGCTCACGAACCAATCATCGCTGCGGTTGCTCACGCCGGACCCGCGCACCAACACCGCTGCGCTGGTCACGTTGGTCGCCGAGTCTGGCGGCGCGCCGACGACCGAGACAGTGGCGACCGTGAGCCGACGGCTCCTCACGGCGGGGGCAGGCTCGGCCTCACCGGCAGGACAGATCGCCAACGGCTCCATCGATGCGGCCCCGACAACCGAAGCCGACGTGCTGTCGGTGACCGCGACGCCCGAGGGCGCTGGCAAGGTTGTCGCGGCCTACGACCCAGCCCTGGGTCCCGCCTTGGACTTCCCCCTGGTCGAGCTCAGCCCAGAGCAGGAGAGCCCGGAGCGCTCCGCGGCCGTGCAGGCCCTGACCGGCGCCTTGACCAGCGACGACGCACAGGCCGCCTACGCAACCTTGGGTCTGCGCACCGTGGACGGCGAGCTTGACGAGAGCTGGTCGGGCGCCGAGAGCGTGCTCGCGGACCAGTCCACGACGGGGACCCTGCTGACGCCGGCGCAGATCCAGGCCGCTCAGGAAGCCTGGTCACTGGCCGGGCGACGGACCCGCCTGCTTCTGTTGGTCGACCAGTCCGGGTCGATGCTCGAGCCGATCGATGGTGGGACGACCCCCAAGGCGACCGTCGCGCGTGAGTCCCTCGCCCAGTTCGTCGAGGTCGGTTCGCCGGACAGCGAGATGGGGCTCTGGTCGTTCACGACGGACGGGGCTACCCCCGTCATCGATCATCTCGTCGAGGTGGCACCGCTCGGTGCGACCGGTGAGGCCGGACAGCGCGATGCCCTCACCGCCGGGATCGCCGCGCTGACGCCGGCCCCCAATGGGGACACCCCGCTGAACCAGGCGGTGGCCGAGGCCTATGCCGCGGCGCAGGACAGCTACGCCTACGGCAAGCTCAACGCGGTCCTCGTCGTCTCCGACGGAAAGAACGATGTGCCGGGAGGGTCGATCTCGACCGAGGACGTGCTCAGCGGGCTGCGGCTGCGCTATGACGGCATGCGGCCCGTCCGGATCATCGCGATCGGCTACGGCAGCGGGGCGGATATGGCCGCGCTGCAGTCCATGGCCGACATCACCGGCGGGATGGCCGCGCTGGCCGTCACCGAGGACCAGGTGCAGACGCTGGCCATGAACGCCTTGGCCACGATGTAGTCGTTCGCTGGCCGCGGTGGGGCTCACGCAACGCGGTCGGTCACCGAAGGTCAGCGGGCGTCCCCCGCTGCCGCCAGCACGACGGGGTCAGCGCACGCGGCGGCATACGCCTCGATCCGGCGCCGGATCTCGTGACCCAGGAGCCACGTGCCGATCCGGTCCGCCACCGGACGCAACCAGGCCGGTCGGGTTGTAAAGGTGTACTTCCAGACCGCACGAGTTCCCTCGCCCTCGGCCCGGAACCGCCACCCGCCCCCGAACTGCGCGAAGAACCACGGCCCGCTCACCATCGTCATCCCCACGTTGGTCGGCGGCACGTACGACACGTAGCGGCTCGTCATCGCCGGCCCCAGCCGGCTCAGCGTCCGCGTTTGCACGCCGGTCGCCGGGGCGCGCGCGCCGTCCAGGAAGAACTGTCGCCGGATGAACGGGTCCCAGCGCAGCCGCACCTCACCATGCGTTTGAGACACGGCGAAGGCGACCTTCGGCGACACGGGCACCCACACCTCGGCACTGACCTGCGGCATACCGGCATTCTGCCCCCGTCGGCGAGCCGACTGAATGCCGCCGGCACGCCACGTCCGCCGTGGCAACCGGAAGCCGCGACCCCACCTGTGACCCGGCTGGCCACGCCCGGCGCCCCGCACTACGCGGGCGTAACCTACCGCTGAGAGCGTGCCTCTCCTCGACCCTGTCCTTCGTCCCCTGGCAGGTGAGAATGACCCCTTCCTCCTCGCCCCGCCCGCGACACACCCGGGCGTCCCGCCCGGTGCGCATCGCGCTGCTCGCGCCTACCTCCGGACCGACCGGCATGTACGGCGCCTCGTGCCACGCCTGCGCTGAGTTGGCCGTCGAGCAGATCAACGCGACGACCGGGATGCTCGGCCGGCCCGTCGAACTGGTGCGGGTGGACGCCGGCCGGGACCCGCGCGTCGTCGCCGAGGACGTTGCTCGACTCGTGGACACCGGAGCCGTCGACGCGATCGCGGGATGGCACATCTCGTCCGTCCGCAATGCCGTTACCGCCCGCGTTGGTGGTCGAGTGCTCTATGCGTATGCCGCCATGCACGAGGGCCGCGACCAAACGCCCGGCGTCTACCTGCTGGGTGAACGCCCCGCCAACCAGGTCCTTCCTGCCGCCCGCCGCCTCGCCGACGAACTCGGCATCCGCCGCTGGTCCCTCATCGGCAACGACTACGTTTTCCCAAGGGTCAGCGCGGTGGTGACCCGGGCCGGGCTCGCGAAGTTCGGCGCCCGCGTCGTCAGTGAGCGCTATGTCCCGCTCGGTACCAGGGACTTCAGCGCTGCCCTCGCCGAGATTGCCCACACCGAGGCCGAGGGTGTGCTCATGTTTCTCATGGGCGAGGACGCGGTCCACTTCAACCGGGCGTTCGCCCGCGAACCGTGGTCGAGGGGCATCGTGCGGCTCAGTCCGGTCGTCGAGGAACACATCCTGCGCTCGGCCGGAGCGGCCAGCAACACCGACCTTTACGCCTCCGCCGCCTACTTCGACGGGGTCCCGACGCTGGCAGCCCAGCCGTTTGCCCGGGCTTACGCCGCGCGTTACGGCGGTGCCGCTGCGCCCCTATCGGCCATCAGCGAGTCCTGCTACGAGGCGATCCTCTTCCTCGCGGTGGTCGCCGCTCGGCAGGGGTCCCTCTCCGTCGAGGCCGCGGCGCGCCTGCACGACGGCGAGGAGTACCTCTCACCCCGCGGCGTCCTGCGGCTGCGCGGCAACCTCGTGGAACAGGAGGTATACCTGGCCCAAGCCGTCGGCGCCACCTTCGACCTGATCGACCCGCTGGGAGAGCGGTAGCTCCCCGAATGCCGTGTGCCCGGGCCGGGGACTATCCCGTGTGCTCCCGGACCGGCCCGGGAGCCTGGCGGACAGGTCACGGTGAGCGGGCGGCATTCGGATCGGTCCCCCGAACCTCAATGTGAGCCAAGGTCACTCAACTCGGGAACACACCGCCCACCTCGTGGCGTTGGGCACAACAGACGTCGGCAGCCAACGATCGCGTCTCGCTGGGACAGACCCCGGACGCTCTCAGGCCGCCCGACTACCATCGACATGACGAAGCAAGTGTCAGGAGTGCACATGTTCGAACGGTTCACCGACCGGGCCCGCCGGGTGGTCGTCCTTGCCCAAGAAGAGGCACGGATGCTCAACCACAACTACATCGGCACCGAGCACATCCTCCTCGGCCTCATTCACGAGGGCGAGGGGGTCGCCAGCAAGGCGCTCGAGCAGCTCGGCGTCTCGCTGGACGCCGTGCGTGAGCAGGTCCAAGAGGTGATCGGCCCCGGCCAGCAGGCCCCGACCGGCCACATCCCCTTCACGCCGCGCGCCAAGAAGGTGCTCGAGTTGAGCCTGCGCGAGGCACTGCAGCTCGGTCACAACTACATCGGCACCGAGCACATCCTGCTCGGTCTCATCCGCGAGGGTGAGGGCGTGGCCGCGCAGGTCCTGGTCAAGCTCGGCGCGGACCTGGCGCGGGTGCGCCAGACCGTCATCCAGCTGATCTCCGGCTACCAGGGCGGCAAGGAGTCGGCCGGCGCGACCGCCGGTCCCAGCGCCGGCCCCGCCGAGGGCACCCCGGCCGGCTCCCTGGTCCTGGACCAGTTCGGGCGCAACCTCACGGTCGCCGCCCGCGAGGGCAAGCTCGACCCGGTCATCGGGCGCGAGAAGGAAATCGAGCGGGTCATGCAGGTGCTGTCCCGCCGCACCAAGAACAACCCGGTCCTCATCGGTGAGCCCGGCGTCGGCAAGACCGCCGTCGTCGAGGGTTTGGCCCAGGACATCGTGCGCGGCGACGTGCCCGAGACCCTCAAGGACAAGCAGCTCTACACGCTCGACCTCGGCGCGCTCGTCGCCGGCAGCCGCTACCGCGGTGACTTCGAGGAGCGCCTGAAGAAGGTCCTCAAGGAGATCCGCACCCGCGGCGACATCGTGCTGTTCATCGACGAGATCCACACGCTCGTCGGTGCCGGCGCGGCCGAGGGCGCGATCGACGCGGCCTCGATCCTCAAGCCGATGCTCGCCCGCGGCGAGCTCCAGGTGATCGGGGCGACGACCCTCGATGAGTACCGCAAGTACATCGAGAAGGACGCCGCGCTCGAGCGGCGCTTCCAGCCGATCCAGGTCGCCGAGCCCACGCTGGCGCACGCGATTGAGATCCTCAAGGGCCTGCGGGACCGCTACGAGGCTCACCACCGGGTCTCCATCACCGATGGTGCCCTGGTCGCCGCCGCCAACATGGCCGACCGCTACATCAACGACCGGCACCTGCCGGACAAGGCGATCGACCTGATCGACGAGGCTGGTGCGCGCCTGCGCATCCGCCGGATGACCGCCCCCTCGGACCTGCGCGAGTTCGACGACCGGATCTCCGCCGTGATCCGCGAGAAGGAATCGGCGATCGACGGGCAGGACTTCGAGAAGGCCGCGCGGCTGCGCGACGACGAGAAGAACCTGCGCGCCGAGAAGGCCCGACGCGAGGCCGAGTGGCGCAACGGCGACATGGACGTCGTCGCCGAAGTCAACGAGGAGCTCATCGCCGAGGTGCTCGCCGTCTCGACCGGCATTCCGGTGTTCAAGCTCACCGAGGAGGAGTCCTCGCGACTGCTCCACATGGAGGACGAGCTGCACAAGCGGGTCGTCGGCATGAATGACGCCATCAAGGCGCTGTCCCAGGCGATTCGGCGCACCCGCGCAGGCCTGAAGGACCCGCGCCGGCCCGGTGGGTCGTTCATCTTCGCCGGCCCGACCGGCGTCGGCAAGACCGAGCTGGCCAAGACGCTCGCCGAGTTCCTCTTCGGGGACGAGGACGCGCTCATCCAGCTCGACATGTCCGAGTACAGCGAGAAGCACACCGTCTCGCGGCTGTTCGGTTCGCCTCCCGGCTACGTCGGCTACGAAGAGGGTGGCCAGCTGACCGAGAAGGTGCGGCGCAAGCCGTTCTCGGTCGTGCTGTTCGACGAGGTCGAGAAGGCCCACCCGGAGATCTTCAACTCACTGCTGCAGGTCCTTGAGGACGGCCGCCTGACCGACTCCCAGGGTCGGATGGTCGACTTCAAGAACACCGTCATCATCATGACGACCAACCTGGGCACCCGGGACATCTCCAAGACCGCGCTCGGCTTCTCGGCCGGACCCGACACCCGCACGGACTACGAGCGGATGAAGGCCAAGGTCATCGACGAGCTCAAGCAGCACTTCCGTCCGGAGTTCCTCAACCGCGTCGACGACACCATCGTTTTCCCGCAGTTGACCCGCGACGAGATCGTGCAGATCGTCGACCTCGAGATCGCCAAGCTAGACAAGCGCCTCAAGGACAAGGACATGGGCATCGAGCTCACGCCCGCGGCCAAGAGTGCGCTGGCGGTCAAGGGGTACGACCCGGTGCTCGGCGCTCGGCCGCTGCGTCGGACGATCCAGCGGGAGATCGAGGACATCCTGTCCGAGAAGATCCTCTTCGGCGAGCTCAAGGCCGGCGAGATCGTCGCGGTCGACGCGCAGGGCGAGGACAAGGACGCGACGTTCACGTTCGTCGGGACTCCCCAACCGCGCGAGCTCGACCTGCCGATGGCGGTCGGGACGGACTGACATCCGGACTCCCGCTGGGCGGGGGACCGAAACGGGGCGGAATGCCGTGAGCTCACGGCATTCCGCCCCGTTCGTCGTCCGGGGCGCTGGCCTCACCTAGGGAATGGTGACGGACACCCTGACGGGTCAGGCAGGAGGCGTCCACCTCGGATCACGGCCGATGAACGCGAAGAACTGCTCCTGCACGGTGGCGTCGTCGGGCACCGGCTGCTGCTCCCCGAACTGTCCGGAGGAGCGGATCATCTCGCCCATCTGTTGCATCCCCGCGTAGGCACCGGCGATGAATCCCTCGTCGAGCTGGTCGTCCTGCCCGGTCGCTCGAGAGAGGTCCCAGGTGTGGAAGATGACGTCGCTGGTGAAGTACTGATCGACGACCTCGGGGACCGGTTTCGTGCCGATGAACTGGCTCGAGTAGACCAGGTCTGCAGTGTCCGCGTCATCGAGCAGCGCCTGGACCTGGCGGTTCAGCGCGGCCCACGCGGCCACGGGGTCATCGTCGGCCGAGGGGAGCGGTTCGAAAGTCACCGACGAGCCGCCGCCGATCATGCCGGGCAGCCAGGCGAGGTGGCCGACGATGTCGCGCGCGTGCCACTCCTTCACGGGGGTCGGCACGTCCCAATCCGTCGTGCCCTGCACGCGATCGGTGAATGCCGCCGCGGCAGCTCGGTAGCGCTCGGGGATGCTCAGGTCGAACAGAGGGGTGGTCATAGCGCGCCATCCTCCAGCATCCGGTCGAGAGCGGCATACCCGTCGTTGACGCCGGTCTCCATGCCACTGGCCAGCCAATGGTCGCGCCCCTCGAACGAGTCCACGAGCGAGGTCACGTGCAGTCGGGTCCAGCCATCGCCGAGATCCTCGAAGCGCGCAGTCTCGAGCGACACCCCATCAGGCCAGCCGTCGTAGGTGAAGGTTTGGACGATTCGGTCCTCGAGGATGTCGTGGAAGGACCCGTGGAAGGCGGCGATCTCCTCGCCGCCGCGGTCCACGGCATACGCCCACGAGCCGCCCGTGCGCGCATCCCAGCGCAGGATCCGCGTGGTCACCGAGGCGGGCCCGATCCACTGCGCGAAGATCTCGGGGTCGAGGTGGGCGCGCCGGACCTGCTCGGGGGTCGCCCGGAAGTCCCGAGTCATCCGGATCATAGGCACTGTGGCATCCGCTTCGATGCGCGCGGTGGTGACGTGCTCGGTGTCGGCGGTCATGACGCGTTCTCCTCTTGGGGGGTGGGTGAAGTCGGGTGCCTGCCGTGCGCGCCAGGGGCGTCGCCGCCGCCTGCCGGCTCCGCGTGGTCGGCCCGTTTGTCGAGGTCGGCAGGTGCGTCGAGCTCGGCGAGCACCGTGTCCAGGCGCTGGTAGCGCTCCTCGGCCAGCCGCTGGTAGCGGTCGATCCAGGCCGTCAGCAGGTCGAACACTCTCGCTTCGAGGTGGACCGGGCGACGCTGCGCCTCGCGCCGCTGACTGACCAGCCCAGCGTCGTGCAGGACCTTGAGGTGCTTGGAGACGGCCTGCAGGCTCACGGCATACGGGGCGGCGAGCTCCCCCACCGTCGCATCGCCGACCGAAAGCCGAGCGACCATGTCGCGGCGGATCGGATCGGCGAGGGCCGCGAATGCCTTACTCAACTCATCTGCCATGCTCACCTCCGTGATCAACCATGTCGTTGAGAAGGCCAGTCTCCTCGACGGCGGCGATGTATTCAACCCCAAGGTTGACCACCAACATGTACACCCACGTCCCCGGGAGACCCGGGGCGATCAGCACGTCGCGGGCACGGCGAAGGCCCCGGGGCCGGCAGACCCCGAGGCCTTCTGTAGCGGCTGCTGATGCGCAGCTCCCGATGCGCGGGCCGGATCGGCGAGGCGGCGCGTGAGGCGGCCGCGAACGGATCACGCGGTGGCGCGCTCCCTGGTGTTCGTCGGCGTCGGCGAGGTGCCGGCGTGGCGGAAGCCGAGGAAGGCGAGGACGAGGAAGAGGGCTGCCCCGGCGAAGGCACCGATCGCGGCATAGCCGGCGATCTTGCCCATGGTCCCGAAGGCGTAGCCGTAGAGGAGCAGACCGCGCAGGGTGCTGCCCATGAACAGGCTCTCGCGCAGGGCGCCGAGGTCCTGGGTTTCCTGCGACTCGGGGTCGGCCTTGGCGGCAGCCATGTACTCACTGGAGACCTCGGAGTAGGTCTTGCCACCGGATGACTCGTTCATGTGCACGAGGATGAAGTGGTCGGCGTAGGCCTTGGCCTGGTCCCCGGTCTCCATCGGCTGCCCGGCGTACTGGGCGAGGGCATCCTGCATCTCGGGCGTGGTCAGCGCGGCCTCGGGCGGCATCGTGATGTGCTGCGCGGTCAGTTGCTCTTTGACATTGTCCGCGACGAAGGTGCTGCCCCACGTCAGGAGCCCGCCAGCGACCAGGAGGACCGCGGCGAGACCGAGGCCGATCCACGAGGCGAGTTTGTCGAGGATGCTGCGCATGTCGATCACTTTCCTAGGTTCAGTTTCCGGGATCTCCGGCTGACTCCATTCTCCTACACTTTGTAGTAGTTGAGAAGTTGAGGACCTTGTCTGTTGGGTCACTTACCGCCGAGCACTCCGAGGGAGCTCAGACCCGAATGCCGTCGCGCCGCGGCATTCGGGGCGGCGCTAGGCTCGCGGCCGTGGCTCCCGCACCGTCTCCCCAGGAACTTTCGCCGACGCCCCCGCGCGGCCCATCGGGGCCCGGTGAGACCTCCACGGCACCCGAGGCGACGGGTGGACCCCCGCCTCCCGGCTCGGAAACGCGGCGGGACGACATCATCATCCGGGCCGCCCGCACGCCCGACGTGCGGGCCATGCGCGCGTTGGTCGCCCCCTTTGCCGAGCAACGAGTGCTCCTTCAGAAGGAGGCCGTCGCCTACTACGAGTCGGTGCGCGACTTCGTCATTGCCGAGCGCGCCGGCACGATCGTCGGGTGCGGTGGCCTGCACGTCCTCTGGGAGGACCTGGCCGAAATCCGCACCCTGGCCGTCTCCCAGGACCATCTGGGACAGGGCGTCGGCGGGCTCATCCTCGAGTCACTGGTCACCCTCGCGCAGGGCCTGGGCGTCCGCCGGCTGTTCTGCCTGACCTTCGAGGTGGACTTCTTCACTCGGCATGGCTTCTCGCCGATCGAGGGGCAGGCGGTCACCGCCGAGGTCTACGCCGAGCTCCTGAGGTCCTACGACGAGGGGGTCGCGGAGTTCCTCGACCTTGAAAGGGTCAAGCCCAACACCTTGGGCAACACCCGCATGCTGCGCATCCTGTAGTCCCGGCCCCGCAGCAGATCCCGGCGCACCGCCCAGCCCCGGCACCGGTGCAAAACCCGGTCCCATGCCGACCGCCATGGACTGGTGCGCGGGGGTCGCCCGCAGGCGCCGCACAAGGAACCAGGCCAGGAAGATGCCCGCCGCCAGGAGCAGGATCACGACACCGACGATCACCCCGCCGACGATCCCGGCCCAGCCCGCCGCCGTGCCGACAGCCGCCGCCTCCTCATAGGCCTGGGCCACTTCAGCGGAGGAGGCTTCGGGGTCATCGAGGACGGCCGCCGCGTGTTCGGCGTCTGTGGGGACCTGCAAGAGCACCGCGCCCAGATGGGTCAGGGGGTTGCCGCTCGCCGAGATGCGCGCAGCATCGGCCAAGCCTTCGACAGCCGTGCGGCCACTGCGTAGTCCAGACACGACCTCGGCCGCAGTCGTGTCGCCACCCGCTTCCTCATAGGTTGCTCGGACGGCGGCCGGGACGGGGATGCCTCCGACCGTCGCGGCATTCTGCACTGCGACAACCTCGGTGACCACGGGCTTGAACTCAGCCATCCTCGCCTCGGCCGCGGCAAAGTCCCAGCGCGCCATCGGGAGGCGCACAGCCTGCGGGGGGAGCCAGTCCCCATCAGCGGTGTCGAGCGCGGCATAGTCGGTGCGCGCGGCGGCCCTCGGCGCGAGCAGACTCGCGGTGTCGTCGTCGAAGACCCATGTCACGAACAGGCTCTCGACATCTGTGCCCTGCCCCTGGTTTTGAACCAGGTCGAGGACCTGGCGCGACGACAGCCGCTCGACCTCGCCCGCGTCCTGCGTGAGATAGGCGGTCTGTCCCGTCGCCGCGGCGCTCAGGACCTCGGTGACCTGATCATCGGACAGTCCGGCGAGCATGGTCACCACGACCTGTCGGGACGCCGGATAGGCGTAGTCATCGGTCGCGGTCGCCCGGCCGGTCGGGGAGTCGCCCCAATCATCCAGGGCCACCGCGTCCTCGCCGGAACGGCTCACCTCTTGCGCGGGGAACCCTTCGAGACCGAGCTGGTCGGTCGTCCGGGCGGCGACATACTCGGCGAACCCTTCCCCGATCCAGCGGGATGAGAAGGTGTTTTCGGACAACCAGGCGTGCGCCAGCTCGTGGTAGAGGACGTGGGCGTCCAGCTCCTCGGCGAGCGTCACCTCGTGCCGTCCGAGGTCGAACCACCCGTCGTAACCGAGGACTCCCGTGGCAGCGTCCTCCCGCACCGTCGTCGTCGCATCAATCGGCCAGGGATGGCCGATGAGGCCCTCGAGCACCGGGAGGCCATCGCTCATCCCTGTCGAGACGAACTCCTGCCACGCGGTGTCCCCAGGCCAGGGGTTGAGCACGAACTCGGACGCACCCACAGTGAGCGGAACGGTCGGGGTGTCCGGGTTGCGCAGCGAGATCTCGGCGAAGATCCCGAAGGGCGCGGTGTTGGTCGTCGCGGTGAGCGTCGTCTGGTCGCCGTTGCTCCCCATCTCGAAAGCCGAGGAGGTGGCATCGGCCGTCCAGCCCGCCGGTGCGGTGATCGTCACGGACGTCTGCCCGTCATCGCCGAACGCATAGACCCCGAAGGACGCGTAGTCGGCGCCGACGCGGGTGCGGTCCGCCGACCGCGGCGCAGAACCCACGAGATCGAAGGTGAGCACCACCTCGACACTCTGTCCGTAGCGCAGTCGCGAGGGAAGCGTCACCTCGGCCTGCGCGACGGAGGGGTCATCGTCGGGGACGGTGCGCACCGTCAGTGCGCCCCCGCCCGACGTCGCCACGACGTTGGTCGAGGAAGCAGCGATCGGGATCGAGAGCATGTCGAGGTAGGTGTATTCGATGCCGCCGGGCACGGCCCGATCCGGCAGGTTGTGAGTCACGGACTGAGTGATGGTGCCGTGGATCGCTCCGCCGACCACGTCCACGACATACGTGCTGTCCGAGCGCACATCCATGCCTTCGGCCGCGACGGCCCTCGGGGTTGCGGTCAGACTCGCCCCCAAGGCACTGACGCCGATCACCCCGACCACAATGGCGCGACTCAACCAGGTCCCCATAGTCACTCTTTCGTCCCTCGTCTCGATGCCAGTCTGCGCCCTAGGGACGCGTCACCCTCACGCGATCACCCACGCGGATGGTCCCGGGGACGGCCACCTTCGCGTTGAGTCCCCGCAGCCGCAGCGGCCGACCGGTGCGCCCGTTGACGAACGCCATCGCCTCGGCCCCGAACCGCTCGACGAACTTCGCACACCCCGTGTGCGGCTGCTCCGTCACCTCAATCTCGGGACGAATGCCACCATCCTCGCCGAAGACCAGGCGGCTCCCCGGGGGCAGGTTGTCGATGGACAGATCCAGATCGAGATACAGCTGGTCCCCCGCAAGCGCACGTCGCTGCGGATCACCGGCGAGGAAGCCGACGAGGCGGGAGTTCATGACGTTGAGCTGCATATCGGGATGCGCCGCTCCGTCCGCTGTCCGGCTGCTCCCGCGCAGGGCCCAGGAGTCCCCGACGAGCCCGGCCGCCAGGTCGAGCTCACCTTGCGTCAGCGTCTCGCGGGCGCCGACGATGGGGCGCCGCACGATGAGCTCGAGAGTCCCCAGGTCGTCGGGACTGTCCAGGATGGTCGGCAGGAAAGCCTCAAGCTCTGCCGTCGAGCGGTGCGTCATGCTCGACAGTGTGCCTTGTCGAGGCGCCAGCGGCCGCTAGCGCGGCCCGGGGGGACGGGGAATCGCCATGAGGACCGGTGAGGTCTCGACGTCTCCGTCCGGCACATCCGACGTGGGGGCCTGGGCTTCGAGCGCGGAATCGGGCGCGTGCGCAGGTCGATGGTGCTGCAGGACCCGCCAACCCACCCGCGCGACACCGATGCCGAGGAGGGCGAGGACGCCGAGGATCACGGCGCCCAGGGGCGTCGCCCAACGGGCCCGAGCGGCGACGCCGGCCGCCTCCTGCTGTCCCTCCCGCAGGTGGCCCTGGTCGAGGTTCGAGGCCGCCTGGGAGATCCCCGACCGGATGAACAGGACCTTGGCGCCGACTCGGGCCGCTGGGTTTGCACTGCGCGAGACGGCAATGGCGCTGCCGAGATCCCGCAGCGCTCCCGCCGACCGCGTGAGCTCGGCCGCACAGGCCGAGATTGCGTCGACCGTGCCGGCATTCTCGTAGACCGCCTGGACGCCGGTCGGGACCACGACCCCCGCGCGGGTTGCGGCCCGCTCGACCTCGGCCGTGGCCGCGGCCGCCGGGCCCGCCGCCGTCATGGCGGCCTCGGCCTCCTCGAACGACCACCTAGTCATGGCCGTCCGCACGACGCGCGGAGGCAGCCACGTGCCGTCCGTGGCGTCGAGCTCGGCATACCGGCTGCGAGCGGTGGCCCGAGCGGTGAGCAGGGGTCGTTCGTCTGATGACAGCACCCACTGCGAGTACACAAACGGCGCCTGGACCTGGCCGCCGCGGATCTCCACCAGGTCGAGGAACCGTCGCCAGTCCGTGCCCTCCGGCGGGGAGGGCGCAGGCGCCCAGGGCGAGGCATAGGCGCTCTCCCCCCGGTTGGCCGCCCGCAGGACGCCCGCGACAGTGTCCGGGTCGAGTCCGGCGAAGAGCTCCTCGACGACCTGACGGGCGGCCGGATAGGCGTACTCGTCGACTCGGGTGTCGCCGTTGAGGGAGGCACCCTCCCAGGTGGTGAGCGGGATGGCGTCGGGAGCGTCCCGGCTGACAGTGACAGGGGCAGCGGCGGCCACACCCACCTGATCGACCGTGCGCCGGGCGACGAACTCGGCGACGCCTTCCTCCAGCCACGGATCGCTGTAGGTCTCCGGCGAGATCCACACGTGCGCCAGCTGGTGATAGATGGCCGCGGGATCGAGACTCTCGCCGACCACGAGTTGGCGGTCCTGGGGGTCGTACCACCCCTCGACGCCCGTCGCTCCGTCGGCCGCGGCGACCTCGCGAATCGTCATCGTGCCGGCTCCCGGCCAGACCCCTCCCGCCAGGTCCTGCAGGGTCGGCAGACCCAGCGTGAGCGCCTGCGACATGGCCGTCACCCAGGCCGTGTCCCCCGGCCATTCACGCAGGGCGAATGCCGAGCCGCCGACCGTCACCATCCTCGCCGCGCCCTCGGCGTCGTGGAGAGAGATGACGGCGGCGATGCCTGTCGGATCTGCTGTCGTGGTGGCCTGGAGGACCTGCCCACCGTCGACGGTCACCTCGCGGAACGCATCGTTGGAGGCGGTGGCGCTCCATCCCTCGGGCACGACGACCTCCACGGACGTCTGGCCTTCCGGGCCGCCCGCGGCCACGACAAAGGTCGCCGCGCCAGCGGCGACCCGCGTGGAATCGGTGGATCGGGGCCGAGCCCCGATCAGATCGAAGGTCACGTCAGCGGTGACGGTGGCGCCCGGATCCAGGGGGGTCGGCAGTCCCACTGTGGTGGTCTGCGCTGCACTCTGCTCTGCGGTGGCCGCGGTGGCCGCCTGGGTCACCGTCATGGGGGCTCCGGCCACGCGCGCCCGCACGTCCGTGGCCGCGGCCGGGATCAGGACGGAGATGGCCCCCGGCGCGCCACTCGTACCCGTCCCCGCCGAGGCCGCACCGACCAGTGGCCGCGTGACGGTGACCGCCATCGAGACGTGCACGACGCCGGCACCGGGGTCGACGACATACCTGCTGTGGGTCGTGACGAGCGACCCGTCGACAGCTGCACTGGGGGCGGCCGGTGCTCCGAGGAGCAGAGCCGCACCGGCAAGGGTCGCCACGACGAGGCGACGGAGCCGGCTGCGCGCGTTCACGACGCTGCCCTTACCTGGCTGGCCTGCTCAGGGACCAGTCGGGGTGGCAAGCCCCGAGGGTTCGATGGCAGGACGGTCGGTCATGGCGCTGAGTCTGCCGGGCGCACGGCATTCCGACATCTCGAGAGGCGGGCGGGCAGTCGCCGCGTCCGGTAGGCGCCACCACCCACACGGGTGCGTTCAGCCGAAATCTCGGGATGCCGGCCGATCAGGTGGCGTCGGGTGCCTCGATGTGGAACAAAGGCGCCCCCAGGGCCACCTGTCCACCCACCACGGCGTCGATCGAGGCGACGATCCCGGCCCACGGAGCCTTAAGGGACAGCTCCATCTTCATCGCCTCCAGGGTCGCGAGGACCTCTCCCGCCTCCACCTGTTGGCCGACCGTCACCCGGACATCGAGCACCGTCCCGGGCATCGGTGCGAGAACGACGCCATCGCCGGGACCCCTCTCATGCTCACCGGACAGGTCGGGGCGCCGCAGGATCACGCGCTGGCCGTGGTGGGCGACCTCCGCTCCGTCGTGGTCCAGGCGGATGAATGCCGTCTGGCGTTGCCATGCCGTGGGCTCACCGGAGCCCGACGTGCCGCGGATGGTTGTCCCCGCCTCGATCCGCACCAGGCCGTCGACCTGGCGGCGGCCCACCTCGAGGAACGGCTCCTCGTCGACCAGGCCCCGAGGGACATCGACGACCACCTCCCGGTCCAGGGCGATCCGCATCGCTGCGGGCCCGCCAGCCAGCCGGAACCCATCGGCCGCGAAGGGGCCAGGGTCGGCGCCGCGCAGCGTGGTGGCCTGGAGCCACGCCGCCACCCGTCGAGACATGTCGGCGCTCGGCGCGGGGAGCTCATGGTCGTCCAGCCAGGAGGTGACGATGGTGGCGTCGGCGAAGGCGGGCGAGGCGACCAGGGCCCGCAGGAATCCGGCGTTGGTGGTCAGGCCGAGGATCGCGGTGTCGTCGAGGGCGGCGATCAGCGCCAGTCGGGCACGCTCGCGGTCCGGACCGTGGACGATGATCTTGCCGAGCATGGGGTCGTAGGCGGTGGAGACCACCTGACCGGACTCGAGCGCATGGTCGACCCGGACCTGTTCCGGCCAGTGCACGTGGGTGGCCGTGCCCGCCTGAGGTAAGAACCCTCCGAAGGCGTCCTCGGCGTAGACGCGGGCTTCGATCGCGACGCCATGACGGTGAATATCGCTCTGCTGCAACATCAATGGCTGGCCCGCCGCCACGCGCAACTGTTGCTCGACGAGGTCGATGCCGGTGATGGCCTCGGTGACGGGGTGCTCGACCTGGAGGCGGGTGTTCATCTCGAGGAAGTAGAACTCGCCGGTGGCGTTGTCCCAGAGGAACTCCACGGTCCCGGCACCGACATAGTGGACTTCACGCGCCAGGTCGACGGCGGCCTCGGTGAGTCGGGTGCGGGAGTCCTCGTCGATCGTCGGGGCGGGGGCTTCCTCGAGGACCTTCTGGTGGCGGCGCTGGGTGGAGCAGTCCCGCTCCCACAGGTGCAGGACGGTGCCCTTATGGTCGCCGAGGACCTGGACCTCCAGGTGGCGGCCAGACTCGACGAACTTCTCGATAAGCAGCGTGTCATCGCCGAAGGCGTGGGCTGCCTCGCGACCGGCGGCGGCGATCGCGGCGGCGTACTCATCTGCCGAGCGGACGACCCGCATGCCCTTACCCCCGCCACCGGCCGCGGCCTTGACGAGCACCGGATAGGCCAAGGTTGCGGGGTCGTCGCTCAGGGCATAGGAGGGGACGACGGGCACTCCGGCAGCGGCGGCAATCTCGCGGGCCGCGTCCTTGCGCCCCATCAGTTCCATGACAGCGGCGCTGGGCCCGGCGAGGGCGATCCCGTTCTCGGACAACGCTGCGGCGAAGGCAGCCCGCTCAGAGAGGAAGCCGTAGCCGGGGTGGACGACATCCGCGTCGGTGGCCACCGCGGCGGCCACGACAGCATCGATGTCGAGATAGGTGGGTACCTCGATCGCGGTGTCGGCAGCCCGCACATGGGGAGCCTGGGCATCGAGCGTCGTGAAGATTGCGACCGTCCGCAGGCCCAAGGCCCGGGCGGTCCGGAAGACGCGCAGCGCGATCTCGCCGCGGTTGGCGACCAGGACGGTGGAGATCCCGGAGAGGGTGCTCATCGTGCCGTCACATCCGGAAGACGCCATAGGAGGGCGCCGGGATTGGGGCCTGGGCGGCCACGGCCAGGCCCATGCCGAGCATCCGCCGGGTGTCGACGGGGTCGATGATGCCGTCGTCCCAGAGGCGGGCGGTGGAGTAGTAGGGCGAGCCCTGAGTCTCGTACTGGTCGCGGATCGGCGCCTTGAACGCCTCGACCTCCTCGTCGGTGGTCAAGTCGGAGCGGACGGTCGCCAGGACCGAGGCGGCCTGCTCGCCACCCATGACGGAGATCCGGGCGTTGGGCCACATCCACAGGAAGCGCGGGTCGTAGGCGCGCCCGCACATGCCGTAGTTGCCTGCGCCGAAGGAGCCGCCGATGACGACGGTGAACTTGGGGACGACGGAGCAGGCGACGGCGGTGACGAGTTTGGCGCCGTCCTTGGCGATGCCGCGGTTTTCGTACGCCTTGCCGACCATGAAGCCGGTGATGTTCTGCAAGAACACGAGCGGAATGCCGCGCTGGTTGCAGAGCTCGATGAAGTGGGCGCCCTTGAGGGCCGACTCGCTAAACAGAATGCCGTTGTTGGCGAGGATCCCGACGGGGTAGCCATGGATCCGGGCGAAGCCACACACGAGCGTCTGGCCATAGAGCTGCTTGAACTCCTGGAGCCGCGAGCCATCGACGATCCGCCTGATGACCTCGCGCACGTCATAGGGCGTGCGCGTGTCGGCCGGGACGACGTCGTAGAGCGTGTCCGGGTCCTCTTGAGGATCGTCGGTGTCGTGCAGCGGAATCGAGGGTGCGGTGGGTCGCTCGATGGTGCCGACGATGCCGCGCACGATGTCGAGGGCATGGGCGTCGTCGCGCGCCAAGTGGTCTGCGACACCGGAGATGCGGGCATGCACATCGCCCCCGCCCAGCTCCTCGGCCGTGACGACCTCACCGGTGGCGGCCTTGACCAAGGGCGGACCGCCCAAGAAGATCGTCCCCTCGTCCTTGACGATGACCGTCTCGTCCGACATGGCCGGGACGTAGGCGCCGCCTGCGGTGCACGACCCCATGACAGAGGCAATCTGGGCGATGCCTTGCGCGGAGAGGTTGGCCTGGTTGTAGAAGATCCGCCCGAAGTGCTCACGGTCAGGGAAAACCTCGTCCTGCATGGGCAGGAACGCGCCACCGCTGTCCACCAGGGCAATGCACGGCAATCGGTTGTCGGCGGCGATGGCCTGGGCCCGCAGATGCTTCTTGACGGTCATGGGGTAGTAGGTGCCCCCCTTGACCGTCGCATCGTTGGCGATGACCATCACCTCACGGCCCGCGACCCGGCCGATGCCGGTCACCAGGCCGGCGCTCGGCACGGCATTGGCCTCCCCGGTCTTGCCATACATCCCGAATGCCGCGAGTGGGCTGAGCTCCAGGAAAGGGCTGCCCGGGTCGAGCAGCCGGTCGACCCGGTCACGCACGAGCATCTTGCCTCGGTCGCTGTGCTTGCGACGGGCGGCTTCCGTGCCGCCCGCACCACCGCTGCGGACGGCAGCGAGCCGCTCTCGCAATTCAACCGTCGCCGTGCGCAGATCGTCGGTCATCGCGATTCCTGCGACGGGTTCGCGGCGGCGCGGGCCAACACACGTCGGGCTGCTGCGTAGACGGGTCCGTCGACCATGGCTCCTTCGAACGTGAGGACGCCCTGCTCGTCGCCGACGTGGTCGAGCAGGCGACGAGCCCAGTCGAGCTGTGCGGCCAATGGCGCGTAGGCGGCGCGGATGACGGGGGCCTGAGTCGGGTGGATGGCGGCGGTGGCATCGAAGCCGCTGGCCATGGCGTCGGCACATTCGTCTGCGAGCCCGGCCGTGTCGGAGATGTCGAGATGGACGGCATCGATGGCGAGGCGTCCGGCCGCCTTGGCCGCAATCAGGGCTCGGGATCGGGCGTAGCGGGAGACGTCGCGGTAGCGGCCCTCGGCGTTGCGGCTGCTCGTGCCCCCGAGTCCTGCGGTGAGGTCCTCAGCGCCCCACATCACTGCGATGACGTTGTCGGCGAACGCGATCTCACCGGCTCGCTCAATGCCGAGGGGTGTCTCGAGGAGGGCGATCACCTCGAAGGGAAGGCTGGTGACGTGCGCGGCATTCTCGGTCTTGGCCAGCATGAGCCGCGTGATGCCGCTGTCCTGCAACGCGGTGAGGTCCAGCGCGTGATCGGGCGAGCCCGCGGCATTCACTCTGACGATGGTCCTGGTGGTGTCGAGCGAACCGTCCGCGGCCAGGCCGTGCAAGGCGGCGCGGGCGGCATGGCGATGGCCCGGCGCGACGGCATCCTCGAGATCGAGGATGACGACGTCTGCGGCGGCCAGGGCCTTGGGATAGCGCTCGGGGCGGTCGGCGGGGCAAAACAGCCAGGCAGGTCCGGGTGCCCAGGCGCTGTGGGTGCGGGGTTCAGTCATCGAGGGCCATCCTCACCAGAGTCTTGCGGGTCGCGACGGCGACGATCTCGCCGCGCTCATTGCGCGCGGTGTGCTCCATGGTGACCAGGCCTTCGCCAGGGCGGCTGGCGGAGGGGCGCTTGTCGACGATGAGGGTCTCGGCATACAGGGTGTCCCCATGGCGGACCGGGGCGGGGAAGCGGATGTCGGTGAAGCCGAGGTTGGCCACGATCGTGCCCTGAGTCAGCTGCCCGACGGAGAGCCCGACGAGCGTGGACAGGGTGAACATCGAGTTGACGAGGCGGTCGTGGAACGGGGCCAGCTGCTCACTGGCGGCCTGGTCGAGGTGCAGCGGCTGGGTGTTCATCGTGAGCGTGGTGAACAAGACGTTGTCGGCCTCGGTAACGGTGCGTCCGGGGCGGTGCTCATAGATGGCGCCGACCTCCATCTCCTCGAACCAGAGACCGCGTTGAGTGATCCGGCGGGCACCATCGGGGGCCGGGGTCGGCGTGACGGGGTGATCGGTCATGTGCTCACTCCACCGGGAGACCCAGGCCGCGCGCAATAAGGAGGCGCTGGACTTCGCTGGTGCCTTCGCCGATTTCGAGGATCTTGGCGTCGCGGTAGAAGCGGGCCACGGGGTACTCCTCCATGAATCCGTAGCCGCCGAAGACCTGGGTGGCGATCCGGGTGGCGGTGACGGCCGACTCGGTGGCATAGAGCTTGGCGACGCTGGCGGCCCGCTTGAATGCCGCGATGGACGGGGCGCCGGCGTGGCCTTTGACCATGGCGTCCTTCATGGCGGCCGCCCGGTAGGTCAGGGCGCGGGCGGCTTGGAGCATGACCTCGAGGTCGGCAATCTGGAAGGCGATGCCCTGTTTGCGCCCGATCGGCCCGCCAAAGGTCTCCCGGGTGCCGGCGTAGTCCAGGGACATGTCGAGGCAGGCTTGAAGGGCGCCGACCGCGAGGGCCGCAATGGCGACCCGGCCGTCGTCGAGGGTGCTGAGGAATTGGGCGTAACCCCGGCCACGCTGTCCGAGCAGGTGATCGGCGGGCACGCGGCATTCGGTGAAGGACAACGGGTGGGTGTCGGAGATGTGCCAGCCGAGCTTGTCGTAGGCAGGTTCGACGGTGAATCCGGGGGTGCCGCTCGGCAAGACGATCGTGGAGATTTCGGGGGTGCCGTTGTCGCGAGTGCCCGTCTTGGCGGTGACGGTGACCAGGCTGGTGATGTCGGTGCCGGAGTTGGTGATGAACTGCTTGGCCCCGTTGACGATCCAGTGATCGCCGTCGAGCACCGCGCGGGTGCGGGTGGCTCCGGCGTCGGAGCCGGCGCCAGGCTCGGTGAGGCCGAAGCCGGCGAGGGCCCGGCCGGTCACGAGGTCTGGGAGCCAGCGCTCCTGTTGTTCGTGGGTGCCGAAGGTGAGGATCGGGTTGATGCCCAGGCCCACAGCGGCTTCGAGGGTGATGCCGAGGGATTGGTCGATCCGGCCGACCTCCTCGATCGCCAGACACAGCGAGGTGAAGTCGCCGTCCTCGCCGGCACCGCCGAACTCCTCGGGGGCGGTCAGGCCGAGCAGTCCGAGCTCGCCCATCTGGGTGACGATCTCGACAGGGAAGTGGTGCGCCTTGTCCCAGCCGGCGACGTGCGGAGCAATCTCCTTCTCGGCGAAGTCGCGCACGACCGCGCGGAAGGCCTCGTGCTCCGGGCTCAGCTGCGTCATGGCGCTCCTTGGCGTTCGTGGCGGGGTACGGGTGGGCCCACCGCGGGCGTGAGTTATCGGTGGATAACCCAGATCGTCCTAGGTTAGCGATCGATAACCCACACGTCTAGACTGCGCAGCATGCCCGCCCCGCGTCGAGCTCCGTTCGCGACCAGTCGTCGCCAGCAGATCATCGAGGTCGCCGCTCCGCTCTTCGCCGAGCGCGGTTTCCATGGCGTGTCGATCTATGACCTCGGGGCCGCTATGGGGACCTCGGGCGCGGCCCTGTACAAACACTTCGCGAGCAAGGATGCGCTGCTCGGGGCCATGCTCGTCGACATCTCCGAGCGGTTACTGTCGGAGGGGGAGGCTCGGGCGGCGGCGGTCTCGTCCGCGGGGGGTGACGCCGAGGCCGTCTTGGAGGCTTTGGTTGCTTGGCACGTCGAGTTCGCCCTGAGCAAGCCCGCGCTGATCACCGTGCAGTTCCGCGATCTGGCGAGTCTGGGCGAGGAGGACCGGCGCACCGTACGACGCCTGCAGCGGCGCTATGTGGAGCTGTGGGTCACGGCGATCTCCAATGCCGTGGGCGCCGACGAGGCCACGGCCCGCTCCGCGGCGCATGCGGTGTTCGGGCTGATCAACTCCACGCCGCACAGCGCCCGCCTGAGCCGCGACGCCATGGCTGAGCTGCTCTCCCGGATGGCCCTGTCCGCCCTGAGAGCGGCTTCCTGAACCCACCCGAACCACAGGACGAGAGGACGTGACACGCGGACGTTCCCGAAGGAACGTCCGCGTGTCACGTCCTCTCGTCCGCGGGGTCATCACGCGGGGAGGCGGTAGCGGGCTCGCGGGAGCGGCTCGACAAGGCCGTCGGCGATGAGGGCGTCGAGGCAGCGGTCGACGCGAGCCGGTTCGGGGTCGACCACCTCGAATGCCGTGCGCCCCAACGGTTTCTCGGCTTCCCGCAGCAGCTGGAGGATGTCGCCACGGACCTTGCGGTCGGTGCCCTCATACGTCTGCCCTCGCCGGGGCGGGCCATCGTCGGGAGGTCGCCCGGCGGCATTCCAGGCACACCGGTCGGCCACGGGACACGCACCACAGCGCGGCGAGCGCGCGGTGCAGACCAGGGCGCCAAGCTCCATGACCGCGACGTTCCACGTGGAACATTCCCCGTCGTCCTCGGGCAGCATCGAGGCGGCCAGGGCCGTCTCGGCACGGGTCAATACCGGTGCGGCCTGAGCCCGACCCAGCAGGATCCGAGTCAGCACGCGCCGCACATTGGTGTCGACGACAACCGCGCGCTCCCCGTAGGCGAATGCCGCCACGGCCGCTGCCGTGTAGGAACCGACGCCGGGCAGCGCGAGCAGCGACGCCTCATCCCGGGGGACGAGCCCATCGTGTCGCTCGACGACCGCGATGGCCGCCTCGCGCAGTCGAAGCGCCCGCCGCGGATACCCCAACCGTCCCCACGCGCGGACCACATCGCCGGGACTGGCCGCGGCGAGGTCTGCCGGACCGGGCCAGCGCACCATCCACTCCCGCCACGCCGGCTCCGCCCGCGCCACGGGGGTCTGCTGGGCCATGATCTCGCTGACGAGAACCCCCCACGCCGAACAGGCGGGCTTGCGCCAGGGCAGGTCTCGGGCGTGGAGGGAGTACCAGCCGAGGATCCGGTCGTGCAGCGCTGCCACGGCGGTGCGGCTCAGCGGGACCGCGCCGCCCAGCGGGACCGCGCCGCCCAGCAGGACCGCGCCAGCCCGTCGGGCGGGCGGGCCGGCCCGGGGGGCAGGCGCGGCGGCATTCGATATCCGCGTCGTCGAACCCGGCACCGGGTCAGACGTAGCGTTCGAGGATGCTGCTCTCGGCCAGCCGCGAGAGCCCCTCGCGCACGAGCCGGGCACGACCCTCTCCGACGCCGTCAACGTCCATGAGGTCGTCGAGGTTGGCGGCGAGGAGCCGTTGGAGCGAGCCGAAGTGCACGACAAGACGCTCGACGATAGCGCCGGGCAGACGGGGCACCTTGGACAGCATCCGGTGACCGATTGGGCTGACCGAGGCATCCAGTGAGTCGCCCACGACCGGGAAGCCGATGGCGCGCGCATGAGCGGACAGGTCGAGCAGTTCGGCGGAGGTGATGCCGCGTAGGTTCTCGACCGCAGCCTCGACGCTCAGCCCACCCCGGGTCTCGGCGATGTAGTCGCGGATCACCAAGCCCAGGTCGTCGCTCAGGCCCGCCGTCAGCTCCTCCAACTGCAGGCTGAGCAGCCGTCCATCGGTGCCAAGCTGGACGACATAGTCGGCGATCTCGTCCTTGATCCGGCGAACCATCTCCAGACGCTGCAGGACGTTGGCGACGTCGCGGACCGTGACCAAATCCTCGATCTCCAGCGCGGACAGCGTGCCGGTGACCTCATCGAGGCGAGCCTTGTAGCGCTCAAGGGTCTGCAGGGCCTGGTTGGCCCGAGACAGAATGCCGCTGGAGTCTTCCAGGACAAGCCGGCGTCCCCCGACGTAGAGGACGATGATCCGCATCGACTGGCTCACCGAGACCACGGGGTAGCCCGTCTGCTTGGCAACACGCTCGGCCGTCCGATGGCGGGTCCCGGATTCGCTGGTCTCGATGCGCGGATCGGGGACGAGCTGAGTCGCCGCCCGCACGATCCGCGTCACCTCGCGGTCCACCACGATGGCGCCGTCCATCTTGGCCAGCTCCCGCAGCCGGGTCGCCGCAAACTCGACATCGAGCGGGAAGCCGCCGGTCGAGAGCTCTTCGACGTGCTTGTCGTGCCCCAGGACGATCAGGGCGCCGGTGCGCCCACGCAGGATGCGCTCGAGGCCATCGCGCAGATCCGTCCCCGGGGCGACGGCCGCAAGGGTCGCACGCACCAACTCGTCAGCGTGCGGCACAACCATGGGTCGATCCCCTCGACTTTGCGTTCGGTGGCAGGAGAACAGCACTCCCCCAGCGCGGATTCTACCGGGACGCGGCGACGCCGCCCGCTGGGCCGCCTGCAGGGCAGGGACAGCCCCAAGCCGCCCAGTGCGCCCAGGCCCCACTGGGCACGTTGCTCGGGCGAGGGCGAAGGCCACCTCTGGCAGTGCGGGTGACCAGACCTCGGCTCAGACGGGCTGCAGCGCGCTGATCGCCTCCAGCACCGTGCCCACCTCGATGACCCGCAAGCCGTCAGGCACCGGCCCGCCCCCCACCACGCCCTGGGGCACCACCGCGAGGCTGAAGCCGAGCCGGGCCGCCTCGGCCAGACGGCGATGCGCTCCCGTGACCGGCCGGATCTCCCCGGCCAAGCCCACTTCGCCGAAGGCGACCGTGCCCACGCGCAGCGGGCGGTCCGTGACGGCACTGGCAATGGCCAGGGCCACGGCGAGATCGCTGGCCGGCTCGGTGAGGCGAATGCCGCCCACGGTGGACAGGAAGGCATCCTGCTTGCCGATCGGGGCCCGGGCTCGGCGGCTCAGCACGGCCAGGATCATGTTGACCCGCGCGGCATCCAGCCCGCTCGTGGCCCGTCGCGGGGTCGGGAGGTCGGAGTCGTCGACCAGTGCCTGGACCTCGGTGACCAGAGGCCGGCGGCCCTCGAGGGTGACGGTGACACAGGTCCCCGGGACGGCCGCGGTCCGGCCGGACAGGAACAGACCGCTGGGGTCGGCGAGCCCGACGATGCCGATGTCGGACAGGTCGAAGCACCCGACCTCGTCAGTGGGTCCGAAGCGGTTCTTGACCGCGCGCACGAGACGCAGGCGGCTGTGCCGGTCGCCCTCGAACTGCACGACGACATCGACCAGGTGCTCCAGGACGCGCGGGCCGGCGATCGAGCCGTCCTTGGTGACGTGGCCGACGAGGAGGACGGCGATACCGCGAGACTTGGCGGCTGCGATGAGGCTCGCGGCGACCTCGCGGACCTGGGCGACGTTGCCTGCTGCACCCTCGACCTCGGCGCTGCTGATGGTCTGGACCGAGTCGACGATCACGAGCTCGGGCTCCAGTTCGCCGACCTGAGCGAGGACGGTCGCCAGATCAGTCTCCGACGCCAGATACAAGGTCCGCGCCATGGCCTCGATGCGTTCGGCTCGGGAGCGCACCTGCGCCGCGGACTCCTCGCCGGTCACGTAGAGGACGCGGCGCTCCCCCTCGTCACCACCGGCGCGAGCGGCGCGTGCCGCGACGTCGAGCAAGAGAGTCGACTTGCCGATGCCCGGCTCGCCGGCGACGAGGACCACGGCCCCCGGGACCATGCCCCCGCCCAGAACACGATCGAACTCCGGAACCCCCGTCGGGCGGGCCGTTGCGCGCCGAATGTCCACCTCCCCGATGGGGACGGCCGGACGCTCGATCGTCCGGGCTGCGGCAGTGCGGACCGCGACCGCACCCACCTCGGTCACCGATCCCCAGGCCTGACACTCCCCACAGCGACCGACCCACTTGCTGGCCTGCCAGCCGCATTCGGAGCAGCGATAGGACGCTTGGGTGCGTGAGCTACGAGCGGTGGCCATGCGGCTACCGTAGGCCGCGCCACCGACAGCCGGCGTCGACCCGACAGCGCGAATCCACGGACAACTGCCGCCGACCCGACAGAGCTGCGCCACTGACACGGCCACGTTAACCGCTCGGCTCCCCCGGCCGAGGTGGCCGAGCCACAACTTGCCCTCACCACGCCGGGAACACCGCCGGGAATGCCGCCGCCAGTCCCATCCAGCGACTCAGGTCGAGGGTCTGTCAGGACGTCGTGCGCCGGTTGTAGGCGCGGATCGCCAGGGGGGCGAGGATCAAGGTCAGGCCCACTGACCAGATGACCGTGGTCAGGATCGGATGCTGGAGCGGCAGGGCCGCGTCGGCCGGTAGCGGCAGACCGTCGTTGCCCCACAGTGACCGCAGCGCCTGGACCAGCGAGGAGATCGGGTTCCACTCGGCAATGGTGCGCAGCCACGTCGGCATGCCCTCGGGACGGGCAAAGGCGTTGGACAAGAACGTGATCGGGAACATCGTCGTGAACATCAGGCCGTTGACAGCCTCGACCGAGCGCATGGCGGAGCCGACCAGGATGCCGAGCCAGATCATCGCGAAGCCGAACAGCAGCAACAGCCCATAGCCGGCGAGCCCTCTGCCCACGCCCTCGTGGATCCGCCAGCCCACGAACAGTCCGGTCAGCGACATCACGACGATGCCGATGCTGCTGTGGATGAGGGCCGACACGGCGCGCGCCACGAGCAGCGATCCCCGCTGGATCGGCAGCGAACGCAGCCGGTCAACCATGCCCTTACCGATGTCAGTGTTGAGACCGATGGCCACAATGAACGAGCTAAACGTCATCGTCTGCGCCATGATCCCGGGCAGCAACCACTCCTTGTAGTTCACGCCAGGGATCTCGATCGAGCCACCGAAGACATAGGCGAACAGCAGGACGAACATCACCGGCTGGATGGTGACGTCGGTCAGCATCTCGGGTTGCCGCTTGATGTGGATGAGGTTGCGCCGCACCAGGGTGACAATCTGGCGCACCGGGCCCGCGCCGTGGGCTGGCGCGGCATTCGCGGGGGAAGTCCGCGGCAGGGTCTGGGTGGTCATGATCGGGCTCCCTCGTCATCCGGCATCGCCTCGTCCTCGTCGCTGCCGGCCCGATGGCCGGTCAGGCTGAGGAAGACGTCATCCAGAGATGGTCGTTGCAGGCCGATGTCATCGAGCTCGATCTGGCCTCGCTCCAGGCGGGCGGCCACTCTCGTCAGCTCCGCAATGCCGCCGCCCGGCACCGTGATCCGTCGGGCCTCGGCATCGACATGGATGGTCCCGACCTCGGCCTCCATGAGCGCCGCCGCGGCGGCAACGTCGTCATGACGGGCCACCGTGACGGTCAGGCTGGCGGCACCGGAGGCATCCTTGAGTTGCAGCGGCGTGCCCTGGGCGATGATCCGGCCGTGGTCGATGACCACGATGTCGTCGGCGAGCTGGTCGGCCTCGTCGAGGTACTGGGTGGTGAGGAGCAGGGTGGTGCCCTCGCGCACGAGGTCCCGCAGGACATCCCACAGCTCGACCCGACTGCGGGGGTCCAGCCCGGTCGTCGGCTCGTCCAGGAACAGGACCGGAGGGGCAGCGATGAGGCTGGCGGCGAGGTCGATCCGGCGCCGCATGCCGCCGGAGTACTCCTTGACGACCTTGTTGCCGGCGTCCGTGAGCGAGAACTGCTCGAGGAGGGCATCACTGCGGCGCCTCACCGTGCCGCGATCCAGGCCGTAGAGGTCCCCGACGAGACGGAGATTCTCACGTCCGGTGAGCAGCTCGTCCACGGTCGCCGATTGGGCGGTCAACCCCATGCTGGCTCGCACGGCGGCGGGCTCGCGGACGATGTCATGGCCGGCGACGCGCCCGGTCCCGCTCGTGGGCGTGGATAGCGTCGTCATCATGCGGACGGTGGTCGTCTTGCCGGCACCGTTGGGACCGAGCAGGCCCAGCACGGTGCCCTCGGGCACGACGAAACTCACCCCGTCAACGGCGACGAAGTCTCCGAACCGTTTGACGAGATCGACCGCCTCGATGGCGGGGGCGTTGGGAGGCATACGGACACCCTAGACACGGCCACCGACATGCCCTCGCGGCGATTTCGGGCGGGCTCGGATAGCTGCCGCAGCCGGTGTCGAGACGCGCGCCGGGCCGGCGCACACAAGGTGGGGGTTCGCAGGGGAAAACAACCCCCGCGAACCCGCATCAACCCACTTCAGGCGGGAAAGTTGGGACGGGGGAGGCGGGAGGTGGGGCGGCTGGAAGGGCAGGGACGCCGAACGGGCGGCATTCCCCGACAGGGAATGCCGCCCGTTCGTGACGTGCGAGGCTGCGGCTCAGCCGGCGACGACGTTGAGCGCCACCTTGGCCTGAACCTCCGGGTGGAGGCGGACCAGGGCCTCGTGGGTGCCCACCGACTTGATCGGGGTCGGCACCTCGATCTTGCGCTTGTCCAGGTCCGGGCCGCCGGCCGCCTTGACGGCAGCGGCGATGTCGGCGGTCGAGACGGCGCCGAAGAGACGTCCCTCCTTGCCGGCATGCGCGGGAACGGTGACGGCCTTGGACTCCAGGCTGCCCTTGATGGACTTGGCGTCCTCGAGGGTCTTGACCGCCCGGACCGCACGGCCCTTGGCAATCGCGTCGACCTGCTTCTGGCCGCCCTTGGTCCACGCCGTCGCGAGACCGCGGCGGAAGAGGAAGTTGCGGGCGTAGCCGTCCTTGACGTCGACGACGTCACCGGCGGTGCCGAGGCCGGAGACCTCGTGCGTGAGGATGACCTTCATGTCAGCTCTCCTTAACTGTCGGGTCGTCGCTTAGCGCGAAGAGCTGGAGTAGGGCAGGAGCGCCATCTCGCGGGCGTTCTTGACCGCGTTGGCGATGAGCCGCTGCTCCTGGACGGAGACGCCGGTCACGCGACGCGCGCGGATCTTGCCGCGGTCGGAGATGAACTTGCGCAGCAGCGCAGCGTCCTTGTAGTCGATGTTCTCGACCTTCGCCGCCTTAAGCGGGTTGGCCTTCTTCTTGGGCTTACGAATGACGGGCTTAGCCATCGTGGTGCTCTCCTTGGTCCGGATGAGCCCTGGTGACCCAGGGATGGGGTCGTGCTGGTGGAATCCCGCTGCGGGCCGGGGCGGCCCCGCGGGGGTGGCGCCGTCCGGCGCCGGGTTGGCGCCTGGTGGCGCCGGGATCGCTCGCGGCCCGCGGCATTCCCTCTCGAGAATGCCGGGTGCTCACGGTCAGAGGATCAGAACGGGGGCTCGTCGTAGGCCGGGGCATTGCCCCAACCGCCGCCGCCACTCTGACCGCCTTGGCCACCCTGGGAACCGCCCTGAGCGGGCCGTCCCTGGTTGCCCTGGCCGCCGCCACGCTGGTCGCCGCCCCAGCCGCCGCCTTGGCCACCCTGCGGCGCGGAGCCACCGGTTGCCCACGGGTCGTGCTGCTGGCCGCCGCCGCCGAAGTCGCCGCCACCGCCACCGCGCTGGGTCTTGGTGACCTTGGCGTTGGCGTAGCGCAGGGAGGGACCGACCTCGTCGACGTCCATCTCGACCACCGTGCGCTTCTCGCCCTCTTTGGTCTCGTAGGACCGGGACTTCAGCCGCCCCGTGACGATAACGCGGGTGCCGCGCTGGAGCGACTCCGCGACATTCTCGGCCGCATCGCGCCAGATCGAGCAGCGCATGAACAGCGTTTCGCCGTCCTTCCACTCGTTGGACTGACGGTCGAAGGTGCGCGGCGTCGAGGCAACAGTGAAGTTGGCGACCGCGGCACCCGAGGGGGTGAAGCGGAGCTCAGGGTCACCGGTCAGATTGCCGACGATCGTGATGGTGGTCTCGCCTGCCATGGGTGTGTCGTCCCCTCCGGGTGTAAACGCGTGCTGCGAGCGAAAGGTGGGACGTCGCTCAGGCGCCGGGGCGCATGAGCTTGGTCCGCATGATGAGCTCGTTGAGGCCGAGCTGGCGGTCCAGCTCCTTGGCCGTCGCGGGCTCAGAGGTGAAGTTGACGACGGCGTAGATGCCCTCGCCCTTCTTCTTGATCTCGTAGGCGAGGCGACGACGGCCCCAGACATCGACGTTGTCGATGGTGCCGCCGTCCTTGGTGATGACGGTGAGGAACTTGTCCAGCTGCGGCTGGACCGTCCGGTCGTCGAGCTCGGGGTCGAGGATGACCATGAGTTCGTACTGACGCATGCGTGAACCCGCCTCCTTCGGTCTAGAACGGTCACGGTCTTTCCGTGACAGGAGGGTATGCAGCGTGCCCGACATCCCGCCCGAACTATCCACAGGGGGTGTGGACAACATGGGTGGGCCTGGGCAACCGCTCAAGGGTACCTGCCGGGTTCGACCGTGCCCTAATCCGGGACGACGTGGACCGGCAGGGCTGCGGCCTCGGGAGCAGGAGCGCGACCCGGGTGTCGAAGGCGCGGCGCACGGGACCCAGCAACGGCGCGGGACCAGACCGCCCACGCCAGCCAGCAGATGGCGAGCAGGCGCAGCACGAGGAATACGGCATACCAGCCGGCCGGCAGGCCCCGCTCGGGGTTGTCCTGGAGACCGCCCACATAGAGCCACAGGGCGACGAAGTGCGCCGCCTCGGCGGCCCACCACCACAGGATGTCCCGCCAGGCCAAGCCGGCGAGGGCCACCAGCGGGACGAGCCAGAGCGACGCCTGCAGCGGGAAGGACTTGCCGGTCACCAGGACCACGGCCACCACGACGAGCAGGATCGCGAACGCCGGCGGAGGGTTGCGCACCCCGAGGATGAGGGCGGCTCCGAGCAGGCCCGCGACGATCCAGCCGAGCACGGCCAGCGCGGTGGCGACCAGCGGTGGCACGGCCACGCCGGCCATCGTCGCGATGTGCCAGGGCGACCCGAGGTTGGTCGACGCCCCGAACCAGGAGCGCCACGCCTGGATCGCGATGTCCGGAGACATGACGGCGAGGAGCAGCGACCCAGCAACGGCCGCGGCGAAGCCTTGGAGGAGCCGGCCGAGCGCTGGCCGGTCGCCCTGACGCACGGCGATCAGCACGAGGAGCAGGACCGCGAGGAGCGGATAGGTCCGGGCCATGAATGCCGCGCCGAGCGCGGCGCCGGCGATCCCCGGCCGACCGCGCAGCCAGCACCAGACACCGACAGTGCATAGCGTCACGCCGAGGAGGTCCGGGGCGAGGAACACCGTGAGCGCGGCGACGGGCGACAGCGCCAACGCCAGGGGCCGCGCGCTCGGGTGGCGCGGGGTGCGCGTGACGAGCCAGACCATCAGCGCGAGCGCCAGGACCGCGAGGACCGCCCAGGTCGCCATGAATCCCCGCTGCGCGTCAAGCACGTCGCCGCCACCGGTGAGCCCACCAATCGTGCTCATGAGCAGACCGCTGAGGATCGGCTGGTCGAGCGGGACCTCACCGCGCAGGTAGGCGAGGGGGCCAGACATCAGACTCGTCGTCGCCACGGCATTGGCCATGTCGGAGTAGCACATCCGCGCCATCGGGTCGGTGCCGACCCACCCATGACTCAGGCAGTACTGGATGCGCCCCAGCCCCGCAATGACGGGCAGAGCGGCCAGCACGGCATAGCCAAGCCCGACGCGCACCGGCTCGGTCAGGCGAGCCCGGGTCCCGATCGGGCCCAGGAGCCGATCGGCGAGGTGCGCGTCGGGGTCGGTCATCAAAGGTGAGGCGTTAGTTGAGGGCTGGTGAGGATGGGAGCCCCGAGACGCTGAGCGTGGGGGTCGGGATCGAAATCGTGGGGGTCGGGATCGAGATCGACGGGCTCGGCACGGTCTCGGTGGGAGTCGGGGTTGACGTCGTCGGGCCCGAAGGCGTCTCCGAGGGCGTCTCTGAAGGCGTCTCGGTGGGCGTGGGCTCCTCCGTCGCCGGCGGAGGCACGTAGGCGTCCTCGTTGATGTAGGCCGGCTCCGGGAAGTCGATCACATCGGTGCCGGCAATCGCCTGCCCCATGTAGTCCGTCCAGATGCGCACCGGGATCGAGCCACCGGTCAGCTCGCCGACACCGGGAATGTCGTTCATCCGGTTGGCCTCCACGAGGGAGCCGTCGCCCCGGTAGATGCCGACGGCGGTCGCGAGCTGCGGCACGAAGCCGTCGAACCATGCCCCGTAGTTGTCTGACGTCGTCCCGGTCTTACCGGCGGCCGGTCGACCGATGTTCTGCGCGTAGCTGCCCGAGCCGTACTCGACAACCGCCCGCATGGCGGTGATGACATCGGCCATCGTGTCCTCATCGAAGACGCGCGTGGTCTCCGGCTCGGCCGTGTAGTCAAAGACCCCATCGGCACTGCGGGCGGACTTGACGATGTACGGCGTGGCGTGGATGCCCTGCGCCGCGATCGTTGCGTAGGCGTTGGCCATGTCGATGACGCGGACGTTGTCGCTGCCGAACACGTTGGCGTAGTTGGTCTGCACTTCGGTCGTCACACCGGCATCCGTTGCCGCCTTGGCGGTGCGCTCCGGAGTGCCCAGGATGTTGAGCTGGGCGTAGATCGTGTTCACCGAGCTGGCGGTTGCGTCCGGCACGTCCATGTAGCCGAACGAGCCGTTGCCGAAGTTGCTCACCATGCCCTGGCGCGCATTCTGGGTCGAGGCGGTGCTGTCCTTGAACTCGTCGAAGTACTGCGGCCCGCTGCCGTCAAAGGTCGTGCGCAGGTTGACCTTGCCGGAGTTCAACGCCCCGATGAGGCCGAAGATCTTGAAGGTCGAGCCGGCCTGGATGGTCGCGTCGGTCGCGTCGTTCCACTGGCGCTCGGCGTAGTCCGCGCCACCGTAGATCGCGGCGATCGCTCCGTCTCCGGGGATGATCGACGCCAGTCCCGCGTGCAGGGGCTCGCCCTCGGTGACCTCGGGCAGGCCGTTCTGGACAGCGGAGATGGCCGCGTCTTCCTTGGCCTTGTCGATCGTGGAGACAATGCGCAGCCCGCCTCGGTCGATGTCCGTTGGCGCCAGCTTGAGCTTGTTCTCCAGCTCGCTCTTGACGAGTTGAGTCAGGTAGCCGGTGGTCCCGGTGGCCGTCTTCTGGACGTACTCGATCGGCATGGCGAAGGTCTGGGCGGCTCGCTCGTCGGCGGTGATCCAGCCCTCGGTCACCATGCCATCCAGGACGTAGGTCCACCGCTCCTGCGCGTTCTGCAGCTGCTCCTCGCCAAGGTCCGGGTCGTAGTAGCCGGGACCGTTGACGACGGATGCGAGGAACGCCCCCTCGCTGACGGTGAGGTCCTTGGCGTCCTTGCCGTAATACGCCTGCGCCGCGGTCTGAATGCCGTACGCGCCGCGCCCGTAGTAGATCGTGTTGAAGTAGTTCTCGAGGATCTGGTCCTTGGTCTGCTGCTGGTCGATCTTGATCGAGATCAGGATCTCCTTGGCCTTACGGGTGATCGTCCGGTCGGCCGTCAGGAAGTAGTTCTTGACGTACTGCTGGGTGATCGTCGAGCCACTGCCCTGGACTTCACCGCCCTTGACGGCGGTCCACACCGACCGGGCGATGCCGGTCGGGGACACGCCGCTCTCCTGATAGAAGTTGCGGTCCTCCGCGGCCAGCATGGCCTTTTGCACGGGCTCGGGGATGTCACCGAGCGGCACCGACTCGCGGTTGATCTCGCTGATGCGCGCCATCTCGGTCTCGCCGTCGGCGTAGTAGATGATGCTCGCCTGCGCCGTGGCGATGTCATTGGGCTGAGGCACCTTGATCAGCGCATAGGCGACGCCGACCCCGGCGATGCCGAGCACGCCCAGGATGACGAAGGTCCAGACGATGCGCTTGAGCCAGCGTCGCTTGCGCTTGGGTGGCTTGCCAGCGGGATTGGAGCGACGGCTGGCACGCGAGGGGCTGGACGTCGACGCACGACGCGAAGGCTCGGAGGAGCGGGAGGAGTCAGACATAGGTGCTTTCTCGTCCGGGGACTGAAGTCCGCGAGATCCCTTGTGCGCCGCGGGACCCGCGGCGGGCGCATCGAAGGGACCGGGTCGATCCTCCAGTATGCCGCCCAAGGCTCGGTACCCAGTACGCTCACGGCCCCTCAGGGGTTCCCTGGCGACCTGAGGCCACGCGTAGCCGGGGGAACGCGATGCTGCGACGGGCGGCATTCGCGCTACAGTTGAGGACTGACAAACTCGCCATATGTCAGTCAGCGAGTGCCCGGCAGGGACGGGCGCCCACCGCGACAGTGACTGACGGCATTCGTCCCTCTTTCGTTCAGGAGTACCTCTGATGGGATCCATTCGCGTCGGCATCGTTGGTGTCGGCAACTGTGCGAGTTCGCTCGTCCAGGGTGTCGAGTACTACAAGGACGCGGACCCCGCGTCGACCGTCCCCGGCCTGATGCACGTGACCTTCGGCGACTATCACGTCTCCGATGTCGAGTTCGTGCTCGCCCTCGATGTCGATGACAAGAAGGTCGGCAAGGACCTCTCCGAGGCGATCAACTCGTCTGAGAACAACACCATCAAGATCTGCGACGTCCCCACCACCGGGATCACCGTGCAGCGTGGCCACACCCTCGATGGTCTGGGCAAGTACTACCGGATGACGATCGACGAGTCCGCCGCCGAGCCGATCGATGTCGTCCAGGCACTGCGTGACGCCCAGGTCGACGTGCTCGTGTCGTACCTGCCGGTCGGGTCCGAGGATGCCGACAAGTTCTACGCGCAGTGCGCGATTGACGCGGGCGTGGCCTTCGTCAACGCCCTCCCGGTCTTCATCGCCTCCGACCCCGAGTGGGCCGCGAAGTTCGAGGCCGCCGGCGTGCCGATCATCGGCGACGACATCAAGAGCCAGGTCGGCGCCACCATCACCCACCGGGTCATGGCCAAACTCTTCGAAGACCGCGGCGTCGTGCTGGACCGCACCTACCAGCTCAATGTCGGCGGCAATATGGACTTCAAGAACATGCTCGAGCGCGAGCGGCTGGAGTCCAAGAAGATCTCCAAGACCCAGGCCGTCACCTCCAACCTGACCGGCGAACTCGCGGGCAAGACGCAGGACCGCAACGTCCACATCGGCCCGTCGGACTACGTCGCCTGGCTCGACGACCGCAAGTGGGCATACGTGCGCCTCGAGGGTCGCGCCTTCGGCGACGCCCCCCTCAACCTGGAGTACAAGCTCGAGGTCTGGGACTCCCCCAACTCCGCGGGCATCATCATTGACGCCATCCGCGCGGCCAAGATCGCCAAGGACCGCGGCGTCGGCGGCGCGCTCCTGTCGGCGTCGTCCTACCTGATGAAGTCCCCGCCGGAGCAGCGCCCGGACGACATCGGGCGGGCGCGCCTCGAGGCCTTCATCGCGGGCACCGAGGAGCGCTGAGGGTTCTCGCCCAGCAGCTTTGCGTGAGCGGGCGGCATTCGGATTCAGTTCCGAATGCCGCCCGCTTCCGCATCCGCCCACGAGCAGGTGGCCTGCTGGGTCGAGATGACGTGACACGCGGACGAATGCCGCCTCGGGCTCCGCGTGTTACGTCACCTCGAGGGGGGAAGTCAGGAGGACTGGGTGGCCCACCAGTCGCGCAGTCGCTGCTCGGCGACCTCCTTGCCGAGGATGCCCTCGTCCAGGCGCAGCGCCAGCAAGTACTTGTAGGCCCGGCCGAGCACCGGCCCGGGCGCGATCCCGAGGATTTCGGCGATCTCGTTGCCGTCGAGCTCCGGGCGCACCGCATCGAGCTGCTCTTGAGCGAGCAGCCGGTCGATCCGGAGCTCGAGCTCGTCGTAGCTGCGGGCCAGCATCCGGGCCTTGCGGACGTTGCGGGTCGTCGAGTCCGCCCGGGTCAGTCGATGCAGCCGGGGCAGCAGCGGACCCGCGTCGGTGACGTAGCGGCGCACGGCCGAGTCGGTCCAGGCCCCGTTGCCATAGCCGTGGAACCGCAGGTGTAGCTCGACGAGTCGAGCCACCGCCTTGATCGTCTCCTTGTCGAAGCGCAGCGCCCGCATCCGCTTGCCCGTGAGCTTGGCGCCCACCATCTCGTGGTGGTGGAACGACACCCCACCCCCGGATTCAAACCGGCGGGTCGCCGGCTTGCCGATGTCGTGGAGCAAGGCAGCCAGGCGCAGCACCAGGTCGGGACCGGGCACGTCCTGGGCCGACGAGCCAGGCGGCCCTTCGAGGTCGATCGCCTGCTCCAGCACGGTGAGCGTGTGCTCGTAGACGTCCTTGTGGCGGTGATGTTCGTCGATCTCCAACCGCAAGGCGGGCAGCTCGGGCAGGACCTGGTCCGCCAGCCCCGACGCGACGAGCAGCTCCAGACCGGCCCGGGGATGCGGCGCAAGCAGCAGCTTGACCAGCTCATCACGCACCCGCTCCGCCGACACGATCTCGATCGAGGGCGCCATCTCCCGCATAGCCGCGAACACCTCGGGCGCCGGGACCACCGCGAGTTGGGCCACAAAGCGCGCGGCCCGCATCATCCGCAACGGGTCGTCCCCGAAGGACACCGCCGGCGTCGAGGGCGTGCGCAGCACCCGGGCCTGCAGATCGCCGAGCCCACCATGCGGGTCGACGAAGGCCAGCTCCGGCAGCCGCAACGCCATGGCGTTCATGGTGAAATCCCGCCGCGTCAGGTCGTCCTCGAGGGTGTCCCCGAACGCCACAATCGGCTTGCGGGTCACCCCGTCGTAGGCGTCAGCACGGAAGGTCGTGACCTCGACGACGGTCGCACCCCGCCGCGCCCCGATCGTGCCAAACTCCCGGCCCATGTCCCAGGTGGCGCTGCCCCACTGCGTGAGCAGAGCCTCGGTCTGCTCGGGTCGCGCCGACGTCGTGAAGTCCAGATCGGGACTCTCGCGACCCAGGAACGCGTCCCGCACCGGCCCCCCGACCAGCGCCAACTCATGCCCGGCAGCCCGGAAGACCTCGCCGAGCTCGGTGAGCAGCGCAATGACCGGAGCGAGATGGGCGACGGCCTGGCGGAGCAGGGCGGGGGACGGAGCGGCAGACACGATGGTCAAGGGTATGCCGCCTCGGGCCCACTTCGGAGGAGCCTGCGGCACCGGCCGAGTCAGTTACCCAGCGGTAGAGGGGGCCAACACCCCACCTACCACGGGGTAACCGCTGCGGTGGGCCGCCCGCCGAGCCCCCGAGGGAGGCTCGACCCGCGCCCAGCCCACCGCCCACCGCACCACCCAGCGCACTGTCGACCACAACGAGCAGATCTCACAGCCAGGTCCCGCGTCACACCGGGCTCTGCCCCACCCCCGCTGGCTACAGTGACCACATGAGTCACGCGGCAGCCGAGCCCCCCCGGGTTCCCCGGCGGCTGCCGTCCGTCGAGGAGCGCTCTGCCGGTGGGGTCGTCGTCGACATCTTCGAGGGGCGCGCGCGGATCGCCGTCATCGCCCGCCGCAATCGGGCCGGTCGCGTCGAATGGTGCCTCCCCAAGGGCCACATCGAAGGCGCCGAGACGCTCCCCCAGACCGCCGTGCGCGAGGTGGCCGAGGAGACCGGCATCCTCGGGCGAGTCCTGGTCGAGCTCGGGACCATCGACTACTGGTTCGCCGTCGGAGACCGACGCATCCACAAGTACGTCCACCACTACCTCCTCGAGGCGATCGGCGGCGACCTGACCATCGAGAACGACCCGGACCAGGAGGCGATCGACGTCGCGTGGCTCCCCCTGGCCGACGCTCACCGGCACCTGACCTTCCCCAACGAGCGTCGCATCGCTCGCGTGGCCTGGCAGCGTCTGGCCGGGGACCCCTGATGGCGGTGCGCCCCCCTCGGCGCACCGCAGCGGCCCCCCCACACCTCAGCGGCATTCGCCGCGTGGCCGTTCGCGCGGTAGTCCTCCTCCTGCTGCTCTTGGTCACCGCCCCCGTCGCCCCTCCCGCGCTGGCCGACGGGATCGCCTCCCTCACCATCGACACCGTCAGCCCCCCCGTCGCGCTCTCCGGACAACAGGTCACCGTGACCGGGACGGTGGACAACACCGGGACCACGGCGATCCCCGCCGGCCAGGTCATCGCCCAGATCGACAGCCGATCCCTGACCACGCAGGGCGAGATGGACGCCTGGTTCGACCAGAGCACCCCCGCGGACGGCGCCGTGGTTGCCCAGGTCGACCTGCCCGAGGTCCCACCGCAAGGGCAGGCCGCATTCACCCTGACCATCGGTCAGTTCTCTACCGGTCGGACCGCCGCGTTCGGCGTCGTCCCCCTCACCATCAGCGCCGCAGGCGTGACCACCCATACCGCGCTGGGCTACCAGCGCATCAAGGAGTACCAGCCACTCAACGTGGCGGTCCTGGTCCCCGTCACCATCACGGCGAATGCCGCACTCGTCGGCCCACCGGGCGAGGCGCGGACGACGGCGTGGCGCACGGCCCTCCAGAGCGGGTCACGGCTGGACCAGCTCCTCCCCCTCCTGTCCCGTGATGGCGTCCAGGCGGCGGTCGATCCGACCCTGCTCGGGGTGAGCGTGGCGCCCGATGGCACCGCGATCGCCGGCCTGCCCGCGGTGATCCCACCCGGCCCGAATGCCGCCCCGAGCACCACACCGAACGCCTCAGCGAGTGCGACGCCGGGCGGCACCCCGAGCGTCGCTGCCACCCCCTCCAGCCCCACCCCCTCCGCCGCCCAGTCCGGCTCTGCGAGCACCACGCCGACTCCCACGCCCACCCTCACCGCCGCCCCCGGGACCACGCTGGACGAGACCCGGGTGCGGGCGGCATTCCCCAACAAACTCACTGCCGCACTCGCCCGCACCGACCCCTTCCTCCTGCCCGTCGGCGACCCC
>JAGOME010000072.1 GCA_017993715.1 Phycicoccus sp.
TGGCGGGGATGGGCGAGAACCCGAAGACGCGATCCGGTCCGTGCTTCTTGACCGTGTGCACGTGGGCGGCGCCGATGATCTCCAGGACCTCGGGCCAGGAGGACCGCACCAGCCCGCCCTTGCCGCGCGCACGGTGGTAGGTCCGACGGGTCTCGGGGTCGCCGACGACCGAGGCCCACGCGTCAACCGGATCCGGATGCGTGAGTTTCGCCGTACGGTAGGCCTCGAGCAGCACTCCGCGCACGTAGGGGTAGCGGACGCGGGTGGGCGAGTACGTGTACCAGGAGAAGGCGGCGCCGCGGGGGCAGCCGCGCGGCTCGTACTCGGGGCTGTCGGGACCGACGGTCGGGTAGTCCGTCTGCTGGGACTCCCAGGTGATGATCCCGTCCTTGACGTACACCTTCCACGAGCACGAGCCCGTGCAGTTCACGCCGTGGGTGCTGCGCACGACCTTGTCATGGCTCCAGCGGTCGCGGTAGAACACGTCCCCCTCCCGACCACCGGTCTTCGTCACCGTGCGCAGGTCGGACGACACCTTCCCTGGAGTGAAGAACCGGCCGGCCTTGACGAGGAACTCGTCGGTCGCGCTGCGGGCGCCGTCGATGGTGGTCACGTTGCACTTCCTTCGTCAGTCGCGGAGCGTGCCGCGCTCGTTGGTGGAGATCACCCGGGAGGGCGCGATGTCCGGCCGCTTGAGCCGGGCGACGCACATCCCCTTCCGGGCCCAGATGTCCATGGAGTCGAGGGTCACCGGCTGCCCTGTCTGGTCGAGCAGGCGCACGACCAGCGCAGTGTGGATCTCGCAGATGACCGGGTTGTCGTCGACGAGTGCCGCGTAGGGGCACTCGGTCACGGAGATCACATCGCCGACGGGACTGGCCGTGGCGTGGAAGCCCAGCCGGTTCAAGGCGTCAGTCGTCTCGGCGACGGCCTCGTCGGGCGAGAAGGCGACGGGCAGGTCGGGCAGGGCCTTCGACCAGCGCTCCGCCGCATCATCGGCGAACTCCGCACTATCGGCTCGTGCCAGCTGCGCGGTGAGGGCCTGCGCGAGGAACTGGAAGGGCGAGGCCTTGGGGGACGCCGCACGGTAGAGCCAGCGAGGCCGTCCGCGACCAGGGCTCTCCGCCGGCTCCCGAGAGATGACGTCGCCTGCCAGCAGCACGTCGAGGTGCCCGCGGACCGTGTTGGCGTGCAGTCCGGTCGCCTCGACGATCATCTCGACGGTCATGGGCTCAGTCGCGGTCTCGATGACCTGCTGGATACGGGCCCGGCTCTCCTGGACGCCTCCGCTCTCGGTCATGGGTAATTTCTACCACAGGTCAGGAGATTTTTTAATTAAACCCGTGAAAAAACATTGAGTGTGGTTTAATCCTGTTCTGTGACTACGGAAACCTTCGAGAAGGGCCGCACACCGGTCCTCGTCTGGTCCACCCTGGGCTTCACCCTCATGTTCGCCGTCTGGCTCATGTTCGGCGTCCTGGGCATCCCGATCCGCGAGGAGTTCGGCCTAACGGACGTGCAGTTAGCCTGGCTCACCGCCGTCGCCGTACTGAACGGCGCGATCTGGCGGCTGCCCGCCGGCATCGCCGCCGACCGCTTCGGCGGCAAGCGGGTATTCGTCTTCATGCTGGCCGTGACCGCGATCCCGGCATACATGGTGTCCCAGGCCCAGTCCTACGCCTGGCTGCTCGTCTGCGCCTTCCTCGTGGGCTTCGCCGGCAACTCCTTCAGCGTGGGCATCGCCTGGGTGAGCGCCTGGTGGCCGCAGAACCGTCAGGGCTTCGCCCTTGGCGTCTTCGGCGCAGGGAATGTCGGGGCCTCGCTCACCAAGTTCATCGGACCGGCACTCATCGCGGCGGTGCCGGCAGCCGGCTTCCTCGGCGGCTTCGTCCCCGGAGGGTGGCGCTTCGTTCCCTTCCTCTACATGACCCTGCTGATCGCCGTCGCGATCGGCATGTGGCTCTGGACGCCCCACCGGGACATCAAGCCCAGCCAGGGACGCAGCATCGGGTCCATGCTCAGCCCGCTCAAGCACATGCGGGTCTGGCGCTTCAGCCTCTACTACCTGGTGGTGTTCGGCGCCTATGTCGCGCTCGCGGCCTGGCTGCCGAAGTACTACGTCGACGTCTACGGGCTCGAACTGAGCAGCGCCGCCCTGCTGACGGCACTGTTCATCTTCCCGGCCTCACTGCTGAGGCCGTTCGGCGGCTGGCTCTCGGACCGACTCGGCGCTCGCCGGGTCATGTACTACACGTTCCTAGTGATGCTCATCTCGTCCGGCATCCTCATGATGCCGTACGGCTACATCGTCCTGAACAACCCTGACGGCACCACCAACGAGGTCCTCCCCTGGAGCGTCGGCGTCGGGCTGTTCACGTTCCTCGTCTTCACGATGGGCTGCGCGATGGGCATCGGCAAGGCCGCCGTCTACAAGCACATCCCCGAGTACTTCCCCCACGACGTCGGCGCAGTCGGTGGCCTCGTCGGCACCCTCGGCGCGCTCGGCGGGTTCTTCCTGCCGCTGCTCTTCGCCTACACAACCGGCTGGACCTCGCTCCCCCAGTCCACCTTCTTCGTCATCTTCGTGGTCACCGCGATCGCCGCGATCTGGATGCACAAGACGGTGATCTCGATCATGCACATGGCCACGCCTGAGCTCGCGAACAAGTTCGAGCACGACCACCACACACCGCTGGACAAGGAAGCACCCTTCGTCGACATCGACGAACTCGAGGAGACTGGAGCCAAGTCATGACCACCCCCACCGCCCCGGTACGCACCGGCAAGGACTGGCTCCCGGAGTGGGACCCGGAGGCGTCGAACTGGGACTCCGGCCGCGCCTGGAAAACGCTGTGGGTCACGACATTCGCGCTCACGCTCGCCTTCATCACCTGGTTCCTGGCGTCAGCGATCGCACCCAAGCTCAACAGCCTCGGCTTCGACCTGAGCGAGGGCCAGCTCTACTGGCTCATCGCCATGCCCGGGCTCGCCGGCGGCACGCTCCGCCTGATCTGGACCTTCCTCCCGCCGATCATGGGCACCCGCAAGCTCGTCACCCTCACGACCGCCCTCTTCCTCATACCGCTCATCGGATGGGCCCTCGCCGTGCAGAACCCCGAGACCCCCTACGCCGTCCTACTGCTGCTCGGCATCCTCGCCGGCATCGGCGGCGGCGCGTTCTCCGGCTTCATGCCGAGCACCTCGTACTTCTTCCCCCGCTCCAAGCAGGGCACCGCCCTCGGGATCCAGGCAGGCATCGGCAACTTCGGCGTGAGCGCCGTCCAGTTCGTCACGCCCTGGATCATCGGCTTCGCCATCATCGGCGGCGCCTCGCAGATGATGACCAACAAGGACACCGGGGTCAGCAAGGAAGTCTGGTACCAGAACGCCGGCTACATCTGGGTGCCGTTCGTCATCGTCGCGGTCATCCTCGCCTGGTTCCTGCTGCGCAGCGTCCCCGTGCAGGCCCGCGGCATCCGCGAGCAGATGGACATCTTCAAGAACAAGCACACGTGGATCATGACCTACCTCTACGTCATCACCTTCGGCACGTTCTCGGGCCTCGCAGCAGGATTCGCCCTGCTAATCAACAACGTCTACGGCACCAAGGCGTTCGGCGACGCCGGCATCGACCCCGTCAAGTACGCCTTCCTCGGCGCCCTCATCGGCTCGGCGGCACGCATCATCGCCGGCCCGATCGCCGACCGCGTCGGAGGCGGGCGCATGACCGTCGTCGCCACCGTCGGCATCTCGCTGGCCTCGCTGTACACGTGCTTCCAGCTCTCACCCACATCTGCCGACCAGTTCCCCCAGTTCCTCTACGGGATGCTCACGATCTTCTTCTTCGCCGGCGTCGGCAACGCCAGCACCTTCAAGCAGATGCCGATGATCTTCGAACGGCGCCAGGCCGGTGGCGTGATCGGCTGGACCTCCGCCATCGCGGCCTACGGCCCGTTCATCTTCGGCGTGATGCTGGCCTACATCTCACCGCTGCTCTTCTTCTCCATGGGCGTGGTCTTCGCCCTGATCGCGGGCGGCATCTCCTGGTGGTTCTACGCCCGCCCCGGCGCCGAGAAGCCCTGCTGAAGCCCGCTGGAGGGTGACGAACTCACTCCCCGACTCACCCATGAGGCGACGGCTCATCGACCAGGCGATCCGAGTCGCCTGGACCTTCGCCAGCTCAGACCTCTCCCCCGAGAACAAGGCGTCGACGGTTCCTGTCCACAGGTCCAGCCACCGGCCGAAGTGCTCCGGCGTGAGCGGCGACTTCTCGTGGAGGTCCGCATGCACCTGCAAAGCGTTCCGGCGGTACGTACCGGCACGCAGGATCACGGTCTCCCAGAAGTCGCAGATGACGGGCAAGTGGGCGTCGAGGTCGAGACGGGCGACATCCACGAACACCGGTCCGAGCAGGTCGTCCTCGAACGCACGGCCGTAGAAGGCGATCACGAGAGTCGAGATGTCGTCCCGACTCGCGATGTCCGGATGGCCGACGTCCCAGGCGCCGCTCACGCCGATGCCAGAATGGCGGAAGCCACGACGAGCACGAAGCAGCCGAGTTCGATGACGCCGATTGCGCCCGGGCGCAGGGATCGGCGCGGAACGAGGAACGCGCGCGCCGCGAGCACGGCGAAGGGCACTACGAGCCACAGTCCCTCGGCCCAGCCCCACCACGCTCCCAGAGCCAGGGCAGCGGGCACCGACGCGACAGCAACAGTGCGCGAAAGCCGCGCGAACCTCGGATCGCGACGCTCGCGAATCAGGGACTTCACGTGCAGCGTGGATCCGATCAGCACCAGCGCGCAGACGGCCACCAGGATCCACACGCGATCGGGCACGGAGTCGAGGCCGGGCGGGCTCCACGAGCGGTCGCCGGTGCTCACCGCCCACGTGACGGCAACCATGCCCGCGCACTCGGCGACAAACACCGCATCATTGGCCAGCGCGCGCTCGTCATTGCGACGCGCGTACAGCAGGTTCACCAACCCCAGGCCGGCATAGACCAGTCCCACCCAGACCAGCCACGGGCGCCAGAAGACCAAGATGGCGGAGGTCGAGAGAACGATCGCCGTCCACACGACGAAAGGGGTACGGAATCTCCGTGGGCGCCTGGCGCGAACCAAGCCAAATGCCGCGTAGGACATCGGGTAGGCGGCCACCCACGCGATCGCAAGGAGCGCGAGCATCGGGGTCCACGGCGTGACCGTCGTTCCGAGGGCGAGCGGCAGAGCCAGGAAGGCCCAGGCACCGTGCTGGGGAGGGATGAAAGCACTCGCCCGGCGTCGATGAGGGGAGCGCTCGGTGCGGCTGGCACGGTCCTGGCTACTGGCCGTCACGCCGAGCCGCCAGAGGCCGCGAAGGTGACCAGGCAGCCACTGTCCTCCGCGAAGGGGACCAGACCGACTCGATCACCGTCTCCACCGTGCGCCTCGAACGCGGCCGCGATCATGCCGAGGTGCGCCGAGCACACCACCCGGCTCTGCTGGAGCGCGACATCCAGCAGAGGGCAGCGGCGCAGCAGGACCTCGTCGCCGCGCGATCGCACGAGGGGGTCGAAGCCCATCTGGCCGAGCAGTGCGACCGTGCGCACTCGTGCCGAGCGAGGACTGCGCCGATCCGATCCCTCGGTCAGCAGCCGGCCCCACGCCCTACCGGCTGCGCGCGCGTCCGCCTCAGGATGGCGGCTCGACCGGGAGAGGTGTTCTGCGAGCACCAGTGCGAGGGCGGCGTAGTCGCGCACGCGGGCGTCCGGCTCACGAGCCTGGCCACTCGCCGAGTACCGCCAGGCGGGCCGTCCACGACCGCGGCTGTCCCCCGGAGATCGCGTCGCCAGGCCACGTTGGACGAGCGCGTCCAAGTGCTCGCGGACCGTGTTGGCGTGCTGGCCCAGGTGGCGGGCTAGGTCGCTTGCCGTCGTGGTTTCGGCGGATTGCTGAAGGGATTCCAGGACACGCGCGCGAGCCGGGCTCATGGGCACGCGGTCGGCGTCGTGGCGGACGGGGGAGGGCCCGGCTATTTTCACGGAGTACAGCGTAGTAAATTGGCGGACACCAGGCCACTCGGTTCAGGAGGAGCGCAGTGGAGGGTTCGTCGATCCCATGCGACTCCGCCGAAGCCTGAACCGGCTGCGACCTCGACCGAAGGGCATGCCATGGCATCCACATCACTGACCGCACTCGCTCAGGAGCATCTGCGGATCGCCCACGAGTCGACCAGCGGGCGCAGTGCCCACACGATCTTCGGCGGTACCGGGCACATACTGCGTCAGACGCTGATCGCGCTCATCGGCGGGCATGCCCTCGCCGATCACGACAGCCCAGGAGACGCGACGCTTCAGGTCCTGCGGGGGCGGGTGCGGCTCGTGGACGATGCTGACTCGCAGGACGGCGTGGAGGGCGACATCCTCGTGATCCCCGCCACCCGTCACCGGCTCGAGGCGATCGAGGATTCAGTCGTCGTGCTGACCGTTGCGCGGGCTGAGTAGCTGTCATCACCCGCGATCCGGCGCACCTTGAACCTAATGGGATCGCACGGGTTTGGTCTTCGGGCCAGACTTGTGTCCGAGCCGCCGGCCGGTGAGCACTGTTTGAACCTGGAGTTGACCGACTCCTATCCGTAGAGCGTGCCCCGGCTGGTGGGTGAGGAACTGGTAGCGCTGGTGGGATGACGTGCCGTTCGAGCACTGGACCACTAGGTAGCAGCAAGGTTCCTCGCGGGCTCACCGTGCTCGACCGGAGGGAGATGCGGATGCTGTTCGTCGGGGACGACTGGGCCGAGGCCCATCACGACGTCGAGATCGTGAGCGAGAGCGGGAAGCTGCTGGCACGCAAGCGCCTGCCGGAGGGGGTCGCGGGGATCGAGGCCCTGCATGCCCTGATCGCCGATCACCTCGGTGACGACGACGAGGCCGGCGATGTTGCTATCGGGATCGAGACCGACCGTGGTCCCTGGGTCCAGGCGCTGATCGCGGCGGGATACGCGGTGTTCGCGATCAACCCGGTCCAGGCCGCCCGCTACCGGGAGCGTCACTGCGCGTCGGGCGCGAAGTCCGACCCGGGGGATGCGCACGTCCTGGCGGAGGTCGTGCGCCTGGACCGTGACCATCACCGTCAGGTCGCCGGGGACTCCGCCCCGGGGCAGGAGGTCCGGATGCTGGCCCGCTCCCACCAGTCGCTGATCTGGTCGCGGCAGCGCCACGCCAACCAGCTGCGATCCCTGCTGCGCGAGTACTACCCCGGTGCGCTGGCCGCGTTCGGGGACGACCTCGGAGGGCGGGACGCGTTGGCCGTCCTGGTCGTGGCTCCGACACCGGCCGCCGGCAGGAAGCTGACCGTGAAGCGGATCGAGGCGGTGCTGCGCAAGGCAGGGCGGCAGCGCTACGTGACCGTCACCGCGCAGCACATCCACGACGCGCTCGGCGAGCCGCAACTGGCCACCCGGGACGGGCTCGAGCACGCCTACGGCGCCAGCGCCCGATCCCTGATCCGGGTGATCACCACGATGGTGGAGGAGATCGCGATCCTCCAAGGCGAGGTGGAGGCGGTTTTTCGCTGTCGCCGGGACGCTGAGATCCTCCTGAGCCAGCCCGGCCTGGGAGTGGTCCTGGCGGCCCGGGTCCTCGGCGAGTTCGGCGACGACCCCGACCGCTACGCCGACGCACGCGCCCGCAAGAACTACTCCGGCATGAGTCCCATCACCCGGGCCTCCGGAACCAAGCGCGTCGTCCTGGCCCGCTACGCCCGCAACAAGAGACTCGCCGACGCCCTCACGCAGCAGGCCTTCGCCGCCTTGAGCAACTCCCCTGGAGCCCGCGCCTGCTACGACACCCACCGCGCCAACGGCGACGGTCACTACAAGGCGCTGCGCGCCCTGAGCAACCGCCTCGTCGGTATCCTCCACGGCTGCCTGCGCCACCGAACCCTCTACGACGAGCACACCGCCTGGGCAGGCAGAAGCAATGCCCACAGCGTCGCCGCTTGACACGTTAGAACCGTGGGATGTCTACGGACTACGCGTACGCAGACCAGCCCTCCGGGCCCGACCGGGTGAAGATGAGCCGGGACGCCCAGCGGCCCTCCGCCACAACCCGATCTCTGAGACTCAGACCCTCATAGTCGTTGCCTCCCAATAACTATTGCGCCTTCGCGACCTCAAGCGCGACGCTCCAGATGGACGGCTCTACTCGATTCCATCATGACCGTCATCCGGTCTCAATGCCGAGATCCAGCCCCCGGCGCCTCTCGGAAGGGGCTATGGAAAGGGCTATGGCCCGCAATCAGTCATATCCGAGCCATCCACCTGAAGGCGCAACCCGTTGCGCTGCAACAGGTTTCGCGAGTGGGTCGCCGGGGTATGAAACTGACGTACATGCTTGACAGTTCGGTGCTCCGGAATCTACGGAGTGCTCATGAGCGATCGACATCCGGACCGCCAGGTCCGCCACCGTTTAGCCGTCCTGCGCCACGCTGAGGAGGTCACGGGCAACGTCGCGGCCACGTGCCGCTACTACGGCATCTCCCGGCCCACCTTCTACACGTGGGCCAAGAGGTTCGCCCTGGAAGGCCCCGACGGGCTCAAGGAGCGCTCGAGGGCGCCTCTGACGCATCCGCAGGCGACCAGCGTCGAGGTGGTGGGCAAGATCATCCACCTGCGGCAGACCTACCACTTCGGGCCGGCGAAGATCTCCATGTACTTGAAGCGGTACCACGACGTGGAGATCTCCCACTCCGGGGTCTGGAGGATCCTCAAACGCCTCGACCTCAACCGACTGCCCAGCTCCCAGCGCTACAAGCGCCACGACCGGCGCTGGAAACGCTACGAGAAGCAGCAACCCGGGCACCGGGTCCAGATCGACGTCAAGTTCATCGCCCCGCTAAAGGGATCGAGCAAGCGCGGGCACTACTTCCAGTTCACCGCGATCGACGACTGCACCCGCCTGCGCGTGCTGCGGATCTATCCGACGCTGAACCAGAAGACCGCGATCCAGTTCGTCGACTATGTCGCCGCCAAACTCCCCTTCCACATCGAGACGATCCAGACCGACAACGGGTCAGAATTCCAGAGCAGCTTCCACTGGCACGTCCTGGACAAGGGCATCAACCACGTCTACATCAAACCCCGCACACCCAGGCTCAACGGCAAGGTCGAGAGATCACATCGCATCGACGCCGAGGAGTTCTACCGCCTCCTCGACGGGGTCACCATCGATGACACCGGCATGTTCAACGCCAAGCTCCAAGAATGGGAGGACTACTACAACTACCATCGCCCCCACGGCGGCCTCGCAGGGCAGACTCCCTACGAGCGCCTCAAACAAGAGACCCAGGCACCGACGTAAGCGAACTACGTCAGTTGCACACGAGTGGGTCGCCGGGGGCTCGAACCCCGAACCTACGGATTATCGGGTTGTCGAGGGCCTTCAGGGCTACGAGGGAAATCGTTGCGTACCAACGGTTTTCGTGTCAGCGAGACCCACCCAGAACCAGCGAGAACCGCGGGGAAAGGGCTATCGAAAGGGCTACGCAGCGGATCCCCGATGCGCTGAAAGATGCCTCACCCCGCCTTCTTGACCAGCTGCTCCAGCGCTTCCCGCGCGAGGGCCGACACGGTGGTTCCGCGTTCAGCGGCGAGTCGCTCCGCCCGCTCGCGCACCGACGGAGATAAACGGAACGTCACCTGCGGCCAGGTGCCCTTGCCCCCCGTCAGTGACGGTCGACCGGCCTTCCGCGGGTACGTGATCTCGACACCGTCGAGGACAGCGTCATCGGCCTCGAACTCCTTGGCCAGGCGCGCAGCATCGGCCTCACTGATCACCTCGCCGCTGGGCGTGGCCCACGTCCCTGGCTTCACTGACTTCCTGCGGCGCGTTGCCTTGCCTCCTCGTCCAACGTCCGCCACTTCGGTTGCAGCAAGAGAGTGGATCGGCGTTCACTTCCCGACCATCTGAGCCGGAGTCATTCAGTTCGAGGTGAAGCCGGCCTTGCGCAGGCCTCTCCACATGAGGGGAAGTAGGGCCGCGGCCGCTGCGATCTTGATCCCGTCGTCGACGTCAACCGGGCGCATCCTGCGCCGCACCGACTCCTCCGCGAGCCCGAAATCGATCGCGACCTCCACGACGGTGAGATCACCACAACGGGAGACCGTGACCACGTCCCTCTGGCTCCGGCGGGTACTTCTTCGGCACGACGACACCGGCGCCAACGATGCAAAGGGAAGATCAGCTGCCCGCCAGCAGGGACATCACATGACCGCCGACAGGGAGGACTGTCATGTCCGCTGACACAATTCGTCGGTCAACTCGTCGGATAGGTGACAGACTCGGTCACGCGCCTGCGTGGCTGGAGTTGTCATAGTCGTCTCACACTGAAGCGGGGCTCATCCGCCTCGGGGGCCTGTTGTCGTCGGCGGTCGCTCCGTCGGATTCACGTGGCGATCGCGGCCCGAATTCCCTGCAGTGCACGGCGCTAATGCACTTCAAGAACGCGGAACCCCACGACACCGAACTGCAATCCGGCCCGTCGCCCGTGTAGTCACTGGTGCCGACGTGAAGTACGAGCTATGGTGCGAGGCAGGGCGAATCGACGTGAATGCGACAGGAGTAACTGTGACCGGCACGAATCTCAAGTGGTCGAGGCGCGCCTGCAGCGAACTGCTCGAGGCCCTGGCCGCAGAGGAGCGGCTGATCCTTCCCGCGCTTCAGCGGGTGCAGGCGTCGTTCGGATTCGTCCCCAGTGAGGCCGTGTCGATGGTCGCTGATCTCCTCAACGTCTCGGTGGCTGATGTCCACGGAGTTCTGACGTTCTATCACGACTTGCGCAGGACGGAGCCCGCCCCCATCACGATCGCGGTGTGCGTTGCGGAAGCGTGCCAGGCCAGTGGGAGCGCAGGTCTGATTCGCCACGTCGAGGCATCGGTCGCTCCTGTTGGGAGTCGTTCGTCGGACGATCAGGTGGACGTCATCGAGGTGTTCTGCTTGGGGAATTGCGCTCTGGGGCCAGCGGCGACTGTCAACGGGCGGCTGTGGGGCCGGCTCGACGAGTCCCGGATTGACGACGTGATCGCCGACGCCCGGGCGGCGGCGCAACGATGAGTGTGACCGTCTATGTGCCCCGTGACAGCGCAGCGCGCTCGGTTGGCGCCGACGACGTCGCTGCCGCGATTGCCCGCGAGGCGCAGGCCCGCGGTATCGAGGTCGACGTGATTCGGAACGGATCCCGCGGGCTCCTGTGGTTGGAGCCCCTTGTTGAGATCGTGACACCCAGCGGCCGGATGGGATACGGAGGCGTGTCTGCCGCCGACATCCCGATGCTGCTCGATGCCGGATTCCTCGATGGTGCGTCGCATCCATTGGCGGTCGGCATGGTGGATGACCTGCCGTGGCTGACACGTCAACAGCGAGTCACCTTCATGCGGGTCGGTATCGTGGACCCGGTCAGCATTGACGACTACCGGCGCCATGGCGGGCTGGTCGGGCTCCAGGCAGCCGTGCGTGCCGAGCCCGGTGCCGTCGTCCAGGAGGTCACCGACTCGGGACTGCGCGGTCGGGGTGGGGCGGGCTTCCCGACGGGGATCAAGTGGCGCACCGTCATGACGGCCGAGTCCGCCCAGAAGTACGTCGTCTGCAACGCCGACGAGGGCGACAGCGGAACCTTCGCCGACCGCATGCTCATGGAGGGCGACCCGTTCAGCATCATCGAGGGGATGGCCATCGCCGGCGTGGCGGTCGGGGCGACCAAGGGCGTCATCTACATCCGATCCGAGTACCCCGACGCGATCGCCACGATGCGCGAGGCGATCGACGTGGCCAGGGCCGCCGGCGTGCTCGGTGCCAGCGTCCTCGGCAGCGCGCTCGCGTTCGACATCCGCGTGGCCGTCGGCGCCGGCTCGTACATCTGCGGCGAGGAGACCGCGATGCTGGACAGCATCGAGGGCCTGCGCGGCATGGTCCGGGCCAAGCCGCCCATCCCGGCCCTGCACGGCCTCTTCGGCGAGCCGACCGTCGTCAACAACGTCCTCACCCTCGGCTCCGTGCCGATGATCATGAGTGACGGGGGCGCCGCGTACCACGCGATGGGGATCGACCGGTCCCGCGGCACCCAGGTCTTCCAGCTGGCCGGGAACATCGCCCGCGGCGGGATCGTGGAGACCGCCTTCGGCATCTCCCTCGCGACGCTCGTGGACGACTTCGGCGGCGGGACGGGCTCCGAGCGACCCGTGCGCGCGGTCCAGGTCGGCGGCCCGCTGGGCGCCTACCTCCCGGCGACCGCGATGGGCGTCGCCATGGACTACGAGGCGCTCATCGCCGCCGGGGGGATGCTCGGCCACGGCGGTGTGGTCGTGTTCGACGATACGGTCGACATGGCCGGTCAGGCCAGGTTCGCCATGGAGTTCTGCGCCAAGGAGTCGTGCGGCAAGTGCACACCCTGCCGCATCGGCGCGGTCCGCGGCGTCGAGGTCATCGACCGGATCGTCGCAGGGCAGGACCGGGACGCGAATCTGGTGCTCCTGACCGATCTGTGCGAGGTTATGACTGACGGCTCATTGTGCGCGATGGGCGGACTGACCCCGATGCCGGTCCTGAGCGCACTTCGCGACTTCCCGGAGGACTTCGAGCGATGACACTCCAGCAGGAGATCGACTTCGGCACCCCGCCGTCGGACAGCGCCACGCTCGTGACGGTCACGATCGACGGGGCGGCGGTCACGGTCCCGGCGGGGACGTCGGTCCTGAGGGCGTCCACCGAGGCGGGCATGCCCGTCCCGAAGCTGTGCGCGACCGACTCCCTCGAGGCCTTCGGGTCCTGCC
>JAGOME010000073.1 GCA_017993715.1 Phycicoccus sp.
CAGGGTACCTCAGGCATGTTCCAGCATGGCCGTTTCGGGCTCGGTGGAGCCGACGTCGAGGACAGTCCAGGACGGCCGGAGGAGGTGTGAGCGCCCCCGTGGACTGCTTCGTCGAAAGAACGCGGGGACGACGACTTGTCGGCTCGAGTCGCCGGCATACAGCTCATCGCCCAGATAGCCGGCCCAGTACGAGAACGTGGAGTTGGTCAGGATCACCCGGCGCGCCGCGGCCACAGCCCGCAGGTCGGCGACCGGATCCCCAGGATCCGCGAAAGTCACCGGGGCCACGTCGGTGAGGAAGCCGAGCTCGTCGCGGCACCAGGGGATCCCATCGGACACGACGTGGATGCGCTCAGGGGCTCCCGCCGCGTCGATGGAACTCGTGATCGCCGAGGCAACGAATCCCGCAACGTCGAAGCCGAACTCACGCCGGTGCCTCGGGACGCTGTAGTAGTCCCCTCGCCGGACGTTGACGACCAATGCGTCGTCAACGCTCGGCGCGATGCCTGACCCTGGCAACAGCAACTCACGGATGAACGACGACAGCAGCGGCGGGTCGTAGGCGCCTGGAACTGCCTGCTCGTCATGGGTGGGCTCCGTCGGCTCCCATGGCCGGACCCGGTTGTCGCGCACGCGCACCTCGTTGCGGGTGAGCAGGACACGGGTGCGGGCTGCGGGAAACACCGGGAGAAACGCCGGCACGGACGCGTTGACGAGCGCCATGCGCGCGCGACCGTGCTGCTGACCTTCGTAGGCCCAGAGCCACTGGTAGAGCGCGTTGCCGAGCCCCATCCAGTCCGGGACCCACGACACCTCGCGCTGCCCCGTGCGTAGGGCCGTGAGCACACTGTGCCTGAGTGCCTGGCTGACTCGCTGGACGGTGGCAGTCATTCGACCCTCCCGGGAGGAGTCAGGCGAATGGGGCGAACGGCGAGCACCGGGAGGGTGTGAGGCGCCCCATCGGCATGGCCCAGCGCGACAGGGCGCCCCGCAGGCGACGTCAGCCCGAATCCCTTGCCAATCCCCATCGCCGAAGCGTAGCCCGCGGATTATCGCGACGTGAAACAGGCGTCGCAACTTGAGCCACGAGTGAACTCTCAGAAAGGCGGTCCCCCAGGAGAGGGTGCCACCAGGGCGGAGCAGTCATCGCGCGGTCGGTGGGCGGCACCTGGGGTCGGCAGGGATGTGCGAGGATCCCCTGCGTGGTGGGGAAAGGCGCGGGCAACCGCTCAGGGGTGCGCGAGATTGCGGCGTCGGGCGGGGAGCTCGTGGTGCGCGAACCTACCGTTCGTCGCCCCGGCGCAGCGGCGGCGACCACGTTCCCTCGGACCCCGGAGGATGTTGCGCACTCCCTCGTGACGCGGGCGATGGCGTCGATCCGGCGCTGGGGCTTCAGCGTTCCGGGCGTGATCGTCGGTCTCGCCTTCGTCATCATGTCGACCGCGCCGAGCCTGCTGCCGCGCATCTGGTATCTCCAGGGTGCGCTGTCCGGCGTCAGCTTCTCCATCGGCTACAGCATGGGGTTGGTCCTCTGGGTGGTCCTGCGCGCCGTCGCCGGACTCGTGGGGCTGCGGATCACCGTCTCGAGGACGGCGGGTCGGACGTTGAGGCTGGGCTCGGTAGCGCTCGGGGTGGTGCTGGCCGTCTGGACCACGGTCGCCAACATCCGATCCCAGAACACCACGGCCGTCCTGGTGGGCCTGCGCCCGCTCAGCCCGATCGAGTGGGTGGGGGCCGGCGGGGCGGCCGTCGCCGTGGCGACGGGGATCATCGCGGTGGGCTGCGGCATTCGGGCGGCCTACCGGCTGCTCCAACGCCGCATCGACGTCTGGGTGCCGCGCGCCGCCGCGACGATCCTGGCCGCCGCGGCCACCGCCACTGTCACGGTGCTGCTCACCGATGTCGTCGTCGTCAACAACGTCGCTGCGGTGATCAATCGGGTGGCTGCGTCGACCAATGCCGCCGTGCCCCGCGCCGACCCGCCTACGTCGCGGCTGCGCACCGGGGGGCCGGGGTCGACCGTGGAGTACAGCTCCTTGGGGTTCGAAGGGCAGCGCTTTGTCACCAACGGGGCGACCAAAAAGCTCATTGAGCAAGCCAGCGGCTCGCCAGCCTTGGAGCCAATCCGGGCCTACTCCGGCCTGCCAGCCGACGGCGACCTCGAGGCTGCCGCGGACACCGTCGTCGCCGAACTGCGGCGGACCGGCGCGTTTGAGCGCAGCGTGATCGCGGTGTTCATCACGACGGGCACGGGGTGGATCAACGAGTGGTCTGCGCAGTCGGTCGAGTACCTCACCGGGGGCGACTGTGCGATCGCCGCGATGCAGTACTCGTACCTGCCCAGCCCCGTCGCCTTCGTCGCCGACGTGCGCACGCCCGTAGACGCTGCCCGGGCGCTCATCGGGGCGGTGGAGGCGGCGGTTGCACAGCTCCCCGAGGGCCAGCGCCCGCGCCTGATGGTGTCGGGGGAGTCGCTGGGGGCCTTCGGCGGCAACGGAGCCTTCACCGATGTCAACAACCTGCTCGACCGAGTGGATGGCGCCGTCTGGAGCGGGACGCCCCGCTTCACCCCCTTGCTGGATCAGATCGAGCAGCAGCGGGTGCAAGGCTCGCCTGAGATCTCGCCGGTGCTGGACTCCGGTCGGCAGGTGCGGTTCGTGAGCAACGGGGCAGGCCTGACCGCGGACTACGTCGGTCGAGTGTTCCCGGAGTGGGAGACACCCCGGATCGCCTACGTGCAGCACCCCTCGGACCCGGTCGTCTGGTTCCAGCCGCAGACGGGCCTGTCCCAACCCGATTGGCTCCGCGAGCCCCGGGGGCGGGACGTCAATCCCTCAATGAACTGGCTGCCGGTGGTGACGTTCTGGCAGTTGGCCGGTGACCTGGCGGTGGGCTTGGCGCCGCCGTACGGGCACGGGCACCGCTACGGACCGGAGCTCGTGGCGGTCTGGGCGGCGGTGCTGGGAGGCCATCCCGGGGACAACTACGAGACCCTGATCTCGGCGATGCGACCGCACGTGCCCACAGCCGAGTAGCGGGGGAGCCCCGTGCTTCTCCGGTCGCAGCCGCTGGGCCTGAGGGACCGCTGAGTGGGCCTGCGACAGCAGGCGTCGTGGAGCCGTTTCGCCCCGGTAGCGTGCGTCCGCCGCGGCTCCACCCTGGGGGCCGCATTGCCTCTAGAGAGGGGCCCTCATGGGTCTGCTGGACAACATCAAGGACGCCGTCGGTATGGGCGACGAGGAGAGCAAGCCCGCGGATGCGCAGGCCGAGCGCGAGCAGGCCGTCGCCGACGCCCAGCAGCGTGCGGAAGCCGCACAGGCTGCCCAAGCCGAGCAGGCGGCTCGCAACGAAGCCGAGGCCAAGGCCCGTCAGGCGGGTCGTGAGGCAGCGGAGGCCGAAGCTGCTGCTCAGGCGGCCGCGGATGCGGCGGCACAGGAGGCCGCCGCACAGGAGGCGGTTGCCGCTGCAGCCGCTGCAGCCGCTGCAGCACCCCAGCCTGAGACATACACCGTGGTCAGCGGCGACACCCTAAGCGCCATCGGCGAGCGCTATGGCGTCTCGTACCAGGCGATCGCGCAGGCTAACGGCATCGAGAACCCGGACCTGATCTACCCCGGCCAGGTCTTCACCATCCCGCGCTGACGCGCGCGCACCGCACGACAGGTGGTCGGCCCAGCCTCGGGTCGGCCACCTGTCGTTGTCGGAGGACCGGAATGCCGCAGGACACCAACGCCGCGGGGCATCATGCCGCAGGGCCGGAATGCCGGGGCGCCCGAATGCCACCTCCTGTGACCCCCACGTGCGTCGGCGCCGGGCCTGGTTCCCGGTGACGAGAAGGGGGCGGGCGGCATTCCGGGCGTCAGGGGAGCCAGCCGAACATCCGCCGATTTGGCCGCGCCGCACGGGCTCTGGCACACTTATCAGGTTGCTTGGCATGCGCCGACGACCCGCAAGGGTCAGTGGCGCCCACCGTTGGCCGACCGAACCACGTCACGTGGGGCGGGCCAGACGAAGAGCCAGGCCCCGGTTTCACCGGGTCAACGACCAACACCCAGGGTGTGCCGCACGAAAGTGCGTGCGCTCTGGAGCGGAGCGAGGGCGACACGCCCGACCGCGGGGGTCGGAGATCGGGCGGGATCGGCCCTGAACAGCACAGATGGACGGCGAGAGAGAGACGGACAAGTCAATGGCGGGACAGAAGATCCGCATCCGACTGAAGTCGTATGACCACGAGGTCATCGACTCCTCGGCGCGCAAGATCGTCGACACGGTCCAGCGGGCCGGCGCGACGGTGGTCGGCCCCGTGCCGCTCCCCACGGAGAAGAACGTTTTCGTGGTCATCCGTTCGCCCCACAAGTACAAGGACAGCCGCGAGCAGTTCGAGATGCGCACCCACAAGCGCCTCATCGACATCATCGACCCGACGCCCAAGGCCGTCGACTCGCTGATGCGCTTGGACCTCCCGGCTGACGTCAACATCGAGATCAAGCTCTGAGGCTGACGACATGAATGCCACCAAGAACGTCAAGGGTCTGCTGGGCACCAAGCTCGGCATGACCCAGGTCTGGGACGCCGACAACCGGCTCATTCCCGTGACCGTCATCCAGGCCGGCCCCAACGTGGTCACCCAGGTGCGCAACGCGGACACCGATGGGTATGCCGCGGTGCAGCTCGGGTTCGGCCAGATCGACCCCCGCAAGGTCACCAAGCCGCTGACCGGTCACTTCGAGAAGGCAGGGGTCACGCCCCGTCGCCACCTCGTCGAGCTGCGCACCGCCGACGCCGGCGAGTACAGCCTTGGCCAGGAGCTCGGCGCTGACACTTTCGAGTCGGGCCAGGAGGTCGATGTCACGGGCACGACCAAGGGCAAGGGCTTCGCCGGTGTCATGAAGCGTCACGGCTTCCACGGTGTCTCCTCCTCCCACGGTAGCCACCGCAACCACCGCAAGCCCGGCTCGATCGGTGGCTGCGCCACCCCAGGTCGCGTCTTCAAGGGCATGCGCATGGCCGGCCGCATGGGCGGCGAGCGCCAGACCACCCAGAACCTCACGATCCACGCCGTGGACACCGAGCGCGGGCTCTTGCTTGTCAAGGGTGCCGTTCCCGGTCCGCGCGGTGGCGTCGTGCTCGTCCGCTCCGCCGCGAAGGGAGCCTGATTCAGATGGCAACCCAGACCGCTTCTCGCGTGTCGGTTGAGCTGCCTGCCGAGATCTTCGGTGTGCAGACCAACGTTCCGCTGATCCACCAGGTCGTCGTCGCCCAGCTCGCCGCCGCGCGCCAGGGCACGCACGCCACCAAGACCCGGGGCATGGTCTCCGGTGGTGGCCGCAAGCCGTACAAGCAGAAGGGCACCGGCCGCGCCCGTCAGGGTTCCACCCGGGCGCCGCAGTTCGCCGGTGGTGGCGTCGTGCACGGCCCGCAGCCGCGCGACTACGCCCAGCGCACCCCCAAGAAGATGAAGGCCGCCGCTCTGCGCGGAGCCCTCTCGGACCGGGCGCGCCACGACCGCATTCACGTGGTCGAGTCCCTCGTCACCGGCGACGCCCCCTCGACCAAGGCCGCCAAGGCCCTGCTCGCCGGGCTCAGCGAGCGCAAGAACCTGCTGATCGTCCTGGACCGCACGGACTTCGTGTCGCTGATGTCGGTGCGCAACCTGGCCGACGTCCACGTCCTGGCCGTCGACCAGCTCAACACCTACGACGTGCTCTGCGCGGATGACGTGGTGTTCACCCGGGCCGCCTTCGAGGTCTTCGTCAGCGGTGGGGCTCAGTCCTTCGCCGGTGCCGAGGCCGAGGTGACCGGTGACGGCGTGGACGCTGTGGCGCCCGCGGCATTCGCCGCTGTTGCCCAGGCCGCCGCCGAGCTGCCCGCGGGTGCTGCCCCCTCCCTCGAGGACGGCACCGCTCCGGAGGGCTACGACATCAAGGGCAACGCCGACTCGGGTCTGTACCACCTGCCCGGTGGCCGCTGGTATGACGCGACGGTCGCCGAGTTCTGGTTCGCCACCGAGGACGAGGCGAAGGCCGCTGGCTTTACCAAGGCCGGCAGCAAGAAGAAGTCGGAGGAGAGCAAGTGACCCAGGGCAAGAACCCCCGCGACATCCTCATCGCGCCGGTGGTCTCCGAGAAGTCCTACGGGCTGCTCGACGAGGGCAAGTACACCTTCATCGTCGACCCCCGCTCGAACAAGACCGAGATCAAGATCGCCGTTGAGCAGATCTTCGGCGTCAAGGTCGACTCGGTGCACACGCTCAACCGTCAGGGCAAGACGCGCCGCACCAAGTTCGGTCTGGGCAAGCGCAAGGACACCAAGCGCGCGATCGTCACGCTCCGTGAGGGCACGATCGACATCTTCGGCAGCGCCGGGGCCTAAGGGATCTGAAGGAAACAGAACATGGGTATCCGTAAGTACAAGCCCACGACGCCAGGTCGTCGTGGCTCGAGCGTGGCCGACTTCGTCGAGATCACGCGTTCGACCCCCGAGAAGTCCCTGGTCCGTCCGCTGTCCAAGTCCGGTGGTCGCAACAACAACGGTCGCATCACGACCCGTCACATCGGTGGCGGTCACAAGCGTGCCTACCGCGTCATCGACTTCCGTCGCCATGACAAGGACGGTGTGCCGGCCAAGGTTGCACACATCGAGTACGACCCCAACCGCACCGCACGGATTGCGTTGCTGCACTACGCCGATGGCGAGAAGCGCTACATCCTCGCGCCCAAGGGTCTCGAGCAGGGCATGCCGATCGAGAACGGCCCCACGGCCGATATCAAGCCCGGCAACAGCCTGCCGCTGCGCAACATCCCGACCGGTACGGTCATCCACGCTGTCGAGCTCAAGCCCGGTGGCGGCGCCAAGATCGCCCGCTCCGCCGGTGTGCGTGTGCAGCTCGTCGCCAAGGACGGGCCTTACGCCCAGCTCCGGATGCCCTCTGGTGAAATCCGCAACGTCGATGTGCGCTGCCGCGCGACGGTCGGCGAGGTCGGGAATGCCGAGCAGTCCAACATCAACTGGGGTAAGGCCGGCCGCATGCGCTGGAAGGGCAAGCGCCCGACCGTCCGTGGTGTCGTCATGAACCCGGTCGACCACCCGCACGGTGGTGGTGAGGGCCGCACTTCCGGTGGTCGCCACCCGGTGAGCCCGTGGGGTAAGCCCGAGGGTCGCACCCGCCGCCCCGGCAAGCCGAGCGACAAGCTCATCGTCCGCCGTCGCCGTACGGGCAAGAAGCGCTGATAGGAGCTTTGGACTCATGCCTCGTAGCCTGAAGAAGGGCCCCTTCATCGACGACCACCTTCAAAAGAAGGTGGACGCAGCAAACGAAGTGGGCAGTAAGAACGTCATCAAGACGTGGTCGCGTCGTTCGGTCATTAGCCCGGACATGCTCGGCCACACGTTCGCCGTCCACGACGGCCGCAAGCACGTCCCGGTGTTCGTCACCGAGTCGATGGTCGGCCACAAGCTCGGCGAGTTCGCACCGACCCGCACGTTCAAGGGTCACGTGAAGGACGACAAGAAGGGACGTCGTCGCTGATGTCGCAGACCATCGTTACCGAGTCCCGGGCGGTCGCCCGGCACGTGCGGGTCACGCCGCAGAAGGCGCGTCGCGTCGTCGACCTCATCCGTGGCAAGAATGCCGCCGAGGCCATCGCCACGCTGCGCTTTGCGCCGCAGGCCGCGTCCGAGCCGATCCGCAAGGTGCTCGAGTCCGCCATCGCCAACGCGCGAGTTAAGGCCGACGCCGCCGCTGAGCGCTTCGATGAGGGCAACCTCGTTATCGCCGCGGCATTCGTCGACGAGGGACCGACCATGAAGCGGTTCCGGCCGCGCGCCCAGGGTCGGGCGTCCCGCATCAACAAGCGCACGAGCCACATCACCGTGGTCGTCGCTCCCCAGGCTGCCAAGAACGGAGGTCACCGCTGATGGGGCAGAAGGTCAACCCCACCGGGTTCCGTCTCGGCATCACGACCGAGCACAAGAGCCGCTGGTTCGCCGACTCCACCAAGGAGGGCCAGCGCTACCGCGACTACGTCAAGGAAGACGTCGCCATCCGACGTCTCATGTCCGAGGGCATGGACCGCGCGGGCATCGCGCGGGTCGACATCGAGCGCACCCGTGACCGGGTCCGCGTCGACCTGCACACCGCCCGTCCGGGCATCGTCATCGGTCGCCGTGGCGCCGAGGCCGACCGCATCCGCGGCGAGCTCGAGAAGCTCACTGGCAAGCAGGTGCAGCTGAACATCCTCGAGGTCAAGAACCCCGAGATCGACGCGCAGTTGGTTGCCCAGGGCATCGCCGAGCAGCTGTCGGCTCGCGTGAGCTTCCGGCGCGCCATGCGCAAGGGCATGCAGTCCTCGATGCGCGCCGGCGCCAAGGGCATCCGGGTTCAGGTCTCCGGTCGTCTCGGTGGCGCGGAAATGTCGCGCACCGAGTTCTACCGCGAGGGTCGCGTCCCGCTGCACACGCTGCGCGCTCAGATTGACTACGGCTTCTACGAGGCCAAGACCACCTTCGGCCGCATCGGCGTCAAGGTGTGGATCTACAAGGGTGACCTCACCGCGCGTGAGCTTGCCGCCCAGCAGGCCACCGCGCCGCGCCAGGGCCGTGGACCCCGCCGTGACGGCGCTGACCGCCCCGCCCGCGCCCGCCGCGCCGACGCTCCCGTCGTGAGCGACGCCGCGCCGCTGGCTGAGCCTGTCGCCGAGGCCGCTGTGGCGGCCCCGGCGAGCACTGAGGGAGATTCCTGATGTTGATTCCTCGCCGGGTCAAGCACCGCAAGCAGCACCACCCGGGTCGCTCGGGCGCTGCCAAGGGTGGCACGGCCCTCGCCTTCGGTGACTACGGCATTCAGGCTCTCGAGCCGGCCTACGTCACCAACCGTCAGATCGAGGCCGCGCGTATCGCGATGACCCGCTACATCAAGCGTGGTGGAAAGGTGTGGATCAACATCTACCCCGACCGCCCGCTGACCAAGAAGCCCGCTGAGACCCGCATGGGTTCCGGTAAGGGCTCGCCGGAGTGGTGGATCGCCAACGTCAAGCCCGGTCGCGTCATGTTCGAACTCTCCGGTGTGCCGGAGGAGACTGCGCGCGAGGCCATGCGCCTGGCGATGCACAAGCTGCCGATGAAGTCCCGCTTCATCCGGCGTGAGGGTGGTGACTTCTGATGGCCATCGGTTCCAAGGACCTGACCAGCGTTGACCTGCGCGGCTTCGACGACGACAAGCTCGCCGACGAACTGCGCAAGGCCAAGGAGGAGCTGTTCAACCTCCGCTTCCAGTCCGCCACCGGGCAGCTGGACAACCACGGTCGCCTGCGCGCCGTCCGCAAGGACATTGCGCGCATCTACACCGAAATGCGCGAGCGCGAGCTCGGTATTGGCGCGGCCCCGGCGACGGCGGAGGCGAAGTGATGAGTGACAACGTGAAGGACACCGTGAGCGAGCACGACAGCGAGCGCAACTACCGCAAGACCCGTCAGGGCTACGTGGTCAGCGACAAGATGGACAAGACCGTCGTTGTCGAGGTCGAAGACCGCGTCAAGCACCCGTTGTACGGCAAGGTCATCCGTCGCTCCAGCAAGGTCAAGGCTCACGACGAGGCGAATGCCGCCGGCGTCGGTGACCGCGTCCTCATCATGGAGACCCGCCCGCTGAGCGCCACGAAGCGCTGGCGCATCGTGGAGATTTTGGAGAAGGCGAAGTGATTCAGCAGGAGTCGCGACTGCGCGTCGCCGACAACACCGGTGCCAAGGAGATCTTGTGCATCCGGGTGCTCGGTGGCTCTGGCCGCCGGTATGCAGGTATTGGTGACACGATCGTCGCCACGGTCAAGGACGCCATCCCTGGCGGCAACGTCAAGAAGGGCGACGTCGTCAAGGCGGTCATCGTCCGCACCAAGAAGGAGCGTCGGCGTGCCGACGGTTCCTACATCAAGTTCGACGAGAACGCCGCGGTGATCCTCAAGAACGACGGTGACCCCCGGGGCACCCGCATCTTCGGCCCGGTGGGCCGCGAGCTGCGTGAGAAGCGCTTCATGAAGATCATCTCGCTGGCGCCGGAGGTGCTCTGACCATGGCGAAGATGAAGATCAAGAAGGGTGACACCGTTCAGGTGCTCACTGGCAAGGACAAGGGCGCGACGGGCAAGGTCATCTCGGTCAACCGCGAGACCGACCGCGTGCTGGTCGAGGGCATCAACCGGGTCACCAGGCACACCAAGGCCGGCGAGTCCAACCGTGGCTCCCGCACCGGTGGGCTGGTCGTCCAGGAGTCGCCGATCCACGTGAGCAACGTGGCCGTCGTCGACCCCTCGGACAAGAAGCCGACCCGGATCAAGACCCGCGTCGAGACCGTCGAGCGCGACGGCCGGAGCAAGACGGTGCGCACCCGCGTCGGCGTCCGCTCGGGCAAGGACCTGTGAGAGAGATGGCAGAGACCGCAACCACGCCGCGTCTGAAGACGCGCTACCAGGACGAGATCAAGGGCTCCCTGAAGGAGCAGTTCGATTTCGCCAACGTCATGCAGATCCCAGGCGTCGTCAAGGTCGTCGTCAACATGGGTGTCGGCGACGCGACGAAGGACAGCAAGGTCATCGAGGGCGCCGTGCGTGACCTCACGGCCATCACCGGTCAGAAGCCGGTGGTCACCAAGGCCCGCAAGTCCATCGCCCAGTTCAAGCTGCGCGAGGGCATGCCCATCGGCGCCCACGCCACGCTGCGCGGGGACCGGATGTGGGAGTTCCTCGACCGGCTGATTTCGGTGGCCCTCCCGCGTATCCGTGACTTCCGTGGCCTCTCGCCCAAGCAGTTCGACGGCAACGGCAACTACACGTTCGGTCTGACCGAGCAGTCGATGTTCCACGAGATCGACCAGGACCGGATCGACCGCGTTCGGGGTATGGACATCACGGTCGTCACGACCGCGAAGAACGACGCTGAGGGTCGCGCGCTGCTCAAGGCGCTCGGCTTCCCCTTCAAGGAGAACTGAGATGGCCAAGACCGCCCTGATCAACAAGGCGAACAAGAAGCCCAAGTTCGCGGTGCGCGGCTACACGCGCTGCCAGCGATGTGGGCGTCCGCACTCGGTGTACCGCAAGTTCGGCCTGTGCCGGATCTGCCTGCGTGAACTCGCACACCGCGGAGAGCTGCCGGGCGTCACCAAGTCCAGTTGGTAACACCTGTCAGGCGCAGAACTCGCTGCGCTCGCACGACCTGAATGTTCCGAGGAAGCCAAGCGGTAAAACTCGGAGCGGGCTGCGCCCGCACTAACTGAATGTTCCGAGGAAACCAGGCCCGCAAGCTCGCGGTTTCCTCGGCGAACGGCTCGCAGGCTCGCCGTTCGAGGCGTCACTCGCCCGGGTGACGTCCGTAGGACTCAAGCAAGAACCGACATCGAAGGTCCGTCCCACGTCCGTGGGAGGGAAACCGCGGTGAGAGAGGGCGGAGAAGCCCCCATGACCATGACAGACCCGATCGCGGACATGCTGACCCGCGTCCGGAACGCCAACTCGGCGCACAAGGACACGGTGTCCATGCCGTTCAGCAAGCTCAAGTCGCACATCGCGGAGATCCTCCAGGCCGAGGGCTACATTGCCGGTTGGTCGGTGCAGGACGCCGAGGTCGGCAAGACGCTGACGATCACCCTCAAGTACGGCCCCAACCGGGAGCGCTCGATCGCCGGTGTGCGTCGCGTTTCCAAGCCGGGCCTTCGCGTCTACGCCAAGTCCACCAGCCTGCCCAAGGTGCTCGGTGGTCTCGGTATCGCGATCATCTCGACGTCGTCCGGACTGCTGACCGACCGGCAGGCCGCCAACAAGGGTGTAGGTGGGGAAGTCCTCGCCTACATCTGGTAAGGGGTTCGTGCCATGTCCCGCATCGGACGCCTCCCCGTCGCTATCCCGAGCGGCGTGGACATTAACGTCGAGGGCCAGACCGTCACGGTCAAGGGGCCCAAGGGTGAGCTCTCGCACGTCGTTGCCACGCCGATCACGGTGGAGCAGGAAGACGGCAGTCTCCAGGTCAAGCGGCCCAACGACGAGCGCAACTCGCGCTCGCTGCACGGGCTGACCCGCACGCTGATCAACAACATGGTCGTGGGCGTGACCGAGGGCTACATCAAGAAGCTCGAGATCGTCGGCACCGGTTACCGCGTCGCCAACAAGGAGGGCAACCTCGAGTTTGCGCTCGGGTACAGCCACCCGATCACCGTGACGCCGCCTGCCGGCATCTCCTTCACCGTCGAAGCGCCCACGCGCTTCCAGGTCGAGGGCATCGACAAGCAGCTCGTCGGTGAGGTCGCCGCCAACATCCGCAAGCTCCGCAAGCCCGACCCCTACAAGGGCAAGGGTGTCCGCTACGCGGGCGAGCAGATCCGCCGCAAGGTCGGAAAGGCTGGGAAGAAGTAAGCCATGGGCAA
>JAGOME010000023.1 GCA_017993715.1 Phycicoccus sp.
TGTTATATCCGGCGCGGGAGTGAAGTTTCCGCGGGAGGCGCGGGTTGTTCACGGGAGCGGGCGTTATATCCGGCGCGGGTGTGAAGTTTCCGCCGGGGGGGTGAAGTTTCCGCGGGGGGCCCGGGGAGGGGAGTCAGAGCAAGGTTCGGATCGCGGCCTGGGCGCGCGTGAGGAAGCCGTCGACGACGGCCCGGTCGGCGTCGGAGAGGTCTTGGTCCAACTCGGTGAGCGCCAAGAACATTGGCGCGAGGTAGCGGACCATCTCCAGGCGTCCGGGATCGGTGAGGAACACCTCGGTCCGACGTCCGTCCTCGGCATGGGGGCGTCGCTGCACGTGCCCGTGCTTGACGAGGCGATCCACGATCCCCGACGAGGCGGCTGTCGTGACGCCCAGCCGGCGGGCCAGATCGGCCGGCCCGAGCGGGCCCTGGGACAGGTGCCGAAGGGCATGTAGCTCAGACACCGATAGCCCGGCCCGGCGGGCCACCTCGACGGGGACCAGCGCGGAGACGTCGAGCAGGGCCTGCAGCGAGGACAGGGTGTGCGACTCGCGCCAACCCGGGATCTGCCGGGAGGCGGCGGATCGGGCATCAGGCGGGACTGTGCTAATTTTTGTTCACCAACTTAGCAATCTGCTGATCAAGACAATTGATCATTCTGTCCTTAGTCTAGGCGTCGGAGGCAACCTGACCATGGCCGAAAAGCTCAGCACCCGCGAAGCGAGCACCCTCACGGCTCGCTCGCCCAAGGTTGCCGGTCGAGTGATCGTCGGCGCGGTGGTCGTGCTCCTCGCATGGCTCGCGATCGGCGGGGTCGGCGGCCCGGCCATCGGCAAGCTCTCCGGGCTCCAGAAGAACGACAACGCCTCCTTCCTGCCCGCGAGTGCCGAGTCGACTCAGGTGGCCAACGCGATGGCCACCTTCAGCGACAACCAGACGCTGCCGCTCATCGTGGTCGCCGCCCGTGAGGGCGGGCTGACCCCGCAGGATCTGGCCACCGCCCAGGAGTTCGCGGCCGCGATCCCCCAGACCGAGATCGACGTCGAGGGCACCACGACCATCGGGGACTACCTGGTCAGCCCCCAAGTGGCGGCCATCCCGAGCGAGGATGGCTCGGCCTACCTCGTCGTCCTGCCGCTGAATGCCGACGCGATCAGCCAGGCGGTCGGCGAAACCACGCCCCTGGATGTCATCGGCGACACGATGCGCACCCTCGTCGCCGACGACCTGCGACCCACCGGCGTCACTGCCTATGTCACCGGCCCGGGAGGGTTCATCTCGGACCTGGTCAACGCGTTTGCCGGGATCGACGGCATTCTGCTCATCGTCGCCCTCGGGGTCGTCCTGGTCATCCTCCTGTTCGTCTACCGCAGTCCCGTCCTCCCGTTCGCTGTGCTGCTCACCGCCATCTTCGGCCTGAGCGCCGCCGGACTGGTCGTCTACCTCGTCGCCGATGCCGGCCTGATCACCGTCACCGGACAGAGCCAGGGCATCCTCTCGATCCTCGTCGTCGGCGCCGCCACGGACTACTCGCTGCTTCTGGTGGCCCGCTATAAGGAGGAGCTCCACGACGTCGCGTCCTCATGGGAGGCCATGAAGACGGCGTGGAAGGCGACCCGGCCGCCCATCGTGGCCAGCGCCGGCACCGTCATCCTCGGCTTGCTCGCCCTGATGCTCGCAGAGCTGTCGGGCACCGCCGGTCTCGGTCCCGTGGGAGCCCTCGGCATCTCCGGTGCGCTCATCGCGGCGCTGACGTTCCTCCCGGCCGTCCTCGTCCTCGGACGTCGGTGGATCTTCTGGCCCTCCATCCCCAAGGTCGATCACGTCCACCGTGCCGACGTCGTCAACACCGGGCGCGGCTGGGGCAAGGTCGCTCGCTTCGTCGGCGAGCATTCGCGCGCCACATGGATCGTCACCAGCCTCGCGTTGGTCGCCGCGGCCCTGTTCCTGCCCACCCTCAAGGCCGACGGCATCGCCCAGCGGGACATCTTCCTCACCTCGGTGGACTCCGTCGAGGGCCAGGATCTGCTCGCCGAGCACTTCGATGCGGGGTCCGGCAGCCCGGTGCAGATCATCGTCCCGCAAGCCCAGGCCCAGCAGGTCGTCGACGTTCTCAGTGCCATGGAGGGCGTCTCCGATCCGCTGATCGGTCTCGCGCCGGGCGCCCCGCCCACGGTCGTCGACGGCAATGTCGTCGTGCAGGCGACGCTGACGGCCGCCGCCGACAGCCCGGAGGCGGCCGACACCATCAGAACCATGCGCACCGACCTCGACGCGATCTCTCCTGACATCCTCGTCGGCGGTCAGAGCGCACAGGCCCTGGACACCCGGGACGTCGCCGACCGCGACATGCTCGTCGTCATCCCCACGATCATCGCGGTCGTCTTCCTCGTGCTCGTGCTCCTCCTGCGTTCCCTCATCGCGCCGCTGATGCTCATGCTCGCCAACGTGCTGTCTTTCGCGGCGACGATGGGGATCTCCGCGCTGGTCTTCAACCACGTGTTCGGTTTCCCCGGTGGGGACCCGACGACGGTGCTTTACGGGTTCGTCTTCCTCATCGCGCTCGGCGTGGACTACTCGATCTTCCTCATGACTCGCGCCCGGGAGGAGACGCCGGCACATGGCTCCAAGCGCGGTGTGCTGATTGCGCTGGCAGTCACGGGAGGCGTCATCACCAGTGCCGGCCTGGTGCTCGCCGCGACCTTCAGCGCGCTCGCGGTGCTGCCCCTGCTGTTCCTCGCCCAGATCGCGTTCATCGTCGCCTTCGGCGTCCTGCTCGACACTCTCGTCGTACGTTCGCTCCTGGTCCCGGCACTCGTCGTCGAACTCGGCGATCGGACATGGTGGCCCCGCGTGCCGCAGCAGCGCAGCTGATCGATGATCCGGCCGGGCGCCAGAGGGGGCCCGGCCGGAACCGTCGAGGTGGGCGTCGACCGCTCTCCGGATGCCGGATCACGCCCGGGATGTCAGGGTGGGACGGTGACCTCTCCCGAGAACGGAGCGGCGGGGTCGGGGGGGCTGTGGGCTGATCCCGACTTCGTCCGCTTTTGGCTCGCCCGGCAGGTGTCCATCGCGGGATCGCTCGTCACCGCGCTCGCCTTGCCCGTCCTGATCTATCTGGTGTCGGGCTCGGCTCCACTGACCGCGCTCGTCGCCGTCCTCGAAGGCCTGCCGTGGCTGCTGTTCGGCCTGGTCGCGGGCGCCATCAGTGATCGGGTCAACCGCCGGCGACTCATGGTCGGCGCGGACGTGGCCAACATCCTCGTCGTCGGCTCGGTGCCGCTGGCCTACGCCGCGGACCGGCTCACGCTCGCCCACGTGTTGATTGCGGCATTCGCCGCGCAAGCCATCTTCGTCTTCTTCGACGCGGGCGCCTTGGGTGCCCTGCCCGCGCTCGTGGGTCGGAACCGGATCGGTCAGGCGAATGCCGCGATCTGGGGCTTCGGCGGTCTCCTGGATCTCCTCGTGCCCATGGCCGTCGGGGTGGCCTTGGCGGTGGTCAATCCGGCCGTGCTGCTCGCCGTCGATGCGTTGTCGTTCCTGGTCTCCGCCGGGCTTGTGGTCGGGATCCGGCGCCCGTTGACCGGGGAGCGAGTCCGCACCCCGCTGCGCGCAGGTCGGTTGGTCGCGGAGGTCCGCGCAGGGCTGGCCTTCCTGGGCTCCCACGGGGTCGTCCGCACGCAGACGCTCATCGGCATGCTCCAGTCGTTCGGCGGGGCCGGATTCATGGCCCTGGCGGTCCCGTATGCCGACCGCTTGCTCGGGGTGGGCACCAGCGGGTGGCGCTTCGGGATGCTCTTCGCGGCCTGGGGGGTCGGCGGGATCCTCGCGGCGTTCCTCGTGGGCGCGGGCCTGCGGCGTTGGTCCAGTGCGTGGGTCACCCTGGTGGCCCTGCCGGTGTCGGCGGTGGCCGGGATCGTCGTCGTCCGGTCCTCGTCCTGGCTCGTGGCCATCTCGGTCATGGTGGCGTGGGGCATCAGCTACCAGGCGGTCATCATCGCCTCGGTGACCAATCGCCAGGAGGCGACGCCCGAGCCGCTTCTCGGTCGGGTCAACACGGTGGGGCGGATGCTCTCCTTCGGAGTCGGCTGGACTGGGGGTGCGCTCGTGGCCGGGGCGCTGGCCGCTCAGATCGGATTGCGACCGGCGATGACGACCGTTGTCGCGGCCATCTCTGTTGCGGCTATCTATGCGTGGCTCTCGCCCTTACGCAAAGCGGAGCGGGTGCGGCTCGGCGCCGGCTCGATGACCGAACAGTCCCCCGCCTGAGCCTCAGCGGCATTGCTGGAAACGTCCGGCAGTGACCGCCCGTGCCCGACTACTCAGAGATACTGACCGGTGCCGGAGGGGCCTGGGCCGTCGGGCCGCGTCGGGACTCCCGCCGGAGGGGTCATGGGGGCGCCAGCTCCGTCAGGGGCTGCGCCCGGGGGGAGTGCGCGCATCTGCTGCAGCTGGGCCTGCGCGGCCATCTGCTGCGCCACCAGGGCCGTCTGAATGCCGTGGAACAACCCCTCGAGCCAGCCGACGAGTTGGGCCTGCGCGATGCGCAGCTCGGCATCGCTGGGGGCTTGGTCCCGAAATGGGAGGGCAATGCGGTCCAACTCGGACACCAGCTCTGGGGCCAGTCCGTCCTTGAGCTCGGCGATGGACCGCGCGTGGATCTCGGCCAGGCGCGCCCGGCCCTTGTCGTCCAGGGGCGCGCTGCGGACCTCTTCAAGGAGCTGCTTGACCATCGACCCGATCCGCATGACCTTGGCGGGCTGCTCAACCAACTCCGCCGGGTTGCGTGGGTGGCTCTCGCGGCTGTCGTCCCCACCGGTATGGGCGACCCCCATGCCTTCGGGCGTGACCACGACGATCCGGCTAGGCGTCTCGGCGGCCCGCTCGGGCTGCTCAGCCTGGTCGACCGTCTCGGACGTGTCCGTCGGGGTGCTGGGGGCGCTCTGCGGGGACTGGCTCATTGCGCCATCTTGCCAAACCTGCTCTCAGGAGACGGTGAGGAGGATCTTGCCGATGTGTCCGCTCGCCTCCAACGCCCGGTGCGCAGCCGGAGCCTGCGCCAGCGGGTAGTGGCTATCGATGATCGGCCGCACCGTCCCGGCCTCGACCCACGGCCAGACGTACTCGCGGACGGCCGCGACCACGGCCGCCTTCTCGTCCGACGGGCGCGCCCGCAGTGAGGTCGCATGCACGGCGCCCCGCTTGCGCAACAGGACCGACAGGTCCAGCTCACCCTTGATGCCGCCCTGCATGCCGATGACGACCAGACGGCCGTTGGTGGCGAGCGCAGAAACGTTGCGGGACAGGTACTTCGCCCCCATGTTGTCGAGGATGACGTCTGCTCCGTGGCCAGAGGTCGCCTCCGCGAGACGCACGACGAAGTCCTCCTCGCGGTAGTTGATGAGGACCTGGGCGCCGAGCGCACGGCATTCGTCCAGTTTGGCGGCCGACCCCGCCGTGACGGCGACGTGGACGCCGAGCGCCCGGGCCACCTGGATGGCCATCGTGCCGATCCCGGACGACCCGCCGTGGACCAGCAGCCATTCGCCGGCGCGCAGACCGGCGACCAAGACCAGGTTGGACCACACCGTGCAGGCGACCTCGGGGAGAGCGGCGGCGTCGCCGACGCTCACCCCGGCCGGCACGGGAAGGACCTGTCCGGCGGGCACGACCACCAGCTCGGAATAGCCACCCCCGGCGAGCAGCGCGCAGACTGCGTCCCCGACCTGCCAGGTGCTCACCCCGGCGCCGATGGCGTCGATGTGTCCCGACACTTCCAGTCCGGGGATATCCGACTCGCCAGGCGGCGGCGGGTAAAGGCCCTGGCGTTGGAGGACATCGGCACGATTGATGCCCGCCGCGACGACGGCAATGCGCACCTCGCCAGGGCCGGGATCGGCCACAGGGACCTCGGTGAGGACCAGCGCGTCAGCCGCTCCGGGCTCGGGAATCGTGATCGCCAGCATGGCGACCAATCTAAGGTCTGACGCCGGCGCGGGCCCGAGTGCCGCGAAGCCGACGGGTCAGCTCGGCGGCTGCCCGAGCCACGGCCGTCACCAGATCCTCGCGCTGGTCCGCGGTGACGTCCTCGTCGCGGAACGTCACCGCGACCGCGGCGGCCGGGTGGCCGGTGTGGTCCAAGACGGCCTGGGCAACCGACGAGAGGCCGGCGGTGACTTGGCCGGACTCCACGGCATACCCCCGTTGGCGGGTCTGCTGCAGGATGCTGCGCAAGGCCGCTGGCGATGCCGGGCCGTGCCCGTCCCGCTGGACGAAAGCCGGCGCCCCGGGGAAGAGCGCTCGCACCTGGGCTGCGGGCAACTCGGCAAGCATGGCCAGGCCGGACGCCGTGAGCGTTGCGGGCAGCCGCACCCCGACATCGGTGATCAGGGTCGGACGCGCCGGTGCCCGCTGCTCGATGACGTAGACGACGTCGCGGCCGTGCAGGATCGCCAAATGGGCGTTGTGTCGGGTCTCATCGACGAGGCGGTCGAGGGTGGATCGAGAGAGGCGTTCGAGTCCGGCCTGGCGTTGATAGGCCGAGCCGAGCTCGAATGCCGCCACGCCCAGTCCGTATCGCCGCTCCTCGGGGAGGTGGACAACAAACCCTCGGTCCACGAGCACTGACAGCAGGTGGTAGACGCTCGAACGCGGCAGGTCGAGGGCGCGGGCGATGGTCGCCGCAGGGACCGGCTCGCCACGCCGCGAGAGCACCCCGAGGATGTCCAAGGCGTGGGCTGCGGCCGGGGCATTGGCCGGCGCAGGCGGGCGGGCAGGCACAGTCGAAGCGTAGGCCGCGCGGGCGGCATTCGGGTGGAGGTACTTAGCGCCTCAGATCGATGCGCTCGAATCCCTCCAGCCGTTGGCTCAGGGCAGGGCGTCGAGGCGCCGGCGGACCTCCATCACGGCGTCATAGCTCATGTCCGTGTGGTCGTTGGTGGCGCCGGTCAGATCGCGGAACTGTGGGTCGTCATTGGCCATGCCGTGGCCGATGATCCGATCCGTGGGGATCTCGTAGGTCCGCTGCAGATCCTTGAGGGTGGCGAGCACAGCCTCGATCTGAGCGGGCCGGTCCAGGATCTGCTGGTCGGCCCAGGCGGACGAGTTACCGAGGGTCGACTGTTCGATCTCGATGCCGATCGCCTGGTCGTTGAGCCCCACGGTGTGCCGACACATCGTCGTGGTCGGGACTAGGCGGTAGACGACGCCTGCCTGGTCGATGACGAAGTGCGCGCACACCCCCGGATAGACCCCGCTCTGGGGGATGTCCTGGGCGAAGAACGAGATCGTCCCCTGCGCGCTGCCCTCGGTGAAGTGCAGGACGACCATTGAGGGGGTGAGCTGCGAGGTGTACGTGCCGTAGCGGGCCTGGGCGTACTGCGCCATCTCGTCGAGTCGGCTCTGCGGCATGGGGATCCACGCATCGGCGTAGTTTGCTGTGCTGGACGGGGGCGTCGTTGAGGCGTCGGTCGCGGGTGACTCCGAGGGCGACCCGGACGGTGAAGGAGAATCCGAGGGTGACGGCGTGGCGGTGCCGGACGCGGTGATCGTGGCCGACGGCAGCACCGCGGCGGCCGATGTTGTCCCCGACCTGGTGATTGCCCAGGTCGTGACGCCCGCCGTCACGGCGACGGCCAGAGCGAGGCCGGCGGCGAGCGCGAGAGCCTGGGGTCGAGGCACCTGACCGCCGGGCTGGGCATGCCGACCGCCGAGGTCGGGCCCGTTGGCGGACGGCTCGGACCCTCCCGGGCTCAGCGCATCGTCCCCCACGCGGGTGAGAGTAGCCCAGCCCATCTGAGGATCCCGTCCTCCCACGCGCGAATGCCGTGAGCTTGTCACCTTCGTGTCACTGTCGCCGTCTGGGATTCGAGACGTTTGGCGTGCCGGGCCGCTACCTGCGAGTGCACGCAGGGGCTCCAATGGAGCCATGGTGTCAGTGAACCCGGCCCAGACCGGCGATGTGGTCATCGTGGGATCTCGGCCGTTGAGCGTCCACGAGGTCACGGCTGTCGCGCGGCACGGCGCCCGCGTGTCCCTGGCCCCCCAAGCACTCGAGGCGGTCGCCCGGAGCCGCGAGATCATCGAGGCGCTGGCCGACGACACCGCTCCCCACTACGGCGTCTCGACGGGCTTTGGCGCCTTGGCGACCCGGCACATCCCGGTGGAGCTGCGCCGCCAGCTGCAACGCTCCTTGGTGCGCTCGCACGCCGCGGGCGCGGGCGCGGAGGTCGAGGAGGAGGTCATCCGCGCGCTCATGCTGCTGCGCATCCAGACCTTGGCCACCGGGCGCACGGGGGTGCGGCCCGTCGTGATCACCACGTATGCGGCCCTGCTCAACGCGGGGATCGCGCCGGTCGTGCACGAGTTCGGCTCGCTGGGGTGCTCCGGTGATCTCGCGCCGCTCGCGCACTGTGCCCTCGCCCTGATGGGTGAGGGGCCCGTGCGAGTCAACGGGGAGATGGTGCAGGCGGCCGATGCGCTCTTCGACGCTGGCATCGAGCCGATCGAGTTGCAGGAGAAGGAGGGTCTGGCTCTCATCAACGGCACCGACGGCATGCTCGGGATGTTGTGCCTGGCCATCGACGATCTCCGGCGTTTGGTGACGACGGCCGACATCGCCGCGGCCATGAGTGTGGAGGGGTTGTTGGGCACCGATGACGTGTTCGCGGCGGACCTGCATGCGCTGCGCCCCCAGCCGGGCCAGCAGGAGTCGGCCGAGAACATGCGAAAGGTGCTGCAGGGTAGCCCGATCCGCGCCTCGCATGATGTCGAGGATTGTCCGCGGGTGCAGGATGCCTATTCGTTGCGGTGCGCGCCGCAGGTCGCTGGCGGGTTACGCGACACGCTCGCCCATGCGGAGCGGGTGGCCGGTTACGAGCTCGCGAGTGCCGTGGACAACCCCGTGGTGACCCTCGATGGACGGGTCGAGTCCAACGGCAACTTCCACGGGGCGCCGATCGCCTACGTGCTGGACTTCCTCGCGATCCCCGCAGCCGATCTGGCCTCGATGTCGGAGCGGCGCACGGACCGTTTCCTGGACAAGGCGCGCAACCACGGCCTGCCCCCGTTCCTCGCGGACGACCCGGGCGTGGACTCCGGGCTGATGATCGCCCAATACACCCAGGCCGGGCTCGTGTCCGAGATGAAGCGGCTGGCGGTCCCGGCCAGCGTCGACTCCATCCCGAGCAGCGCCATGCAGGAGGACCACGTCTCGATGGGCTGGTCCGCAGGTCGCAAACTGCGCCGGTCGGTGGACGCGCTCGCTCACGTCCTGGCCATCGAGCTGGTGACGGCGGCCCGCGGCATTCAACTGAGGGCACCGCTGGAGCCGGCGCCGGCGACCGGAGCGGTCATCGCCGCCCTCGCCGGGGTCGCGAACGTCGCCCCCGGGCCCGACCGGTTCTTGGCGCCCGACCTGGCCGGTGCCTACGAGGCGGTCGTGGTCGGGCTGCCGGTGAGCGCCGCCGAGGCCGTGGTCGGCCCGCTGCGCTGACTCTGGTCAGCCGTGTTCAGATTCTCGGCATGTTCACGTTTCCTGAACACGCCAGGAATCTGAACACGACGCTGTCAGCGCGAGACGCGGCCGGTCCAGTTGGCGAGGCGCTCGGTCGGGCCAGCATCGGGCGCTGACGGCACAACCGCACCGAACGGAACGCCGACCTCGACGCCGCGGGGCGTCTCGGGGAGCCCCTGCTGTGCGGCCATGAGACCGACCTGGGCGACCGCGGTCGGTGCTTCGCTCGGCTGACCGGTCGCCGTCGCGAGATCCCAGCCGTGCGCGAGCAGCTCCATGAGGTAGATCCCGGCGACGATCCGGCCAGGCAGGATCGGACCCCAGCCCAGCTGGATCGGCGCGTCCAGCGTGTCCTCGGTCCACGACGCCATCGCCGCCGCGGCACGGGCGCGGCTGCGCGTCGACCACTGGTCCGGCGCCACGTCATCGATGTAGCCGACCGCCAACTCCTCGCGGGCTGCTGCCATCTGCTCGGGGGTGGCGTCCTGGTCCCGGTAGAGGTCCCGGTGGTCGGTGCCGAAGCCGGTGATCTTGTCCTGCACCAGGGCCACGTGCGCCATGAGTTCGCGGACGGTGAACTCGGTGCACGGGGTGGCGGCCGTCAACTGCTGGGGGTCCACCCCCTCGAGGAGCTCGGCGATCCACTCCTGGGCGGCGAAGAGCGGGCCGCGCAGGTCGGGGACGCCTGCCCCCGATGCGCCAGGGGCAGGGTTCGTCGGGTCGGAGCTCATCGGGTCCGGGCTGGTCGGGTTCGTGTGGGGAGTTGCGGTGGTGCTCATGGTGTCCTCCGGTGAGTAGGAATGCCGTGCTCGGGTCAGCCGCTGTCGGCGCCCGGTCGTGTCTGGCTGGGCTGGTGCTCGCCGTCAGAACGACCCTAGAGAGAGATAGGTGACACCCTGTGTCATCTTTTCCGGGAGACTGGTTTCATGCGCGCCGATCGGCTCATCGACCTCGTGGCCCTGCTGCGGCGACACGACCGAATCACCGCGGCCGCCCTGGCCGCGCGGCTCGGGGTGTCGCGCCGCACCGTCCTGCGTGACCTCGACACGCTCTCGCTCGCGGGTGTTCCGGTGTTTGCCGAGCACGGGCGCGGCGGGGGGTTCTCGATTCTGCCGGGGTATCGGCCGGAGTCGGCGGGGCTGACGAGCGTGGAGGCGCAGGCGCTGTTCCTGCCGGGCGGGGAACCGGCGGCGCGCGCCCTGGGTCAGGGTGCGCATTTCCGGTCAGCACGGCGCAAGCTTGAAGGCGTGCTCTCGGACGAGACTGCGCGGGCGGTCGGCGACGTGGCCGGCTGGCTCCTGGTCGTCCCCGAAGGCTGGGGCCAGCCCGAGGAAGCCCCCGAATCCGTGGCCACTCTCGCGGCCGCGGTCGCTCGGCATGAGGTCATCGACCTGACCTATCGGGCCGTCGGCCAAGAGGCGCAGGCCCGCCGCGTGCGCCCTCTCGGCCTCGTGTTGGCCGGGCGCACCTGGTATTTGCTGGCCCTGCGTGATGACTCGGGCGCGCAACGGACCTATCGCGCGGATCGGGTGCAGGCCGTGACGGGAACGGGGCGCGAGTTCGAGCCCGATCGGAGTTTGGAGGCCGCCTGGGCGCAGGCGCGGGAGTCGCTGCGTCACCTCGACGGCGTGGTCGTCACGGTGCGTACTCGTCCGGCAACCCTGCCCGTGGTGCGGTACGTGCTCGCGCTGGGCGGGCGCGTCGCCGAGGTGCGTGAGGTCGGGCCCGATGAGATGCAGGTGACGGCGATCGCCGAGCGGGGAATAGGGGTCATGGCCTCCTTGCTGGCCGGGCTCGGGGAGCGGGCAGACATCATCGGCCCTCCTGAGTTGCTTGACGGCGTGATCGCCGTCTCGCGCTCCAACCTCACCCGCTACGCGACTGCACCCTGATCCGACCCAGCCGACGCGCTGGTTCGCCAGCTGACTGAGTGATGCCCACCAGTGCGATCCAGCGGTGGGAGGCGTCAGATCAGCGACCTGGCGCCGATCTGACACCCTCTGGTCACGGCGAAGAATCCACCCGTCTGGGATCCGAGACGGCGGCTCCTGCGCGGCCCTGACATTGATCCCCGTTAACCGGTGCAATGGGTATCGCGGCACCGACGACCCACCCCTCGCCGGGCCGCTCCCGCACCGCCCCGCGAAGGCCAGCGCTCGGCATTCGTGACCACCCTGTCGAAGGAGAACACTATGGACGGCGCCCGCCCGGTCCGCGCCCCTCGGGGCACTGCCCTCACCGCCCGGCAGTGGTCGACCGAAGCCCCCCTGCGCATGCTCATGAACAACCTCGACCCGGAGGTCGCCGAGCGTCCTGACGACCTCGTCGTCTACGGCGGGACCGGTCGGGCGGCGCGTGACTGGCGCAGCTTCGACGCGATGGTGCGCACCCTGACCACGCTCGCCCCGGACGAGACGATGCTCGTGCAGAGCGGTCGCCCGGTCGGCGTCTTCCGCACCCACGAGTGGGCTCCGCGGGTGCTCCTGGCCAACTCCAACCTCGTGCCGGATTGGGCCACCTGGCCCGAGTTCCGTCGCCTGGAGCACCTCGGCCTGACCATGTACGGCCAGATGACGGCTGGCTCGTGGATCTACATCGGCACGCAAGGGATCGTGCAGGGCACCTATGAGACGTTCGCGGCGGTGGCGGAGAAGCGGTTCGGCGGCACGCTCGCCGGCACCCTGACCCTGACCGGCGGCTGCGGCGGCATGGGGGGCGCCCAGCCACTTGCCGTCACCCTCAACGACGGCGTCTGCCTCATCGTCGACGTCGATCGGACCCGCCTGGAGCGCCGCGTCGAGCACCGCTATCTCGACGAGGTCGTCGACGATCTCGATGAAGCCGTGCTGCGCGCCATGACGGCCAAGCGGGACCGCCGGGCGTGGTCGATCGGACTGGTCGGGAATGCCGCCGAGGTGTTCCCCGAGCTGCTCCGCCGTGGCGTGCCGATCGACATCGTGACGGACCAAACCTCGGCGCATGATCCGTTGTCGTACTTGCCAATCGGCGTGTCAGTCGAGGACTGGGCGGAGTTCGCGGAGAAGAAGCCCGAGGAGTTCACCGACCGGGCGCGCGAGTCGATGGCGGCCCACGTCAAGGCGATGGTGGAGTTCAAGGACGCCGGCGCGGAGGTCTTCGACTACGGCAACTCGATCCGTGACGAGGCTCGGCTGGGCGGCTACGGCCGGGCCTTCGACTTCCCCGGATTCGTGCCCGCCTACATCCGTCCCTTGTTCTGTGAGGGCAAGGGCCCGTTCCGTTGGGTGGCCCTCTCCGGCGACGCCAAGGACATCGACACGACCGACCGCGCCGTCATGGATCTGTTCCCCGACAACGATCGCCTGCAGAAGTGGATGCGCGGAGCCCGGGAGAAGATCGCCTTCCAGGGCCTCCCGGCGCGGATCTGCTGGCTCGGCCAAGGCGAGCGGGACAAGGCGGGGTTGGCGTTCAACGATCTCGTTGCTTCGGGTGCGGTGTCGGCGCCGATTGTCATCGGCCGCGACCACCTCGACACCGGCTCTGTCGCCTCGCCCTATCGCGAGACCGAGTCGATGCTCGACGGCTCCGACGCCATCGGCGACTGGCCGCTGCTCAACGCTCTGGTCAACACCTCCTCCGGCGCGTCGTGGGTCTCGATCCACCACGGCGGCGGCGTCGGCATCGGCCGCTCGATCCACGCCGGCCAGGTCAGCCTTGCCGACGGCACCCCGCTCGCGGCGGAGAAGCTCGCCCGCGTCCTCACCAACGACCCCGGCATGGGCGTCATCCGGCACGTCGACGCCGGCTACTACCAGGCCGATCGGACCGCCGCGCAGAACGGCATTCGGGTGCCCATGCGCGAGGGGTGAGTTGCGTCCGGGACGCGCCAAACGACCCGGGAATGCCGTCTTACGCCGGGTCGTCGGCGACGTCGACGACCGCGGCATTCAGCGCCGAGATCATGGCGTCACCCGAGAGGGTCACGGCGGCGCCGCGCTGCCCGGCGCCCATCGACACCGTGCGCCCGACGATGTCCTGGTCGGCGATGACGGGCCACGCTCGTGACGAGCCGAAGGGTGTGATCGTGCCGCGCTCATAGCCGGTGGCCTCGCGGGCCTCGTCGGGCCCGGGCATCGTCATCCGCTTGACCCCCAGATGTGCCCGCAACTTGGGCCACGAGAACTCACGGTCGCCGGGCACGAGGACGAAGAGGTAGTCACCCTCGCCGCGGCGCACAACCAGGGTCTTGACGATGTCGCGCGGCTCCACGCCCCGCTGAGCGGCGGCTTCGGCGAGCGAACGCACCGGCCCCTCATGGTGAGTCAACCGGTACTCGACGCCGGCCTGGGCCAGCGCGGCCTCTGCGCGTGCGGTGCCGACCATGCCCGTCAGCCTCTCACGGCGCGGTGTCCATGGCGGCGAGCCGTGTCGGGTTTCGGCGGTCGCCCGCCGGTGCAGTAATCTCACCTGCGAAGTTGCTAGGCCAACAGGGCAGTGCTCACCAGCGTGCACGTGCTGGCAACCGAATCCGCGGCAGAGGCGGCGGAGGTTCTGTGGTGATGGCTCTTGGGAGCGTGGCGTCGTGATGCAAGCCCGTGAGGTCGACATCCTCACCTCGCTTGATGCGCATGCCGCCATCAACCCACACGGTCTGGCGCACACCTGGCGCGAGCACGACCTCACCTGGGGGGAGTTCGCGGCCCGCTCACTGCGGCTGGCCGGCTGGCTCGACGCCCACGTCGAGCCCGGGGCGCCCGTCGTGGTCTTTGGCCACAAACACCCCGACCTGCTCGTGTGCTTCGTTGCGGCCATGCGGTCCGGACGTGCCTACATCCCCCTCGACAGTTCGTTGCCGGCGCAACGCGTGACCTCGATTCTCGAGGCCGCCGCAGCCACCCACATCCTGGCTCCCGAAGACGCGTCCCTGCTCCCGCACACGGGCGCGGTCGTGCTGGCCGGCGACGACCTGCGGGTGCTCATGGACCAGGACAGCACCGCGCCCCGCGCATTGACACCGGTCGAGCCCTCCGCTGCGCAATACACGATCTTCACCTCCGGCAGTACGGGCACACCCAAGGGTGTGCAGATCTCGCGAGACAGCGTCAACCGCTTCGCCAGTTGGATCACATCCGTGGCGGCGCGCTACGTGGAGCCTGACGCGGGCATCACGGTGATCAATCAGGCGCCCTTCAGTTTCGACCTGTCCGTCATGGATGTCATGTACTCGTGGGCCACTGGCGCCCGGCTGTTCAGCGTGGATCGCGACCACATTGTGCGCCTCCGGGACCTCTTCGAGGCCCTGCGCTCCTCTCAGGCGACGGTGTGGGTGTCGACACCGTCGTTTGCGGACCTGTGCCTGGCCGATCCGGACTTCTCCTCGAGCCTCATGCCTGACGTGCGACTGTTCCTGTTCTGCGGGGAGACGCTCCAGCGGGCCACCGCGGTCGCGCTGCGGGAGCGGTTCCCTCTGGCGAGCGTGATCAACACATACGGCCCGACCGAGTCGACGGTCGCCGTGACCGAGGTGGACGTCGACGACGCGGTGCTCGCGGCATTCCCCGTCCTGCCCGTCGGCGCCCCGAAGCCCGGCACGACACTGCTCATCCTCGACCCCGACGGCTCCCCGGTGCCCGACGGGGACAAAGGCGAGATCGTGATTGCCGGCGACACCGTCAGCCTGGGCTACTACCGGCGACCCGACCTGACCGACAAGGCGTTCGGCCAGGTGGACGTCGCCGGCGTGCCCACCTGGGCCTACTGGACCGGGGATGCCGGAGTCCTCAGCGAGGGTCAGCTGCACTTCCACGGGCGCCTGGACTTCCAGGTCAAACTGCACGGCTACCGGATCGAAATCGAGGACATCGAGGCCCAGCTCCGCGCGCTGCCCGCCGTGCAACAGGCCGTGGTCGTGCCCCGGTACGACCCCACGACCCCCACCACGGTGACGTCCCTGCATGCCGTCGTGCACCTCAGTGAGCCGCCCACTGGCTCCACTCTGGCCACGACCGTGCAGCTCAAACGCGAGTTGCGGGCCCTCATTCCGGACTACATGGTGCCCAAGACCATGTCCTTCGTGTCCGAGATCCCGATGACCGCCAACGGGAAGGCTGACCGCGCCGCCGTCGCGGCAACGCTCGCATGATCGCGTTCGGCTCAGTCTCCTTCTTTGCTCTGCTGGCTGGGCTGGCGGTGCCTGCCCTGGTCCTGGGCATGCTGGGCAAGCCCATCAGGCTGTGGGGGCTGGCCGCGACCGCCATCGCTGTGGGTGCGCTTTTCGCGGACCACCCCCGTCAGCTCGCCTTGCTGCTGGCCTTCGTTGTCGGGCAGGCCGCCCTCATGCGGCTCCACCTCATGTACATCGGCCGGTACGGTCGCGATCATCCGTGGGAGCGGCGGGCCGCCGTCACCCTCGCCCTCGCGCCCCTGGCCCTGGTCAAACTCGCGGGGATGCTCGAGCATCCACAGCTGACGTTCCTCGGTGTCTCCTACCTGACCTTCCGCGCGGTGCAGGTCATCCTGGAGATCTCCGATGGCCTGATTAAACGCGTCAACCTGCTGGACTACCTCTATTTCGTCACGTTCTTTCCCACCATCGCCTCCGGACCCATCGACCGGTCGCGACGATTCGACCAGGATCTCGCGACCGCCCTACCCCGCGCCGAGTACCTGTCGCTGGTCGCCGTCGGGCTGCGCCGCATCATGCTCGGGGCGCTGTACAAGTTCGTCTTCGCCGCCTGGTTCGCGCACTGGATCGCCGAGCCCAGCGGCGGCTTCCTCGGGACCGTGTCGTACATGTACCTCTACGGCCTCGACCTGTTCTTCGACTTCGCGGGGTACTCCCTCATGGCCGTGGGCGCGAGCGCGCTGTTCGGCATTCGCACCCCGATGAACTTCCGACTGCCCTTCGTCGCCGAGTCGATCCGGGACTTCTGGAACCGCTGGCACATCTCGCTGTCGTTCTGGTTCCGGGACTACGTCTACAGCCGGCTCGTCATGGCGCTGATCCGCCGCAAGGTCATCGCCGACCGGGTGATGGCGGGGCGGTTGGCCCTGCTGGTCAACATGGGCCTGATGGGGTTGTGGCACGGCACCGGGATCCAGTTCCTCCTCTACGGCCTCTATCACGGTGTCATGCTCGTGGGCTACGACGTCTACGAGAAGTCCGTGCCCTGGCACAAACGGCTCAAGGACGTGCTCTGGTACCGCCTTTTCATGATCGTCGTGACCTTCCACATCGTCATGGTCGGCTTCCTCATCTTCTCCGGACAGGTGATCCAGTGACCTGCCACCCACTCTTTCCGCACTCTCTGAACGGGCGCTACGCCCCTCCCGAAAGGACAGCCAATGAGTGACCTCGAAACTCAGGTCAAAGACCTCATCGTGACCGTGACCAACACCGACGAGGTGCTTGCCGAGCCGGACCTCGATCTCTTCGAGGCCGGGCTGCTGGACTCCCTCGCCGTGGTCGAGTTACTCGTCAGCGTCGGCGACCTTCTGGGCACAGCCTTCGCCCCGACCGAGGTCGACCGCGAAGAGTTCAACACGGTCAACGCCATCGTGGCGTTCGCCAAGGAACACGCCTGACCGACATGACCATCGACCCGTCCAGCTCCGATACCGGCGCGACCGCCTCACTCGGCGGGCGCCGACCCGCGCTGGCCGTGGGGGCGTTCGTGGCGGCATTCGCGCTGTTCTGGGTGACGTTCACGTCGCCGGTGGCAGTGGTCCTCGTCGGCCGGACCGCCAAGACCCTCCTCCCCGCGACCGCCACGGTCCCTGCACGCAACCTGTCTGCCGACTTCAACAACCACACGCTGCGCACCACCGACCGATATCAGGCCTATACCGCCGGCCTTGATCCCGCCATGGGATCCCTCTACGTCATGGGGTCATCCGAGCTCAGCTCGCTCGCTCGCCAGAATCCCGCGACATTCCTGCGCGACAACATCTCGGACCAGGACCTGTTTCTGTCCGGCCGCGGCTATGTCCAGTCGTTGCCGCATGCGCTCGAGTTGGCTGCCGTCGCCCCGGAACTGCGCACCAAGAAGGTCGCCCTGATCGTCTCCCCCCAGTGGTTCGTCCCTGGCGGAATCGCGCCCGAGGCCTTCGCGGAGGTTTACTCCGCGTCCTACTATCGCGCAGCCATGTCCAGCCCAGGACTGAGCCAGGCCACCAAGGAGCGCCTGTCGACGCGAGTGTCCGGCCTGCTCGGCCAGGCGCTTCCCGGGCCAGACTCGGTGGCCGATCTGCCGACACCGTCCGCCGTGGAGGCCCGAGCGGGGCTCGTGGTCGAGGCACTGGCAGAGACCCAGCGGGCCGTGCCTCAAGTGCCCCAGGCGGGCCCGGCCCAGCCGGCTCCGGGCGTCGTTCCATACGCCGAATTCGACTGGGACGCAGCTCAACGGGACGCGACCGCTGAGGGTGCCGCCGCGATCACGACCAACGACTTCGGAATCGATGATCACTACTACGCCACCTATGTCGAACCCCAACTCTCCGAGCTCAAAGACAGCATGGCAACGGTTGACTATGCGGGCTCGTCCCCGGAGTACGACGACCTCGACCTGTTCTTGACGATCGCCGACGAGCTGGGCGTCGAGGTGCTCCTCATTAGCGTCCCGATGAATGCCGCCTGGTACGACTACGTGGGTTATCCCGAGCAGCGCCGACTGGTCTACTACGACAAGATTCGGGGGATCGCGGCCTCGCGGGGAGTCACCCTGGCGGATTTCGCTGCCGACGAGTCCACTGACTACTTCCTCTACGACGTCATGCATTTGGGATGGAAGGGGTGGCTGGATGTCTCGCACGCGTGCATCGAGTTTGAGCGCAGCGCTTGATTGGGTGGAGCGGCTCGGGGAGACCCCGCAGGTCAACCCCAGCAAGAAGGTGCTGCCGACGCCCACCGTGACGGGGCGGGACGTGGCGATCCTGTTCGTCCTCACGCTCGTCGTGCTGTGGCTGATCGTGGGCACCGCCATCTCGCTGCAGGGTGAAAGTGCCCCGTTCATCTACTCGGAGTTCTAGGCCGCGGCAGCCGGTTCCTGCCACCCGCACGGGTGACAGGTCCGGAGAAGTTGAGAACGAGCGGCCATCGTCTGGGATCCGAGACGTCTCGCGTGGGTGTCAAGGGTTGTGGACGGCAGCGTTCGGTGTGGAATGGGGTTATGCCGGTACGCGCCGTGGGTCCTGATGTCCGGGCCGAGTTCCGTCGGTTGTGGTCCGACCTGGATGCCGTGGGCAAAGACCCTGGCAGTGGCGGGTATCGGCGGTTCGCCTGGACCGCGGCGGACCAGTCCTTGCGGGAGTGGTTCGCTGGCGAGGCGGCTCGGCGCGGACTGGATCTAACGACCGACCGGGTCGGCAATCAGTGGGCCTGGTGGGGCGACCCCGACGCGGCCCTAGCAGAGGGGCGCCGGGGCATCGTCGCGGGCTCGCACCTGGATTCCGTGCCCGATGGCGGAGCCTTTGACGGGCCACTGGGTGTCGTCTCAGCCTTCGCGGCGGTGGATGCGTTGCGAGACAGCGGTTTTGAGCCCGTCCGCCCGATCTGCATTGTCAACTTCCTCGACGAAGAGGGTGCCCGATTCGGGATTGCGTGCGCGGGTTCCCGGTTGCTCACGGGAGCGCTGAGTGCCGATCGTGCGCTTGCCTTGAGCGATGCCGATGGCACGACCATGGCCGAGGCGATGGATGCCGCCGGCCACGATCCGACGCAGGTGGGGCCGGACCCGGAGACCACAGGGCGCATTGGTGCTTTCGTCGAGCTCCACGTCGAGCAAGGCCGAGGTCTGGTGGACCTCGGACGCTCCGTGGCGGTGGGTTCGGCAATCTGGCCGCATGGACGCTGGCGGATCGACGTGCCCGGGGAGGCCAACCATGCCGGCACCACCCGACTGGCCGACCGTGAGGACGCCATGCTGGGCTTCGCGGCGACGGTGATCGCCGCTCGCCGGGCCGCTCAGGAACATGGGGGTGTCGCGACCGTCGGCAAGGCGCTGATCACGCCCGGCGGAGTCAACGCCATCCCGAGCGCGGTCTGCGCCTGGCTTGATGCTCGCGGCGAGCAGGAAGAGACCGTGCGGCGCATCGTTGCGGAGGTGTCGGCGATCGCGGATGACTTTGGCGCGACGGTGACCGAGGAGTCCTGGACGGGCAGCACGGCATTCGATGCGGCTTTGGTCAGTGTCCTGGAAGCCCGCCTGGGCGGGCTCCCCGTGCTCACCACCGGGGCCGGCCACGACGCGGGGATCCTGGCCAACGCGGGAGTGCCCAGCGCCATGCTCTTTGTCCGCAACCCCACGGGGATCTCCCACTCTCCGAGTGAGTTCGCGGAGGAAGGCGACTGCCTTGACGGGGTCGCGGTCCTCGCTGCCGCGCTTGCGGGGCTGAGTGGAGCGCCTGCATGACGACTTTCTGGTGCGCGGACGCGCAACTGCCGGACAAGATCGCCCATGGCGTGCGGATCCAGGTCGCAGACGGGCGGATCGAATCGGTGACCCACCGGCGCGGGCCGGATCCCGCGGATGTGCGCCTCGATGGTCTTGTCCTGCCTGGGATGGCCAACGGGCACAGCCATATCTTCCACCGCGCCCTGCGCGGGCGCACTCATGGCGGCGGTGGCAACTTCTGGTCGTGGCGCGACGAGATGTATGCCGTGGCGGCGCGGTTGACGCCCGAGACCTATCGCCTTCTCGCTCGGGCCGTTCTGCTCGAGATGCTCACCGCGGGCTGGACTGCGGTGGGAGAGTTCCACTATCTGCACCACGGTCCCGGAGGTCAGCCCTACGCGGACCCCAACGCGATGGGCCAGGCTGTCATCGATGCCGCCGACGAGGTCGGGATCCGGCTGACGCTCCTGGACACCTGTTACCTGCATGGCGGACTCACCCCGCAGGGGCATATCCCGTTGGACGACGTGCAACAACGGTTTGCCGATGCCGACGTCAGCGCCTGGGCGACCCGGGTGGCCAAGCTATCGGACGGACCGCTAACCCGCATCGGGGCGGCCGCGCACTCGGTACGGGCGCTGACCCGGTCGGAGCTGGATGAGTTCGCCTCGGCCACCGTCGGCCGCCATGTCCACGCCCACGTCAGTGAGCAGCCCGCCGAGAACGCCGCCTGCGTGGCCTTTCACGGGCTCACCCCGACCGAGCTGCTCGCGGACCTCGGGCTGCTCGATGAGCGGTTCACTGCCGTGCACGCTACGCACCTCAGCGATCGCGATATCGACCTGTATGGCCGGTCGGGCGCGTCAGTATGTGCCTGTCCCACAACGGAACGCGACTTGGCTGATGGCATTGGGCCGTTTCGCCGGTTGGCCGATGCGGGGGTCCCCCTGACCGTGGGCAGCGACCAGAGCGTCCTCGTCGATCCGTTCGTCGAGCTGCGTGGGGTCGAGATGCACGAACGACTTCACAGCGGCGAGCGCGGTCGTTTCAGTCCGCGCGAGCTCCTGGCCGTCGGCGGGGCGCATGGGTATGCCTCGCTGGGCTGGGGCGGCGGCGGTCAGATCGCGGCTGGGGCCCTGGCGGACTTCATTGCCGTCAACCCCAGCTCGCGACGCACGGCCGGGGCCTCGCTCGGGCAGATCGTGTATGCCGCCGGCGCGGGTGATGTGACCGATGTCGTCGTCGGCGGGACCCACGTCGTGCGCCGTGGCGAACACCGTCTGGGCTCGGTCGATGACCTGCTGGTTCAGGCGATGGCCCAGGCTCGCGGCGTGCGCGGATGACGGACGGCGGGGTGGCCGGCGAGCGCGTGATGACCGGAGCGACGGTGGTGACGGGCATCGCCGAACTGGTGACCAACGACGGCTCCGGGCGCGGTGGGCTCGGGATTGTGCGCGATGCTGCGATGGTGGTCGAGGGCGGCCGGGTGGCCTGGGTTGGCTCGGATAGGGATGCGCCACAGGCAGATCGGCGGATTGATGTGTCGGGTCGGGCGGTCTTGCCGGGCTTCGTCGACTCGCACTCACATCTCGTCTTCGCCGGCGATCGTGCGGCGGAGTTCACGGCCCGGATGGCGGGAGTCCCTTATGACGGTGGCGGCATCGGCGTGTCGGTTGCCGCGACCCGGGCAGCGGACGAGTCGACCCTCACATCGCTCGTCGCGGGGCGCGTTGCCGAGATGCGCCGCCAGGGCACAACAACGGTGGAGATCAAGGGCGGCTACGGTCTGACGGTCGAGGACGAGGTCAAGGCACTGCGGATCGCTCGTGAATTCACCACGGAGACAACGTTTCTCGGGGCGCACGTGGTGCCCCCGGATGCGCGAGGTGAGCGGGCGGCATACCTCGATCTGGTGACCGGCCCCATGCTGAGTGCCTGCGCTCCTCTGGCACGGTGGGCTGACGTCTTCTGTGAGCCCGCAAGTCCGCACGCGTTCGACGGGGAGGAGTCTCGCGCCGTCCTCGTGGCGGCCGCCAAGGCGGGGTTGGCACTGCGGGTCCACGGCAACCAGTTGGGCTTTGGCCCGGGAGTGCAACTCGCAGTCGAGCTCGGTGCGGCAAGTGTCGACCACTGCACCTACCTGTCCTCGCAGGATGTGTCGGCGCTCGTCGACGCGTCCGCGACGACGGTGGCCACGTTGTTGCCCGGGGTGGAGTTTTCGACGCGCTCGCCCTACCCGGATGCGCGCGGCCTCCTGGACTCCGGAGCCTCGATCGCGTTGGCGACGGACTGCAATCCGGGCACGTGCTATTCGACGTCGATGCCGTTCGTCATCGCCCTAGCCGTGCGGGAGATGGGAATGACGCCAGCGGAAGCAGTGGCGGCCGCGACCCTCGGCGGCGCCAAGGCGCTGCGGCGGACCGACGTGGGTCATCTGCAGGTGGGCGCGCGGGCGGATCTGGCGGTGCTCGATGCGCCCAGCTTTGAACATCTGGCCTATCGCGCCGGGGTGCCGCTGGCGCGGGCCCTCGAGCTGGCCTGACGTCCGCGGCGTAAGCCCCTGCGCCTGCCAGAGCATGGGCTGCCCACGCCGGGACAGAAGTCGTATCGAAACGATTCGTTTGCCGGCAGGTCCGGGCAGAGGACTCCTTCGAGGGCAGCCGGCGCCTGCCGGGATTGCCTTAGGGGCAGGCGTCGGCGGTCGGGAGTGCTTCGAGGGGCGCGTGTCAGCAGCCGGGGAGGGCCTCAAGGCGCCAGCCGGCGGCCTGGAGGGCAGGCACGAGCTGGCGAACGGCCTCCAGCGTCTGGGACCGGTCGTTCCCGCCGTCATGCATGAGGATGATGGCGCCCTCCTTGGCGCCGCTGTTCACCGCGTTGACGATCGCCTGAGTGCCCGGCCGGGACCAGTCGCGGGTATCGATGTCCCACATGACCATCCGCTGACCCAGGCTGGCGAACATCGACGTCACGGCGGCATTCGTGGAGCCGTAGGGCGGCCGCGCACACGAGGTGCCCCCGAGGGTGTTGCTCGTCCGCGAGACCTGGTCGCGCCCGGAGTCGACACTCATGGCGGTCAGGGAGGGATGGGACCAGGTGTGGTTGCCCACTGCGTGACCCTCAGCGCGCACCCGGGCGACGAGGTCGGGGTGGGCTGCGGCCGACTGGCCGATCATGAAGAACGTCGCATGCGCCCCGTTGGCCGCCAGGACGTCGAGCACCGATGGCGTCCACTTGGGGTCGGGGCCGTCATCGAAGGTGAGGTAGAGGACTCGGCCCTGGCCAGCCGTGACGGGCGCGGGGGGCGGGGCGACCGGTGTCGGGCGTGGCGGCGGTGTGGGTGTCGGTGTCGGCTTGGGTGCGGCGACCACCTCGATCTGGCCTGCCGTGGCCGAGGGGGACGGGGTCGGGGCGGGCGGCAGCGACGGGACCTCGGTCGGCGTGGGGCTCACGAGATCCTGCGGGGGCGTCGCGCTCGCGGCATTCTCGATGGCCACGGTCGACACGCCGGCTGCGCTGCTCTCGGCGGGGGCGATGACCCACGTGCCCACAGCCAGAGATCCAGAGACCATGAGGGCGCTGAGGAAGAACGAGTAGCGGGGCAACCGCACAGCGCACCTCCACCTCAACCGACCAACGACGGCCCACCGTAACGCGAGGGGTAGGTGTGATAAAGGAGGCGCGCGCGACGGATGTGGTACTTGTGACGAATGATGCTCAATCGAGATGACGTGACACGCCGACGGATCCGCGGATCCGTCGGCGTGTCACGTCATCTCGACCCAGGGATGGGGCCCCGATCGGGGCGCGTCAGATCGGCAGGCGCTGCGGGCCTCAGCCGAGAGCGGCGGTGCTCAGGCCTTGGTTAGCGCAGCCGGCGCGTGCCCCGCGGACTTGGTGTAGTACGCCGCCGCCTTGCGCGTCGCGAACGTGCGGGCGGCACCGACGGCAAGCCCGGTGAGCGCGGCATACGCGACGGCCTCCCAGATCGGCGAGTCCGGGTCGTCGGGGTCCAGGTCGTCCTGGCCGAACGTCCGCCACACCTGGTCGGCGAGCTTGGTCGCGACGACCCCGGCGAGCATCGTGGCCCCGACGCTCATCACCTTCCACATCATGTTGCCCACGTCCAGCTCCTCGATCCGGCCTGATCAACGGGCGGTCCCGCTGATCCGTGCATGTCAGGGCCACTGTGGCACACCCACCCCGCGGTATGCTGCACGCGTCAACGACAGGGGAGCGCGTCAGCGCTGAGAGTGCGGGCAACCGCAGACCCTCCACACCTGATCCGGTTCGCACCGGCGTAGGGAGTCGGGATCTCAGGCGACCACTCGGCATCCGCCCCACCACGGCGGCCGCGCACGAGGGTCGCGTCCCCGAGGTATCCATCGCGATCCCACGGGAGAAGAACATCATGACCAGCACCACCCCCCGTACCAGCGGGGCCACCCTCGACGGGCGCGCCGGCCGACTGCGCGCCACCGGCCAGCTCACCTCGTGGCGCACCGTCGACCTGCTCACCATCACCTTCCTCGGCGCCGCCCTCGGCATCGTGTTCTGGGGCTGGGGTCAGCTCTACAACGGCCCCATCACGGCCCTGAAGATCGGCTACGCCCCCGCCATGGGCCTGTTCGCCGGCATGTGGTTCATCGCCGGGATTGTCGGCGGCCTCGTCGTCCGCCGACCCGGTGCGGCCCTGTTCTGCGAGGTCGTCGCCGCCGTCGTCTCGATGATCCCGGGCACCGAGTGGGGTGCGACCGTCCTCATCGCCGGCATCCTCCAGGGCCTGGGCGCCGAGGCTGCTTTCGCACTTTTTGGCTACAAGCGCTTCGGGGTCGGCGTGGCCATGCTCGCCGGGGTGCTCGCCGTGCCGCTCGAGTGGGGCTTCGAGGTCGTCGCCTTCCCCGCCAGTTGGGCGGACATCCCGGTGCTCGGTGCCTTCGCCGGCGGCGGCGGCTGGTACGCCGCCTGGCCGTTGGCCGACAAGTTCGCCTACGCGGGCTTCCTCGTCGTCTCCGGCGCGGTCCTGGCCGGGGTCGGCGGATGGGCCCTCACGCGGGCGCTGGCTCGAGCGGGCGCCCTCGCCGCCTTCCCGCCCGGGCAGGAGCTGCGGGAGCGTCGCGCTGTCTGAGTCCAGTGAGCCAGCGGGGCCGGTCGCGACGTCGACCGGCCCCGGACGGCTGGAGGTCAGCGCACTCACCTGGCGGCCCGTCGGTCGCCGAGAGCCGGTGCTGAGGGACATCACCGTGTCCATCGCCCCGGGCGAACGCGTCCTGGTCGCCGGCCCGTCCGGCGCTGGCAAGTCCACCCTGCTCAGGGCCTTGGCTGGACTCCTCGAGACGGTCGACGCCGGCGAGCTTGCCGGGTCGGTGACCGTCGACGGGCACCCACCGGGATCCCGGGCCGGCGAGGTCGGGCTGGTCCTGCAAGAGCCAGGGGCCGGCGTTGTCTCGGCCAGCGTGGCGCGCGACACGGCATTCGGGATGGAAAACGTCGGAATGCCGCGCGCCGCCATGCCGCCACGGATCGGCGCGGCCATGGCCTCGGTCGGGCTGGCCGACCTGCCGCCGGACACCCCGACCTCGGCCCTCTCCGGAGGCCAGACCCAACGGCTGGCCCTCGCCGGAGCCCTGACGCTCGCCCCGTCGCTGCTCCTGCTCGATGAACCCACCGCCATGCTCGATCCCGCCCATGCGGCGCAGGTGCGGCGCGCCATCGCGGACGTGGTGGCACTCACGGGCGTGACCATGGTCGTCGTCGAGCACCTCCTCGCCCCCTGGGTGCCGCACGTCGACCGCCTCATCGTCCTGTCCGGTCACGGCGAAGTGATCGCCGACGGCCCCGTCGAGCGGGTGCTCACCGAGCACCATTCACTGCTGCTCGACCTGGGCATCTGGGTACCCGACGCGCCAACGCCAGATCCGGTTTCCTGCTCTCCCGACCTCTTCCACAACCCGCGGGGTCCGCGGGCCGATGGCCTCGTGGCCGGACCGCTCGTCATTGAGCGCCGCACCCGGCTGCTCGATGCGTCCACCCGCCAGCGGGTCGCGGCGACGACCACCCAGGACGTGGCGACCTCGCCGGGTGAGCTCCTCGTCCTCACCGGCCCCTCGGGTGGCGGCAAGTCGACCGTGCTGCAGACCCTGGCGGGTTTCCTGCGCCCCACGTCGGGCACGGTGCTTCTCGCAGAACGCGATCCGGCCGGCCTCAGCGCCCTCGACCTCGCAAAAGACCTCGCCTGGGTCCCGCAGTGGGCGAGCTCGACGATCATCGCGCACACCGTCTTGGATGAGGTCTGTTACACCTCGCGTCAGCTCGGTGGCCACGATGAAGAGACGACCGAGCGTGGTCGCCGACTCCTCGCAGCCTTGGGCTTAGAGGCGCTGGAGAATGCCGACCCGCGCGAGCTGTCCGGTGGTGAGCAGCGACGCCTGGCCATCGCCTCCGCCGTCCTGCACCGCCCTGCCGTCCTGCTCGCCGACGAGCCGACCGTCGGCCAGGATCGGCATACCTGGGCCGCCGTGGTCGGGCTCGTTGCGGCCTACCGGGACACTGGCGGTGCGGTCATCGCCGCCACCCATGACGCAGCGATCATCGACCGGGCCGCGCAAGAGATCGTGCTCCAACCGCCGATGACTCCCGTTGATGACCCGGGGTGCCCCCGCCCGTTGGCCGCCTGGGCAGGTCCGCTCGCGTTGGTGCTCGCGGCACTCCTGGCCATCCCGGCGGGGATCCTGTCGCCGCACTGGACGACCGGGCTGGCCGCCCTGGGGGCCGAGATCCTGCTGGCGTGCCTGGCCCTGTGGGCTCCCGGCTCGAGCCAGGCACGGAGCGGACGCCTGCGTGCAGTGGCGCTGCGGCTGCTGCCGGGACTCCTCGCGGCCCTGTCCGCCGGGTGGTCCACGTGGTTCCTCGGCACGCAGTCGCTCGACACAGCGGCGACAATCGCCCTCCGGGTCCTGATCATCGTCGTCCCCTCCGTGATTCTCATCCCCCTCATCGACCCCGACGAGCTCGCCGACCACCTCGCACAGCGGCTGGGTCTGCCGGACCGCCCGGTCGTCGCGACGGCGGCAGCGCTCTCTCGGGTGCAGGCACTCGGCGATCTGTGGGCCGAGCTGGGCAGGGCACGTCGGGTGCGTGGTGTCGATCGGAGCTGGCGCCATCCGGTGGCGCTAGTCCGCGACCTGGCGGCCCGGTCCTTGGGGTTGTTGGTGTGGACACTGCGCGCGGCCGCTCAGCTGGCGCTGGCCATGGATGCGCGCGGTTTCGCGACGGCAACCCGTCGGACCTGGTTGCGCGCCGCCCCGTGGACCCGGGTCGATGTCGTCGTCGTGGCCCTGTCACTCGTCCCGCTGCTGACGGTCCTCCTCGTCCGCTGACAGGCAACCGGGGACTGGCCCCGTGCCTGCGCCCCTCCGGCGGACGGCATACTTGACGGTCTATGTCTGATCTGCCTGACCAGCCCGCCGACGCGGACGCCTCACTCGCTTCCACGGGTTCAGATACCCCTGCGCGGCAACGGATCCCACGCGAGATCTGGGTGCTCATCGCCTCGGCATTCGTCATCGCCGTCGGCTTCGGGCTGATCACCCCGGTCCTGCCACAATTCGCCCAGTCCTTCGGGGTCGGCGCGACCGCCTCCTCAATCGTCGTCAGCGTCTTCGCCTTCTTCCGGTTGGTGTTCGCCCCGGGGGGTGGCCGGCTGATCGCCAAGTTCGGGGAACGACCCATCTATCTCGCGGGTCTGGTCATCGTCGCGATCTCGACCGGAGCGACGGCATTCGCCCAAAACTACTGGCAGCTCCTCGTCTTCCGCGGGCTCGGCGGGATCGGGTCGACGATGTTCACCGTGTCCGCGGTCGCGCTCATCGTGCGTCTCGCCCCTCCCGAAATCCGCGGCCGGGTCTCGGGGACCTATGCGTCGGCCTTCCTCCTGGGTGGCATCGGCGGGCCGGTCATCGGTGGTCTGCTCGGCAATCTGGGTCTACGCATCCCGTTCGTCGTCTACGCCATCGCACTGCTTCTCGCGGCCGCGGTCGTCGCCGTGTTCCTGCGCAGCTCGTCCCTGCGGCCACCGCCGGGAGCCCCGGTCCTCCCGGTCATGACCTTCCGCGACGGGCTGCAGGACAGTGCCTATCGAGCGGCCCTCGGGTCGAGCTTTGCCAACGGCTGGGCCAACTTCGGGGTGCGCAACGCGATCATCCCCCTCTTTGCGGCTGCCGTCATCGGCAAGGAGACCTGGATTGCCGGCACTGCGTTGGCCGTCTTCGCCGCCGGGAATGCCGTGGGCTTGACCATCGCCGGGCGACGCTCCGACATCGTCGGACGGCGACCCTTCATCATCGCCGGGCTGGTCATCTCCGGGCTGGCGACCATCCTCACGGGGTTCGCGACATCCCTCCCACTCCTTGTCGTGATCTCCGTGATCGCCGGCTTCGGATCCGGGTCAATCAATCCGGCCCAGCAGGCTGCGGTGGCCGATGTCGTTGGACGAGAGCGCAATGGCGGGCCAGCGCTCGCGGCATTCCAGATGGCGGCCGACACCGGATCCATCATCGGGCCGATCATCGCGGGCATCCTCATCGACCTGGGTGACTACCACCTCGCGTTCGGTCTCACGGGTGCAATCACCCTGCTGGCCGTGCTGCCGTGGCTCCGGGCGCGCGAGACCCGCCCCGGGGCCGCGGGCCTGACCGCCCCTGCCTGACGCCCCTGCCTGCCCTCGACCGTGGGCGGGTCACAACCATGGCTGCTCCAGAGGCTGCGGACAGGTTCGTCCCAGTTGGGGCAGGGACGGTGGGTGACAACGACGCAGGGAACGCCCGGCGTCGACCAGGTCAGCCCAAGGAGCATCCCCCATGAAGTTCAATCGCAAACTCGCCCTATCCGCGGCTGGAGCCGTCGCCGCCGTCAGCCTCGTCGGTGGCGGAGTGGCCTTCGCCGCGGCGTCTCAAGGGGCCGGCAGCGCAGCCTCGAACACCGCCGATGCGAACTCGGCCCAAGCAGCCGCGGGCGAGGCGCCGCAGGGCCCGATGGGCGGCGGCATGGGCGGGCACACGCACACGCCTGTGACTGGAGACGAGCTGACCAAGGTCACCGACGCCATCTCCGCCTACGATTCCTCGATCACCGTCGAGTCCGTCGAGAAGGACGAGGACGGGACCTACGACGTGCACGGCACCAAGGACGGCACTCCCGTCCATCTGGACGTGAGTGCGGACCTGGCCACCATCACCGAAGGCATGGGTGGCCCCGGTGGTGGGATGGGTGGCCCGCCGCCCGGTGAGTCCGGCGCCCCGGGAGGCGAGACGTCCGGGACGACCTCGTCGAACCCGGCGGATGCCAACGGCACGACCTGACCGCAGGCATCCCCGCTGCGCGACCGGACGTCGACGTCGGAAGGCCGCCCGCTCACCGTGAGCGCGGCGGCATTCCGACGTTCCCGGTGTCGCCGGTTGCGCAGCCCGTGGGTGTGGGGTGGTCCACGATGGGCGTATGAACCTCGACGAGTGCATCACCGGTGGGCGGGTGTGGCGCGACGGCGCCGTCGTCGACAACCAGGTCACGGCCAGTGACCTGCACGACCACAGGTTGTCGCAGGACGAGGTGCTCTGGGTGGACCTGCTGCGCCCGCCGAAGGATGCCTTCGCCGAGCTCGGCCGACACCTGGACCTGCCCGCGACGACGATCGAGGACGCGCTCTCGCCCAACGAGCGACCTAAGGTCACCCAGCATGAGGCCACCGTGTTCTTCACGGTCCTGACCGCCATCGTTGCGCCAGAGCCTGCGAGCGCCTCGACCGGGCGGATCCAGCTGGCCCGCATATCAGGGGTCGTCACCCCCCGGGCGCTGATCACCATTCGGCTCGATGATGACGTCGACCCGGCGCCCATCGTCGCGCACTGGGACGACAATCCCGAGCTGCTCAGGTATGGATCCTGGGCGCTCCTGCATGGGGTCCTCGACGCGGTCGTCGACGGCTATTTCAGTGCCCTTCATGCGTTGGATGACGCTGTCGAGCAGATCGAGGATCAACTCTTCTCCGATCGGCCCCCGGGTCGGGACTTCACGGCCGAGATGTTCCGACTGCGCAAAGACGTGGCGCGGATGCGGCGAGCCGTCGTCCCGATGCGCGACGTGGTGACGTCCGTGCAGCGCTACCGCCCTCGCGACGGCAGCGATCTCGACCATTGGTATGACGATCTCTATGACCACGCCCTGCGCTCGGTCGATGACGCCGACACCATGCGTGAGCTGCTGGGAACCATGTACGAAACGAACCTGAACCTGCAGGACAACCGCCTCAACGTGATCATGAAGAAACTGGCGGCCTGGGGCGCGATCATCGCCGTGCCCACCGCGATCACCGGCTGGTACGGACAGAACCTGCCGTATCCGGGGTACAACACGGCCGTCGGTGTCTGGGCGAGTATCGCGCTCATCCTGGCCATTGGCGGCCTTCTGTATGGGCAGTTCAAACGGCGCGACTGGCTCTGAGCGCGGCCTGGCCTAGGCCGGCCGTTCGGATCGCCGCACCGGACCGAAGATGGCGGCAGCGTCGGCGCCGAACAGGACCTCCGGCCCCAGTCCGGCCCGGACAAGGTCGCGGGCGGCGGTCGGCATCGCGTCCAGGTCTGCCGCCATGCGGATGGTGGGTCCAAGTGCCCGCAACGCTTCTCGTTGTTGGGCGGTAAAGCCCAATCCGCGGTAGTGCCGCTGTCGTCCGCCGCCCGTGGCGAAGAACACGGCACTGCGGCGCCCCTTGGTGCGGAACTCACTGACCGCGCGGATCTCGGCAAGAGGCATCGACGCACGCCAGCGTCTGGGATAGCCCCAGGCCGCAGCCACCCGCCCGTTCCCGACCGCCAGACCGCTGGAGTCGACCTGGGCGAACAGGACAGCCTGAATGCCCAGCACCACGCCGATGAGCAGCGCCGCCACGAGGTCTCGACCCATGACGTCCCCATCGACGTAGCCGACGAGCAGGGCCAGCGCGAGCAAGCCGCCCGCGAACACACTTACTGTGACGAGGTTGCGCCGCACGGGATTCCAGAGGATCACCTGGCTGTGCGTGCCGAACTCTGCTGGACCGTTGCGTGGCCTGTTCTTGCGGTCCTGGGCATCGCTGGACCCGGTCATGCTGCGATTCTGGTGCATGTCAGCACGCGCGCGCGGCATACCCTGGCGCCATGGCACAACGCGTCGCACTGGCCCTGGGTGCGGGCGGGGCCCGCGGATACGCGCACATCGGAGTCATCGAGGTGCTGCAGGAACGCGGCTTCGAGGTGGTCGCGGTGGCCGGGACGTCGATGGGGGCGCTGGTCGGCGGCTTGTATGCCGCCGGTCGCCTTGAGGCCTATACCGAGTGGGTTCGCGGGCTCAGCCAGTACGACGTGTGGCGGCTGCTCGACATGAACCTCGCCGGGGGCGGCGGGGCCATCCGGCTCGAACGGATCTTTGCGCGGGTCACCGAGATCCTCGACGGGGCGCGGATCGAGGACTGCGCCATCCCCTACACGGCTGTGGCGACCGATCTGAACAACCGGCGCGAGGTGTGGTTCCAGCACGGCCCGATCGCGACGGCGGTGCGGGCCTCCGTCGCCATCCCGACGGTCATCACCCCAATCGTCGTCGACGGGCGCCTCCTGGTCGATGGGGGTCTGATGAACCCCGTCCCGATCGAGCCCACCACGGCCGTCAACTCGGACCTCACCGTGGCCGTGAGTCTCCAGGCGGGGCACAGTCGCGGAATGCCGGTCGCGCCCGTGCGCTCGGCCGGTCCCCTCGCCGGGTCGGTCCGGTCGCTGACTCACCGGGTCAGCGCCCTCATGGGCGGGGGATCGCCGGAGCGCCACATGGTTGCCCCGGAGGAGGGCGCCGAGGACGTGGTGCCCGGTGACCTCGCCCTGGACCCTGGCCCCGACTATCGGCCTGCCCCTAAGGACCTGGCGTCCTCGGAGATCTTCAACCGCTCGTTCGACACGATGGCGGCCCTCATCACCCGATACCGGATGGCGAGCAACCCGCCTGACGTCCTGGTCTCGGTCCCGTCCGACGCGTGCCGGACCATGGACTTCCACCGCGCCACCGAGATGATCACGCTCGGCCGGGACTTGGCCGAACGGGCCCTGGACGACGCGGGCCTCGGCCACGCCCCCTAGGGTCGAGTCCATGGAGCAGGTCTGGATCCCCGGTGGCGAGTTCGCGATGGGCTCGCAGCGCCACTATCCCGACGAGGGTCCGGTGCGACACGTCACCGTCGAGGGCTTCTGGATGGATGCGACGACGGTGACCAATGCCGACTTCGCGGCCTTCGTCGCGGACACCGGCTATGTGACGGTCGCCGAGGTCGCCCCCGATCCGGCCGATTACCCGGGGGCGGACCCGGCGATGCTCGTGCCGTCGTCGTTGGTCTTCACTCCGCCGCCAGGGCCCGTGCCGCTGTCTGACCATTTCCAGTGGTGGCGGTTCGAGCCGGGGGCGGACTGGCGGCATCCGACGGGCGCGGACTCGAGCCTGGAGGGCTTGGACGACCACCCTGTCGTGCAGGTCGCGTGGGACGACGTCCTGGCCTACGCGGCATGGGCGGGCAAGGCGCTGCCCTCGGAGGCCCAGTGGGAGTTCGCGGCGCGCGGCGGCCTCGACGGCGCCGAGTTCGTCTGGGGTGACGACAATCCGCAGGAGGACGGCATTCCGCGGGCCAACACGTGGCAGGGCCGGTTCCCCTGGGAGAACACGGCCGTCGACGGCTGGGTGCGGACCTCCCCGGTGAGGGCGTACGAGCCCAACGGCTATGGGCTCTATGACATGGCCGGCAATGTCTGGCAGTGGACGACGGACCTCTATGACAGTCGCCCCACTGACCAACGCCCGGCCTGCTGCTCGGTCACGCCGCGCGAGCGCGAGGCGATCAGCTACGACCCGTCCACACCGGAGATCCAGATCCCGCGCCGGGTGATCAAGGGCGGATCGCACCTGTGCACCACCCAGTACTGCTTCCGCTACCGTCCGGCGGCCCGTCAGCCCCAGGCGCACGACACCGGCGCCAGCCACGTGGGCTTCCGGCTCATCACCGTGCCCTGACCCTCGCCTGGTCTAGAAACCCAAGAAGCGGGCGGGGTTGTCGGACAACAGTTTCTGACGTTGGCTCCCGGTGAGGAATGCCGCCTCGCGGATGACCTGTCCGGCCGGCCGCTCCCCGAGGGGATAGGGGTAGTCGCTGCCGAGGACGACCTGGTCCTCACCCATGGCGTCGACGAGGAGCCGCAGGGCCGGTTGGCTAAAGACCACCGAGTCGACGAAGAACCGGTTGACGTAGTGGCTCGGAGGGGCCGTCGACCGTCCTCGGACGAGGTCCCCGCGCCGCTCCCACGCATTGTCGGCCCGACCGAGCCAGAATGCCGTGCTCCCCCCGCCGTGAGCGAAGCAGATCCGTAGGGTGTCCGGCACCCGATCCAGGGTCCCGCCGAGGATGAGCGCGAGGGCCGACAGGTGGGTCTCGGACGGCATGCCGACCAGCCACTGCGCCATCCAGCGCTCCAACCGGGGGCCGGTCGCCATGTCCCAGGGGTGGACGAACACCGGGGCCTGCACGGCCGCGCAATGGGCGAGGAACTGGACGATGCCCTCGTCGTCGAGGTCGCGATCCCCAACGTGGTTGCCGATCTCGACTCCGGCATGTCCCGCGGCGAGGCATCGGTCCAGCTCGGCGCACGCGGCGTCTGGATCCTGCAGGGGCACTTGGCAGAACGGCACGAGGCGGGGATCCCCGGCTGTCACCTCCAGGGTGAGATCGTTGAAGATCCGCGCCAGTTTGACTGCCTGGGCAGCGGGCCGCTCGTAGCCGAAGAAGACCGGGGTCGGGGAGACCACTTGGCGCCCGACGTCGTCAGAGGCCATGTCGGCGAACCGCACAGCCGGGTCCCAGCAGGCCGAGTCGATCCGCCGGAACTCGTGGTCGCGGACCATGATCACCGCTTCCCGCTCGGACTCCACCCGCAGCCACGGCCAGCCCTCTCCGCCGATGGCGACGGCAAGGTCGGGCCACCCCCGGGGAACGAGGTGGGTGTGGACGTCGGTGACCAGCACGCGGTGCTCAGCCCTTGCCAGGGTGGACCGTGCCGCACTGACCGCACGTCCGGGCGGCCTCATCGGAATAGAACGCGCTGAACACGGGCGGGAGGTCGGCGACGATGTCCGTCACCTGGAGCTCGACTTCGTGCACCAAGGCGTGACAGGTGGGGCAGTACCACTGGAACTTCTCCAGCGTGCCGGTCTTCCGAATGCGCTCCAGGACAAGGCCGATGGACCCTGCCTCAGGTCGCTGGGGGGAGTGCGGGGTGTCCCGAGGGAGCAGCCACATCTCGCCCTCGCGAATGTGGACGTCCTGGGGGCCTTCATCGGTCATGACGCGCACGAACATGGACCCGCGGTACTGATAGAACCACTCCTCGTAGGGGTCGACGTGGAAGTCGGTGCGCGAGTTCGGTCCCCCGACGACCATGACGATGAAGTCCTCGGCCTGGGTGAACAGTTGCTTGTTGCCCACGGGGGGCTGGAGCAGGTGCTGGTTCTCGTCGATCCAGCTCGTGAAGTTGATCGGTTGGGGGATGGACATGGTCTCTCCTAACGTCCCGCCCCGGCCGGTGACTCCGGCAGGAGGGCGATGGCTTGGATCTCGATGAGCAGATGGGGATGGGGGAGTTGGTGGACGGCGACGGTCGTGCGCGACGGCCCGGTCTCGTCGAAGTACTCGCCATAGACGGCGTTGTAGCCGCCGAAGTCGTTCATATTCACCAGATACGTCGTCACCTGAACGACGTCGGCGAGCCCGGCGCCGACCGAGGCGAGGATGTCGCCGATGTTGTCCAGGACGGCCCGGGTCTGCTCGGCGATGTCGAGGCGTGTCGTCCCGAGCTCGTCGACCTCGGCGCCGGCGATGGTGTTGTCGCTGCGGCGGCTGCTCGTGCCGGAGACGAAGGCGAGGCCACCCGCGACCTTGACATGGGGGTAGCGGCCGCGGGGAGTCGCCTTGCCCTCGACGAGTTTGCCGGCCTGGATCGGGTTGTCGCTCATGCCATATCCATGCAGAGAGTCGTGTACTCGGAGTAGAAGTCCAGCGAATGCCGCCCGCCCTCGCGGCCGACCCCGGAGGCCTTCATCCCCCCGAAGGGTGTGCGTAGGTCGCGCAGGAACCACGTGTTGACCCAGACCAGGCCGACATCGAGGGCCTGCCCCGCGCGCAGGGCGCGGCCGATGTCGCGTGTCCACACCGCGCAGGCCAGGCCGTACTCACTGTCGTTGGCCAGGGCCCACGCCTCGTCCTCGTTGTCGAAGGGGGCGACGTGGGTGATCGGTCCGAAGATCTCCTCGCGGACGGTGCGATCGCCCTGGGAGAGACCGGTGATGACGGTGGGTTCGATGTAGGCGCCGCTGTCGCGGGCATCGCCGAAGGCCGGAATGCCGCCTCCCGTCAGGACGCTCGCGCCCTCCTGTCGGGCCAGGTCGTAGTAGCCCAAGACCTTGGTCCGATGCTCGTGCGAGATCAGCGGCATGGTGCCGATCCCGTGCTCGTCGGGCCAGCCCCAGCGCAGCTCCGAGGCCTGCTGGGCCAGCCGGGTCGTGAACTCGTCGTAGCGGGACCGGTGCACATAGATGCGCTCGGTGCACAGGCACACCTGGCCGCCGTTGGTGAAGGACGATCGGACACTGCCCGCCACGGCCGCATCGAGGTCGGCATCGGCAAAGACCAGCCCGGCGTTCTTGCCGCCCAGCTCGAAGGACACCGCCTTCACGGTGTCGGCCGCGGCTTTCTGGATGGCCGATCCCGTTGCGGATTCGCCCGTGAAGGTGACCACGTCGATCCCGGGATGGGTCGTGAGCCACTCGCCCACGGCATTCGGGCCGTGGCCGTGGACAAGGTTGAAGACGCCGGGCGGGAGCCCGGCCGCCTCAAACGCCTCCGCGAGCACGGTGACCGAGGCGGGCGTCTCCTCGCTGGGCTTGACGATAACCGCGTTGCCGCAGGCCAGCGCGGGAGCAATCTTCCAGGTTGCGAGGAGGAGCGGGAGGTTCCACGGAACGATGATCGCGACCACGCCGGCGGGTTTGCGGATGGCGACGTTCAGCGCGCGGTCGCCACCGGGGCGGGGAGTGAAGAACGACTCGGTGCCCTGCGCGGCAACGACATCGGCGAAGGCCCGCAGGTTGGCCGCGCCCCGGGGGACGTCGAGAGTGCGCGCCTGCTCGACCGACTTGCCCGTGTCGGCGATCTCGGCAGTGACGAGGTCGTCGACGCGCCGGTCCAGCTCGTCAGCGAGGCGCCGCAGGATGGTGGCCCGGGCCTGCTCACCCATCGACCCCCACTCACCGGACTGGGCGCGGCGGGCCGCAGCGACAGCCTTGTCGAGGGTGGCGCGATCGGTCTCCGCGACCCGGAAGACGACCTCACCGGTCACCGGGGACCGTTTGTCGAAGGTTGCCGTGGGCGTGCGGAAGGCACCGTCGACATAGGAGCGCAGCACCATCGGCTCCCCCTGCGGACGCCCGCGCAGCAGGGAGGTCGGCCAGGTGCTCATTTCTCGCTCTCCTTTGTCGCGTGGCGGGCGCTCATTTGCGCCCGGGCGCGGGTGAGCGCACCCCACGCGGTGGCGGCGGCCGTGGCGGCTGCGCCTGCAGCCAGGCCGCCGAGGACCCGGTGCTGAAGGCCGACCCGGTGCTTGATCTCGGCGTACGGCGTGAGCGAGAACGACACCAGCTCGTAGCGGGAGACGTAGATCCCCGGGAGGGCCTTCTCGAGGGCGTGCTCGATGCGCTTGCCGGTCTTGAACACCGGATCGTCCACCTTGTCGCGCATCTCGACGAAGTTGGCGAGCGCCATGTCGGCGATGGCGTTGGCGTTGTTCCGGCGCCCCTCCTCGTACGCCGGGAGCACACGTCCCCAGTCGCCGGAGTACTCGGCGAGACAGCGGTCGAGCTCGACGACGTCCTCGAAGGCGCAGTTTGCTCCCTGCCCGTAGAACGGCACGACGGCGTGGGCGGCGTCCCCGATAAGGGCGACCCGGCCGTCGATCTGCCAGGGCTGGCAGCGCACGGTGGCCAGGCTGCCGACGGGGTTAGCGCGATACTGCTCCACGAGATCGGGGATGAGGTCGACCAGATCGTGGTACTGGTCGCGGAAGTGGCGCGCCACCGCGGCCGGGCTGCCGAACGATCCGAATGCCGCTGTCCCCCCGAGCGGCCAGAAGAGGGTGCCGGTGAACGACCGGTCCGGGTTGGGTAGCGCGATCATCATCGAGGTGCCGCGCGGCCAGATGTGCAGGGCGCCTGGGTCGAGGGCGTAGTCGCCATCGCGGGCCGGGATGCTCAGCTCCTTGTACCCGTAGTCGAGGAAGTCCACACTCTCGCTGAAGGCCTCACCGGCGTAGGCGAGGACGGCGCCACGGGTGGCGGACCAGGCGCCGTCCGCCCCGATGATGACGTCGCCAGTGGCGCTGATCGAGCCGTCCTCGAAGGAGGCCGTGCAGCGCGCGACATCGACGCCGGTCAGCTTGTGCCCGAAGTGGATCGTCACGCCGGGTGTCGCCTCGGCTGCGTCGAGGAGAGCGTTGTTCAGGCCGGACCGGCTGATCGAGTTGATCGCGCGGTCACCGGAGTTGCTGTATGGCTGGAAGTTCACTGCGCCCGCGAGGGGGTGGACCATCCGTCCGCTCATCGGCAGTGCATCGCGGAGCACCTCGTGATCAAGATCGATCTGGCGCAGGGCGTCGATCCCCCTCTCGGAGAGGGCAAGATTGATCGAACGACCTCGCTCGGAGCCGTCGACGCGCGGGTCCGGGCGACGTTCGTAGACCTCGACGCGATAGCCGCGCCGGCCCAGGTAGGCCGCGAGCAGGCTGCCGGTCAGCCCGGCCCCGATGAGGATGACGCGGTCGCCACTCATGCCGTGACCTCGATGATCGCGGCGAGTGCTCGGGCCGCGCGCCAGCAGTCGAGATAGGACGAGTAGAGCGGCACTGGAGCGAACCTGATGATGTCCGGTTGCCGGGCATCGGCGATGACGCCGTGCTCATGTCGCAGGCGGCGGGCCAACTCGCCGGCGGCCAGGGACGTGGTGCGCACCGAGAGCTGGCAGCCGTGGCGCTCGGGCTCGCGGGGGGTGACGACGTCCAGCGGGCGGCCCTCACACACTGGATCCAGCAGGTCGCGCAGATAGCCGGTGAGGCGCAGGCTGCGCTCGCGCAGCGACGTCATCCCCACCTCGTCAAAGATCTCCAGCGACGTGCGTACGGGACCCATCGCGAGGATCGGGGGGTTGGAGACCTGCCAGGCGTCGGCGCTGGCCGGGGGACGCGAGACCGGCGTCATCTCGAACCGGGTCTCCTCCGCGGTGCTCCACCACCCTTCGAACCGGGGCAGGGCGGCATTCCCATGGTGTCGTTCGTGGATGAAGACTCCCGCCAGTGCGCCCGGGCCCGAGTTCAGGTACTTGTAGGAGCACCAGGCCGCGAAGTCGATCCCCCACTCGTGCAACGTCAACGGCACATTCCCGGCGGCATGTGCGAGGTCCCAGCCGACGACCGCGCCCGCCGCGTGGCCGGCCGCGGTGATGGCGGGGATGTCCAGGAGCTCCCCGGTCAGGTAGTTGACTCCGCCGAGCATGACGAGGGCGACCCGGTCGCCCTCGGTCGCCAGGTAGTCGACGACGTCCTGGGTCCGCAAGGTGTCCTCGCCCGGGCGCGGGGTAAGGCGGACGATCGTGGCGTCGGGGTCCAGGCCGTGGAATGCCGCCTGGCTGCGCACGGCATACGAGTCCGAGGGGAATGCCGTGTCCTCGATGACGATCCGCGTGCGAGGACCCGCGGGTCGGTAGAAGGACACCAGGAGGAGGTGCAGGTCGACGGTCAGGGAGTTCATGATGACGACTTCGCTTGGCCGCGCCCCGACCAGTCGGGCGGCCGGCTCGGTCAGCAGCCGGTGATAGGGCAGCCACGGGCGGCGGGCCTCCAGGTGTCCCTCGACGCCGAGGCGCGCCCAGTCCTGCAGATCCTGCAGGAGGTGCTCGCGGGTCGCGATGGGCTGGAGTCCGAGGGAGTTGCCGGCGAGGTAGGCGACCTCGGGATAGCCGCCGGTCTCCGCCTTGGGAATGTGGAACAGATGGCGGTGCCCGGGGTCGAGGGCGTCCTGGGTGGGTGGCGTATCCAGCGTCATTGCTGCTCCGTACCTGAGTGGTGGTCTCGATCCCCATGATTCACCCGCGTGGGCGTCGAGGCGAATGCCGCCCCGGTTTGGGCTGAGTATGGCGTCGCTGAACCTGGCTCGGGGTCTGACGCCAAACCAGTCAGAGCCCTAGGGTGCGGCCATGGGCGTCTCGCATCTCCTCGTCGTCGTCCGGCATGCCAAGTCCGACTGGTCGGTCGCGGCCTCGGACCGCGAGCGCCCGCTCGCCCCTCGAGGCCGTCGCCAGGCGCCGGCCATGGGGGACTGGCTTGCGGCCGCCGGGATCCTTCCCTCGCTGGCGGTCGTCTCGCCGGCCGCCCGGGCGCGCCAGACCTGGGAGCTGGTGGCCCCTGCGTTGGTCGATGCGGGCGGGCAGACTCGGGTGGAGGTGACCGAGGCGGCATACACCTTCTCCGGTAGCGACCTGCTCGCCCTCGTCCGCGGGCTCCCCGATGCCGAGCCGGTCGTGGCGCTGGTGTCCCACAACCCGGCCGTCGAGGAGCTGGTCGAGGAGCTCACCGAGCGCTGGGTCGCCCTGCCGACCTCCGCGCTCGCGGTCGTGGAGCTGCCCTCGTGGTCCGCGGCCGGGCGCGAACCCGGTCGGATCCGCTATGCCGGTCGACCTTTCGACGCCTAACGCCGCGCAGCTCGACCTCAGATCGAGATCAGGTGCCGGCCCTTCGCCCCAGGGACAGCGGTGAGCGGGATCGACGTGTCGAGGGTGACGAGCGCGCTATCGTGCCGTACCGCGAGCGCGAGCAGGTAGGCGTCAGTGATGAGTCGATGCCCAAGCAGGGACGTGGCATCGAGGATTTCAGGGTCGGCCAGGCTGACGTTGCTGGGCCAGAACTGATGCCCGCTGACGGCGCGGGCCGAGCGCAGCAGGCCCACTGCTGCTGCGACAGTGAAGGCGCCGGGGTAGGCCGGCTGGCTGAGGATGCGGACAAACCCGTTCTCCGTGATGGCGCACGAAGCCCACCCGTTGGCCAGGCCGTGGCTGGCCCAGGCATGCGCGCGTTCATGGTGAACGTGGTCCGGGTCCGCCAAGGCGATGAGCACATTGACGTCGAGCAGAGGGAGGGTCACACCCCATCCTCGTCACGCAGCGTGTCGACCAGTGCGTTGGTCACGGTCTGCCCGCGCGACGGCAGTGTCGGGAATCCGGAGCGGGAGCGCCCGACGGGGGAGGTGGATCGGGTCAGCGCCTCACGGGCGAGATCCGAGATCACCTCACCTGCCGTGCGGTCCTCGTGGCGAGCTCGCTCCTTGACGGCCTGGAGCACGTCGTCATCGATGGTCAACGTGGTGCGCATGCATCTGATGCTAGTACATCTGATGCATTGGGCGTGAGTACCTTGAGAGCGAGACCGGAGTTCCCACTCGAGTGTCAGCGAGCCTCGATCAGGAACACCGGGTGATGCTGTGCCACCTCGGCATAGGCCTGCACCGGCTGGCCTCGCGGCACGAGGATGTGGGGTCGAGATCCCGGGACCTGATCGAGGAATGCCGCGATGATCGGCGCCCGCTCGTTCACCGGCAACTCGCGGAGGTGGACGGGACTGCGGCGGCTGCGCAGGATTGTGGCCTGGCCCTCGGCCGCCCGGACATTGCGGACCCATTGGCATTCGCCGAGCATCGACGCGAGATACCACCGGCCGTCGACCTGCGTCATGCCGAGAGGGAAACGCCGGGGAATGCCGCTCTTGGCGCCGGGCACCTCCAGGGTGACCCACCGTCGGGGGAGCAGACCCCAGGTGTAGACCCGAGCCCAGATGGCGGCGAGCGCCTTGGCCCGTCGGTTGCCCTTGCCCGTCCGATACCAGGAGCGCAGTCGGCGCGCCGAGCGGGATTGCAGGTCATAGGTCTTGGTCATGATCCCTCCAGCATCACGCTAGCCGCGTGGGGGTTGCCGTGACGGTCAACCGCTGGTGACGTGGGACGCAATGCCGTCCAGCACCAGGGTCAGCCCTGGCTCGAACTCCCGGGCGAAGGAGTATTCGGGAGCCAGGATGACGTGCTCGGTGAACCACACCATGTGGGGGTAGGCCGCAATCAGGGGACCCATGGGCTCGGAGTCGATCATGGCCACGGCTTCGTCGCCCGAGTCGAAGGGCAGCATGATTTCCTGCTGGACGAAGCCGTAGACGAAGGCGTCGAGCACGGCATAGGCGTGAGCGACCTGTCTCGGGGTGAATCCCGCCGCCCGCAGGCAGGCGATGTTGGCCTCGTGGTAGGCCAGGTTGGCGGGGCCGGGCGTGCGGCGCGACTCCAGGAGAGGCAGCGCCCATGGGTGTCGGCGCAGCGCCGCGCGCATCGAGCGGGAGCGCTCGGCCAGCGCCTCCTGCCAGTCGCCGTCCGCGGGTGGCAGGGCGACCTCGGCGAAGACGCGATCGATCATGCCGTCCAGGAGCGCCTCTTTGTTGGGCACGTGGTGATAGAGCGACATCGCCTCCACCCCCACGGAATGAGCGAGGGCGCGCATGGTCAGCGCATCGATGCCCTGGTCGTCGGCCATCGCGACGGCCGCCGCCAGGACGGCTTCCCGGGTCAATCCGCGGCGGGCCATGACTCTCCATCGTCCTCGGTGTTGCGTGCCTTACGGCGTAATGTTAGCCTCTCGCTCGCTAGCCTTACCTCGTAAGTTTATGGAGAAGATCGCCATGACCACTCCCGAAGACAGTGCTCGCCCCCTGCCGCTCCGCCGCCCGGCGACGACGATGCGGGCGGTGACCCGCCGCCGGTATGGCGGTGTCGAGCAGGTGGCGGTCGAGGAGGTCCCTTGCCCCGAGCCCGCGGCTGGCCAGGTGCTCATCGAGGTGGCCGCCGCCGGGCTGGATCGCGCTGTCCCGCACCTGCTCACCGGCACGCCGCTCATCGCGCGGGCGGCATTCGGACTGCGTGCCCCGCGACAACCCGTGCTCGGGATGGAGGTCTGTGGGCGGGTCGTCGCCCTGGGTGCCGGGGTGGGCACCGTGGAGCTCGGGCAGCGGGTCCTCGGGGTGGCGGCGGGCTCGTTCGCGGAGTATGCCGTGGGCTCGGCTGCGCAGTTCGTCGGCGTCCCGGATGCGCTCAGTGACGTGGAGGCCGCGACGCTCCCGATCTCGGCCGGCACAGCATTCGAGGCCGCCGTGACTCAGGCCCAGGTCGTTGCCGGGCAGCGGGTGCTGGTGCTGGGGGCGTCGGGTGGGGTGGGGAGTTTCGCGGTGCGCCTAGCGGCGCACCTCGGGGCCGAGGTGACGGCGATGTGCAGCTCGGCCAAGGCTGCCTTCGTGGCTGACCTGGGAGCTGAGGTCGTGGCTGACTACCGCGCGGTGGCGGTGGCCGAGCTGGCGGGTCCGTTCGACGCGATCATCGACATTGCCGGCAACCGGCCGCTGCGTGAGTTGCGGGCAGTCCTGGCGCCGCGCGGGGTGCTCGTCATCGTCGGTGGAGAGAGCGGGGGGCGTTGGCTCGGCGGGCTCCACCGCAACCTCGGTGCATCCTTGCTCAATCCTGTTGTGGGACAGCGATTGCTGTGGTTCACAACTCGGCAGAGCGAAGCCCTGCATCGCACCGTCGCTGAGCTCGCCGCCACCGGTGCGATGCGGCCTGCGGTGGATCGGGTTGTCGGACTGGAGAATGCCGCCGACGCCATCGGCGCGATGCTGCGTGGCGAGCTGCGGGGCAAGGCGGTTATCCGCCCCTGAGAGCGCGGCCCGGATCAGCGCAGGCCGAGGAGAGCACACCCGACCAGGGCGGCGGCAATGCCGATGATGTGCCGGGCGCGCAGGTGTTCCTGCAGGACGACCAAGGCGAGGACGGTCGTGGTGACCGGATAGGTGGCCGAGACGACGGCCACGGGTGCGAGGGGTCCGATCTGGAGGGCGGCGACGAGAGCGACCGTCGACAGCGACAGCAGGATCCCTGCGGCGACGGCGATGCGCTTGCCCGCCAGGCGCTCGGCCGCCGGTCGCCCGGGGGTGTCCAGTCCCATGCGAGACAGCAGGCCGGCCAGCCCGTTCGACTGTCGCGCGGCGGCGAGCAGCCCGAGAAGCAGGACGAATCCCACGGCGATCTCCACGAGGACGACGATGAAACCGGCCTCCTCCGGGGCGGCATTCAGGGCCACCACGGCCGACCCGAAGCAGGATCCCGCGATGACCGCCAGCACGATCGGCCAGCGGGAGGAGGAGGCGGCGCCCTGGTCGTCCGCACCGCTGAGGATCACCGCGCCCGAGATGGCCAGGAGCGCCCCACCGATAGCCACCGGGCTGAGGCGTTCCCCGCCCCAGGAGATGGCGACCACCACCGGGACCAGTGCCTGGATGGCGGCGACGATGGACGCGCTCACGCCCATGCGGCCCAAGGTGAGGCTGGCATAGAACGCGAGGAACCCGACGACGAAGAGGACGCCGGCGATCGTTCCGGCGACTCCCGTCCGGGTCGACCAGATCCCGCCGGTGACCACGACGACGACCGCCGTGACGGCGGTGGCGGTCCCATAGGTCCAGGTGGACACCTGAACGACCGACCAGCGTCGCGAGGCGAGCCCGCCCAGGAAGTCCGAGGCGCCGACGACGACACTTGCCACGAACGCCATGAGGACCCCGACCATGCAGCGACTGTAAGGACTCCGCAGTCGTTTGGGTACTAACGTCTCGCGCTCGCGGCTATCGTCGACCCGATGGAGGTGGGTGATAAGGGAGTCGCAGAGGTGCCAGTTTCACCCACATCGAGCGGGGTGAGGGGCGCGGTCAGCCGGCCCAGGTGGGGTCGGCCGCCGTCAGCCACGCCGGGTCGACGTCGCCGGGCTCAGGCAGGGGAATGCCGTCGCGGCGCCGGGGTCCGCTCAGGGCGGCATTCATCGCCGCATCGACCCCGAGCAGGGACGGCGGGGCGCCGGGCCCGGCGAGGAGATCGTTCTCCTGGCAGACGACCTCATGGACCAGGGAGCCGACCAGGGGTCGAGCCACTCCGGTCGGCACCGGGGTCACCAAGCCCACCCAGTGGCTCGCCAGCCGCGGCGTGAGCACGGGAACGGTGATGACGAGGCGCGCGCGCAGCCCGTCGAGCGAGGCGAAACGCTCGATGAGGTCGCGGTAGGTGACGACGTCCGGGCCCCCGATGTCGAAGGCGCGGTTGACGTGTGGGGGCAGGTCGGCGGCGGCGACCAACAGCGTCAGCACATCGCGGATCGCGATGGGTTGGATGCGGTTGTCGAGCCACTTGGGCGCGACCATGGCGGGCAGGCGGCGGGTGAGGTGCCGCAGCATCTCGAATGACGCCGATCCGCTGCCGAGGATGACGGCGGCCTGCAGGGTCGCGGCGGGGACGCCGCTGGCCATGAGCAAGTCGCCGACTTCGACCCGGCTGGCGAGGTGGTCGCTGAGCGGTCCCGCGGGGTGCAGGCCGGACAGATAGACGATGCGCCCCACGTCGGCGTCGTGGGCGGCCATGCCGAAGTGCCGGGCCAACTCGCGGTCGCGGGCCACGAAGTCGCCTCGGCCATCCATGGAGTGCAGCAGGTACCAGGCGACATCGACCTCGGCGAGGGCGCGGTCCAGGTCGGCGCGCCGCTCGGCATTGCCCACGACAACCTCGATGCGGGGGTGGCGCGACCAGCTGCGCGGAGCAATCCGGCGCTCATCTCTGACCAGGACACGGACCTGCCACCCGGCAGCGAGCAGGGTCGGCACCAGGCGTGAGCCGATATAGCCGGTCGATCCGGTCACCAGGGCGCGGCGCGGGACAGCCATGCGGCATCCTTACACGCCCAGACGGCGCATGGTTTGGGCTGTAGAAGGTTCGCCCTGACACCCGTCTGCGGTGGCAGGATCGGCGCATGCCCGGACCGGTCGAGGAGCTGCGCGCCTTCTTTCGGGCCGCCTTGGTCGAACCCGTGCCCCGCGATCACACCGAGACCGACGCGGCATTCCGGCGGCGTCGGGTCGTCGCACTGGCGACCTTGATCGTGGGTGCTGGCGTGCTGGCCTATGCGCTGCGGATCGAGCCGGGGGACCCGCTGTTCTATGGGGCGACGCTGCTCCTGGCGGCCGTGTGGGCGGTCGGTGCGGTGCTGTCCGGGACCCTGCATCTGGGGCGGGCCAGGACGCGGTCGGGTTCGGATCGGGCGCGACCGGTGGTCCAGTCGTTGGTCCTCGGCTTTGGGCTGCTGGCCGTGTTTCTGGCCGGATCGGTTGTGGTGGCGCGGGTGCCCGCGCTGCGGGAACCCGTGCAGAACCTCCTCGACCACGCCCGCTTCGGCTCGCTCCCCCTCGTCGCGCTCATCACTGCGGTCAACGGGGTGGCCGAGGAGTTGTACTTCCGCGGGGCGGCCTTCGCGGCGGTCGGGCGGCGGCACGCGGTCGTCGTCACGACCTTGGCGTATGCCGTCGTGACCGCCTTCTCGGGGGTGCCGCTGCTCGTCCTCGCCGCAGCCATCCTCGGATGCGTCACCGGCCTCCAACGGCGGGTGACGGGCGGCATTCTCGGACCGATCATCACGCACCTGACCTGGTCGCTCGGAATGCTGTTCCTGCTGCCGGGAGCGCTGACGACGTTCGCCTAGTGCACCCGGATGTGGGTGTTTCTGGCACTCCGCAGGTGCTGCGATATGAACGGACCTTCTGAACAGGGATGTGAAAGGACCTTCTGAACACTCGGGTGCTTGATCAAGCAGTCCAAGGTGGGCTGCGTGAGTGAGCAGAGGGTGTCGATGGAAGTCCGGTTGGCGTTGGCCGCGCATGCGGTTTGGAGGACTCGTCGGTGTCGGTCACGGCGGTGTGCCGCCAGCGCTCTCCACCCGCTCAGAAGGCCAGCGCCCCAGGGGCGGCCATGGCTGGCGAGCGGACCGGAGGGGCTGCGGTAGCGGTTGCGCGGTTGCCTGAGAATGACCTACCCAATCCAGGGTGATTCCTGAGAACTTGCTTTGAAGTCAGTGAATGTGAGTTGGGACATTAAGGGTCGCCCCTGGCAGGGTAGTAGACGATTCAATTCCCCCAGGGGCCCTCCGTGGACCAGGGAACGAACTGCTCGGGTGGCATCACGGGTGCCCATAACGCCGCAGGTTCTGGACTCTCTGTCCCTGGCTTCTGTGATGTGCAGCTCGCACGTCAGCCGGGACACCCGGAGGCCTGCTGGCGCCTCCCTCGGTGTCACCGGAACTTCATGACGAGACAGAGGTACGACGTGCGGACGACCAGCAACTCCAGAGTTTCCGGTGAGGGCACCCTGCTCGTGAGTGGGGGGGTGACTCGGCGGGCCCTGACCAGGGGCGCGGCGTGGACCGCGCCTTTGGTTTCGGTGGGCGCGGCCGCTCCGGCCTTTGCGGCGAGTCAGTGCACCGGGAGCCCGACCACGAGCACGTTCTCTCCGGGCACCTACACCATTGCGGTGGCCCCAGGTTGCCGGACGGTCATCTTCACGGTGATCGGTGGGACCGGCGCCGGCTTTAACGGTGGCGGGGGCGCCAATCTGCAGGGGACCATCACCTTGCCGAGCTCCGCATCGAGCACCACGTTGACGCTCGTCGTGGGACAGGGTGGGTTCAACACCGGTAGTACGGGTACTTCTGTCGGCGGGGTCGGGTACGGCGACGGGGGCGGAGGCGTGCTGGGTGCGACCACCGGTGGGACACACGGTGGTGGTGGTGGTGGGTCTGCGATCCTGTTGGGGGCAGCAACCCCGGCCAATGCGGGGAACGCCAACGTACCCTTGGTGGTCGCCGGTGGCGGCGGTGGCGCCTCCGGGGCGAACAGCAACGGTGTGGGTTTCCAGATTGTTTATGCCGACATCAACGGTGGTTACGGCGGGACCGCGGCGGATGGCACGGTTGGCGGGAACATCTACAAAGGGGCGGATGCCTTGTCCACCGACGCCGTCCCGGTTCACTTTGGCAAGTCACGGGTGTCGCAGGACGACGTGACCGGCGCGACCCGCAAGATCGCTGTCAACGGCTACTTCGGTGGTGGGTATGGCGCCGCGGGCGCCACCGGAGGTGTCAAGGCGGGGGCGCCCTACTTTGAGTACGGGGCCGCCGCTGGCTATTCGCAAGCGGCCAACACCAGTGTGGTCGGCAACCCCAACGCGTTCGATGGTGGCGCCCATGGGTCGGGCAACTGGGGTGGCGGCAACGGTGGGGCCGGCGCGGGTGGCTCAAGCCCTGTCTCATCCACCGGCGGTTTCGCGAACGCGTCAGGTAGCGGCGGCGGTGGCTGGGCCGGCGGCGGTGGTGGCACCGGGCATTACATCAGTTGCTGGGCCGTGGCGGGCGTGACCGCACTGCGGCAGGATGGCGGCGCCGGTGGTGGCGGTAGTTCGTACTTTGGCGGCGGTGGCGGGGCCACGGTCACCATGTCGAGTTCGTCCCGGCAGGCGCTGAACCCGCCGGGGAACGGCGCTGGTGGCCAGATCATCGTGACCTACACCCCGGCCTGACCCTCGACGCTGGTCCGCCGCGTCGTCGATTGCTGCTACCCGCCCGAGTGCGTTGTCGGCACGGCAAACGAGTGGGGCGGGTGCCAGGGCTGTACTCGGCACGGCATTCGGAATGCCGTCCGCCGCGCCATTGCCGTGCCAGCAGCACGCTGTGGTCATTGACGACAGTTACGCGCGTCGATGTGGTGACATCGGCCCCGGGCGAGTCGTTGCTGATCCCGTCCTGGCAGTACGGACGTCGTGGGTGGGCTTCCCGCGCCGGACCGCTCTCGACGACATCGAGCGGCTGATCGGTGCCCTCGACCCGATCCCGCCGAGGGCGGCCCTCGGTGCCGCTGCCCTCTGCGCCAGACTTCCTTCCAGGAGGGGCGCCTCGACCGCTGCGTGCGACCCGAGTGTGTCTTCGGTACGGCAAACCACTCGGCGGGCGCCGCGGTCGTGCTCGGCACGGCATTAGGAATGCCGTCCGCCGCGCCTTTGCCGTGCCAGCGGAGCGCCAGCACGGCAGCCCACATGGCCATTCACCCCTGAGCCAACGACCCCCCACCTCGGCAGCGGCCCGGGGCTGCGCCGACTGCGTGGACCGGGCCTAGTCCGGGGCGGGCTGCTTGGGTACTGCATGGTCGCGAGGTCTCGACCTAATCGGCGCCGTCTCGGGTGATGAACCGCATGAACTCGCGGCCCTTGTCGGTGCCCCGCGGGGCTCGTAGCCCGTTGACGGTCATCATGGCGTTCAGGCCGGGGCTGTCCGCAAGTCCGAACCGTTGGAGGTCCCCGAGGACCGTGTCGAGTAGCGGCTTGTCGGCATACAGTTCTGGCAGCCCGGCTTGCACGACGGTTCCGAGTCCGCCGGCGGAGATGTTCGGCCACTGGATGGCGCGCTCCGCGAGGAACCCGGGCGGGTCGGTCAAGAACGCGAGCATCCGCATGTGGGAGCTGGTGAGATCCTCCACGTATCGCAGGTAAACGGCCTGCTTGTCGGGAGCTACGGCGGTGCCGGCGCCGATGTTGAACAGGGCGTCGGCGAGGTAACGGCGCTTCTCTTCGCTGGACTGTGCCTCGGCGGTGCGGGTCGCCTGCGCGAGAGCGTCAAGGAACGCGTCATCGTTGGCGAGGTCCTGCACGGACACGCCTTGCTCCTCCAGCGCGCGGATCCGGTCGAACACTTCCTCGCGCCACGCGGTCAGTCGCCGGTCGTAGCTGAAGCCGAACAGGGTGGCGACCACCACCGCGAGCGGCCCTCCAACGATTGGGATAGCGGCCACCACCGCTTCCGTCGTCTTCCCAGCCACCTGCCCGCTCCTGGACCGCGAAGGCGGCGCGAGCTGATCGTCTTCACGAGTTCCCATGCCATCCATGGTCGCACTCGGGGCCGACGGTGCTATCGGGCGATCTGGGACCTCCACCACTCGGCCCACAACGAGCCGGGGTCGTGGACTGGTCTGACCGCCGAAACCATCTTCCAGGCGTTGGCGGTTCACCACAGCAGTGTTCAGGCGGCTCAGGTCGTGTGGACTGACTCCGCAGGTCACCTACCTTGGGAACCTGGCTACGCCAATCCGCCTGGCTCGCAGCTGCTGCTTGGATCACCGTGACGAACTGCGCTCAGCGCAGGTGCTCGAAGGACTCTTCCCCGGGGCGCCAGCACATCCACTCGCCGGGTTCGCCCAGTTCGGTGGAACCGCGCATCTGGAGGAGCGCGATCTCCGCATGCACTTCGTCTAGGGCCGGGTTGATATGGATCTCACCACTACTCAGCATGATGCGGAGGCCTTCGCCGGTCTTCTCGGAGGTGTTCACGACGGTCCCACCGCACACGTGGCGCAGGCTGTCGGCGTAGCCGATGTCGGAGGCTTGCCAAGTTCGTCCGCCAAAGCCGACTTCGGGCCACACTTCAACGTTCATATTCGCCTCGTCCAACTGCAGCTGCAGGTAGCTGTCCAGCACGAATGTCACGGCGACGAGGCGATCGCCGACCAGCCGGGACAGTAGCGCGTTAGGAACGTATGGCATGAGGGTTCCTCCCGAGCGGTGGCGGTTGGCTGGTGCACCAGGGACTACATGATGGCCACGAGCGTTGGCCTCGATCGAACGGGTCTCCCGTCTACCGTCCCTTACTCCTGGTGCTTCGGCGGCGTGCGCCTCGGGCGCCCAGCCGCGCCTGTTGTCGGGATGTGACCCAGTACGGCGGTACGTCGGCCGTCAGTCTTGAACTGTTTCCGCAGGTACGCTGCTTGGAGCTCGCCCTTGCGAGGGACCGAGAAGTTTCCTTTGGGATCTCCCGCCGGACGGCGGGGCCCAAGGGATGCGTCACGCTCGCACCGTGCACTTCAAGGGAGCAACAGTGCAACAAGGTGCTGCACTATTGCTGGTCGCCGTCGTCAGCATCGCTCGTGGCCTCGTGTTCAGCCGCCGCCGGGACGATGAACTGCGCGGCAAACTCGCGGCGACGCGGCCAGCCTGTGTCATCCCATTCGCCGGTCTCGCGGTGATCCGCGGAGCGGGCGGCGACTCCGGTGATCTTGGTGAAGAGGTCGCCGGAGAAGGACGCGCTTGACGGGCGGCCCGACCCGCCGATGACGTAGGCCAGCCCGACGAACCTTGCGGCGACGTCCTCGATGGTGAAGTCGTTCGCGGCCAAGCCATCCGCGATCTGCTTTTTCAGTTCGCCGACGCGTTCCGACTCGGCTACCAGTTCGTAGAGGAAGCTGCTGCCGGTCACCCCGTCTGAACTGTCGCCCTTTCGCAGGTCTGCCAGGAGCATGGGGACGATTCGACCCACCTCACGCTGGAGTGCCTGTGTCAGGGCGTTCTGAGCCGCATCGCTCAGCCGGCCCACATCGCGCGTCGCAGTTGTGAGCACGTGCGTCCGCCGGTGGATCTCGGAGCACCTGAGCAGGGCAGAGTCGACGTCGTGAGTGGGGTCGGCGGTGAGCAGCCGTCGGAGGAGAGTAGAAGCCCACCAGCGGAGTTGATCGTTGGTCGATGTGAAGGTGTTCAATCGGTCGTCGTTCGCTTCGTCGACCAACGCCATAGCCACTGAGAGGAGTTCGCGCGTGATCGGACCCTTCGGGCCTCTGTGGTACTGGACCTCATCGACGTCGGGGTAGCGTTCCCGGATCTTGCTGAGCCCAAGCATCACTCGGTCGTTGTCGGCGTCGGTCACGAGGCCGCGCAGGTCGGCGGCATTTCCCGCGGCTGCCTCTTCCAATACCTGGCTGATGAGAGCGTCGGGGATGTCTCCCTCGGGGATGGCCTGAGCGAGGTAGCGATCGAAGTAGTCAGGATGTGCGAACCGTCTCGCGGCGAGGCGTGACGGGTTCTTGCCACGTACGGCCGGGAAGATCGTTCCCAGCACGGACAGGGCATCTTGCTGCGGCTTCCCTTGTTCCAGGACGTTCACCAGGGCGTCCCAGTCGGGCTCAGCCTCGTCGCGTCGGCTAGAACCGACGTACGACGACGCCACCCTCGTGAGATCGGCCTTGCTGGACTGCAGCCTGGCGAACACGTCCGGGAACTGGACCCTTAGGAAGGTCGCCAGGATGAGGTCGACATCGTTCATCTCTTCGCGGTCGTGGGCGCGGAACTGCTCTCGGACCTGAGCAAGGAAGCGTTCGACCGCCCTTGGCGTGGTCAGATACCTCGGCATGGTGGTGAGGATGACATCCCCGAACCGGTGCTTGTCGAAACTCGCCTCGACACGCTCCAACGTCAGGATGTCTGTCAGGCCGATGTCGAGCATCCGCACGATCTGGCTGGTCAGGAGAGGTGGGATGGTCAAGGGATACTGCACGATCTTCTCCATCAAGGCGCGGGCTCGTGTCTTCGAGGAAGTTCCCTGGCCGGGGTTCTGGAGGGTCTCGACGAGCGCTTGCTCTTCGTAGGCCAAAAGGAAGTCCACCCCGGGGAAGCGGCCTAGCAGCCGGACGACCTTCAGCAGGTCGAGGAGTTCGCTGGGTTGAAGTCTGTCGATGTCATCGACCACAACCAGCACTGGGGTGTCCAGCTCGCGAAGAGCCTCCGCAATCTCGTCGAACGCCATGTTCCACGGCTTCACGAGGCGATGCTCAAGCGTCTTTGACGCCTCGACGAGGGCAGCCCCGGCGACTGGGACCAGGGAGGCGATCGGCCTGGCGATGTCGGCATATGAGGCCATTAGGTCGCGAACTTTGTCCCCCTTCTTCTTCGGCGCGACAGTGGCAAGGGCCGCGAAGAACTCCGAGAGCAAACCTTCTGTCCCAGTCGTTGCCCATGGCGTGAACGTCACGACCTTCCACCGGCTGCCCTCTGCCCCAGTGAGGTACGACGTCAGGAGGGCGATGACGGAAGACTTGCCGCTACCCCAGGGGCCTTCAAGCCCGTAGACGACACTGGACTCCGCGCTGTGATTCTCGGCGATCAACTGAGCTGCGCGTTGCGCCACGGGGGCGCGACGGAGTCGGTCCTCCTCCACGGTCTTGATCGGATCGTCACGCCAGCCCTTCCATGGCCGTGGCTGGGCTGCTGATTCACTCACGGGTGACCTCCAGGCTGTTGAGCGACGACCTCTGCGGTTTCCTCCTTGAGGAAGACGACCCAGTGGGTGAGGCTCGAAGGAAGCGCTGACGCGGGGTTGGCTGCTTGGACCAGCTGGCTGCCTTCCACCTTGCCAATCCAGTGGATGCCGCTGAGGCCGCGCCGCCAGAAGCGGTGGTGAGGACGGTCCTCGTCGTTGGGGAATCCAATCCTCGCGTGCCGCACCCCATTGAAAATAAGAATGACAGAGCGCTGATCGGCATCGGCCGGGTGAGGCCCGAGGCGCAGGCGAGCACTTCTCCCGGTCACCCGAAATTCGGGCTCCAGGACGCCGTTGGACTCCCGCCGCACTCCGGCCCAAACGTCCGTCACGTGCTCCACGGCGCTATTGTCACGCAGGGTGCTCGCGCGGTTCCCCGAAGAGTACGTCAACAAGTGTGAGGCCCGTAGTGGGACTCGTTATCCGGCGGACCTGGCTGGTGGAAAAGAAGTGGGGTTCCCCGTGCCCAGGGTCCGTGTTGGCGGTGATGTGAGCGTCATCATCGTCGATGTCGTACCCAAACGCGATGTCACGGACGAGAAGGCTGCGACCTTCGCGGAGTTCGACGGAGCGCGGTAGGTCTTCGCTTTCGTCGAGTACCCACAAGATGGCGCCGTCCCGGTCGCCTGGCGACTGCAGAATCGCCAGGCAGTCCCGTGCCAGGTACTGCACGATGGACCAATGTGGGTCGGCGACGTAGTCAGCGTCGGGCGCTTCACCCAGGGTGGAACACACCTTCACCAGTTGCCCGACGAGGCAACGGAGCCCATTTGCCTCCAAAGGGTCGCGCAGCAAGATGCCGATATCGTCCGCGGGATCCCTTCGGTCCCAGAACGTGTCGTCGACGACCCAGTTGACAGCCGCTGTTAGATCCGGCCAATGTTCGCCGATCGGTGAAGGCCCGGCCAGGAGTTTGAGCCCTGCAATAACATCCCCACGCTGAGGAGCCTCCACGTCGGGCCCGTGGGCATGAGTGTCTGTGACTGTCCGGGGGTACTTTGTCGGGTCTTCGATCTTCCGCGTGATGAGGGGCCTGAAGTAGGGGCTCGTGGCCCTGCGGCAGGCTGGTTGGTGTCTAAGCATCCAGTCACGTCAGGACCACGAGCGTGTTCAAGCCTACGGTCGACGCT
>JAGOME010000024.1 GCA_017993715.1 Phycicoccus sp.
TCACGCGGCCTGCTCTTCTACCGTCTCCTCGAGCAGGCCGTCCTGACCGACCCGCACCCACTGCGCCAACTCCTCAACCCCCACGAACCTCCCAAATCCGACTTCACTTAAGCAGATATGCAGAACAGGAGTCCGAATGTCAAGAGGTTGGGCGAAGGAAACCATTGGGAGACAACGGTTCCACGCGATGCTTCTCACGTCGATGGATCACGCCGACCTAGTCGGCCAGGGACGTCGACAACGTGGGTTGAGGCTGGCTCGCGACCCACGATGCGAGGAGCTTGAGCGCATCGCCGGTGGGCGTGCCGTGGGCCGCGGTATAGATGTTCAACTGCAGTCCCGGCTCAGACGGCAGCTCCATAGCCTCGAAGTCGAGATCCAGTTGCCCCACAGCGGGGTGACGGAGCCGCTTGCGACCGGAGCGGTGGTAGCGGACATCTTGGGATGCCCAGCGCTGGCGGAACAAGTCGGAGCGCAGGGAGAGCTCGCCGACCAGCTCAATGAGCGCCTTGTCGTGCGGGTTGCGGCCGGCCTCGAGGCGCAACATGGCGGCCGCGTCCCGGGCGACCTGGTCGTAGTCAACGAACAGTTCGCGCGCCTTGTCGGGCGTGAGATAGACGAACCGAGTGGTATTTGCCGGCCGCCGGGGATCCTCGAAGACGGGCGCGTAGAGGGCTCGCGCCAGAGAGTTCATCGCGAGAATGTCGTGTCGCCCGTTGCGCAGCCAGGCCGGCGCATCGGTGATCGCGTCGAGAACCTGCTGAATCGCGGGGCGCACGGTGGGCGCCGACTTGCGTGACCGCCGGTTCGAGCCGGCACCGGCCTCCCGAGCGAGGTCGAAGAGATGGTCGCGTTCGGCCTCGTCCAGCCGTAGGGCCGTCGCCAGCGCATCCAGCACCGACTCCGAGGCACCGGCCAGGCCGCCCCGTTCCATCCGCACGTAGTAGTCGACCGAGACCCCGGCGAGCATGGCGACTTCCTCGCGCCGCAAACCCTCGACTCGCCGGTTGCCGCCGTAAGCCGGAAGTCCAGCCTCCTCCGGTGAGATGCGAGCACGACGGGACCGCAAGAACTCTCGGATCTCGGCCCGGGGATCCATGGCTGTCATTCCTCCACGGTACGGCGCGTCACCCTGCTCAAAGAGGCCCTGGCAGTACCAGGATCGACCGGGACTCCCACACGGCGCCAAGGAGGCGTTGACTGTTGGCCATGCGAGCTACCTATCTGTTCGGCGCGGGCGATGTCCGCGTGATCGAGGCCCCGGACCCCACCATCCAGCAGCCCACCGATGCCGTGGTTACGGTGACCCGGGCTTGTGTGTGCGGCAGTGACCTCCACCCATTCCGTTCCGCGGCGGCGGCGCCCCAGGGGCACTCGATCGGCCACGAGTTCATCGGCGTGGTCCAGGCCGTGGGGGCGGCGGTGGAGACCGTCGCAGTCGGTGACTTCGTCATCGCGCCCTTCGCCGTCTCCTGCGGCCAGTGCGAGTTCTGCCGCTCAGGCTTGCAGACCTCCTGCCTGCGTGGCGGCTTCTGGAACGACTCGGCCCTCGGGACGGTCGGCTGCCAGGCCGAGGCGGTGCGCGTTCCCCTGGCCGACGGCACCTTGGTCGCCGTCCCCGGCATGACGCCGAATGCTGATGAGAGCCTCCTCGCATCGATGCTGACCCTCTCCGACGTCTACGGGACTGGATGGCACGCGGCCGTGCGCGGTGGCGTCACCCAAGGCGCCACGGTCACGGTGATCGGCGATGGAGCGGTGGGGCTCCTCGCCGTTTTAGCGGCGGGACAACTCGGGGCCGAGCAGATCGTGCTGATGGGGCGTCACGAGAGTCGCACCGATCTCGGCCGAGAGTTTGGAGCGACCGAGATCGTCGCCGCTCGGGGCCAGGAGGGGATCACGGCCGTCCGGGACCTGACCGACGGTGGCAGCAGCGTGGTCATCGAGGCAGTCGGTCACCTGCCCGCGTACGAGCAGGCGATCGGTGTCGTCCGAGCTGGCGGCACGATCAGCCGGGTCGGGGTGCCGCAGTACGAGAACGCCCCTGTCGGGTTCGGCAGTCTGTTCGGCCGCAACATCACCCTCACCGGTGGGCCGGCGCCCGTCCGCGCCTACCTCGAACAACTCCTCCCCGCCGTCCTCGACGGGACAGTGAACCCGGGCCGCGTCTTCGACCTCACCGTGGCACTCGAAGACATCCCCAACGCCTACACCGCCATGGACGACCGGCAGGCTCTCAAGGCGATGGTGCAGCCGTGACCTTGATGTCGCCGACCGTGACCTCGCGATGCGGGTCCCTGTCCTGAACCACAAACACCTGAACCCCAACGGACTTGGAGTGCTCACCATGACCATCCCCGTCTTCACGCTCAACAACGGCGTCACCATGCCGGCCCTCGGCTTGGGGGTCTTCCAAAGCCCGCCAGACCAGACCCAAGACGCTGTCACCACCGCTCTCGGCCTCGGCTATCGCCACATCGACACCGCGGCGGCCTATGGCAACGAACGGCAAGTCGGTGAGGCCATCGCGACCTCGGGCCTAGCCCGCCACGAGGTCTTCATTGAGACCAAGGTCTGGATCAGCGACTACGGCTTCGACCAAACCCTGCATGCCTTCGACACGAGCGCCGGCAAGCTCGGCCTGGAGCAGATCGATCTCCTGATCCTGCACCAGGCGGTCCCCGACGAGTTCGACCTGACGATCGAGGCCTATCGCGCCCTACAGACCCTGCTGTCCCAAGGACGGGTGCGCGCCATCGGCGTCAGCAACTTCATGCCAGCCCACCTTCACCGTCTTCTGGCCTCAACCGACGTCGTCCCGGCCGTCAACCAGGTCGAGGTCCACCCGTACTTCCGCCAGCCCGCCGTCCTCGCGGCCAATGCGGAGCACGGCATTCTCACCCAGGCTTGGTCCCCCATCGGCGGGATCACCTTCTACCGGGACGGCGCCCACGGCTCCACGCTCACGGACCCGACCATCACGCGGATCGCAGCCGACCACGGCAGGACTCCGGCTCAGGTCATGCTGCGCTGGCATCTGCAACAGGGGCGGCAAGTGATCCCCAAGTCCGTCACCCCGTCGCGGATCGCCGAGAACTTCGACGTGTTCGGCTTTGAGCTGAGCCAGGCAGACCTCGTCGCCATCGACGCCCTCGACACGGGAACCCGTGGGGGGCCCGAGCCCGAGATCATCACCCGCGCGACCTTCGCCCTAGACATCCCTGAGGCCTGAGCTCCAGCCTCGGCATAGGAAGGAACGACATGACCTCCTGGCCACCCGCACAGCTCGGGGCCATCGATGCCGACGCCGAGATCGACGTGGCGGCCGCCCGCCCGGATGGGACGCTGCGTCCGTTCCGCACGATCTGGCATGTCGTTGTCGACCACCAGCTGTACATTCGCTCCGTCCGTGGAACAGCGGGCGCGTGGTACCGGGGCGTGGAACGCACCGGTACGGGTCGGCTCTCTACGGGCCGCGACGCCATCGACGTCACGTTCGCCCGGGACGACTCCCGTGACGAGTTGATCGATCAGGCCTACCGGGACAAGTACGGCAGCGGCAGCCCGGTGCGAGCCATCACCAGCGCCCAGGCTCGCGCGACGACCCTGCGCGTCGAGCCCGCCTGACCCCCAAACCCCCAAGAGAGGCGCAACTGCCATGCTCATCGATGACCGCAGACCCACGATCAAGACACCAGCCGAGAACTTCACCGGCGATGTCTGGCTCGACCCCATTGCCGTGCCTCGCGACGACGGCTGGACCGTGATGGTGTCCAAGGTTCGCTTCTCACCGGGCGCGCGAACGGCGTGGCACTCGCATCCGTCAGGCCAGACCCTGCATGTCCTGCAAGGCGTGGCCTGGATCGGCACCCGCGACGGTGGACGAACGCAGGCACATCAGGGGCAGACCATCTGGTGCCCACCCGGCGAGGAGCATTGGCATGGCGCCTCCCCCGACTCATTCATGGAGCACCTGGCCATCAACGACACCGGGGGCGACCCCACCACCACAGCGCTCTGGGGCGCGCACGTCACCGACGAGGAGTACGTCGGCTGACCCTCGATGGACTCAGCCCCAGGCGGAAGCACCGCTCACCGCGAGGTCGAAGGTGAACCAATCGGCGCCGACGAAGAGGTGGGCGGTACTTCCGCGGCAGACCAGCACTCCCGGGGGCACGGGCCGCCCATCGGGCATCGTCAACCGCGAGGTCCGCAGTTGACGAGGGCTGACAACCGAGCCGATCGTCAACGACCCGACATCGTGATACCCGCCCACGAAGCCGACGGTGCCGCCTGCAACGAGAACGCCATTGGGTCCACCCACGTTTGTCGTTGGCTCGATGGTGACCCGGTCGGGCAGGATCTGGATGAGCGGGAAATCGGTGTATGGACAGGCCCAGACTCTGTCGTCCGCGACGTTGAGGGCATAGCAGTCGGCAATCTGGTGCCCGTCGGTCTCCTTGTACCCCCAAATCTTCTCGAATGCCGTCGACCAGCGCACAATTCCGGCCGCGCCGAGCGGGTCGGGCCCAGGGTCCCCCCAGCCGTGGTTGCCGAAGATCCCCTCGTCAAAGTAGCCCGCCCAGAGTTCATCTCGCCTGTCGACAAGGAGATCCGCGATGCCGTCACCGATCGTGCCGGTGTGCATGATCGCCCCATCGCTGCCGATCCGCAGGGCGTTGTGCTCAGGTCCGGTCGATCGCCACGAGCACCGAGCCCCCGCGACGACGAACCCGCCGTCAGCCAAGGGCTGGACGAACGGGAAGGCCACCGGGAGCCCGGAGACGACGACCTGGTGGCTCGGACTGAGGCAGCCGCCGAGATACGAGGCCAACGCGACGCGGGGAGAGGTCGCGGTCCGGGACCGCGCAAAGGACGCACCCGCACCATTGGTGTCCCGCGCCACGAACTCGTCCCGGTCCCCCGGCTGGGCCCACACGGCGACCGGACCTTCGGGGCCCATGCTGACCCTGACGAGCTCATCGAGGCCGGCCGGGGCGGTCAGCGTGCCAACGTGTGCGAACCGATAAGCGGGGTCGTCTCTCAGCCTGGCCACAGGCCACAACCTACTGGCCCAGGTTCCTCTCTGCGGGCTCACGCCCGATGCGGGGGGCCGGTTCGGCCCAGACGTGCGGAGTCGACCACGACAGACGCGGGCTCGCTCCGGACGCTCAATACGCACCAGACCCCAAGCGAACGGCCCCCGACCTGCGTTTCCGCAGGTCAGGGGCCGTTCCGAACTGGTGGGCGATACTGGGTTTGAACCAGTGACCTCTTCCGTGTCAAGGAAGCGCGCTACCACTGCGCCAATCGCCCGAGCGGGTCACATCGAGGTGGAGACGGGATTTGAACCCGTGTACGCGGCTTTGCAGGCCGCTGCCTCGCCTCTCGGCCACTCCACCAATGGGGGCGGCTAAACCCTCCGAGCGGATGACCGGCCTCGAACCGGCGACCTCAACCTTGGCAAGGTTGCGCTCTACCAACTGAGCTACATCCGCGTTGCCCCCGGCCGGTTTCCCGTCTGGGCGCGAGAAGAGACACTAACCGATGCCGCGGACGATCTCCAAACCGGCTCAGGAGAGTGCACAGCCTGGGTGATCCGCGACGCCGCCCGGTCCTGCGGATCAGGCTCGTCCGCGACCTGATCGGCCCTCCGGCTGACACTGACCACCTCCCCCCGGGCGTGGTCGGCATCCCGGGGGACTTCGGTCATCGACTCGTGGTCCTCCAGCGCGACTACGGGGGTGAGCGGACGGGCGGAGGCGTCGGCGATGCCGCGCAGGCCGCTGTCCGGCTCGTCGGCCCTGGACCCCACTTTGCGCCGCCGCAGGATGGCCGCCTGGACGCGCGCCCGAATGCCCTGAGTCTGCGGGGAGGGGAAAAGGTTGCGGACAGCGGCATTCAGGGCCGCACCGATGAGGATGGCGATCGCGAGGGCATACAGCCAGATGAGCAGCACGATCGGGGCCGACAGCGGGCCATAGATCGAGGTGCCGCCCAGGGACGCGGCGATGGTCCCCCGCACGACGAATGACGCGAGCGCCCAGATGACCAGCGTGAGCACCGCGCCAGGCAGGTCATAGTGCCACGGAGACCGAATGGGGGTCGCGACGTGATAGAGCGAGGCCAGGCTCGCGACAGTGAGAAGGCTGACGATGGGCCAGTAGAGCTGGACCAGGAAGTCCAGCTGCTCGGGGAGCAGTTGGCCCAGGACGGACGGGCCGATGAGCACCAGCGGCAGGGTGACCACGCCGACGACCAGGGCGACCACGTACATCGTGAACGACAGGGCACGGGTCCGCACGATCCCGCGGACCCCGGACTGCCCGTACATGATCGAGATCGTGTCGACGAACACGTTCAAGGCCCGAGAGCCGGACCACAGCGACAGCACGAAACCCACAGACAGCAGGTCGAACCGGCCACCGGCAAAGACGTCGTCGACCGTCGGGCCCAGGGTGGATTCGATGACCTCGGGGGTGAGGAAGCGGGCGGCATACGTTTCGATGGCCGCCCGCACGTCCTCGACGGCCTGCCCACCGAGCCACTGACCCAGATAGCCGACCCCGCCGAACAACCCGAGGACGAGTGGCGGGAGCGACAGCAACGCGAAGAAGCCCGCCTCCGAGGCCAGCCCGGTCACGCGGTAGCGCAGGCAGACCCGCACTGTTTCGAGGGTGAGTCGCCACAGGGTCCCCAACACGGGAACGTGCGCCAACCAGCGTCGCAGGGTCTGCTGAATGGCGCTCACCGCTCCACGGTAGCCATGCCTGACCGTGTGCTCGACCCTGGACACGGCCCCGAAGGTCACGACACTGCCACGAATGCCGCACGCGTACATCCAGATCCGAGTACCGGGCGTCCGTGAGTTCGCCGCCATCCTGAGGATGCACAGGGGCGAAATCAGGCTGCGGGACAGTTCGAACGAATGATGCAGGCTGGCCCGCGGGGCGGCCCGGGCCCCGGGCGGCCCGGGCGCTGCTCGAGGAGACTGGCGGTGACTTTCGCAGGCGCTGAGGGTGGACCCTCCGATTAGCTGGCTTCTAGACGAGCCTGCTGCTCAGCCACATCGAAATCCACGGTGGGCCACTGCGGGTCCATGGTCGTCAGGGCGTCGAGCACCAGGTTCGTCACGGCCAGGCGGGCGTACCACTTGCGATCTGCCGGAACGCAATACCAGGGCGCGACGTCGGTCGAGCATCGAGCGAGCGCGGCCTGGTAGGCCTCCTGATAGGCATCCCACGATCCGCGCTCGTCGATGTCGCCGGGGTTGAATTTCCAGTGCTTGTCCGGGCGGGCGAGCCGCTCGGCGAGGCGGGCCTTCTGCTCGTCCTTGCTCAGATGAAGCATCACCTTGACGATGGTCGTCCCAGCCTGGGCGATCTCGTGTTCAAAGGCGTTGATCTCGTCGTAGCGGGCGCCCCACACCTCCGGCGGCACCAGGTTGTGCACCCGCACGATGAGGACATCCTCGTAGTGGGACCGGTCGAAGACACCGATGTGCCCCGGCTGCGGCAGTGCCTTACGAATCCGCCACAGGAAGTGGTGATCGCGCTCCTCTTGCGTCGGAGCCTTGAATGCCGTGTGCTCAATGGCCTGGGGGTCCATCGCCCCGATGACGTGGCGCATGATGCCGCCCTTGCCCGAGGTATCCATGCCCTGGACCACGAGCAGGAGGGATCGCTGACCACCGAACTTGCTCTCGGCGTAGAGCCGCTCTTGTAGTTCGGCAATGCGCTCCACCAGCCCCGCCTGCGCCTGCTCCCCCTGCTCCTTCTTGCCAGTGAATGCCGGTGTCGAGCTCGGGTCGATGGCCGTCACGTTCACCTGGGCATCCACGCGCAGGGCGGCTCGGAAGTCAGCTGGGGTCGACCCTGCAGGGGCGGCGGCATTCTTGAATGGCGTTGCGCTCATGGCCGCATCCTCGCAGGCGAACTGGCACACTGACGAGGTGCGCCTGCTGACCAGCCGCCGACGTGGCATACCCCTCGGGCGCGTGTCCGCGGGCACCCTGGACACCCTGTATGCCTTCCCCCGCGGGCGCACCCTGCGGGCCAACTTCGTCTCGACCGTGGATGGCGGCGCAGCCGGCCGCGATGGCCGCTCGGGGAGCATCAACACCGGGCCCGATGAACAGATCTTCCATCGGCAGCGGGCCTTGGCCGACGCCATTCTCGTGGGCGCGGGCACCGCGCTCGCCGAGTCGTACGGCCCGGCTCGGGTCCCGCTCGTCGTCGTCAGTGGGCGCGGCACGCTGCCGCCGACCCTGAGCTCCGAACGCAGCGGGCGGACCATCCTCTTGACGAGCGCGGCATCCGGACGGGAGGACCGCGGGGACACGTGGGTGTTGGGCGACACCGAGATCGACTTCGATGCGGCTCTGGCTCGCCTGGCGAGCCAGGGCATGCCCCATGTCCTCTGCGAGGGCGGGCCGACGCTGTTCACCTCGCTGCTCAGCCAAGGCCTGGTCGATGAGCTCGCGGCGACAACGGCGCCCCGCCTCGTTGCCGGCGACGGACCGAGGATGGCGCACGGTCCCTTCGTCGACGTCCCGCTGGACCTGTGGCACCTCCTTGAGGAGGACGGCACGCTGCTCGCCCTGTGGCGAGTGCGGCGCTGACCATCGCGGGCAGGCGTCAGGCGCGCACGAAGCCGCCGACGGCCCGCTCCCAGCGCGCAGTATCGACGTTCCACTCCTTGCAATGTCGGGCGATCGAGAACTCCTCGAAACGCACGAGATCGGGACGCCGCCGCGCCAACGCCTGCGAGGGACCCACGGGGACGAACTCATCATCGACCGAATGGATGACGAGCATGGGGTGGTGCAGTTCGGCGGCCCGACTCACCCAATCGGTGCGGGCCACATCGAGGACGTCGTGCACGCCGACCAGTCGCTTGCCCCACGTGCGCCCCATTAGGGTGCGGGACAGCGCAGTCACGGGCGTCGGCAGATAGTTCGTGCGGCCGTGAAAGGCCAGAACATCGGTCCAGTCGATGACCGGGCCGTCGAGGAAGACCCGGCTGACCACCTTGGTCAGCCGCGAGCGATCGAGGAACTGCAGAATGATCGCGCCCCCCATCGACCAGCCTCCGAGGACGATCTCGTCGGCACCCTGATGGACGGCATACCGCACGGCCGACTCGACATCGCGCCATTCCGACAGCCCGAGGTTGTATCGCCCATCCGGGCCGGCTGCGACCCCCTCGTCGTTGCGGTAGCCGGGGACGAGAACGGTCAGCCCCGCATCGTGCAGGGTCGAGATGGCCCGCACGGTCTCCTCCCGGCGCGCCCCGCGCCCATGGATGAGCACCGCCCAGCGACGGCTGCGCCCGGCGGGCGGGGGCACAACCCATCCCGGGAGCGACCCGAGCTCTCCTCGGATCGTCACGTGCCGGGTCTCCAGCCCGAGGGAGATGTCCGGAGGTGAGGCGTAGTAGTAGGAGTTCCAACGCGCGGGTCCTGGCCGTGCGACACCAGCATCCACGCCGAGGAGTCTGCGGGTGACGCGGCGTTTGGCGCCGTCGACCTCGAGGACGTCACCGAAGCGCAGGTGGCCGGCTCCCCCGTCGAGCCACAGGCCATAGCGGCCGGGAACAACGGAGTCGGCGGTCAAGCCCAGGACCACGCGGTCCTCACCGACGGCGATCAGTTCGTGGTCGTCGGGTCGGGCCCGCTCGGGCGTAAGGATCCGACGGGCGAAGTAGGCGGCTGCCGCCAGGGAGCCGGCAGCACTGGCTGCCGCCGTGGTGCCCGTGACGACTGCCGCCCCCACGGCAACCCTGGTGAGGGACCTCACGCCCCGGGACCCGATGCCAGCACTGCGGAGAGCTCATAGCCGATCGGCTCGTCGAGCTGGCCGACCGTGCAGTCCGCGGCCTGTTTGTCCGGACGCCATCGGACGAACTGTGCGGTGTGCCGGAATCGGTCGCCCTCCATATGGTCGTAGCGGACCTCGACGACGCGCTGCGGGACCAACGGCGTGAACGACAGGTCCTTGCCGGCCGCCCATCGGCTGCCGGCCGACGCCTGCGGGGTGCGCGTGCCTTCGAGCTGTTTGGCCCAGTTCCACGGGTGGTTGTCGACGTCGGTGACCAGGGGCTGCAGCTCGTCGAAGAGTGCCTTCCTGGTGGCCATCGGCAGCGCCCCGATGACTCCGACCGAGCGCAACTCTCCCTCGGCGGTATAGAGCCCGAGGAGCAGGGAGCCGATGGCCTGAGCATCGGTCTTGTGCCTGCGATAGCCAGCGACCACGCAGTCGGCCGTGCGCTCGTGTTTGAGTTTGATCATGACCCGCTTGTCCGGCTGATAGGTGGCCCCGGCCGGCTTGGCGACCACCCCGTCCAAGCCCGCTCCCTCGAACTCGGTGAACCAGCGCCTGGCCACGTCCACGTCCACGGTCGCCGGCGTCAGGTGGATCGGTGCCCGAGCATCGGCGAAGGCCTCCTCCAAGCGGGCGCGTCGGTCCGCGAACGGCATTCCCATCAGGTCGTCGTCACCGAGCGCAAGCAGGTCGAAGGCAACGAACTGAGCGGGCGTCTCCAAGGCCAGCTTCTTGACGCGACTGGCCGCGGGGTGGATCCGTTGGCTCAGCAGGTCGAAGTCCAGTCGCTCCTCGCCGGGTCGCTGCACGATGATCTCGCCGTCGACGACGCACCGATCCGGGAAGTGGGCCAGGACCGCCTCAACGATCTCGGGGAAGTAGCGGGTCATCGGCTTCTCGTTACGGCTGCCGATCTCGACCCGGTCTCCCGAGCGGAAGATGATCGAGCGAAACCCGTCCCACTTGGGCTCGAAGATCAGGTCCTCCCCCGCAACTCCCTTGGCCGCAAAACCCTTGAGGGGCTTGGCGAGCATCGGCGCCACCGGAGGGACGACGGGCAACCGCCATTGGTCGCGATGCTCGGCATCGCGATCCGCCTTGGGCGTGAGGTACTCGTCGTCGGCCTTGTCCTGACGGCGCTTGCTCGGCTGGACCCGGGGCGGCTCCCCGGGCATCTTGGGATAGTCCGGTGGGAAGTTCAGCTCACCCAGCCCGCGCTCAACATCCCTGTCCCACAACGCCAACGCTCCGTCGATCGTGCCGACCGCGGCATTCATCCCCGCCCAGGCGTCCCCGCGATCGGCGAGGATATGGGGGACGGTGAGGATGGTGAAGTCCCCGGGGGCGCTGGCAGGCAGCTCGGCCCAGGTCAGCGGCATCGACACCGGCGCGTGGGGCAGCGGGCGCGGGCTGTAGGCGCTGGCGATGGTCCGGTCGCGGCAGGCCTGATTGAAGTCGACGAAGATCTTCTCCCCGCGCTCTTCCTTCCACCAGGCGGTGGTGACCAGGTCGGGCAGGCGGCGTTCGAGCTCCCGGGCGATCCCGATCACGCCGTGCCGCACGTCGAGGAACTCATGGGTAGGAGCGATCCGCGCGAACACGTGGACCCCCCGGTTGCCGCTCGTCTTGGCCCAGCCCGTCAAGCCCACGTCGGCGAGCACTTCCCGAAGGACCAGCGCCGCCTCGACCGCATCGGCGAAGGTCCGCCCTGGCTGGGGGTCCAGATCGATGCGCAGCTCATCGGGGTTGTCGTTGTCGGCCACCCGCACGGGCCAGGGGTGGAAGGTCACGGTGTTCATCTGCACCGCCCAGACGGCAGTGGCGATCTCGTCGGCCACGATCTGCAGGTGGCGCCGCCCACTCGGATAGCGACACATGGTCGTGCGCACCCACTCGGGCATGCCCTTGGGAGGGTTCTTCTGATAGAACTCCTCGCCCCCCACCCCGTCGGGGAAGCGTTGGAGGGTGACGGGGCGGTCACCGATCGCCCACAACAACCCGTCTCCCACAGCGATCATGTAGGTCGCGAGGTCGCCCTTGGTGATCCCGGCATCGGGCCACATCAGCCGGTCAGGACTGGAGACCCGGACCGCCCGGACTCCGTCAGGTCCTGGCACCTCGAACACCTGGGCATCGGCCATGGGGACGAGCCTAACCAGGGGGAACACCCGATGCGGTCCCACGGTTAAAGGGGTTGTGACGATGACTCCTTCAAACTTCCCGTATGCCGCTGCCCGCTCCGAGCAGGAGTGGCGCGAGCTGCTCGACCCCGCTGAGTACCACGTCCTGCGCGAGGCCGGGACGGAGCGCCCCTTCGTCGGGGAGTACACCGACACTAAGACCGAGGGCGTCTATGCCTGTCGGGCGTGCGGCGCCGAGTTGTTCACCTCCGACACCAAGTTCGACAGCCACTGCGGCTGGCCCTCGTTCTACTCCCCGCTCGCGGGCGACACCGTCGAGTACCTCGAGGACCGCTCGATCCCTGGTCGCCCGCGCGTCGAGGTCCGGTGCGCGAACTGCGGCTCCCACCTCGGTCACGTCTTCGAGGGCGAGGGCTACGACACGCCCACCGATCAGCGCTTCTGCATCAACTCGATCAGCCTGACGCTGCGCCCCACCGCCTGAGCATCCCCGACCGCAGCGGCCGGTCGACCTCAGCGCTGGCGAGCGATGAGGTCAGCGATGGGCACCCGCGGACCGGTGTAAAACGGGATCTCCTCGCGCACGTGCAACCGAGCCCGCGAGGCCCGCAGTTCACGCATGAGGTCCACGATCCGGTGGAGTTCATCGGCCTCGAACGCCAGGATCCACTCGTAGTCCCCCAGGGCGAAGGCTGCGATGGTGTTGGCCCGGACGTCCGGGTAGTCGCGCGCCATCTGGCCATGCTCGCGCAGCATGTCGCGCCGCTCCGCCTCGTCCATGACGTACCACTCGTAGGAGCGGACGAACGGATAGACACAGACGTAGTCCCGCGGCTCCTCGTCGGCCATGAAGGCCGGGATGTGGCTGCGGTTGAACTCAGCGGGGCGGTGGACGGCCGCGACCGACCACACAGGGTCCAGGTGGTGCCCGAATGCCGTGCGCAACAGTCGGTGATAGGCCGACTGCAGCGCCTCGATCGTGTCGGCATGCCACCACACCATGAGGTCAGCATCCGCGCGGAGACCGGCCACGTCGTAGGTACCTCGCACGATGATGTCCTCGGCGACGAAGTCACCGAAAAGACCCTGGACCTCCTGCGCCATCTCTTCGCGGTCCTCGTCACCGAGCGCCTCGGCGACCGCGAACACGGACCACATCGTGTAGCGGATCGTGTCGTTGATTTCGCGCATCCGAGCCGGTGACGGTTTGGCCGAGGTCCGCCGTCGGGGCTGGTCTGGGGTGGCGGACTCCGTCGGGCTGGTCATGCGGTCTCCTCGGCGCCGAACGGCGCCCTCTGGGTTGAATCAAGATGGGACACAACGATATCGGCGGCGGTGTGGGCGCAGGAAACAACGGCGGGAATGCCGACGCCGTCGTAGGTGGCGCCAGCGACGGCGAGCCCTGGTTGGGCGCCGACGGATCGTCGCACCCGCTCGACGAGACCGACATGACCCACGGCGTACTGCGGCAACCCGCCGCCCCAGCGCTGCACATGGGCGTCGACGACCTCGAGCCGCGCGCCGCCCACGGCCGCCTCGATCCCCCGGACGGCCTCGGCGATGAGGGTGTGGTCATCGCGCTGCAAGGGCGAGACCTCGCCAGCGCGCCCGATCGAGCCGCGCAGGAAGAACAGCTCTGGATCGAGAGCGTCGGTCCACGCCCACTTGTTTGAGCTGAAGGTCGCCGCCTTGATCGGGCGGGCGTCGACCGCAGGCACGAGCAGGCCCGAGCCGGACAGGGGCGCGGCGCTGCGACGGCGGACTGCCAGGCTGATCACGGCACTGGATGCCGTCTCGATCGTCCGCAACTCACTGGCGGCCTGGGGCGCGACGTCGTGGAGTAAGCGGGCGGCATTCGCTGCCGGGATGGCGACGACGACGCTGCGGGACCGCACGACGGTTTCCTGGGTCGTCGGCCCCACCGTGACGGCCCACCCGTGCTCATCACGGCGCAATTCTCGAGCCATGCTGCGCACCCTGATGTCGCCGCCGCGTGCGGTGACGTCCTGAGCAAGGAGGTCAGGGAGGCGTCCCACGCCCCCGACCAGTCCGGCGAAGACCGGGCGCGCCGGCTGGGTGACCGGGCGGATCAGGTCCGACAGGGGCGCATCCCGCTGGGCGACGTCCCAGAGCGCCGGCATGGTCGCTTGCAGGGACAGTCGGTCGGCGTTGCCTGCGTAGACCCCACCCAGGATGGGATCGACCAGGCGGTCGACGACGGCACGGCCCAGGCGGATCCCGACATACATCCCCACGCTGACGTCCTGCACGACAGCCCCGTCCGGCCACGCCTGAATCTCCCGACACCGAGCAAGCTCCGCCGAGTCAAGGACGTCACCGAACGCCTCGGGGTCGGTCGGCACGCCCATGACCTGCGCCTTGGGGAGAGGGACGACTCGTCCCCGGCTCCACAGCGAGGCGCCTGTGATGGCAGGTGCAACCAGGTCCTGGCTGTATCCGAGCGCCGTGACGAGGTCAACAGCCTCGAGCCGGCGCGCCAACATCGACTCGGCCCCCACATCGACGAGGTGTCCGGCCACATTTGCCCGCCGCAGCGCACCACCTACCTGAGGGCTGCCATCGATAACCACGACGCGCGCACTCGGGCGGGCGAGGAGCACCGCGCGAGCAGCCGTGAGGCCGGCCACGCCAGCGCCGACGACCACCACGTCGACCCATGGGGGCTCCGCGGAGACAGACATGCCCCCAGTGAAACACCCTTGTGACCGACCCGAGACCTTCGGGTGGGAACGTCGTGGCGCACCTCACCGTCCGAGCGCTGTCCCGTCCCCTTCCCGACTCCCCGGAGGTCCCGATGACCGATCGACATGTGGTCCGCGTCCTGTCCGGCAGCGCCGCCCTGGCGCTGGCCCTCACCCTCGGCGCCTGCGCAACCGGCTCCAGTGACTCAGCGGGCGCAATTGCGCCCGACGTCGCCGCCGGCGAGGCGTTCAGCGCGGCGGACCAAAGTGTCGAAAGGGCCGAGACGGCGACCGTCGCCACGGAGCCCAAGCTCATCAAGCAGGCCCAGGTCGACATGACCGTCGAGGACATCACCTCGGCAGCCGCCGAGCTGCGCGCCATCGCCGCGAGCAGCGGGGGCGCGGTGACCTACGAGACGATCCAGCAGAGCGACGGGGCGACCTATCCGAGCTCCATGACCCTCAGCGTGCCGGCCGACAAGCTCGACGCCACGGTGGACCAAGTGGCCGCCGTCGGGACCGTCATCAGCCGGTCCGCGAGCAGCCAGGACGTGAGCGCGCAGTACGTCGACACGCAAGCCCGGATCGAGTCCTTGCAGCGCAGCGTGGACCGCCTGCGGACCCTGATCGATGAGGCGACCTCCGTGACCGACATTGCGGCCATCGAGTCCGAGCTGACCCAACGTGAGGCTGACCTGGACTCCCTCAAGGCGCAGATGCAGTCCCTGCAGGGCAGCGTCGAGCAGTCGACGATCAACGTGACGATGTCCACACGACCTGAGGTCTTCGAGGACCAGAGCGGTGGTTTCCTCTCGGGTCTGCGCGCGGGCTGGCGTGCCTTCCTGGCCTCCGTGGGCATCCTGTTGACCGCGCTCGGTGCCTTGCTGCCCTTCGCCGTCGCGGGCGCCGTCGTGTTGGTGCCGCTGTTCCTCGTGCTGCGTCGCCGCTTCCGTTCCCGTCCGGCCGGACACCCTGTCGTGACCGGACCGGGAGGAATGCCGTCCGCTGGTGTCATTGCACCCGCGGTTAGTGCACCCGCGGTCACCGCACCCATCGCTGGCGCACCCGCGGTCACCGCACCCGCCACCGGCGCACCGCAGGCCGGGCCGCAGACACCGCCAGCGACAGAGCCTCCCTCTGCACCACTGCGCGACGAGCGGCACTGAGTTTCGCCGCATGCAGGGAGGCCGGCCGGACCGCATTCGGGATGGCACGGCATTCGGAGTGGCGCGGCATTCCGGGTGGCACGGAACGTGCGGGTTCGCAGAGGAAATCAACCCCTGCGAACCCGCGCGTTCGCGCTTGAGGCGGGAAAGGTGTGACGCGTGGGTGGCACCGAGGACTGAGCTAGCGGGCGCCAGCCTCGTGGACGACCTCGACCACCCGGGTCAGCACGTCAGGATCGGTGTGCGGGGGGACGCCGTGACCGAGGTTGAAGATGTGTCCGGGCAGCTCGCGACCCTCGGCCACAATCTCGCGCACCCGCGCCTCGAGCACCGGCCACGGCGCAAAGAGCAGAGCCGGGTCGAGGTTGCCCTGCACGGCATACGTGTCCCCAAGGCGGGCTGAGGCATCGGCCAGGGAGACGCGGTAGTCCACGCCGACCACCTCGGCCCCGGCGGCCCCCATCAGATCGAGCAACTCCCCCGTGCCCACCCCGAAGTGGATCCGCGGGGCGCCGAGGTCAGCGACGGCGGACAAGACGGCCGCCGAATGCGGCTGGACATAGTGGGTGTAGTCCGCGCGCGACAGGGCGCCCGCCCACGAGTCGAACAACTGGACAGCGCTGGCACCCGCCTGGATCTGCACGCGCAGGAAGGCCGCAGAAATCGCGGCCAGCCGGGCACACAGGGCGTGCCAGAGCTCAGGGTCGCCGTGCATGAGCGCCTTGGTCCGTTCGTAGGTGCGCGACGGACCGCCCTCGACCAGGTAGGAGGCCACCGTGAACGGAGCCCCGGCGAAGCCGATAAGCGGCACCGCCCCCAGCTCGGCCACGATCAGCTCCACGGACGTCGTGATGTCCGGCACATCAGCCGGGGTGAGGTCGGGCAAGCGGTCCAGGTCGGCACGCGTCCGAAACGGCTCGGCCACGACCGGGCCGACCCCAGGGACGATGTCGACCCCGACGCCAACGGCCTGAACCGGGACGACGATGTCAGAGAAGAAGATGGCCGCGTCCACGCCGTGGCGGCGGACCGGCTGGAGGGTGATCTCGGTGACCAACTCGGGCGTCCGGCAGGCCTCCAGCATGGCGGTGCCCTCGCGCACCGCGCGGTACTCGGGCAAGGAGCGTCCGGCCTGACGCATGAACCAGACAGGCGTGCCTGACACCGGTTCACGGCGCGCGGCGTGGACAAGGCTGCTGTCAGCGGGAGAGGCGGTCACGCGCACCGATCCTAGGTCGTCGCTCAGAGCGCGATGAGGGCGGCGCCGGCCAGAGACAACGCGACGCCAGCCTGCTGGATGCGGCGCAAACGTTCGTGAAGGACGAGTCGCGCCAGGATCACGGTGACCACCGGGTAGAGCGACCCCAGGACTGCCGCGACCGAGACCTGGCTCATCGAGGAGGCCAGACCGAACAGGACATTGGCGCCCAAGTCACCGCAGCCGATGAGCGTGAGGATCGGCAGGTCACGTGACGTCAGGCCGCCCACCGAGCGCGTCGCCACGGCCACACCGGTGAAGATCACGAACGACGTGGCGCGCATCCCCCAGACCGTCATCAGGGTCGAGGTGCGTGAGCCCCCATCGATCATGAACAGCGCCAGGCCGAACAGCACAGCCGCCCCGGCAGCCAGCAAGACCGGTCGGGCACCCACCTCACCGGAGAGCTCCGGACCCGAGGCGAGCACCACCCCGACGATCGCCACCGCCATGCCGACCACCGTGAGGACCTGGAGGGTGTCGCCGCGCACGAGGCCGAGGATCACGGGCACGACCACACCGAGGCCCGTGATGGGTGCTACCACCCCCATTGTCCCGGTCGACAGCGCTTGGTAAAAGCACAGCAGCCCACCGATGCCGCAGACCGCCGCTCCCGCGGACCAGGGCAACCACGCCAGCGACATCGCCCCCACGCTGGCGGCCCCACCGGTGGCCACAACCACGAGGCTGACCGCGACAAAGCCAATGATCTGGCTGGCGCCGACCACCGCGATGACCGGGTGCCGCTTGCTCAACAGCCCGCCGAAGAAATCCGAGGTTCCCCAGGTCAAGGCTGACAGGAGGGCAAGGATCGCGGACACCGGCGCAGCGTAACCGGCGCGCCCTGATGGCATCGCCCCCGCCGTCGTCATACATTGCGGAGGTGGCTGGCCGCACCGTTCCTGGGCGAGAGCCGCCAGAGTTCGTTCGAGCCCTGGCGGACCTGCGCCATGTCCGGCTGCGTCCCGAGGTCCGGTTGACCGAGGTGCCCGCCCCTGGACGTATCGCCCCGTACTCCGTCGCCCTGACCGCCGACGTGGTCAGCCGAGTTGGCTCCGAAGACGAGCTCGCCTCCGGGCGCTTCGTGCTCCTGCACGACCCATCCGAGCCCGAGCCCTGGGGTGGGGCCTGGCGTGCCGTGACCTTCGCCCGAGCTGAGCTCGAGCCCGAGTTTGCCCTCGAGCCCTCCCTCGGTGCCGTCGGGTGGTCATGGCTGATTGATGCCCTCAGTGGCCGTGACGTGGCGTTCCACGCCGAGGCCGGGACAGTGACCCGGGTGGTGTCGGAGAGTTTCGCCGGGCTGGCCGATCGACCGGCGACGGTCGAGATGGAGGTGCGGGCCTCGTGGACCCCGGTGGACCTCGATCTCGGGGTCCACCTGCTCGCGTGGTCCGACCTGCTGTGCACCATTGCCGGCCTACCGCCGCTGCCCGACGGAGTCGTGGCCCTACCCGGGCCGCGCCGCTGACACCGTGAGCGCTCCCCCACCTGACACGATGGCGATCCCCCTGTCCGAACCGGCCGATGGCATTCCGGCCGTGGTCGACGGCGAGCGGGCCCTGCTCTCCGCAGCTGCGGCCATCGCCCAGGGCGTCGGCCCGGTGGCGATCGATGCCGAGCGGGCCTCCGGCTACCGGTATGGGCAGCGGGCCTACCTGGTGCAACTGCGTCGCGAGGGGGCCGGCACATTCCTGATCGACCCGATCGCCTGTCCTGACCTCACTCCGTTGGACGAGGCCGTCGGTCCCGCCGAGTGGATCCTGCACGCCGCCACCCAGGATCTCGCCTGCCTGGCCGAGGTCGGATTGCGGCCTCGCCAACTCTTCGACACCGAGTTGGCCGCCCGCCTACTCGGGCTCCCGCGCGTGGGGCTCGCCGCGGTCGTCGAGCATTACCTCGGGCTGAGCTTGGCCAAGGAACACTCGGCGGTCGACTGGTCCACCCGACCGCTGCCGACCTCCTGGTTGCGCTATGCGGCCCTGGATGTCGAGGTCCTCGACGAGTTGCGCAATCTCATGGGTGTCGACCTGGCCAGAGCGGACAAGGCGCAGTGGGCCCGCGAGGAGTTCGACGCCTTGCTGACCTGGATGCCCACCGAGCGGGCGGACCCGTGGCGCCGTCTCTCCGGCCTGTCGAGCCTGAAGACCCGGCGCGGCCTGGCCATCGCGCGCGAGCTGTGGTGGGCCCGTGACGACATCGCCCGCGACCGCGACATCTCTCCGGGACGGATCATCCCTGATGCGGCCCTGCTCGACGTGGCTGCGGCCGCCCCCCGCGAGGCATCCTCCCTGCCGCGCTCGAACCGGGCCATCGAGCGGTATGCGCGGACCTGGTTGGCTGCCGTAGCGCGGGGCCACGAGCTCCCCGAAGACGCGCTACCCCCACGGGTGCTGCCCGCCGATGGCCCGCCGCCCCCGCGCAGCTGGGGCGAAAAGGACCCGGTGGCCGCGGCTCGGCTGGCCGCCACCCGTGAGGCGCTCACCGAGTTCGCGACGCACCGCACGATCCCCGTCGAGAACGTCGTCTCTCCCGACCCGCTGCGCCGCGTCGTGTGGCGACCGCCAGCGACCCCGGATGCGGCCTCCTTCGAGGCGGCGCTGTCCGAGCACGGCGTGCGACCGTGGCAGGCCGCCATCGTCGCCCCCATGCTCGAAGCGGCATTCGCCGGACCTTCCCCCACCTGAGTGCTCCCGCGTCCAGGTGACGGCGGTCACCCAGGCCGTCGGCGACAAGTGAGCGACCGCTTAGTAGCATGGCGGGAAGTGGTCGGCCGACCGGCCGTATCCGACCGTCGCTGAAAGGCAGTTATCGTGCCGAGAACGCTGCACGACGTCGTCTTCGTCGATGGGGTTCGCACCCCGTTTGGCAAGGCTGGGGACAAGGGCATCTACGCCCAGACCCGCGCCGACGACCTCGTCATCACCTGCATTCGTGAGCTCCTGCGCCGCAACCCCGGCCTGCCCGGCGACAAGGTCGAGGAGGTGGCCATCGCCGCCACGACCCAGATCGGCGACCAGGGCCTCACCCTCGGGCGCCTGGCCGCGCTGCTGTCCGGCCTGCCCAAGACCACCCCGGGCTACTCCGTCGACCGGATGTGTGCCGGCGCCATGACTGCCGTCACCCAGGTCGCCTCCGCGATCGGGGTCGGCGCCATCGACATCGCCATTGCCGGCGGGGTCGAGCACATGGGCCACCACCCGATGGGCGAGGGCATCGACCCCAACCCGCGGATCATTGCCGAGAAGATCGTCGACCCGAGCGCCCTGGTCATGGGCAGCACGGCCGAGAACCTGCATGACCGCTTCCCCCAGCTGACCAAGGAGCGCAGCGACGCGTTCGCGCTCGGCTCCCAACGCAAGCTCGCCGCGGCGTATGCCGCGGGCAAGATCCAGCCCGACCTGGTGTCTGTCGCCACGCGCAGCGCGGAGCAGGGCTGGGGCCTGGCCACGGTCGACGAGCCGCCACGCCCGCAGACGACCATGTCCGACCTGGAGGCCCTCAAGACGCCGTTCCGGCCCCACGGCCACGTCACCGCCGGGAATGCCGCAGGCCTGAACGACGGCGCGACCGCCTGCCTGCTCGCCTCGGCGCAGGCCGCGGCCGAGCACGACCTGCCGGTCAAGATGGCGATGGTGTCCTACGCGTTCGTTGGGGTCGAGCCCGAGGTCATGGGGATCGGACCGGTCCCGGCCACGGAAAAGGCCCTGGCCAAGGCGGGACTGACCATCGACGACATCGGCCTGTTCGAGCTCAACGAGGCGTTCGCGGTGCAGGTCCTGGCCTTCCTCGACCACTTCGGCATCGCCGACGACGACCCGCGCGTCAACGAGTACGGCGGCGCCATCGCCACCGGCCACCCGCTCGCCTCCTCGGGCGTGCGCCTGATGACCCAGCTCGCCGCGCAGTTCGCCGAGCACCCCGAGGTCCGCTACGGCGTGACCGCCATGTGCATCGGCATCGGCATGGGCGGCTCAGTCATCTGGGAGAACCCGCACCACGCCGACTTCAGTAAGGAAGGCTGACCGATGACCCAGACCACCCAGAGCGCCCCTGCCACCTTCGAGACCGAGGTCGTCACCGCGGCCCTCATCCGCGACATCACTCTCCCCGCCGGCGCAGGCACGATGGCGCTGATCACCCTCGATAACGGCCACGACCACACCAAGCCCAACACCTTCGGGCCGGAGTCGATCGGACTGCTCACGGCAGCGGTGGCAGAGGCGCATCGGCGCGCCGAGGCCGGCGAGATCGTCGCCGTCGGCATCACGGGCAAGCCGTTCATCTTCGCCGTCGGCGCCGACCTGACCGGGGTGCCGTTCGTCACCGAGCGCGCCCAGGCCCTCGCGGTGGCCCAGGCGGGGCACGCGGCATTCTCGGCCGTCATGGACCTGCCGGTGCCGACGTTCGCGTTCGTCAACGGGGCGGCCATGGGCGGTGGCGTCGAGCTGTCGCTGGCCTGCGACTACCGGACGATCTCCTCGGGCGTCCCGGCGATCGCGCTGCCCGAGTGTTTCCTCGGCCTGGTGCCCGGCTGGGGCGGCTGCTACCTGCTCCCCCGGCTCATCGGACCGGCGAATGCCGTGACGGTCATCATCGACAACGCCCTCTCCCAGAATCGGATGCTCAAGGGGCCCCAGGCCGTCCAGCTCGGGATCGGTGATGCGATGTTCGAGCCCGCCGACTTCCTCGCGGAGTCGATCCGCTGGGCGGCCAGCGTCATCAGCGGAGCAACCACGGTGCAGCGCACCGACCACACCGTCGACGAGGCGGCCTGGGAGGCCGCGATGAAGGCCGCCACCACAATCGCCAACGCCAAGACGGCTGGCACCGCGCCCGCGCCGTACCGGGCCATCGCCTTGATGGCTGCCGCCCGCACCAGCGACCGGGCCACGGCCTTCGCGGCCGAGGACGATGCTCTCGCCGACCTCATCATGGGCGACGAGCTGCGCGCCGGCCTGTACTCCTTCAACCTCATCCAGAAGCGCGCCAAGCGACCCGCTGGTGCGCCCGACAAGGCCCTGGCCCGACCGGTCACCAAGGTCGGGATCGTCGGCGCCGGGCTCATGGCCAGCCAGCTCGCCCTGCTGTTCGCCGAGAAGCTCGGGGTCCCGGTCGTCATGACCGACCTCGACCAGGCGCGCATCGACAAGGGCGTGGGCTACGTCCACGGCGACATCGCCGGCCGGGTGGCCAAGGGTCGCCTGAGTCAGGACCGCGCCAACTTCCTCACCGGGCTGGTCACCGGCTCGACGAGCAAGGAGGGCTTCGCCGACGCCGAGTTCGTCATCGAGGCCGTCTTCGAGGAGCTCGCGGTCAAGCAGCAGGTCTTCGCCGAAGTCGAGGCCGTCGTCTCGCCGACGTGCGTGCTGGCCACCAACACGTCCTCGCTGTCGATCACGGCGATGGCCAGCGGCCTGCAGCACCCCGAGCGGGTCGTCGGCTTCCACTTCTTCAACCCCGTCGCCGTCATGCCGCTCCTCGAGATCATCCCGGGCGAGCGCACGGATGACGCGACCCTCGCGACGGCATTCGCCGTGGGTAAGGGACTGCGCAAGACCACGATCCGGGTCAAGGACGCCCCGTCCTTCATCACCAACCGGCTCCTCGGACGGTTCATGGGTGAGTTCAGCCGGATCATCGACGAGGGCACTCCCCTGGCCGTGGCAGACCAGGCCGTCGCCGGGCTCGCACCGATGCCGCCCTTCGTCCTGGTCGGGCTCGTCGGCCCGGCCATCGCCCTGCACAACAGCCAGACCCTCGTGCGGGCGTTCGGTGACCGGTTCTACGCCTCACCCACCCTGGAGCGGATGGTCGCGGCGGGTAAGCCGGGCTTCTTCACGCTGGTCGACGGCAAGCCGGTGGCTGATCCCGAGGTGCTCGCCATGGCGGTCGTCCCGGAGCACCCGATCGTGCTCACGGTCCCGCAGGCGCGCGCGCGGATCCTCTCCGCGCTTGCCGACGAGGTGGGTCGGATGCTTCAGGATCAGGTGGCCCAGGCGCCGCAGGACATCGACCTGGCGATGATCACGGGTGCAGGCTTCTCGTTCTGGAACGGTGGGCTCGTCCCGCTGCTCGATCGCGAAGGGGTTTCGGAGCAGGTGGTCGGTCACCGGTTCCTGCCCGCCGGGGTCGCCAGCGTTCCCGCCTGACCCACCTGACGCCCTGGTCACAGGCATGACGAATGCCGCCCGCTCGCCTGCAGCGGGCGGCATTCGCGTTCTCTGGCGAGACACTGACGACATACCACGAAGTGGCGTACTGGGACCTATTTGCTCGACAGTTTGCCAAGGATGTCCACCAAGGATTGCGGATCAATCTCATATGTGATCTAGGCTGGCGGGGTGATGACGACAACCGAGTCGACCTATCTCGCCCGTATCGGGGAGCTCATTCGTGATGCCCGGCGCCGCCAGGGGCTGACCCAATCCGAGCTGGCCGATCTCATCGGGACCAGCCAGAGCGCCATCGCGCGCATTGAGCAGGGCCGCCAAAACCTGTCGCTGGAGATGCTCGCCCGCGTGGGCTTAAAGCTCGACAGCGAGTTCGTCTCCCTCGGCCACGCCGGCCCCCAGCACCTGCGGATCGAGGGCGGCAAGCAGCTGTCCGGGTCGATCCCGGTCAAGACGAGCAAGAATGCCGCCGTCGCGTTGCTGTGCGCCTCCCTGCTCAACAAGGGACGGACCACGTTGCGCAACCTCGCGCGCATCGAGGAGGTCAACCGGATCATCGAGGTGCTCACCTCGATCGGGGTCAAGGTGCGCTGGCTGCCGGGGACCAGTGACCTGGAGATCATCCCGCCGACCCGGCTGGATCTGGCCTCTATCGACATCGAGGCGGCCCGACGGACGCGCACCATCATCATGTTCCTCGGCCCACTGCTGCACGAGTTCGAGTCCTTTGGGCTGCCCTATGCCGGCGGGTGCGACCTCGGCACCCGGACCGTCGAGCCGCACCTGACGGCGCTGCGCAGTTTCGGGCTCGGCGTGACGGCAACCCACGGGACCTATGAGGCCCTCGTGGGCGAGCGCCCGCTGGGCGATCTCGACGATGCCATCGTGCTCACCGAGCGCGGCGACACCGTCACCGAGAACGTCCTGCTCGCGGCCGCTCGGCACCCCGGTGTCACGATCATCCGCAACGCGTCGTCCAACTACATGGTCCAGGACCTCTGCTTCTTCCTGCAGGAGCTCGGAGTCGAGGTCGAGGGCATTGGCACGACCACCCTGACCGTTCGCGGCGTGGGCGCGATCCACCGCGACGTCGAGTACTCCCCCTCCGAGGACCCGATCGAGGCGATGAGCCTGATCGCGGCCGGTGTGGTGACGGGATCGTCGATCACCATCGAGCGTGCCCCCATCGAGTTCCTCGAGATCGAGTTGGCGACGCTGGCCACGATGGGTCTGAAGTACGACCTGTCCGCCGAGTACCTCGCGGCCAACGGCCGGACCCGGCTCGTGGACCTGACCCTGCACCCCGGGCCGCTCAAGGCGCCGATCGACAAGGTCGCCCCGATGCCGTTCCCCGGGCTCAACATCGACAACCTGCCGTTCTTCGCCCTGATCGCCGCGTGCGCCGAGGGCACGACGATGATTCACGACTGGGTCTACGAGAACCGGGCGCTGCACCTGGTCGAGCTCAACAAGGTCGGCGCCCAGGTCCAGCTCCTCGACCCGCACCGGCTGCTCATCACCGGCCCGACGGCCAAGTGGCGCGCGGCCGAGGTGATCTGCCCGCCGGCGCTGCGGCCTGGGGTCGTCATCCTGCTGGCGATGCTCGCGGCACCGGGCACATCGGTGCTGCGCAACGTCTATGTCATCAACCGCGGCTACGAGGACCTCGCCGAGCGGCTCAATGCGCTCGGGGCGACCATCGAGACCTTCCGGGACATCTGACCCACTGTCGCCGCCCCCACCTGCCCCAACTTTCCCGCCTGAAGTGGGTTGGTGCGGGTTCGCACGGGTTGTTTTCCCCTGCGAACCCGCGTCTTCTGCCCCGGCAGATCTGTCCGCCAGCGCGGGCGGAGCAGGTCAGCGCAGACGGCGCTCGACGACCTCGGTGACGGCGTCCGGCGTCAGGCCGATGGCGTCGAGAACCTGCCCGCGCGAAGCATGGTCGAGGAATGCCGAGGGGATGCCGAAGGTGTCCACTGGCACGTCGAGGTCGGCCGCCCGCAGCGTCTGGCCGACCTGGGTGCCGATGCCGCCGACGACGACGTTGTCCTCCAGGACGACGACGCGGCGCACGCCACGGGCCAGCGCCACGAGCTCGGGGTTGACCGGCAAGGCCCACACGGGGTCGACGACGCGAACCCGGTGACCACTGGCGGTGAGTTTGGCGGCAACGCCAAGCGCCGTCGGCACCATCGCCCCGATGCCGACAAGGAGCACGTCGACGTCGGCATCATCCGGCTCCGCGAGCACGTCGACGCCACCGATCGTGCGCAGCGCCTCGATGGGGGCACCGACAGTGCCCTTGGGGAAGCGGATGACCGACGGCGCGTCGCTGATGCCGACGGCGGCCTCCAAGGAGAGGGGGATCTGCTGCCCATCGCGCGGGGCGGCCAGGTGCAGTCCCGGCACGACACCCGATATCGACATGTCCCACATCCCATGGTGGGAGGCCCCATCGGGTCCGGTTACCCCGGCCCGGTCCAAGACGAAGGTCACCCCGGCGCGATGCAGCGCACAGTCCATGAGCAGCTGATCGAAGGCCCGGTTGAGGAACGTGGCATAGATCGCGACCACCGGGTGCAGCCCGGTGAAGGCCAAGCCGGCGGCCATGGTCGCCGCATGCTGCTCGGCGATCCCGACGTCGAAGATCCGGTCCGGATAGGCCGCGGCAAAGCGGTCGAGCCCGACCGGGATCATCATGGCCGCCGTGATCGCGACGACGTCCTCACGCTGGGCACCGACGGCGACCATTGCCTCCGCGAACTCGTCAGTCCATGACCGACCGGCGACTTCGAACGGCAGGCCGGTCTCGGCATTGATCACACCGACCGCATGGAACTGGTCGGCCTGGTCGTTGACGGCATGGTCGTAGCCGCGGCCCTTTTGGGTCAGCACGTGCACGAGCACCGGCCCACCGAAGGACTTGGCCCGACGCAGCGCCTGCTCGACAGCATGGGCATCGTGGCCGTCGACGGGGCCGACGTACTTCAGGCCGAGATCCTCGAAGAGGCCCTGCGGAGCGACAACGTCCTTGATGCCCTTCTTGACCCCGTGCAGGGCACGCTCCATCGGCGCGCCGACGACCGGGGTGCGGCGCAGCTGGTGCTTGCCCCAATCCAGGAAGTGCTCGTAGGACTGGGTGGTCCGCAGCGACGACAAGGCCTCGGCCAGGCCACCGCGGGTCGGGGCATAGGAACGCTCGTTGTCATTGACAACGAGGACGAGCGGGAGCTCCTTGTCGGCGGCGATGTTGTTGACCGCCTCCCAAGCCATACCGCCGGTCAGGGCTCCGTCACCGATGACCGCGACGACGTGGCGGTGCCGCTCCCCCTGGACCACCCGGCCGGTCGCGATGCCGTGGGCCCACGAGAGCGACCCGGAGGCGTGGGAGTTCTCGACGACGTCATGCGGGGACTCGGCCCGGCTGGGATAACCGGACAGACCCCCTTGCTGACGCAGGGCGGTGAAGTCACGGCGACCCGTGAGCAGTTTGTGGACATAGGACTGGTGGCCGGTGTCGAACACGATGGTGTCCTCAGGACTGTCGAACACCCGGTGCAACGCGATCGTGAGCTCGACGACCCCGAGGTTGGGTCCGAGGTGGCCACCGGTGCGGGTCACCTCCTGGACCAGGAACGTGCGGATCTCCTGCGCCAAGGCCGGCAGGTCGTCCTCGCCAAGGGCCTTGACGTCGGCGGGGCCGTGGATCCGTTCGAGCAAGGTCACGCTCGTCCTTTCCGTCATCACCGCAGGGCTCGGGGCCACCGTGGGTCGGTATGCCGTGTCGGCCATCCCCGGGGCGAGGGGCCCTGCGTGCGGCATTCCGGCACCAGCAGCCAACCCACTGATTCTAGGCGCAGCGACCTTCCGTCCGTGGCAATCGGGCGGCTCTCACACAATCTCCCGCCGTTCCCCCGACCGTGAACACCTCATGTGCAACGATGACTCATGGGGACCGACACGAATATCACCCTTGCTCTCCTGCACAGCCCGGTGGTGGGACCGGACACCGTGGAGCCGACCGCGCAGGCTCTCACTGCACTCGGTTACACCGTCTTTGTGCCCTCCCTGGTCGGGGTGTTCGATGTCGAGGACGTGGGACGGCTCGATGTCATCGATCGACTGATGGGGCAGCTGAACCGGATCGACGGACCGCTGGTGCTCCTGGCCCACAGCGGCGCCGGGCCACTGCTGGGCGAGCTCACGGTGCGCCTGCCCGACGTTGTCGGACACATCTATATCGATGCGTCTCTGCCCGCGCCCGGCAGCGCCTGGGTCGATGAGGTGACCTTCGAACTGGCCGCTCGCCTCAAGTCACTCGTGCGCGACGGCCGCCTCCCGGCGTGGAACGAGTGGTTTGACGATGTCTCCCTGCCCACGTTGACCGAGTTGCCGCTCGTGCCCTGGACGTGGTTCACCGAACCGGCCGGGCCCGGGGCTTTGCCTGGGAGTTGGGCGTATCTGAGCCTGACCGATCGCTATCCCGAGGCCGTGTCTCGGGCTGTCGACGCGGAGGTCCCCATGATCCACCTGGGCATCCAGCACCTCGGGACCATGCTCTATCCGCAGGAGGTGGCGGCCGCCATCGGGCAGTTGCTCGACCGACTCCTGGAGGAGCACATGACCGAGTCCGCCGACTACAGCCGGGGGACGAAGCTGTACCCGTCAAGCGCTTCGTAGACCAGACCCGCCGCCCGTTGGGCCGCGACCAACCGAGCCCCCTCCAGCTCCAGGGAGGCCAGGACGTCGTGCACGCCCTCCGGACCGATCTGCTCCCCGAGGTCGACTCGGATGCCGCGGTAACCCTCACGCATGGCCTCGACCTGGGCAGCCAGATGCCGTCGGGTGAGCCACGCCAGAGCGAGCGGGTGCCGCCGCCACGCCGCATATTGGCGATACTCCGAAGGGCAGTGATCGAGCAGCCAGACCACGGCCGATTGTTGCCACCCCGGTGCGTCCGGAGGCGGCACCCCACGAGGCCAACCCGGCGGCCCCGTCCGCGCGCGGCCTCCAGGCGAACCCGGGCTCGCAGCCCGGCGCGGAGGCGGCTGTTCGTACACCTGTTCGAGAATACGCGGCCATCCCGCCCCCGAGAAACCCCATCGCCTGAACCGGTCTCAGCCCTCCCGTCGAGATGACCCGACACGCTGAGGCTCGCGCGGCATTCGTCCGCGTGTCGCGTCACCTCGACGCGGTGGTCCGCAGACACGGCGCCCCGCACGGCTGAAATAGAATGCCGCGATGGACGACTATCGAAGTATCGGCCGTTCACCCGCCGGCGCGATCGGGGGTGAACGGTAGCCGTGGACACCCAGACCTGGATCAACGTCGGACTGGTCGTCCTCTTCGTCCTTATCGGTGGAGTCTTTGCCGCCACCGAGATCGCCCTGGTCTCCCTGCGCGAGAGTCAGCTCGCCGCCCTTGAGCGGGCCAGTGCTCGGGGCGCCCGCGTCGCCGCCGTGGCCCGCGACCCCAACCGGTTCCTGGCCGCCGTGCAGATCGGCGTCACCGTGACCGGTTTCCTCTCGGCCGCCTACGGCGGCTCGACGATCGCCCCGGACTTCGTGCCGTCGCTCATGGGTCTCGGTCTGTCGGAGGGAGCCGCTGACACCGTCGCCCTTGTCGGCATGACGCTGATCATTGCCTACCTCTCGCTCGTCCTCGGCGAGCTGGTCCCCAAACGCCTCGCGCTGCAGAAGGCGACCACGGTGGCTCTCGCCGTGACGCCGGCACTCGACCGCTTCTCGGTCCTCATGCGACCGGTCATCGCCCTGCTGTCCCTGTCGACCAACGCCGTCGTGCGCCTCCTCGGCGGTGACCCGAATGCCGGTGGCGAGACTCTCACCGAGGAGGAACTGCGCGACCTCGTCATCTCCCACGAGGCCCTCGATGACCAGGAGCGGCGGATCCTGCGCGATGTGTTCGCGGCCTCGGACACGACGGTCGAGGAGGCGATGCGCCCCCGCGGCGACGTCACCTTCGTCCGGGGCGATCTGCCGCTGCCGCAGGCCGCTCAGCAGCTGCGCGAGCTGCCCTGGTCCCGCTACCCCGTCACCGGCGACAACGTCGACGACCTCATCGGCGTGCTCCACATTCGCGAGCTCATCGGCGTCGCCACCGGCGACCCCCGCCGCGTGCGCGATGTCGCCCGCCCGCTGCTCCTGCTCCCCGGCAGCAAGCGCGTGCTGCCCTCCGTGGCGCTCATGCGCGAGCAGGGTCGGCACCTGGCTGTCGTCGTCGACGAATACGGCGGGACCGACGGGATCGTCACCCTCGAGGACCTCGTCGAGGAGCTCGTGGGCGAGATCCGCGACGAGTACGACGCGCCCGAACCGAGGACCACAACACCAGAGGCGGTGGGTTCGCTCGATGCCGGGATGACGCTCGAGCACTTCGCCGAGATGACCGGTGTCGCCCTGCCGGACGGCAGTTACGAAACAGTGGCCGGCTTCGTCATGGCGCGCCTCGAACGCATCCCCAAGGTGGGCGACGTCGTCGACCTCGACGAGGACGCCGGACGGATCGAGGTCGTCGCCATGACGGGCAACCGGGTCACCCGGGTTGCCCTTCGCCCCAGCGTCCAGGAGCCGACGGACCACCCGGACGACACCACCTAGACCCGATCCTGAATGCCGTCAGGCACCACGCCCCAGGCGAACGTTGGTGCGTTCCACCTGCAGGCGGGTCGAGGCCACGAGGTCATCGGCCTCGGTCGTGGAAAGCCTGTCGCACAGGAAGCCCCAGTGCACCGCGACGTGGTCGCCGTCTGTGATCGCGTCCGTGAAATACCCATCGGCCGTGCGTCGTCGCACCTGCTCGCGACGTGGGACGGACACCCCCAAAGTGTGTCCGTCCCACGTCAGCGTATCGACCTCGATGACGGCCTGGTCATCATCGAGATCGATGACCCGACCCGCCCGGATCCGGCAGGAGTCCAGGACGTGCAGCGGCTCGGGTAGTCCGGTGCGCAGCAGGCGCGACCAGGGGTAGACGCCGAGCACGTGGAACGCGTGGGTCGGCGCCACCTCGTCGAGCAGGTCTGGTCCCAGATGCTTCCAATAGTGCCCAGCCTGGGACCCGAATCGGTCGAGCAACAACGCGCCGAATGCCGTGCGCTGCACTCTGTCGGTCAGCGCGGTGGTCGTCCAGTAGGCCCGACCCACCTGCGGGGAGAGCGGGTCGAGGTCGATCCCCACCGCCGCGAGGGACTCGGCCAGCAGGGACTGGTACGGCCAGGCCCCGGAGAACTGGCGGGCCAGGCGCGGCACATCGACCTGCGGGCCACCGCCGCAGGCCACCTGCTGCAGGGCAGCCGCCGTGGCCGGTCCGCAGTAGCCCAACGCATTGGGCGCATGCGCATACCGGGCGAACAGCCGGTGGCCTGGCGACACGGCATTCGCGATGGTCACGGCGACCCCGTCACAAGGCCGAGCGTCGACCGACCATGACCGCGGTCTCCCGATGGAGGCGACCGAAGTTGTAGTAGGCCGCGCAGGCCCCCTCGGGGGAGACCATGCAGGTCCCGATCGGCGTCTCGGGCGTGCACGCTGTCCCGAACACCTTGCACTCCCATGGCTTGATGACACCTTTGAGGACCTCGCCGCACTGGCAGGCCTTGGGGTCGGCGACCCGCACCCCGGGCATGGCGAACCGTTCCTCGGCGTCCCACTGCGCGAAGTCCCGGTGCACCTTCAGCGCGCTCTGGCTGATGAAGCCCAGGCCACGCCATTCGAAGTGGGGTCGCAGCTCCATCGTCTGCGCCAGGAGCCGCAGGGCCTGCGGGTTGCCGTCGGGCCGCACCACCCGGGAGTACTGGTTCTCGACCTCGCAGCGGTCCTCGCGGATCTGCAGGAGCAGCATGTGCACCGCCTGCAGGATATCGAGCGGCTCGAAGCCGGTGACGACGAGCGGTTTGCCGTAGACCTCCGGCACGAACCGGTAGGGCCGGGTGCCCACGACGGTCGAGACATGTCCCGGCCCGAGGAAGCCCGACAGCCGCAGGTCGGGGCTGTCCAGGATCGCCTTGATCGGCGGCACGATCGTCACGTGATTGGCGAACACCGAGAAGTTGGTGATCCCGAGCTGCTTGGCCCGCACGAGCGTCACCGCCGTCGAGGGCGCCGTCGTCTCGAAGCCGACGGCGAAGAAGACGACGTGCTTGGTCGGGTTCTCCTGCGCGATCTTGAGCGCATCCAGCGGCGAGTACACGAAGCGGCAGTCCGCTCCCCTGGCCTTGGCGTCCAGGAGGGATCCGCGGGAGCCGGGGACGCGCATCATGTCGCCGAAGGTCGTGAAGATGACGTCCGGCTGCTCGGCGAGCCACATGGCATCGTCGATCCGTCCCATGGGGATCACACAGACCGGACAGCCGGGCCCATGGACGAGCTCGATACCGTCCGGGAGAACGTGTTCGAGGCCATGGCGGTAGATCGTGTGGGTGTGGCCACCGCAGACCTCCATGAACTTGAACTGGTCATCACCAGCCAGCTCGGTGATCCGCGCCAGGAGGGCGCGGGCGGCAGCGGGGTCGCGGAACTCGTCGACGAACTTCATGGGAGGGTCCTTTCGGGGAATGCCGCGGGCTACAGGGAACTGGACGTGAAGGCATCCATCTCGGCCTCGTACTCGGCTTCGAGCTTCTTGATCTGCTCGAGCGTCGTTTGGGCCTCGGCCTCGTCGATCTTGGCCATGGCAAAGCCGACGTGGACCAACACCCAGTCCCCCTCCTGCAGGCCCTCGTCGGCGAGCAGCCGCACGCTGATGGTGCGCTGCACACCGGAGACGTCAACCTTGGCGAGATAGTCGTCGGCGTCGACTGTGGCGACGACTTGACCGGGGATACCGAGACACATATGGCTCTCCTGGAACGCTTTTCGGACGGGTGATCAGCAGATGCGGGGCAGTGGATCGCCGACGAGCATGTCGACGATCCGGCTGCCGCCGAACGGGGTGCGCAGCACGACGATGCCCGGGGGCTCCTCCACGACCTCGCCGATGACGACGGCATCGGCGGCGACCTCGTGGGCACGCATGGCGGCCAGGGCGGCATCGACCTCCTGCACCGGGACGACGGCCACGAACCGGCCCTCGTTGGCGACGTAGAGCGGGTCAATGCCGAGCAGGTCGCAGGCGCCGAGCACCACGGGACGCACGGGCAAACGTTCCTCCTCGAGGACCACCCCGATGCCGGCGCTCTTGGCCAGCTCGTTGCAGACCGTGCCGACGCCGCCACGGGTGGCGTCGCGCATCCACCGGGTGCCCGGGGCGGCAGCGAGCAGATCCGCGATGACCGAGGCGAGGGAGGCCGTGTCGGAGGCAATGTCGGCCTCGAGATTGAGCTCGCCGCGGGCGAGCAGCACCGCCATGCCGTGGTCCCCCATGGGACCGGAGAGAATGACGCGGTCACCGGGCTGGACCCGATCCGGACCGAGTCGACGGTCACTCGGGACCACCCCGACCCCGGCGGTGTTGATGAAGAGCCCGTCGGCGGCGCCTTTGGCCACGACTTTGGTGTCGCCGGTGACGATCGTGACCCCGGCCTTGGCGGCGGCCTGCGACATGTCGGCAACGATCTCGCGCAGCGTCGTGATGGGCAGGCCCTCCTCGATGACGAACCCGGCCGAGATCCACTGGGGCACAGCCCCGGACACCGCAAGATCGTTGACCGTGCCGTGCACGGCGAGGTGCCCGATGGAGCCGCCCGGGAACCGCAGGGGCTGCACGACGTAGGAGTCGGTGGAGAAGGCGAGTCGCTCCCCCGTGGGCAGGGTCAGGACGGCCGCATCTCCGAGCTGTTCGAGGGTGTCGTTGCGGAAGGCCTCAAGGAAGACCGCGTCGGTCAGGGCCGCGCTGGACTTGCCTCCGGCGCCGTGGGCGAGAGTGACCACATCCTCGAGGAGGCGAGGTCGTCGCTGTCGGAAACTGTCGATCCGGGCGAGCATCTCGGCTTCCCGCGTGGCCAATCGCTGGGCGCGGGCGTCGGTGTCCGGGGTGGTGGTCATCGAAGGTCTCCGAGGGGGGTGGGGTCGGCGGCCCGGCGGCTGCCCGACCGTCGGTGTTGGGCGAGAGCGGTCTGGGCGTGCTGCCAGAGGGCGTGGCCGAGGACGGCCTGGCTCTCCTGGATGCGGTGGATGCTCTGGCTGGGGACGGTGAAGCAGTGGTCGACGTCATCGGCGGCCGCCATCGCTCCGCCGTCGTAGCCGGCGAACGCGATGGTGAGCAGGCCGCCTCGGCGCGCCTGCGCGAGTCCGCGCAACAGGTCGTCGCTGTTGCCGGAGGTCGACAGGGCGATGGCGACGTCGCGGTCGGTGCCGTGGGCGATGAGCTGACGACTGAAAATGAGCTCGAAACCCACATCGTTGCCCAGAGCTGTGACCACGGCCTGGTCGTCGGTCAGCGACCAGGCCGGCACCGCCCGGCCCTGCGCTGGGTTGCGGAACATGGCCGCCAAGGTGGCGGCGTCTGTGGACGATCCGCCGTTGCCGAACGTGAACAGTCGCCCACCCGCAGCGAACCGCTCCCCCATGGCCACACCGGCGACGGCGAGCTCGGCGGCCATGGCCGTCAGACATTGCTGTTGGAGTTCGCGGCTCTGGGTGGCCTTGGCCCGGGCGGAGCGGGCCAGGTCGGCCAGCAGCGACGGCGCGTCGCTTTCCTGCGCCTCGATGAAGGGATAGAGGAATCCGGTGGTGTCGCTCATGCCACGCCTCCGTGGTCATCGAACTCGAGCCGGGTCAGGGCCGAGCCGGCATGCACGATCACCAGATCGCCGACGGTGACTGGTCCGACGAGGGTCACGTCGACCTCTTCCTCACCGTCGGCGGTGCGCACCCACGCGGGGGCGTAGTCCTCGACGGGCACCTCGACGACTTCGCCGAGCCGGCCCTCGTCGGAGCAGGTGACACACACGTCATCGGTGCACTCGGCGGGGTCCGGCGCGCGCAGCAGGCCCGGATGCTCGAAGCACACGTGGGTCAACTCCCACAGCAGGTGATATAGCAGGACGAACCGGCCGGTCATCGGCACCAGCGGATCGTCCGAGTCGATCCACAAGACCTGGTCGGCGCTGCCGACCTCGGGGCGTGGCCCGTGCCCGATCCACACCGTGTCGGCGCCCCAGGCGGGGGCCCGGCGCATCAGGTCACGGACCTGAGGGTCGTCGGCCGCGGCCACGGCGACGACGACATCTCCGGCGCGCACGGCCGTGCGCGCCTGGGCCAGCAGATCGGCCCCCACGAGGGCGACCGCGGGCAGCGCCCTCGTCCCGACCACGACGGGGTGGACGAACTCGACGGCGATGTGGTGAGCATGCGGCTCCCACCGCGGGGACGTCACCCACAAGGTGGCGCCGCGGTGGAAGGCTCGAGCCAGAGACAGGGCGGCCCGCGAGAGGTCGTCCGCGAGATCGGCGTCGACGAGGTCGACCGGCTCGGACGTCGTGACCAGGGTCATGTCGGCACCTCCTGGACGGCATCGTCGAGCAGTCCGACCGATCGCATGAGCGCGATGGTCTTGTGCGCCTCGGCCTCCTCCATCCGGGTCAGGGCGAAGCCGGCGTGCACGATCGTCCAGTCGCCGACCACCAGGTCCGGCAGGTAGTCCAGGCGGATGACCCGCTCCTCACCGACGAAGTCAGCCGCCGCATACAGGCCGCGCTCGTCCTGCCAACGGCGCACGAGACGTCCGGGAACTCCGAGGCACATGGGTCATCCTCTCGCCAGGGTGGCCAGGCCCACTGCGAGCTGGCCGAGGGAGATGCCCCCGTCGTTGGGTGGCACCAGGTGGTGGGTCAGCGGCGTCAGTCCGAATGCCGCGAGATGGTCACGCGTCCGGCCCAGCAGCAGCCGGTTCTGCCAGACGCCCCCGGTCAGGCCCACGGTTGACGTGCCCGTGGTCGCGCATACCCTCGCGGCGGCAGCGGCGCCTGCCGCCGCGAGGGCGTCATGGAAGGACCAGGCGAGCGCGGCTCGCTCCACGCCCTCGCGCTGGGCCGTGATGAGGTCCCGCAGCAGGGTCCCGGTGTCCAAGACGATCCCCTCGGCGCTCGTCCGCACCGGCAAGCGCACGGTCGGGCCACCGTCCGTGGTGGCGGCGAGTACCTCGAGCTCGATCGCCGCCTGGCCCTCATAGGTGACCCGGTGCCGCACAGCGAGCAGCGAGGCAACGATGTCGAACAGGCGCCCCGCGCTGCTCGTGACCACGCCCCCGCGAGCCACCAGCCCCGGCAGAGCACCCCGCTCGTCACCGGTGAGGGCGGCGAGCACCGCCGGGGCCGCCGACAGCGGCACATCATGCGCGAGCAGGGCGGCCGCGGCCATCCGGACCGGGTTGCGCACGGCGGCGTCACCCCCGGGCAGCGGCAGCGTCGCGAGGTGGCCCGCACGCTCAGCGCGCGCTCCACCGTCCTGCAGGACCAGGATCTCGCCACCCCAGATCGTGGCGTCGCAGCCGTATCCGGTCCCGTCGAAGACGAGACCGACCAGCGGTTCGTCGAGGCGTCCGTGCTCGGCGGCGAGCCCGGCCAGGTGCGCGTGATGGTGCTGGACGTCGAGCACCGGCAGACTGTGCCCCTGCGCGTAAGCCAGCGCCCACGCGCGGCTGGCATAGCCGGGATGCAGGTCGGCGACGACGAGGTCGGGCCGGCGACCGTGGAAGCCCACAAGCTGGGCAACCGTGCGCTCATGGGCATCGCGGGCCTCCAGGGCCCCGAGGTCGCCGACATGGGCCGACACGAACGCCAACCCGTCGCGAGCCAGGGCCGCGGTGTTCTTGAGCTCGGCCCCGACGGCCAGCACGGCCTGACTCGACGAGGGGACGATGACCGGCAGAGGGGCGTAGCCGCGAGAGCGTCGGACCGGCACCGGGACGTCTCGGTCCACGGCGACGACCGAGTCCTCGCCCGGCACGGCGATCGGCCGGTCGTGGTCGAGGAACAGGTCGGCGATGCCGCGCAGCCGCGCGTGGGCGTCATCCTGCGTGAAGCACAGCGGCTCGCCGGACAGGTTGCCCGACGTCATCACCAGCACCGGCAGGTTCTCGTCGAGGAGGAGGTGATGGATCGGCGCGTAGGGCAGCATCACGCCGAGCGTCGGCAGGTAGGGAGCGACGCCGTCGGTCACCCAGGCGGAGCAACCCGGACGCTGATCCAGCAGGACGATCGGTCGTGCCGAGCTCGTGAGCAAGCTCTCCTCGACCTCGCCGACGACCCCGAGGTGGCTCGCCGTGTCAAGGTCGAGAGCCATGACGGCAAACGGCTGGTCGGGCCGGTGCTTGCGCTCCCGCAGCGTGGCCACGGCCGAGGCGCTGGCCGCGTGGACGGCGAGATGATACCCCCCGATGCCCTTGACCGCGACCACGGATCCGGCAAACAGCGCGGCTCGCACGGCCGCGAGGCTGTCCTGCGTCCCGGTGGCGACGGTCTGCCCTGTCGGTGTCCGGACCGTCAGGCTCGGACCGCAGTCGTGACAGGCGATCGGTTGGGCGTGATAGCGGCGGTCGCTGGGGTCGGCATACTCGGCGGCGCAGACCGGGCACAGGGGGAAGTCCGCCATGGTCGTCGTCGGCCGGTCATAGGGCAGGTCAGTGATGATCGTCAGCCGCGGACCGCAGTCGGTGCAGGTGATGAAGGGGTGCCGGTATCGCCGGTTACCCGGGTCTCGCAGTTCGGCGATACACGCCGGGCAGGTCGCCACATCGGGCGGGACCAGGGTGCGCTCGCCCGCCTCGGGTGCGCTGTGCCCGATGACAAACCCCGTGTCCCCGGTCGGGACCAGCGAGGTCGACACGATGTCGAGAATGACCGCGAGAGGTGGGGCATCCGTACGCAACCGCCGTCCGAACTCGGCGACGGCCGTAGCACCCCCCTCGACCTCGACCACCACCTGAGTCGAGCCGTTGGCGCAGCGCCCTGCCACATCCAGGTCGGCGGCGAGCCGGGCCAGAAACGGCCGGAAACCCACGCCTTGAACGATGCCGCGCACCGCGAACCGTTCGCGCACAGTCGTCCCGGCCACCGTCGAGGGCATCGAGGGCGGGCGGCTCATGGCGTCCGCTCCCAGAGGACGACGCGGTTGTTCCCCGAGTCGGCGACCGCGAGTAGGTCGCCGTGCCAGCTCAGCCCATACGGCCAGCACAAGGTGTCGGCCCCCACGGCATCCCACCGGTTCTCCCCATTGGCGGCGAGATCGGGTTGCCCAATCACCTGATTCGCATCACCGGAGAATGCCGTCTCCACCCTGTCCCAGACCAAGACCCGGTTGTTGGCGGTGTCTGCGACAGCCAGGCCCTGAGCCCGCTCCCCGGTGCTCACGGCATACGGGAATCGCAGGCGACCCCGCTGGGAGACATAGGGGAACTCGGTCCCGTTCGCGAAGTCCGGCTGTCCGAGAACGCCATCTGCGGGCCTATCGCTCTCAGGGTGTCGGTCCCATCGGAGCACCCGATGGTTGCCGGCATCGGCCACGAGCAGGCCGCCGGTCCCCGTCCCCGCGATCGCATGCGGCCAGCGGAACGAGTCCGCGGCCACGGGCCCGCCGCGGTTCTCCTCACGCGCCGAAGGGCTCGGCTGCCCGAGAACGACATCGGCGGGCTGTCCGGGCGCAGGGACACCATCGCGCCAGATGAGAACGCGCCGATTCCCGGTGTCCGCGACGACGAAGCGTCCGTCGATCACGGCCATCCCGAATGGCCAGTAGAACGTCCCGGCGGTGGTCTCGCCCGCGGCATTCGGCTCAACGCTGAGCGGGTCCGGCTGTCCGAGAACGTGGTCCGGAGGCGTACCCGTGACAGTCGGCAGTCGGTCCCACACGAGCAGTCGATGGTGCCACGCGTCCGCGACGACGAGGCGACCTTGATCGATGAGGACACCGGTGGGCAGGTTCATGCCGAGGGCGGGGCCGCCCGTGGCTTGTCCTTCGGTGACCATGTCCGGTTGCCCGAGGACGACCTGTGCGCTGGGCCCATCGCGGTCCGGAAGCCGGGACCACATCAGCACGCGGTGGTTGCCGGTGTCGCAGACGATGATCCGCTCCTGGTCCACCCAAACACCACGGGGGGCATAGAGCGTCGCCGCGCTCGGGTGCGCATCGGGCAGGCGGAGCGCGCCCGGTGACGGCGCGCCGAGGACTGCTCGGGGACGCCACGGAGACGACGGCGGCCAGGTCCCCGCACGCCGGATGACCGGCGGTGCGGCCGAGGTCGAATCGCCGGGGGTGATGACGCGCACCCGCATCCGTCAGCTCTCCCTCGCCCGCACCCAGACCGTGCCGGCCTCGATCCGCAGGGGCAGGGATTCCAGGGTGGCACCGGGCATCGACAGGCACTCGCCGCCCTCGGTCACGTCGTAGCAGAACCCGTGACCGGCGCAGGTGATGGTGCCCGCCGCCGGGTCGACGTCGGCGTCAGTGAGCGTGCGGCCCAAGTGCGCGCAGGCGTCAACGAAAGCCGTGAGCGTGCCGGCGGCGTGCACGACAATCGCCGCCAGAGGTCCCGAAGGCCCGGGCACCGTGACCGCGCGCACCATGCCGGGGGCGACGTCATCTGCGGCGCCGGCGCGGACCCAGCCAGCCTGCTCCAGGTCGACCTCGACTCCGGGGCGGCGGCGCACCGTCGCCAGGTCGACGAAAGCCGGCTCGGGCTCACGGGGGACGACCTCGACCCGGCGTAGTCCCGGGACTCCCGCGAGGAGGGCCTCTTCGATCGTGGTGCGCATCGTGACCGAGGCCATCGAGCAGCCGTTGCAGGCGCCACGCAGGCTGACGTAGGCGGTCGCGTCCTCGACCCGCTCGAGCTCGACGTCACCGCCGTGGGACTGCAACGCCGGGCGGACCGAGGCCAGGACACCGTGGGCTGCGGTCAGCGGATCGGGTCGCACGATCCCGTGCATCGCCAAGGCCAGGTGGACCACAGGGTCGTCGACCAGCGCGAAGAGCAACTCCTTGCCCCGGGGGTCGTCACGCAACGTCCGCACGATCGTGCGCAAGGCGTCCCGATGGACCTCGTCGAGCGCCTGCAGGTGATCCTCGGCGAGCTGCCGCACGCCCGGCTCGAGCGCATCGAGCTGACTGCGCGTCTGGTCCAGCCGCGAGGCGATGTCCTCCAGCGAGGTCCGCGCCGATGCCGTCGCCGTCATCGGTCGTCACCGGAGAGGATCGTGACCTTGGGCCGCGGGGGCGCGTCGCCCATCAGCGCCGAACCCAACCCCGACCCTGCCGACGCCGCGGGCACCGGCATCCGCGCCATCTGGCCCATTTCGCGGGCGTCGGACGCGTCATCGGAGCCGACCGTCGCGCGAGCAATCTCGTCCAGGACCGAGCGCACGGTGAGCACGCCGTCATGATCGAGCTGCTCCTCGAAGAGGTACCGCGCCTCGACGAGCTTGGCCTTGGCGGGCTCGAACATGCCCAGGTGGGCCAGGACATTGCCCTGGTTAGCCAGGACCCGAGCCCGCCCGAGGGGATCGTGCTCGCGAGACCGGCGCGCGAGCACCTCCTCGTACAGCTCGACGGCCTCGACCAGGTTGTCGCCCTGGTGCGTCGAGGGGGTATAGACCAGCGCGTTGGCCAGGTTGAGGGTGGCCGTGCCCCACAGGTCCGGGTGCTCCTGCGCGGTCAGGATGCGCAGGCTTGCCCGCAGCGACTGCGTGGCGATGCCGTGCCGCAGCTGGTCGCCGGCCCCGGTCATGGGGGACGAGAGGTACGCGACCGCAAGGTTGAGCTGCGTCGTGGCCCACAGGTACGGCGCGCTCTCCTCGGTCACCAGCTGCAAAGCGGTGTGATAGTGGTGCATCGCCTGGCGGAGAGGTTCCCCGTGGGCGGCTGCCTGGGCGTGAGCCAAGGAGCCCAGCTGGTGGTGGACCTCGGCGAGCGAGATCGGCAGGTCGGTGTGGGTGAGGACCGTGGCGGCGGCTTGTAGGTGGGTGCGGGCGACGTCGTCGGCACCCGCGTTCTCGTGAGCGATGGTGCCGGCATTGGCCTGGAACAGGGCAGCCAGCGCCGGGAGCACCGGTGTGGCCCACGTGATGCCGTCCTCCAGCGCGGTGAGCGCGCCGTCAGCATCACCGGCCTGCAGGGCCGCCGCGGCCCGGGCCGAGGCACCCAGCGCCTGCACCTCGGCGGCGGCGTCAGCGGGCACCGTCGGCACCTCGTCGCTGGCCCCCGACATGTACGCGACAATGTCGACAAGAGGTTGCCACGCGCTCGGGAGACCGGTCCGGACGAGCTCCAGGTCCTCGCGATCGGGATCCAGGATCCAGCGGTTGTAGGCGGACACCGGGTCCTGGCCGTCCAGGCATGCCAAGGCTGCGTCAGGGTCGCCGCGGTGCGCGGCTGCGTGCGCGGCCAACTCCTGCGGCCAGGCCTGCGGCATTCGTCCGGCCGCCAGGGTGTCTCGGACCTCCGACGGGGTCCCCTCGGGCAGCAGCATCAGCCCCGCGGGGAAGGGAAAGATCCCGATCGGTTGGGTCAACGCGCTCACGTTGGATCTCCTTCAATGACGTCGTCGGCGGATCCCTGGCGCGTACCCATGATGACCCGTAGTGCCCCCTGGTCGGCATCCCAGGAGGTCTCGTAGTGGCCGGGTCTCACAGCGAAACCCAAGGCTTCACTGACGAGCAGGACCCGGTCTCCCGCGCGTGTGCGCTGCTTGAGCAGCAGCCCTCCGCCCGCCGGCCCGCGCAGCGGGACCAGCAGGAGGTCGTCGCCGTCACGGGCCGCGACGCAGACATCCTGCGGGAAGTAGGTGGCCGCAACGGTGACCGGGATCCGCAGGTTGCCGTCCGCCGTGAGCTCGCACACGGCATTCATGTGGCCTGCTCCGTCCAGAACTCGGCCGCAATGAGATCACCGACGCGATGCATCGCTTCCTGGACCGGTCCGGTCAGCTCCGCCCCAGGCTCCAGACCACCGGCCTCGATGAGGAAGACGGTGATGTCCTGCGGGTAGAGCGGCCCGAGCAGCCACTTGGCGAAGGACAACGCGTGGTCCCAACGGAACGAATGCGTGTGAATGCCGCTGAGGTCCCCGGGTGAGGCAACCTCCGCGGACGGCACGCGATAGATCGTGCCGGGCGTGGAGCCGGTGCTCGCCGCATCGACGATGACGACCCGGCGAGCACCGCGCATCTGGAAGGCCACGTCCATCCCCGCGGTGCCACCATCGGCGCACAGCACCCCGTCGGGCAGTCCCCGGTGCCACAACTCGCGCACGAGCAGCGGCCCCACAGCATCGTCGCCGCGCAGGATATTGCCGCACCCCACGACGAGGACCTCGCACCCGGGTGGGGCGAAGCCATCGTCGAGGAGTTCGTGGGGCTGGGTCATGGTGTGGTGCTCAGGGTGGGGGTGGATGGTGCGGGATGCGGGACGATTGCTCAGACCATCCCGTTGACGACGAACCGATTGAGCTCGCGCCCGGTCTTGCCGTCGTAGGCATGCACGGTGCAGACCAGGCAGGAGTCGAACGAGCGCGCCACGTGGCCGAGCTCGACGGGGTCGTGGATGTCGCGGATCGGGGTGCCGACCATGGCCTGCTCGATCGGGCCGGGGGTCTGGCTCGAGTCGCGGGGGCCGATGTTCCAGGCCGTGGGCGTGACGACCTGGTAGTTGGCGATCTTGCCGTTCTCCAGGACGATCCAGTCCGACAGGGCGCCGCGGGCGGCCTCGGTGGATCCGAAGCCTTTGCCGGAGTCGAGCTCGGTCGGCTTGGTGTGGAACGAGCCGCGCAGGTCGATCTCACTGAGCCACTGCATGACCCACGTGAAGTACTTCGGGGCCTCGTGCACGCGAGCCATCTGGCGCACGAACACCGACGGACCGAGCTTGGCCATCATGTCCAGGAACAGCGGGTCGTCGTCCTGGCGTCCGGTCGCGCCGGGCGCGGCAGCGGCGAGCCGTCGCGCGAGGGGGCCGGTCTCCAGCGGGATCCGCCCGAGGCCAGGCACGTCATACCGCGGGGACTTGGCCCACGAGTACTTGCCCTGCTCGCGACCCTTGGCGGGGTCGATCGGGTTGGTCTCGCCCTCCCACGGGTGCAGCGGCCGGCCACCCGTGTAGAAACTGTGGGTGACGTCCTCGCTGACCCGCAGGTGGTCGAAGTCGTGGAACTGGCCGCCGGCGTAGATCCCGGACCGGTTGATCAGGGCGTCGTTGCGGCCGTCCACGGTCGGGTTCTCGTAGAGCGCGGGATCGAAGTAGGTGCCGGTCGCGATGTAGTTGCCGACGCCGGCGCCGTACTTGTCCAGCCCGATGTCTTGGGCGTACCGGATGAAGAAGCCGCAGTCGGAGTTGTATTGGCTCTCGTTCTCGTCGACCCAGGCGAGCATGTCCTCCCAGGTCTTGATCTGCATCCACCGCTCGATGGAGCAGCCGAGCCATTCCTTTTCGAGCCAGTTGTCCTTCCAGTGGTTCAGGATCGCCGTGGCACGGGTGACATCGGCGAGGTTGGGCGCGGACATGACGCCACCGGGGACCATGAACGAACTGTGCGGCCACTGGCCGCCGAACATCGCGTAGACCTCGACAGGCTTGCTGGAGAGGACCACACCCTTTTGGTATGCCGTGCCGGTGTAGGCGGTGAACCGCCGGCAGGCCTCCTCGTACATCGCGCTGCTGCGGTAGTTCTCGTGGACCAGGTCGATCGCGAACAACGCGTAGAAGTAGCGCGGGATCGACTGGAGCGTCTCGCAGGCCTGCGCGATGTTGCGGATCAGGGTGGCGTTCTGCGGGACATGGGTCTGCCAGGCGGTGTCGAGGGCATAGCAGGCCTTGTAGAGGTGGCTGCCACCGCAGATCCCGCAGATGCGGGGGGTGACGATGAGCCCGGCTTGGGGATCCTTGCCGCGCAGGATGATCTCGAAGCCACGGAACATCGCAGCCTCGGTCCACGCCGACGTGACGTGGCCGTCCTCGATAGTGACCCGGACATCGAGGTCACCCTCGACGCGGCCGAGTGGGCTGACGAACAGGTCGACCTTGTCTGCTGTTGCGGTCATCGGGCGGTGCGCCCCTTTCATGAATGGTCAAGCGTGGGGAGGTTCCGGATGGCAGGTCCGGGGAGGGTCACACGACGAACATGTCTTCCTTGGACCACTGAGGGGCCGCGACGCGTGCCGCCGCCGCATGGGCCATGTAGGTGATGTGATCGACCCCCTCGGGAACCTCCTTGGGGATGGTCCCGCTCACCTTCTGGGTCTTAAAGACGGTGCCCTTGGCGAGGTCGAAGAAGGGGAACTCCGGCTCCGTGCAGCCCAAGCACGGCATTCCGGCTCGGGTCTTGCTCGACTGCCGGTTCCAGAGGATCCGGTTGCACGGGCTGTGCGTCATCGGTCCGCGACAACCGAATTCGTAGAAGAGGCAGCCCGTGCGGGTGCCTTCGCCGAAGCTCGTCGTGGACTGCTTGTACTCGAAGAACTGCACGCGGGTGCAGCCGGTCTGGGTGAACGTCTTGAAGAACGTCTGCGGGCGGTGCAGGTCGTCCAGGGCGATGTCACCGGCGCGTCCGGTCGCCAGCGCCACGAGGATCTGGGTGATCCAGTCCGGGTGGGCGGGGCAGCCGGGGATGTTGATGACGGGCAGCCCTGACTTGCTGCGCCAGTCCGGGCCGAGGAATCCCCCGCGCTCTCGCTTGTGGAATTGCAGGCCGGTGGAGTCACTCGGGTTGGGCTCCATGGCCGGAATGCCGCCCCAGCTCGCGCAGTCGCCGATGGCAACGACGATCGAGGCGGCCTCACACAGTTCGGTGACCCATTCGGTCATCGGCCGGTCCGCGAACAGGTCGTAGCGACCGCTGCCGTCCGGGCCTTGGATGACCGAGCCCTCGAGCACGAAGATGTCGAGCGGGCGGGCGCCGCTGGCGCAGTCGGTGAAGATCTTCTTGGCTTGCTCGCCGAGCTCGAGCCCAAGGCTCGGGTGCCAGAGCAGCTCCAAGCCGAAATCGACGATGAGGTCGACGACGTTGGGCTCCTCGGCGTTGAGGAACGACATCGTGTTCCCGGAACAGGCTCCGGCCTGGAACCACAGAACGGAAGACATGGAGGGCAGGTCCTTTCGTCGTCAGCGCGACTGGGGGCGGGGCTTGGCGAGCTCTTGTCCGACGGCCTTGGCGACCGTGGCGAAAAAGGACAGGCTCCGGTTAATGTCCGGATCCTTGAGCAGCCCGAGCAGGGAGAACATGCCGCCGATCTCGATCGGGGCGGTGGCGAACCGCTCGCTTCCGGTCGCCAGACCGGCTGCGAGGGTGGAGAGCTGGTCGACGGCGGCCGGGTCGGTGATGCCCGATCCCAGGATCCGGTCGATGACCCCGGACTCGGCGGCCGCCACGATGCCAGGGGTAGCGGCGGGGAGGGCGCCGGCGAGAGCGATCAGCGAGGAGACGATCTCGTCGGGGTTCACGTCCCGGCCGTGCAGGGCGGGATTGGCTGCGAAGGTCTGGCGCAGCTCCACCATGCCATCGCCGATCGAGGCGCCGATGGTTTCGCTGCGCTCGATCATTCCCGACAGGCCCTGGACCAGGATGGCCAGGAGGTCGACATGGTCGAGCAGGGTGAGCAGGGCGGCCGCGGTCTGCGGGTCGTCGAGCTTGGCGGTGAGGGCGTCGGTGGCAGCCGAACGCACGGGGGTCACAGTCATGGCACTCCTCGTCGAGTGGGACCCGGTGTGTCCGCCGACCATAGGCACGCCTCACCTACCCCTGCTATCTCAATCCCGAAATCGCTATCGCTATCGCGCAAGAACCTTGCCCCAATAGCGCAGAGCAGCCGATAGTGGTGGAACCGGACCACCCCCTATGGCCCGGTTTCCTGCGCGAAAGGGGTGCTCTCATGCCCCAGTTGTCGCGGTTGCGCTATCTCAATATCGACCGGACGAAGCAGCCGGTCGGTCCGCGCCGCCGCTCACGCGGCGTGCCGATCGCCCTGCAAGATCACGAGGTCGTGACGACGTCGGACCTGCCGACCTCCCAGGAGGTCGTCTCCCGGCTGCTCGGTCCGACGCGCCTGACCGTCGAGGGCCGGGCCGAGTCGTTCGCCACGACGCTGAATGCCGTGCGCTTCCTCGACGTGACCATGGCCTACCTCGATCTGCACGTCGAGGCGACCCTGGAGGTGCCTAAGTCGGCGGACTGTTTCACCGTGCACATGACGACCAATGGCACCGCCGAGGTGACCCTGGACGGTGAGCGGCACGAAGTCACGGCCTTCTTCACGCTGGTGGCCTCGCCCGGCTCGGCCTACAGCCTGCATCTGGGGGCTGACTCGCCCCAACTGCTCCTCCGCTTCGAGCGGGCAGCGGTCGAGCGGCAGCTCTCGCGGATGCTCGGCCGCAGCCTGGACGCCCCGATCGTCTTCGAGCCGTTCGGTGATCTGACCCAGGAGGAGGCGGTGCGCTGGCACGGCGCGATCCAGATCCTGTCCAGCGAGGTGGTGTCGCCGCACTCGCTCATCCAGCAAGGGGTGGGGGCCGTGGCCCTGGAGGAGCTGCTCATCTCCACGCTGCTCTACATCCAGGGCTCGAACTACGCAGACCTGGTGCGCTCGACACCGAAACCGAGTGGCCGGGCAGCCGTGCGGCGCTCGCTGGAGTACATCGAACAGCATCTGGCCGAGCCGATCAGCCTGGCCGACCTGTCGCGGCATTCGGGGATGAGCGCCCGCTCCATTCAAGCCGGCTTCCGCGACGACCTCCGCACGACGCCGATCTCGTACATCCGAGACCGTCGCCTGGACCGGGCCCGCGAGACGTTGATGCAGGCCCTGCCTGAGGACGGGGTGACCGTCACCGAAGTGGCGCAGCACTGGGGTTTCGGCCACCTGGGGTCCTTCGCCGTGCTGTATCGAAAACGGTTCGGGGAGTCCCCGAGCCAGACCTTGAAGTCCTGAAGGAGCCAGCACCGTGCACGAGTTGTCGTTGTGCCACAGCATTCTCGGCATTGCCGAGCGAGGTCGGAGTGGTCGGGCCGTCACGACCGTCCATCTCCAGGTCGGCCAGCTGCGCCAGGTGGTGCCGGAGACGCTGCGCTACTGCTGGACCCTCGTGGCCGCCGGGACAGGTCTGGACGGCTCGGTTCTCGAGATCGACCACGTCCCTGTCACCTTGGAATGCCGCGCCTGCGGCGCCACGACGACGGTCGAGCACCACCTAGTCCTCACCTGCGCCAGGTGCGGCAGTGGGGATATCCGCGTCGTCACTGGCGAGGAGTTCGTCCTGACCAGCCTTGACCTGGCGCCCCTGCCTGATCCCCTGCTCGTACCCGATCCCCCGCCAAGCCCCGATCCCCTGCCAAGCACTGACAAGGAGTACGCCGATGGGTAGGTTCCACCGCCACGACGACGGCACTGTTCACGAGCACGACCAGAAGCACTCTCATGAGCATGCGGACGACCACGACCACGTGCACGACCACGACACCTCGGCGAGTGACGCCCACGGTGATCACTCCGGTTATGCCACCGGCCCGGAACGCGTGAGCGTCCTGGAGCGGATCTTCACCGAGAACGACGTGTCGGCGGCCCGCAACAAGGCGGCCTTCGATGCCGCCAGCGTCACCTGCATCAACCTCATGTCGGCGCCAGGTGCGGGCAAGACGACCCTGCTCGCGGCGACCTTGGCGCACCTGCGGGACCGCGGCATTCGCACCGGTGTCGTCGAGGGCGACATCGAGACGAGCATCGACGCGGACCGGCTCGCGGGACTGGGTGCTCAGATTTCGCTGCTCAACACCGGAAATGGCTTCGGCGGCGAGTGTCATTTGGACGCGCCGATGGTGGCTCGAGCGCTGGCCGGACTGGACTTGGCGGCGCTGGACCTGGTGCTGGTCGAGAACGTCGGCAACTTGGTGTGTCCCGCGGAGTTCGACGTCGGGGCGCACCGACGCGCCATGGTGGCCTCGGTCACCGAGGGCGAGGAGAAGCCCCTGAAGTACCCGGTCATGTTCCGCGCCGTCGACGTTGTCGTCATCAACAAGATCGACCTGGTCCCCCATCTGGACTTCGACCTGGCGGCATTCCGCGCCAACATCCGGGCGGTCAACCCGCGGGCCATCATCATCGAACTCAGCGCACGCACGGGCGAAGGTCTGGAGGAGTGGTACGCGTGGCTTTGCCCCTGATCGTTCAGGACGACCAGACGCTGGGCTTCCATTGGAGCCTGCCGGACGGCACCCCTGCCACCTTGGCGCAGGTCATCGGCCTACCCGACGCCGAGGCCAACCGATGGCTGCCGACGCACCTGGAGGCGCTCGACGACGTCCTTATTGCGGTCGCGACGCGGTTCGCTGACGTCATGGGCGGGGGCCGGGAGCTGCCGGCCGATGAGCGGGACGAGGCGCGAGCGGCATTCCGGACCGTCGACCGGCTCAGCGCGGAGTACGCAACCGCCTGGCGGGTCAGTGGCCTACGCACCGATCTGCGGGCCGGGCAGATCATCGGTACCGGGGTGCTGATGAGCATCCGACTGCGGGTGGCGCTCGGCGAGATGGGTCCGGCCCCGTTCGACGGCGAGCTCGACGAGCCTGGTCCCGGCGTCGTCGGCGGGCACGCAGGGATGCACGAGGTGGATGCCGCCATGCCGTGGCTCGGTGCGCGCTGGCTGGTGGTCACCGATGACAGCCGGCGGCTCCCCGCGACGCTGAGCATGCTGCTGCACGACTCTTCAGGGGTCGACAAGGATGCAACGCTCAAGGAGCATCGGGCGGCGTTGCGTGCGGTGACGGGGGCCGTCGATCGCGTGGGGGTGGAGCCGATCGAGGCGTCCGGGGCCGTCGACTGGCTCCTGTACGACTGGCTCATGGCGCATCGCGACGGCGAGGACAGCGGCGCCGTCGAGTTGCGGCGTGGGCAGGAGCGGGATGCGGCGATGATCGTCGATGCCGCCGCTGCGTCGGTCATGTTGCGCGCCGCCTTCCCCTGACCGCTCGCCTCCCATCCCGCCGCTGTGGGTGAACCGAGAGCCTCTGGAGTGCTCACCTCGGCGATGCCAGATTCACCCACATGCATCAGCACCCACGGGGGCGAGGGCCTGCGGGTGGGCGAACCCTGGAGGTACGGCAGCGGTTACCCCTTAGTAGTTGGGGCTACCACCCCGTCTACCAAGGGGTAACCGCTGCCGTATTCCCGAACTGTTCAGAAGGTCCCTTCACATGACAGCACCTCTGAGGTTCAGTCTCACCCACACCCGCGCGGGGATGCCAAGAGGTCAGGCGAACAGGGTCGACCCGCGGACGTCGGCGGCGGTCAGCGTGACCAGATCGGCCTTGGTCAGCGGCCGCCCCATCTCCACGAGCCGGCGTGCCTGACGCAGCCGACACCGCTCAATGGCGTTGCGCACCGAGCGCGCATTGGAGAACCGCGGCTGCGCCATCCGCAGCGTCAGGTACTCCGCGAACGCCTCCTGCGCCTCGTCGTCGAAGACGAACGACTCCCCCGCCACCATCAGCTCGGCGATCCGGACCAGCTCCTCGTGGCTGTAGTCCTCGAACCCGATGTGGTGCGGCACCCGCGACGACAGGCCGGGGTTGGCCCCAAAGAACGTCGCCATCCGATCTGGATACCCCGCGAAGATGACGACAAGAGACCCGCGCTCGTTCTCCATGTCGGTCAAGAGGATCTCGATGACCTCTTGGCCGTAGTCGCGCTCGTTCTCAGGACGGAACAGGTAATACGCCTCGTCGATGAACAGAATGCCGCCCGCCGCCCGCGCGATCGCCTCCTTGGTCTTGGGTGCGGTGTGCCCGATGAACTGCCCGACAAGATCGTCACGCGTCACGGTGTGCACCTTGGGGGTCTTGATGTAGCCCAGGGCGTGCAGGATCTGGGCCATCCGGAGCGCGACCGTGGTCTTGCCGGTGCCCGGTCCCCCGGTGAAGCTCATGTGCAGCGTCGGCCGCGACGTCTCCAGCCCGAACCGCTGACGGGCTCGGTCCACGAGCAGCAGGGCGGCGATCTCGCTGACTCGGCGCTTGACCGCGGTCAACCCCACCAGGTCGGCCTCCAGCCCCGCCAGAGTGGATCGGACCTGCTCGGCTTCGGCGTCGTGCGATAGATCGAGCTCGGCTCCCTCGGGCAGGACGACCGGCTCGGCCGGTTCAGGGGGCGGAGGGGCCCCGGGGGTATGCCGGGCGGCGGCATACCCCCGGTCCCGGCCGAACCCGGCAGGGCGATCAGGCGCGGCCATACCGCTCACCGCTCGGCGCCAGCGTCGCGTAGGACTGCACGCCATACGTCTGGCGACGGTCCGCTCCCTCGGTGCGGGTCAACAGGAATCCGGGCTCGGTCGAGGGCCGCTGGACGAGGAACTGCATGGCGACGGTCTGGCGCCCCAAACTCGCGTCGTAAGCGAGCACCCGCACATAGTGCTCGGGGAAGGTGGCGCGGCATTCGTCGATCTCACGCATCACCCCGGCCGGGTCGTCGAGGTCGAACAGCGGGAGCCCGAACATCTCCCAGTAGACGTTGCGGGGGTGAGGATCGTCGGTGTACTCGACCGAGACCGGCCAGCCGTGGGCGAGGGCATAGGAGACCTGGGCCTCGATCTCGGCGTCGGTTAGGTCGGGCAGGTACGAGAAGGTCCCGTGGCGCAGCTTCATGATGCTCACTTCCTTTGGTCGGGATCGGGTCAGACCGGGGTGGCGGTCGCGACCGCGTCCGGGGCGTCGGTCGAGGTGTAGTCGAAGGTGACGTCACCCCACGTGGCCAGCGCGACCTCGAGGGGACGGCAGTCGCGGGCGGCGGCGCGCAGGATGTCCGGGCCCTCGATGAGCAGGTCGCGGCCTTCGTTGCGGGCTTTGACGACGGCTTCGAGGGCAACCCGGTTGGACTCGGCGCCGGCAGCGATGCCGGACGGGTGACCGATGGTGCCCCCACCGAACTGCAGGATGACGTCGTCCCCGAACAGGTCGAGCAGCTGGTGCATCTGTCCAGCGTGAATGCCGCCGGAGGCCACGGGCATCACCCCAGGCATGCTCGCCCAGTCCTGGTCGAAGAAGACGCCGTTGGCCAGGTTGGTCGGGACATGGTCGTCACGCAGGATGTCGTAGAACCCGCGGGTGGTGGCCGGGTCGCCCTCGAGCTTGCCGACGACGGTGCCGGCGTGGATGTGGTCGACCCCGATGAGGCGGCACCACTTGGACAGGACTCGGAAGCTGACACCGTGGGTCTTCTGCCGGGTGAAGGTGGAGTGGCCGGCCCGATGCAGGTGCAGGAGAACGCCATTGCGCCGCGCCCAGGTCGCCATCGACTGCATCGCTGTGTAGCCGATGGTCAGGTCGATCATCACCACGACGCTGCCGAGCTCCTTGGCGAACTCCGCCCGCTCGTACATGTCCTCCATGGTGGCGGCGGTGATGTTGAGGTAGTGCCCCTTGATCTCACCGGTGGCCGCCATGGCCTTGTTGACGCCCTCCATGCCGTAGAGGAACCGGTCGCGCCACCGCATGAACGGCTGGCTGTTGATGTTCTCGTCGTCCTTGGTGAAGTCCAGGCCGCCCCGGCAGGCCTCATAGATGACTCGCCCGTAGTTGCGGGCCGAGAGACCGAGCTTGGGCTTGATCGTCGCCCCGAGCAGGGGACGCCCGTACTTGCCGAGCATCTCGCGCTCCATGACGATGCCGTGCGCGGGACCCTGGAAGGTCTTGACGTAGGCGACGGGGATCCGCATGTCCTCCAGGCGCAGCGCCTTGAGCGGCTTGAACCCGAAGACGTTGCCGATGATCGAGCTGGTGAGGTTGGCGATCGAGCCCTCTTCGAACAGGTCGAGGTCGTAGGCGATGTACGCGAAGTACTCGCCCGGTCGTCCCGGCACGGCTTCGCACCGGTAGGCCTTGGCCTGGTAGTGCGAGTTGGCGGTCAGCCGGTCGGTCCACACGACGGTCCAGGTGGCCGTACTCGACTCTCCGGCAACGGCAGCCGCAGCCTCGATCGGGTCGACACCGTCCTGGGGGGTCACCCGGAAGACGGCGAGGACATCGGTTTCCTTGGGGACGTAGTCCGGGTTCCAGTAGCCCATCCCGGCGTAGCTCTGCACGCCGGGATCCCAGCGGCCCGGTCCGTCGGCGTCAGCGGTGTTGGTACCCACGAGGGTCTCCTCGGTTGCTCGGTCATCAGGGGGACGACGCCAACTGTGGACCGAGGCATCATTCAGGCACCAGCGAATGATCAGTTACTTCTATTCACTGATCACTACATTGTCAAATACGCTGGACGAATGCCGCCCGCCCCCACCACCGCTCCCCTGCCCCCCGCACGGCTCGCGGCCGCGGCCACCTGGAGCCGGCTTCACACCTTCCTTGCGGTGATCGACACCGGCTCCGTGCGCGCGGCCTCCGACCAGCTGCACGTGACTCCCCCGGCCGTCTCCGCGGCCGTCGGCGCCCTGGAGCGCGAACTTGGGGCGCCCCTGTTCGTCAAGGAGGGACGCGGGATCACGCCTACCCCGGCGGGCCGGACCTTCGCGCGGTACGCCCGCAGCCTGCTCGGTCTCCTCGACGAGGCGGCTATCGCGGTGCGGGACACCGAAAGGAGCCGGCTGCGACTCGGTGCGGTCGCCACTGCCGCCGAGTTCGTGCTGCCGCCCCTATTGGCGGCGTTCGCCACCTCGCACCCGCACGTCGAGCTGAGCCTGACCGTCGCGCCGCGCGATGCGCTCTTTGCCTCCCTGCAACACCACGAGATCGATCTCGTCCTGGCCGGGCGCCCGCCGCGCGGCTCCGGACTGGTCACGCGCGGTCGCCGACCCACCCGACTGGTGGTCGTTGCTGCCCCCACGGTCGCGGCCACGACAACCAGCCCCGCACAGGCGACGTGGCTGCTGCGATCCACCGGATCCGGGACCCTGCGCGCAACCCACGAGCTGTTGGCCGGATTCGCCACGCCGCCCCGGACCCTGACCCTGGGGACGGCAGGCGCCGTCGTCGCCGCGGCCCGCGCCGGGCTCGGGGTCACTCTCGTCCATGAGGACGCGGTAACCGAGGACCTGTCGTCGGGGCGGCTGGCCCTGGTCCCCCTCACCGGCACCCCTCTAGACCGCCCCTGGCACCTGGTCTCCAACCGGACCATCCCCGCCGCGGCTCGCTCCTTCGTCGGGCAGGTGCGGACCGCGGACGCGGTAGGCGGACATGCCTTCGGGCCGGCCCGGTGAGGCCATCTCACCCGACAGACCCACCCCACGGGTGATCCCGCGCGCGGTCGACACCGGCACAGTCGAGGCAACGACCGAGCCGATCACCAACCCCGGGAGCCGACCATGGCCGACCTGTCCGACACCGCCCTGCGCCTGACCAGCGGCCGCCGCGGCATTCTCGCCGCGGACGAGAGCATCCGCACGATGTCTGGGCGTCTCGAGGCCCAGGGTGTCGAGGGGACAGAGCGCAATCGGCGCGACTACCGCCAACTGCTCGTCACCGCCCCCGACCTGTCGACGCGGGTGTCGGGCGTCATCCTCTGCGACGAGACCTTCGGGCAGTCGCTCAGCGACGGACGACCCTTCCCCCAGGCCTGCCACGAGCTGGGCATCCTCCCGGGGATCAAGGTCGACACGGGCACCCGC
>JAGOME010000074.1 GCA_017993715.1 Phycicoccus sp.
GAGGCCCCGCTCTACACGTGCGACGCCACACTGGCCGGAGGTGGACATCGGGCCGAGGTGCGAGTCCTTCCCCTGAGTCGCGGTCAGTGATCCTCGCGGGCCGGTCGTCGGGCCTTCATCGCGGGGATGATGTGCTCGCCATAGGCGGCCAGCGTCTGATCCTTGGCGTCGTGCTGGAGGTAGATCGCGAACTGGTCGACCCCGAGGGCGCGCAGCTCTTCGAGCCGGGCCACCTGCTCCGGCACCGAGCCGATGAGGCAGAACCGCTCGACGATCTCGTCGGGGACGAAATCGGTGTGCGCGTTGCCGGCCTTGCCATGGGAGTTGTAGTCATAGCCCTCACGGCCGGCGATGTAGTCGGACAACGCGGTCGGCACGGCATTCCCATCACTGCCATACCGGGCCACGATATCGGCGACGTGGTTGCCGACCATGCCGCCGAACCACCGGCACTGGTCCAAGCCGTGCTGGCGGCCAGCGGGGGTCCCGTCGGTGACATAGGCCGGGGCCGCCACACAGATGGTGATCGCGTCCGGATCCCGACCCGCCTCTTGCGCGGCGCGGCGGACGGCCCCGATCGACCACTCCACGATGGTGGGATCGGCCAACTGCAGAATGAACCCGTCTCCGACCTGCCCCGTCAGGGCGAGGGCCCGAGGCCCATAGGCGGCGACCCAGATCGGCAGGACGGACCCCTTGGACCAGGGCAGGCGCAACGTGTTGCCCTTGTAGTCGACCTGCTCCCCCGTGGCCAGCCCCCGGATGACGGCAATGGCATCCCGCAGCTCGGCCAACGTCGCGGGGGCGCCGTTGATGACCCGGACCGCGGAGTCGCCGCGGCCGATGCCGCAGATGGTCCGGTCTCCGAACATGTCGTTCAAGGTGGCGTGCAGGGACGCGGTCACGGTCCAGTCGCGCGTCGCGGGATTGGTGACCATGGGGCCGACGGTCATCCGGCGGGTGGCCGACAGGATCTGGCTGAACACGACATACGGCTCCTGCCATAGCAGGTGCGAGTCGAAGGTCCACGCGTGGGTGAAGCCGTAGGTCTCGGCGCGGACCGCGAGGTCGACGACCCGCCAGGCCGGCGGGTCGTTCTGCATCACCACACCGAAGTCCATCGACCCGGCCCGTCAGAGGAGGTTCTGGGAGAGGTCGCGTTTGACGAAGGTCCCGTGACCGGGGCGGCCTCGATAGCCGGTCTCGTCGACGATGACCGCACCCCGGGACAGGACGACGTCGACATGGCCGCCGATCTCCCAGCCCTCCCAGGCGGAGTAGTCCATGTTCATGTGGTGCGTCGCGGCCGAGATGCGGGTGCGCCCGTCCGGGTCGTAGATGACGATGTCGGCGTCGGCGCCGGGTGCGATGACGCCCTTCTTGCCATAGAGGCCGAACATGCGCGCGGGGGTGGTGCAGCAGACGTCAACCCAGCGTTCCTTGCTGATCCGCCCGTCTTTGACGCCCTGGAACAGCAGGTCCATGCGGTGCTCGACCGAGCCGATTCCGTTGGGAATCTTGGCAAAGTTGCCCAGGCCCATCTCCTTTTGGTCCTTCATGCAGAACGGGCAGTGGTCGGTGGACACGGCGGTGACATCGCCGGTGCGCAGGTAGGTCCATAGGGACTCCTGGTGGCCCTCGGCCCGGGACCGCAAGGGCGTCGAGCACACCCACTTGGCACCTTCGAACGCCCCCCACTCCTCACTGACAGCGCCGAGCTGCTCCTCGAGCGACAGGTACAGGTACTGGGGACACGTCTCCCCGAACACGTTCTGGCCGGTGTCGCGGGCCTGGGCGATGCGGGCCAGGGCCTGCTGGGCGGACACGTGCACGACGTACAAGGGAGCGCCGGTGATGTCGGCCAGCATGATGGCCCGGTGGGTGGCCTCCTGCTCGGTCTGCCACGGCCTGGTGAGCCCGTGGAAGGTGGGGTCGGTGTCGCCCCGCGCCAACGCCTGCTGGACCAGCACATCGATGGCCGAGCCGTTCTCGGCGTGCATCATGATCAGGCTGCCGTTGCCTGCGGCCTGCTGCATCGCCTGCAGGATCTGGCCGTCGGAGGACAGGAACACTCCGGGGTAGGCCATGAACAGCTTGAAACTCGTGATCCCCTCGCCGATCAGCTCGTCCATCGCCTTGAGCGACTCGTCGTCGACCTCGCCGATGATCTGATGGAAGCCGTAGTCGATGGCGCACGACCCGCCGGCCTTCTCGTGCCACAGCGCGACCTGATCCTGGACCCGCTGCCCGTGCGCCTGCACGACGAAGTCGACGATGGTCGTCGTCCCGCCCCACGCGGCGGCACGCGTCCCGGTCTCGAACGTGTCCGAGGCCTGCGTCCCGCCGAACGGCATCTCCATATGGGTGTGCGCGTCGATACCGCCGGGGATGACGTACTTGCCGGTCGCGTCGAGGGTCATGTCGGCGGTGATCGAATGCCGTGCCGTCGAGTCCGGGTCGAGCAGGGCGGCGATCCGCTCACCGTCGACGAGGACGTCGTAGCGCGCGGAACCGGTGGCGGAGACGACAGTTCCGCCGGCGATCAGCGTGGTGGTCACGGGTCAGCCCTCCTACTGCTCGGTCGTGCGGGTGTAGGTCTCGGGCCGGCGGTCGCGATAGAACTGCCAGTCATTGCGCACGCGGGTCACCTCATCCAGGTCGAGGTCGCGGACGACGATCTCCTCCTGGTCCTGCGAGGCCACGTCGCCCACAAAGTTGCCGCGCGGGTCGACGAAGTAGGAGGAGCCGTAGAAGTGCGGCGCGTCCGGGCCGAACTCGTCGACCTCCTGCCCGATCCGGTTGTTCGCGGCGATGAAGTACTGGTTGGCGGCGGCCGCGGCCGGCTGCTCGATCTGCCACAGCCGGTTGGACAGGCCCGGTTTCGTCGCGCTGGGGTTGAAGACCAACTGGGCGTTGTTCAGGCCGAGCTCGCGCCACCCCTCGGGGAAGTGCCGGTCGTAGCAGATGTACACGCCGACCCGCCCGACAGCGGTGTCGAACACCGGATAGCCGAGGTTCCCGGGCCGGAAGTAGAACTTCTCCCAGAAGCTCGGCAGGTTCGGGAGGTGGTGCTTGCGGTACTTGCCCAGCAGGGATCCGTCGGCGTCGATGACGGCGGCGGTGTTGTAGTACTCGCCCTCGTTGGCGACCTCGTAAACCGGCAGCACGATGACCAGGCCGAGCTCCTTGGCCAGCGCCTGGAACCGCTCGGTGGTAGGGCCGGGGACCGACTCGACGTACTGGTAGTACTTCTGGTCCTGGACGGCCCCGAAGTACGGCCCGTAGAACAGCTCCTGGAACCCGATGATCTGCACCCCCGCAGCGGCCGCCTCCCGAGCGAGCGCCTCGTGGCGGGCGATCATCGATTCCTTGTCGCCGGTCCAGGCGACTTGGGTGATGGCGGCCTTGATGACAGTCATGCGTTCGTGCCTCCTGCCCGCGAGCGCGCCGCGGTCGTGATCACATGGTGTCCTTGGCATCTTGCTCCCGCGGGGGTGTCGCGGTCTAGGCGCGCCCGCCTCCGGCATGGGGGACGGAGCCCGAATGCCGTGTGCTCGCGACGACATTCCGGGCCGGCCCTGCGGCCCTGATCACGCGTGGCCGCAGCGGACGCAGGGGCCTAGCCTGGGCACATCGGGGACACTGAGGATTGACCGACCGCTGCTGCACCAAGGAGTCACCGTGACCGAGGGAACCGTCCGCTGGTTTGATACCGACCGGGGGTTCGGCTTTATCGCGCTCGGGCCGGAATCGCCGGACCTGTACGTGCATGCATCCGAGATCATCAGCGGCGACGCGATGAAGCTGCTCCGCGAGGGGCAGGTCGTCGAGTTCGAGATCGGCGAAGGGGATCGCGGCCCGCAAGCCCGCCGCGTCCGGGTCATCGCCGACCAGGCCGCCGGCACGCCGCTGGGCGTGCTCGGCACGGTCGCCTGGTACGAGCCGGCCAAGGGCTACGGCTTCATCACGCCCGACGGCGGGGATGCCCAGGTCTTCGTGCACAGCTCAGCCATCGTGGGAGGCGGGGTGATCTCGGAGGGGCAGCGGGCGGCATTCATCGTCGTCGACGGCGAGCGCGGACCGCAGGCCGACCACCTCCTCCCCCTGGGAGCAGACGCCGCCCACCAAGCCGTGCCCTCGGACGGGGCCGACGGCACAGTGTCCTGGTACGACATCGACAAGGGTTTCGGGTTCATCACCCCCGACTCGGGCGGCCCGGATGTCTTCGTCCACGTCCGGGCCCTCGCCCACGGGCTCCCCGAGTTGGATGAGGGGGACCGGGTGAGCTACGACATCGTGACGGGCGAGCGGGGCCCGCAGGCTCGCGACGTGCGCCTTGCCCGCCGGTCGACGTCGCGGGGCTGGCCACCGCCGTCGCCGAGCCGTACGCATTCGCGAGAGCGGGAGAGGTCCACCGTCCCGGCGCGCGGCGGCCAAGGGGTGGTCGCGCGGTATGACGCGGAGCGGGGGTTCGGCTTCATCTCGGCGGACGCGGGCGGACCGGACCTGTTCGTGCACGTGTCCGTCATCAGGGACGGCGAGGAGTTGCGCGAGGGCGATCGGGTCCGATACCAGGTGCGCCAGAGCGATCGGGGACCGCAGGCGGACCGCGTCGAACGGATCTGAGCTCCCACAGGGTTTCGCCACCCCGGGCGGCACCGTTCCTCGCAGGCTGACCGATCCGGCTACGGTCCGAGGGCCGCGACCGGCAGGACGTAGACACCGTCGCTGCGGCGCACCGCCGCCGCGCGGGTGGTCACAACGCCAAGGAATGCCGGCTCACCCCCTTGGCCAGGTCGACCTCACAGTCGATGCACCTAGCCCTCTATAAGGGTCATTATCTCGATCATTAAACGGTATAGTGATCGCAATAGCGACCACTAAGGAGATTGTCATGGTGCGCCCGACCTCAGTCCGCACCCGGATCGCAGCAGAGACCGTGGGCGAGCACCTGCTTGCCTGGCGCAAGCTCCAAGGCTTGACGGCTGCGCAGGTTGCAGACCGGGCCGGGATCTCGCGAGGGACGCTGCGCAAGTTGGAGACTGGTGAGTTGGGCGTCGGCTTCGAAGTCTTCCTGAACGTCACAAAGGTGCTTGGCGTCCTCGACCTGCTCGTTCAGGCGCTCGACCCCTACGAGACGGAGCTCGGGCGCGCGCGCGCTGATCAAGCCCTCCCACAGCGGGTTCGGCCATGACCTCAACCCCGGCCTCGCTCCATGTCAACACCGTAGTCAACGGCGAGCAGGTGTTGGCTGGGACAGCGCACTTCGCCCGGCGCCGAGGCACCGTTTCGACGACCTTCAAGTACGCCGAGAGTTATCTGGCCAACCGGAGCGCCTATCCCATCGATCCGGCCTTCAGCCTGTACGCGGGCCCACACGTCAGCGCCGGCCTCCCAGGTGCGTTCTCCGACTGCGCTCCAGATCGATGGGGCAAGAACCTCATTACCAAGCGGGTACAGGCGCTCGCCGCCCGTGAGAGCCGGCCCGCCGTGGCACTCTCGGACGTCGATGTCCTCATAGGTGTCAGTGACCTGACACGTCAAGGCGCGCTGCGCTTTCAGACGGCACCAGACCAACCCTTTCTCGACCCCGACCCGGAGGTCCCCAAGCTGGTCGAACTGCCGCGTCTGATGCGCGCCGCAGACAGCGTTGCCCGCGATGGAGGCGCCGACCTCGCAGCGATCAAGGAGTTGCTCGACGCCGGCTCGGGATCTCTGGGTGGTGCGCGCCCGAAGGCCTCGGTGCGTGACGGCGATCGATTGCTGATCGCGAAGTTCCCTCACCCCGGTGACGAATGGGATGTCATGGCTTGGGAAGGGACTGCTCTGGACCTCGCCGAGCTCGCCGGCATACGGACCCCTCACACCCGACTCTTGCGTGTCGACGGCGCTAGCGTGCTCCTTCTCGAGCGGTTCGACCGCCAAGGCGCGCAGCGCGTGCCGTACATCAGCGCCATGACACTGCTCGGTGCACGAGACGGAGACGTACACGACTACACCGAGATTGCCGAGATGCTCGTCGACCACGCGATCGCACCAAAGGAGGATCTCCGGGAACTGTGGCGTCGAATAGCGTTCTCCATCGCGATCCACAACACCGACGACCACCTGCGCAACCATGGCTTCCTGCGCGCAGGTGCCGGTTGGACTCTGGCACCGGTCTTTGACGTCAATCCGAACCCAGACACGGGAACCCAGCGGGTCACCGGCATCGGCGGTGCACGCGCAGGTGTCGACGAGGTTGCAGCCCTGCTTCGCTACGCGGACATCTTCGACATGAACGCCCGACAGGCGCAGTCGGCGCTAGGCGAGGTGGCAAGTGCAATCGACAGGTGGAGGGAGGTCGCAGCGCGGAACGGCGTCATCCCGACGGAGATGGCTCGGTTCCAAGCGGCGTTCGAACGGGGGCAGCAGGCCCTGGTCCAAGCTCTCTCGCAGATCTAGGCCACAGTGAAAGGTCCGGGAGCACACAACAGCGCCGCTCGTCACTTAGATGCTGCTCCTGCTGCTCCTGCTGCTCCTCGCCATCGTCGCCATCTCGGTGAGCAGCCAGGGCCGACGTGCCGTGTCGCAGGCTGGCCGGCTCGACGCCTCTATCCCGACCGGCCATGAGCGGGCTGACCTGGGGCCGGCCAAGGGCTTCGGGGGCTCTCCCAGAGGGCCACGCCCATACGGCGGGCCGCTTCGTGCCGGAGCTCGTCAACGGCGTGGACATAGCGCTGGGCGGTGGCCATCTCGGTCCGCTCGACGCGGGGTGGGCGCGCCTGCGCCGCCGGATTGCTGAGGATGCGGCGGGGGCGTCCCGTCGCGATTCTTGGGGCCCAGGCCCCCGTCCGGGCGGTTCCAGCTCGGGGACAGAGCAGGGCCCCGACCGCGTTTCCGCTGGCCGGGGCCCGTTTCACTGTCTCAACACAGTGCGCGCCCGAAGGGATTCGAACCCCCAACCTTCTGATCCGTAGCCCCGATCCGGCCCTGAAACGACCCGAACGGCGCCCACCCGGACCGACTCGATTCCTGGCGTTTCCGCAGGTCAGAGGACGTGCGACGCTCCCAGTCGCATGATGCCACATCGTTACGGAATCGAGACTCCGAGCGAATTTTGGGGCCCATTCTGGGGCCCACGCCATGGCGTCCCGTCAGCGGCGCGCTTGGCGTCAGGGGAACTGGTCCATGGCCGTCTCGACAGCCTCGACCATCACCGGCAGGTCTCGCTCCACCGTGCTGCGCACGATTGCCGGCTCGACCAAGAGGTAGCCGTGCGCGATACGGTTGCGCATCCCCCACATCTGGTTCCAGACGTCGCCGAACAGGGCCTCGCGGTCCGCGTCGCTTATCCCGGACAGCGCCTCGATGCCGGTCGAGAGCCGCATGCAGATCGCGTCGATCGTCTTCTGGTCGGACAGATCCCCCGCGCCGTAGTCGGCTACAACCTTGAAGTGGGCGAGCGCCTCCTGAAGCACCTGCTTCGGCTGTTTGCGCCTCACAGCGGCACCGCCTCCGCGAGAGCCCGGTCGCACAGCGCAGGGCGGAGCGAGCTCTCGGGAACCAGGTCGACGGCCGCGCCGATCGCAGCAGCCACCGCGTCCTCGAGCCGGCCCAGCTCCATCAGGCTCAGCGGTCGACTCATCACGAACAGGAGGTCGACGTCCGACCCATCCTTATCATCGCCACGAGCTACGGAGCCGAAAACCCGTACCTGCTCCCCGCCGGCGTTGCCGACCAGCCGCAGGACCTCGGGCCTCGCAGCTCGCAGACGTCGCGCCAAGGGCGTCGAGCCATGGAACCGGAGCAACCGAGACACCTCTGGCTGACTCCGCCCGATCTCCGCCGCGATCTGTGCCTGTGTCATCCCGCTCGCAGCCGCTTCACGCACTGCCCGCACCAAGGCGCTTCTGGCATCGCGCACGGCAACATCGCTCTTCCGAGCCACCTCCGCGAGCGCACTGACCATGCCCCCATCATAACAAGTGCTATTTATGCACAGTGCAAGTCGGGTGAAGCCCGCGCATCGGCGCGCCGCGCTCACCCCACCCTCAGGTACGAAGAGCCCCATTCTGGGCCGACGATCCAGCGCGAACTCGGCCCGTCGGAGCAACGCCGGTCTTGACAGATTGAGCGCGAAGGCGAACCTCATCTGTGAGGCGACGCGGGCGGCTCAGCGGCAATCCGGACGCTGACTGGGCGCACTGCTTTCGTGTCAGCCAACCCAACGCGTCCACGTGAACGTGTTAGGTCTTCCCCGAATAGTTGACGCGTTGGTCCGATGTGGCAGGAGGGCTGACAGATGTCCTGGAACCCCGATGTTCCGTTCAACGACCTCGCCCCGCTCCCTCCCCCTGGCATTGACCTCGATCCGCGGAGGGTGCTGAAGGCCACGGTCGAGGCGCGCGCTGCGCTTGCCACCCTCGCGCAGGAACGAGCCTTCGGTGTCGTGGCAGAGACAAACCCTGCCGGACAGGCGAATCCCGCATCCGGACACCCACCGACCGACCAGCTGACGCTCCTGGACCTCGGCGACCCACCACCGCGGCCGGCACCTCCTGCGCCCCAGCGAGCGACGCCTCAACAACCGACTGAGCGCCCAGCCGGCACGCGTCCAGACGTGATCCAGTGCCACTGGTGCGGTGCTACGTCTGCGGTCCCGGACCGGGGCCGGGTGCCCAAGTGGTGCTCCGACACCTGCCGGCACCGCGCCTGGGAGCAACGCCGCGCCGCCGCCTCGGGGCTCTGCGCGATCGACGTCGTGGAGCGCGTCGTCGAAGTCGTCAGGACACAACGAGTCGTCGAGGAGGTGCGGGTCGAGGTGCTGGCGGAGGCCCGCCCACGATCCTCCTCGGACTACCCCTCGATCCTCCTCGAGCTCTCCGAACGGTTGGACACCGGACGCATCTACGACCGCGACCTCGCGTCGCTGACGCCCGCCCTGACGGCGCTGCTCGACGCGTTCAACCGCCGGTGCCGGTAACCCACACAGCCGTCAGAAGTTTGCGCTCATGCCGATGAGCGACCGACTAGTCGAGGTTTCGGTGTCGCCACCAGTCAGCGCCCTCCGGGGCGAAGGGCGAAGGCGTCGTGGCAGCGACGAAGCGTTCATCCAGTAGCTGAACGCGCTGGGAAACGCGGGTTCCCCTCCTGACTCCACGGCGGATCAGTGCCTCGAGTTGATCGCGAGCATCCAGACCGTCGTAGCCATCGCACTGGGGGCAGCCGGTCAGGTGGGACGCCGTTCCGCTCTCAGCCCGCTTGACCAGGTGCTCCCAGTCATCGAGGAGGCTCTCAGTCCAGAGGCCGTTCGTTCTTCTCGCCGCTCGAGGGCGGGCTGGCATGCCGCGTGAATCTGATCGAGTCATCTGCAGCGCCGTGACGTGGCGCGGGCCGGTGAGGTTGAGTGGCGAAGCGTATCGCCCTCGGAGACGAGCGTTCCGAAACGGACTCTCATGCCGCGATCCGACCGCGTGGAAGACGCAAGTTCTGTCACCGTGGGTTGCCCAGGTTGCAGACACCTCGGAGGTGCTCTTGATGACCGCAGTTCCGGAGTGACCTTGCCAAGCCGCGTCCGACAGTGCGAGCGTCGGGCGTGGGCGTGCGAGACGTGCTCCTGCTGATCATGACCGGCCCAGCGCTCCTGGTTGGATGCGTCGGGACTCTCGTGGGGCTCTACGACTCCTCTCCGAAGTGGGTGGCCGGCAGTCTTGCCGTGCCCGCGCTGCTTGTATCCCTTTGGAGCGGCCTGCGGCTCGCACGACCCGTGAGGTCTGGCCGGCTTTGACCGCGACCGCCAATGCCTCAACCAGTGAGGGTTGCGCCACTGGACACCTACCTGCGTTCTGGTCATACTTATGACTATGACGACCATCCCACTCGCCGACGCCAAGGCCCACCTCTCCGACGTCGTCAGCCGAGTCAGCACGCACCACGAACGGGTCACCGTCACCGTGCACGGCCAGCCCTCGGCCGTGCTGCTCTCCCCGGATGACCTGGCCATGCTCGAAGAGACCATCGCGGTCTTGGGTGATCAGGACCTCATGACGCAGCTTGCCGCAGCCGAAGCCGACTTGGCCGCTGGCCGGGTCGAGACCCAAGAAGACCTTGAGGCGGCGATGCGTTCACGCCGGACCTCGGCGTGAACGATCCGCATTACCAGCTGCGGATCGTCTCCTCGGCACGTCGACACCTCACCGAAGACCTCCCCGAAGCCGTTGCCACCGCCGCGTTCGAGTTCATCACCGGCCCGTTGCTCGAGAACCCGCACCGCGTCGGGAAACAGCTCCGCCCACCCCTGGCAGACCGGCACAGCGCGCGACGAGGCACTTATCGCGTCCTGTACCGACTCGACGATCAGGCCCGAACGGTGATCGTCCTTGCCATCGGCCACCGCGGGGACATCTACCACGCCTGATCATCCGGAGGCGGCCTTCCTCATTTGCCGCATTCGGTGAGGTCCATGGTCTGGGCAGTCCTCGAGTCGAGCCCAGCTTGGCATGGACTCAGTGCAAGGGTGTCTTAGGAAGGAGCAGCGGATGTGGTCGCAACCCAGGTTGGGCGACGTGTGGGACTGGCTGCTGCTCTTGCCGCTAGTGCTCCTCCTAGGTCTGGGTCTGCCCGCTGACTGGGCGCAGCACAATGGCAAGGCGCTGAGGGGGCGCCGGCGACACTCAGATCTACGTCGCCGGGCACGACCCGTTTGCCACGAACCTGCTCGTCTTCGCGCTCGTCCTCATCCCGTGGACTGCTTCCCTCGCGTTCGTTGGCCGCCGCGTGCTCGGATGATCAGGTGGCGGCGGCGAGGCCGCGTAGGCCGGCCGCAGCGCTACTCAGCGGGGCGCGGGTACATCGATGACTGAGTCTTAGCGGTTATCCGCTCATCAGCGTGAGGTGTTCTACCGGATGCGCCCAAGGTCGGCCGGGGGATATCTCGGTCTAGCCTCGCGGTGTGTCCGCCAAGCCTGAACGTCAGGCCGCCAGGCAGGTCGTGGCGGAGTACCACGAGGCGCAGTTGGCGGTCTTGGTGGACCGGTTCGGCGCTGCTGTCGATGGCTTCCGGGACGGGCGGCTCTACGCTTTCGAGGTCGACCAGACGCTACTCCAGTACTCGCGGGCGGCGAAGGAGCTGTGGAAGTTCTGCACCCTTGGTCCCCCGGGGCATGCTGCCCGCATGATCGAGGACCAACCCTCGATCGACTGGTGGGAGCGGGCACTGCCGAAGAGGCGCTGAGGCTCAAAGCGTTCGACCGCGACGGCGGCTCACGTCAGAGGGGGTGGCCGATCGCGTCGCGAGCAGGGTGGCCCGGGCTCGGGACGGCGGCTCGAGGCTGATGTGCCGGCGGTCACGCGCACCGTCGAGGCGCCGGCCGACGGTGACCCGCGCGTGCCAGCGCCCGTCGGTGCCCCGGTACCTGGTGGTCGCGCTCTCGGTCGGGGCCTCGCGCGACCTACCCCGCATCGTCGTCCCGCAGCGAGGCGACGAACCGGTCGATCTCGACCCGCTCGACGCGCACCGAGCGTCCGAGGTGGACGGCACGCAGGTGCCGGCCGGCGATCTGGCGCTCCACGCTGCGCCGGGTCCAGCGCAGCTGGGCGGCGACCTCGTCGAGGTCGAGCAGGAGGGTGGGCTGGGGCGGGGATGTCGTGGTCATACCGCCCCAAGGCCGCCGATCGGCGCCTTGGGGGTCGCACCCGACCCGACGAGTCCTGCGCACGACCCCAGTGTCGCCCGGCCCGACAGGAGGCCCGTGCGGCGAATTCTGGGGCCCATTTCGGGGCCCAGAGGCCGTTCCGGGGCGTTCCGAAGGCCGGACAGAGCAAGGCCCCGACCGCGTCTCCGCTGGCCGGGGCCTGTCCTACTGTCTCAACACAGTGCGCGCCCGAAGGGATTCGAACCCCTAACCTTCTGATCCGTAGTCAGATGCTCTATCCGTTGAGCTACGGGCGCAACGATCGGCAAGCGTACCGGTTCGCCTGACGAAAGCCGAAATCAAGGCGCCGACGCACCCAGGTCACCCGCCTGGCTCGAGTCATTGGCTAGTGGGGTCCAGCAGAGTGGTGTACGACAGACCTGAGTGAGCGCGTGCCTGCGACGTAGGCGCGGCCACCGGGTGGATCCTTCGAGTGATCTCTCACAACCGACTCGAAGAAGGACACTGCGATGACCGCTGT
>JAGOME010000025.1 GCA_017993715.1 Phycicoccus sp.
GGTGCCGCATGACCCCGGAGGAGATCCTCAAGGGCCTCTATGACGAGACCCTGGCGGGCAACGCCCCCGCCGTCCTCGACCTCACCCACCAGGCCCTGACGGCCGGCATGGAGCCCGGGGCGCTGCTCTTCGAGGCGCTCATCCCGGCCCTCGAGGAGGTCGGCGCTCGCTTCGAGCGGGGTGACTTCTTTGTCCCGGAGATGCTCATCGCCGGACGCGCCATGGCCGGCTCGATGGAGGTCCTGCGACCGCTGCTCGCCGACACCGGCGTGGAGACCATCGGCAAGTTCCTCATGGGCACCGTCCAGGGCGACGTCCACGACATCGGCAAGAACCTGGTCAACATCATGCTTGAGGGGGCTGGCTTCGAGGTCATCGACCTTGGCGTCCAGGTCAAGCCGGAGAAGTTCGTTGCCGCCATCGCAGAGCACCAGCCCGACATCGTCGGCTTCTCGGCATTCCTCACCACGACTATGCCGATGTTCAAGGCCAACCTCAACGCCCTGGAGAAGGCTGGCCTGCGCGAGTCCGTCATCGTCATGGTCGGGGGGGCTCCGGTCACCCAGGAGTATGCCGATGTCGTTGGGGCGGACGGGTATGCCGCCGACGCCTCGGCCACGGTCAAGAGGGCCAAGGCCCTCCTCGGTGAGCGCCGCGCCAAGGTCAATGCATGAGCGCCTACGAGGGTCCCGTGCGCGAGACCGTGCTGCGCTCGGCGACCAAAGAGGTCGTCATCGCGAGCAACAAGCCCTTCTGCATCATCGGCGAGCGGATCAACCCGACGGGCCGCAAGATCTTCCAGGAGCAGTTGCGGGCCGGGGATCTATCCCTGATCGAGAAGGACGTGGCGGCGCAGGTGGCGGGTGGCGCCGACGTCCTCGACGTCAACATGGGCGTGCCGCTCACCGACGAGCCCGAGTTGCTGAGCAAGGCCATCCGGCTCGTGCAGTCCCGCACCGATCTGCCGATCTGCATCGACTCCTCCGTCGTCGAGGCCCTCGAGGCGGGGCTGTCGGTCTATCAGGGTCGGGCCCTGGTCAACTCGATCACGGCCGAGGATGAGCGGATGGAGGCGATCCTGCCGCTGGTCAAGAAGTACGACGCCGCGATCATCGCGCTGCCCAACGACGCCGATGAGATCCCGATGGACTGGGAGAAGCGGATTGAGCTGACCGAGAAGATCGTCCGGGTCGCCACGCAGGAGTACGGAATCGCGATCGAGGACATCGTGATCGACCCGCTGGCCATGCCGATCGGCGCGGACCCGACCGTGGGGCGCACCGCCCTGCGCACGATCCGCGAGATCAACCTGCGGTGGGGCCTGAACATGACGTGCGGCGCGTCCAATGTGTCCTTCGGAATGCCGGGTCGGCACGCGATCAACGCGTCCTGGCTGCCGCTCGCGATGGCCGAGGGCATGACCAGCGCCATCATGGATGCCCGCACCCCGCTCATCGTCGAGGCGGTGCGCGCCGCAGACCTGCTGCTCGGCAATGACGAGTGGGGCATGTCGTGGATCTCGGCGTTCCGGGCGAAGGACGCGGCGGCTAAGGCGGCGGCTGCCGCGGCTGCCGACGCGACGGCGGGCACGCCCGCCTAGGCTGCGCACTCGTGACTCCTGACGCCCCCCTCGACGACGACCGTCCGCCCCTGGACTCCTTGCGCCGCGAGGGCCTGATCGAGCCGCACCCGGCCACGACGCCGTCCCATGACGGCTCGGGCCGGGTGCTGCTCGAGTTCGCCCCAAGCGGCAAGGGCGTGCGCGTGCCACCTGGAGTCTCGGTGTTCGATGCGGCGTCCTGGAACGGCATTGCCGTGGACTCCACCTGTGGGGGCCACGGCACGTGCCGCAAGTGCAAGGTGCAGTTGACGTCCGGTACCTCGCCGGTCACGCGGCATGACGAGCGGACCTTCAGCTCGGCCGAGCTGGCCGACGGGTGGCGCCTGGCCTGCCTCGTGCGGGCCACCTCGGATCTGGCAATCACGGTGCCCCCGCTCATGACCCGCCCCAAGGCCTCGACGGTCGGGGTCGGGCGCCAAGTCATCCTGCGGCCCTCTGTGCAAAAGCGGTATGTCGAGCTCGAGGAGCCAACACTGGCCGACCAGCGCACCGACCTGGCCCGGCTCTCGGACGCGCTGGACGATCTGGAGATCACGGCCAACCTGCATGCCCTGCGGCGGCTGCCCACGGTGCTGCGGCAGGCGGCATTCAAGGTCACGGCGGTCGTCGTCGACGAGGACCTCATCGACGTCGAGCCGGGCGACACGACGGGCCGCAGTTTCGCGCTCGCCTTCGACCTCGGGACGACGACGGTCGTCGCGACCTTGCTCGACCTGACCACGGGCACCCCCGTCGGGGTTGCCTCGATGCTCAACAAGCAGCAGCCGTTCGGCGGTGACGTCATCAGCCGGATCTCGGCGACGATGATGGATCCGCTTGCCCTGGAGCGACTTCGCGATCTCGCCCAGGACACCCTGCGCGAGTTGACCGCCGAGGTGTGCGCCGAGGGCGCCGTCGAGCCGACGGAGATCTACGAGGTCGCGCTCGCCGGCAACGCGACGATGACGGCCCTGGTGCTCGGGGTCGATCCTGAGCCGCTCGGCGTGGCGCCCTTCATTCAGGCGACCGCTGACTGGCCTGGCGTGACCGCTGCCGACCTCGGGTTGTCCTTGCATCCAGGCGCGCGGGCGGTCCTGCTGCCAGCCCTGGGTGCGTATGTCGGTGGCGACATCGTTGCGGGAATGCTGGCCAGCGGCATCGACCGGGACAAGCGGGTGCGGCTGTTCGTCGATGTAGGGACCAACTGCGAGATCGTCCTGACCGATGGCGACACCATCGTCTCGACCGCGGCGCCGGCCGGGCCAGCCTTCGAGGGAGGCGCCATCCGCTGCGGCATGCGTGCGGCGGACGGGGCCATCGAGGTCGTCCGCCTCGGCGACGACGTCACCCTGGGGGTCATCGGTGACACCGAGCCACGGGGCCTGTGTGGGTCGGGCCTGGTCGACGCCGTCGCCGAGCTGTCCCGGGTCGGCCTCCTCGACACGACCGGACGCTTCATCCCCAACGATGCTGCCGCACAACAGATTCCTGCTCTCGCGGACCGCTTGACGGCGGTGGGGGAGGAGCGCGTCTTCGTGCTCTATCGCCCGGCGCCGGACACCGATGTCGCCGAGTGTGTCTATCTCTCCCAGCGAGATGTGCGCGAGTTGCAGTTCGCCAAGGCAGCGATCTCGACCGGGTGGACGCTGCTCATGGAGGAGCTGGGGCTCACCCATGATGACGTCCAGCAGGTGCTGCTCGCCGGTTCGTTCGGCTCCTACCTGTCGCCTGCCTCGGCCGTGCGGATCGGCCTGGTGCCGAGGCTCCCGGTGCTGCGGATCATCTCGGCAGGCAACGTCGCCGGCGAGGGCGCCAAGATGGTCCTGCTGTCCTCGCGTGAGCGCGCTGGGGCCGATGCCCTCCTCTCGGAAGTGCGTTATGTCGAGCTCAGCGACCGCTCGGACTTCAACGACCGCTTCGTCGAGCAGCTCTCTTTCCCGAGTTGAGCCGCCCGCCGATGTCGTCAGCCAGCCCCCTGCAGCGCAGTGGCCACGTCGCGCTGGTCGCCTGTGGGGCGTTGGCCCAGCCGGCGGCGGCAGTCTGCGCGCGGCATTCGTGGCCTGTCGACGTCCACCCCCTCAACCCGTTGCTGCACAACCAACCCCAGCGCATCGCCGGCGAAGTAGAGGCCCTGGTCGAGGAGTTGCGACCCCGCTATGACCGAGTCGTCGTCGGGTATGCCGACTGCGGCACCTATGGAGCGCTCGACGAGGTCTGCGCGCGGCTCGAGGTGGAGCGCTTGCCGGGCGTGCTCTGCTATGACCTGTACGCCGGACAGGGGCCGATCGCTGACCTGCTCGACGACGAGCCGGGGACCTACTTGCTCACCGACTTTCTGGTGAAGTCGTTCGCGCGCACCGTGCTCCATGAGCTCGGCCTTGATCGCTACCCCGAGCTGCGCGACGACTACTTCCGGCACTACACCCGCGTGATCTGGCTGGTGCAGACCACGGATCCCCACGAGCGGGCCGAGCTGCGCACCCTCGCGCAGGACGCGGCCGACCGGATCGGGCTGCCGCTGGTGGTGCGCTCCACGGGCCTGAGTGGCCTCGAACGCGCCCTGGCGGCGTTGGTGGGGTGAGGAGGCGCGCCCATCGGAACGTCCAGGAATGGGCGGATTTCGGCGTCTCGTGACCGAATCGTTAGGATCTTGACGATCTCCCGTGGCGCACGGGGGCGGTGACCCGGGAGGTTCGCTCGATGCTGGCGGCATATGCACCGCTGTTCTCCGTCCCCGGAGCCAAGCGGTTCGTCGTCGGAACGCTGTTCTCCCGGGTGGGCGGCGCGATGTTCGGCATCGCCGTCGTCGTCATGCTCAGCGAGCGCCGGGGCTCGTTCGGGCTCGCCGGGGCGGTCAACGCCCTCGGTCTCATCGTGCTCGCGGCGTCGGGTCCCCTGATCGGGCGGCTCGTCGACCGCTACGGGCAGGCCCGGGTCGCCACGCCCTTCATCATCCTGTCGACCAGCTGCAGCCTGATCATGGCGGCCTTGTCCTGGCAGATGGCGCCCATCTGGACGCTCATCGTCGCGTGGTGTGTCTCGTCGATCCTGCCCGAGCCCAGCCCGATGTCGCGGGCGCGGTGGGTGTGGATCTTCCGCGACGACCCCGAGCGGCTGCACACGGCAATGGCCTTCGAGCAGGTCGCCGACGAGGCAGCCTTCGTCATCGGCCCGGTGATCGCGATCCTTGCGGCCACGCTCTGGTTCCCTGAAGCGGGGATCATCATGGCGGCCGTCCTTTTCGCCGTCGGCATGGCGATATTCCTGTCCGCCGAGTCCTCCGAGCCGCCGCTGGTGCCCAAGCACGAGCGCCATGGGGGGATCGCGATCCTCCAGCCCGGGGTGGCGCTGGTCGCCGGGACCCTGGTCATGACCGGAGTGATCTTTGGGAGCAACGAGGTCGTGGCGGTGGCGTTCGCCGACGAGCATGGATCGTCGTCGTCATCGAGCCTGATCCTGGGTGCCTTCGCGCTGGGCTCGACCCTCTCAGGCCTGTTCCTCGGCACCCGACCGGTGCGTTCGCTGCTCACCAAGAGACTCTTCCTCGCCGCCCTGGGGATGGTGGTCCTCCAAGCTCCAGCCCTGCTCGCGCCTAATACGGTGTGGCTGACCGCGATCATGTTCGTCGCCGGCTCGGCGACGGCGCCGATGCTCATCACCGGCTTCTCGCTCACCCAAAAGCTCGTCCCCCGCTCAATGGTCACCGAGGCGATGGCTGTCGCCGTCACGGGGCTGCTTATCGGCATCTCCATCGGAGCCTTCGCCGGGGGGATGGCGGTCGACACGTTCGGTGCGTCACGTGCCTATGCCGTCCCGCTCATCGCCGGGCTGCTGGCCGTCGTCATCGGCTCCGTGGGCTACCGGCGACAGGTGGCAACCGAGCTGGCTGCTGGCCGCCGGTCCGCGGAGGGCTCGGCCGAGTCCGCCGGAGCGTAACGACGCTGCCGGAGCAGGATGACCTTGCGGTTGGACGCGCGCTCACGGCATTCCGGGTGATTCGGTGACGACGAACGGGTTACCGTCCGGGTCGGTCAGCTCGGCGACGCCGTCGTGAGGCGAGGGAAGCCGGGTCGCGCCCAGACCGATGAGGCGGCCAATCTCGTGCTCCCAGGCATCCTGCGGGACGGCGAGTTCCAGGCGTTGTCGGTGCGGTCCGAGGTGGGGCGCAACAGGTGGTCCTCCCCAGGCAACGATCGTGCCGCCCCCGGGTGACTGGATGGCCGTCTCCCCATCCTGATCCCACACCAGCGGCCAGCCCAGTGCCTCACTCCAGAACTGCCCGACGGCCCGGGTCCCCTCGCAGCCCAGCTCACCGAGGAATCCCGCTCCCGCAGTGAAGGCATTGCCGGCCTCCAGCACGCAGAACTCACCACCCTCAGGGTCGGCCAGCACGATGTGGCCCTCTTCTGGCCGCTGCCCGACGTCGATGTGCCTGGCGCCGAGGGCACCTGCCCGCGCGACGGTGTCGCGCTGTGCTGTGGGGGAGGCGCTGGTCAGGTGCAGGTGCATCCGGTTCGCCGCCACCTTGGCGGTCGTGCTGGCGACAAACCGCAGCCCGAGTTGGCTGTCCAGCCCGGCGATCAGTGGACCGCGGGGATCGTCGGTCACCTCGCGGCGCAGGAGTGCCGACCAGAACTGCGCGACCCGCTGGGGGTCGTGCGCGTCGAAGACCGCTGCGGTGAGAACCACCCTGATCATCTTGCCCCATGGCCGCCAGGCCGCCCGCTCCCTGGGGAAGGGCGGGGTGGTCCCTCAGTCCAAAGTGGCGGCGATGGCTTCGATGTGGGCGGGGGAGGAGCCACAGCAGGCGCCGACCACGTCGACCCCGAGGGCGCGCAGGCTCCGTGCGTGCTCGGCCAAACCCGCGGGATCCACGGTGTAGACGAAGTCACCCCCCTCAAGGCGCGGTAGCCCGGCATTGGACTGCGCGATGACGAGAATGCCGTCGTGCGGCCGTGCGGCCACGAGCTGGCTGGCGATCTGCTCCATCTCCTCGGGGCCGCGCCCGCAGTTCGCGCCCACGGCATCGACGCCGGCCTCGGCGAGCTCGCGGACCGCGGTCGCCGGATCCACGCCCATCATCGTGCGCAGGTTGGTGTCGAAGCTCATCGTCACCACCAACGGCAGGTCGGGGGCGACCTCCCGGGCTGCGGCAAGGGCGGCGCGCGTCTCAGCGAGATCGCTCATCGTCTCGATCAGGACCAGATCGATGCCTCCCGTGACCAGTCCCCGCAGCTGCTCGGCGAACAGCGCCGTCGCGTCCTGCTGTGTCAAGGTGCCCAGTGGCTCAAGGAGCTCACCGGTCGGGCCGAGGTCGCCGGCGACGAGAATGCCGTGGCGATCCGCGACTGTGCGGGCGATCGTCGCACCGGCGCGGTTGATCTCCGCAACGCGGTCGTCGAGACCGGACAGGGCCAGGCGCGCCGACGTCCCGCCGAAGGTGTTGGTGGTCAGGATGCGCGCGCCGGCGGCGGCATACTCCTCGTGCAGCGCCGCGACCGCGTCCGGGTTCTCCAGATTCCACAGCTCGGCGGCGTCGCCGGGAGGGAGCCCGCGCTCCTGCAGGAGCCAGCCATAGCCGCCGTCGAACAGGGCCGGCCGGTCGGCGAGGAGAGCGGTCAAACGGTTCTGGGGCACCGCGTAAGCCTACGGCCGCCCGACCGCGGGAGCCGGGCTCGGTGACCTGGCCGACGCTCAGCCGAGGAGGAATGCCGCCCGCTCGCGGACGGCATTCAGGGTCAGCGACCTACGGGGTTGCCTTGGCCAGGGACTCCTCGCGCCACCGCTCGATGACATCGACCTGGTTGAACGTGAACACGTGCAGGCCCTCGATGCCGAGCTGGTTGTCGGCGGACAGGGCGGCGATCCGGGCGACGAACCGGTCGGGGTGGAAGCCCGGGGCGGCGATCCGGGCGAAGATGCCGCGCTGCTTCTTGAGGAAGCTCATCGACTGGCCGACCCCGATCATCGTGGCCATCCGCAGGAGTTTGGCGCGCTCGACCGGGCCGGGGACTCCAACGAGGACGGGCAAGGTCACGCCGCGTCGTCGGATTCGTTCGACCCAGGTGCCGAAGTGCTCGGCGTCGAACGTCATATTGGTGACGATGTGGGTGGCGTACTTGCGCTTGTCCCACATCGACTGGATCGTCACGTCATCGTCGATCGTGGGGTGGCTCTCGGGGTAGCCGGTGATCCCGATGTGCGAGAACGGTCGTCCGAGGGTGTCGAGGTCCTCGAGCAGGTCCAGAGCCTGCTCATAGCTCCCGGCCGGTGGCGTCGCGTCGCCCCCGGGGATGAAGACATCGGTGATGCCTGCGCCGGTGAGGCGGGCGACGATCTCCTCGAGTTCGGGCCGGCCGGAGATCATCCGGGCGGCGAGGTGAGGCACCACGCGATAGCCCTGCCCAGCCAGGCTCACGCTCAGGGCGATGGTGGCCTCGATGCCTTTGTTCTGGGCGGCGGTCACGGTGACCGGGACGTCGCGGGGGACGGACGCGAGGACCTGCTCCTCGATCTTCGCCGTGGGCATGACTTCGAAGCGGGCGGTCCGCATGAGGTCGTGCACCCTCGAGGAGGGGAAGGTGTTGCTCATTTCGCAACTCAATTCGTATCGCGCACCAAGGGAGTCCCAATCTAGGGGTCGCGGAGCGCGCCGACAAGACAGCGCTGGGGCGCTCCGGCTCGACCTCCTTGGCCTGGACACAGTTACCGTCGTTGTCATGGCGACCGTGACCACCATGCTGTCTCTGCCTGTCCCCGATGGATCCGCCGAGGCGGCCCTGTCCGCGCCCGACGACGCAGCCGCCTACCCAGGGGTCCTGCTCCTCATGGATGCCCTCGGACTGCGCCCTCGGCTCATCGAGATCGCCGAGACCATCGCCTCATGGGGCTATGTGGTGTTGGCGCCAAACGCGTTCTACCGCAATGGATCAGCCCAGGATGTCCGCCCGGGCCACGACCTCGACAGCGAGGAACGGCGACGCGCCTTCTTCGCCCATGCCATGCCCCGGATCGCGGCGCTCACCCCACCGCTGGCCCACGCCGACCTGGCGGCCTACCTCACCGCGCTGACCGCGCAGTCGCGGGTCGGGACACCGGTGGGGGTCGTCGGCTATTGCATGGGGGCGCGCCTGGCGATGCGCGCGGCGGCGGCGCGCCCCGACCTGGTCGCCGCATGCGCGGGATTCCACGGTGGGCGCCTGGCGACCGATGACTACGAGAGCCCGCATCTCGTTCTCCCACAGGCGCGGGCCGAGTTCCTCTTCGGTCACGCCGACCAGGACGCATCGATGACGTCAGCCCAGATCGCGCGTCTCGATGAGGCCCTGGCCGATGCCGGGCTGGTTGCTACCACCGCCGTGTACCCAGGTGCGCACCACGGGTACACGATGTCCGACACCGCCGCCTACGACGAGCTGGCCACCGAGCGCCACTATGCCGAGCTGCGTGAATTGCTGGCACGCACGCTGAGGCCTTGAGTCCTTGAGGTTTTGGCGCTGACGCACTGGTCGTGATCGGGCCTGTGGAAAACTCCCGGGGCCACATGCCCGTTTGCGCCACTCTGTCGGACATGTCATTCGAGAATCTCCCGCCCAATGCCCGCGACCTCGCCTTCACCGATTTCACTGGCGCTGACTTTGTCGACCTGTTCATCGGCCTGGCCGATCGCGCCGCCGGAGCCGTCGGTCTGCTCCTGCTCGACGAGCGTGGATGTGTGACCCAACCCGTGGTGATCAGCGACGTTCCCGCCGAGGCCCGACCGGAGGGACTCCTGCCGGGCCTTGCCCTCCTCGGCGAAGGGCTGGGAGAGGGGGGCGGCGCAGTCGCCTTCGTGCGAGCTCGCCCGGGTGCCCCCCTCCTCACCCCATCGGACCGGGCTTGGGTCAGCGAGGTCGACCGGGTCCTGACCGTCGACGGGCAGAGCCTGCTGCGCAGCGCCTGGCTGGCCACGCCCACGCATATCCGCCAGATCCCGCAGCCGCGCCGGCTGCGCGAGGCGGGCTGACCGACGGTGGCTGGCTGCCCCAACCGGGTAGCGTGCGGCCCGTGGGAGAGCCGGTGAGCGGGGAGCAGCCCGCGCCCGGCCCGCCGGCCGGCGCGCAGGGTGAGTTCCCGGGCATGCCTGAGGCGACGTATGCCGCCAGCCCGAGCAAGCTGCTCACCCTGGTGGACTGCCCACGCCGATTTCGGCTGCAGTACCTCGACCGTCCGGCTCCCGCCAAGCGCTCCCAGCGCGCCCACACCTCGCTCGGGTTGGCCGTGCACAACGCGCTGCGCGACTGGTGGGACCAGGACCGGCGTTCCCCTGCCACCGGAGCGGCCCTCGTGCGCGACCGATGGATCGACGTGGGGTTCCGGGACACGGCGCAGTCGCAGGAGTGGCGCGAACGCAGTGCCACGCAGGTGGCGGAGTATCTCGCGCGCGTCGACCCTGGCCGGCAGCCTCGCGGAGTGGAACGCACGGTCGCACTCATCTCCGGACCCTTACGCCTCACCGGACGGGTGGACCGACTCGACGAGCGCGCCGACGGCGAGCTCGTCGTCGTCGACTACAAGACTTCCCGCCGTCCGCCGAGCGAGGACGACGCCCGCACCTCCCTGCCCATGGCCTTGTATGCCGCGGCCGTTTGGAAGATGTTCCGCCGTCGCACCCTGCGCGTCGAACTGCACCACGTCCCCTCCGGGACCGTCGTCGCTCACGAGCACACACCGACGTCGCTCACTCGCAAGGTGGACGAGGCCAAGTCGATCGCGGTCGACGGCCGCCGACTCGAGAAGGCCTATGCCGCAGGCGTATCCGACGACGAGCACTTCCCGCCTCAGGTAGGTCCGCTCTGTGCGTGGTGTGACGTGCGAGCCCACTGTCCCGAGGGCCAACTCGCCGGACCGGAGAAGTCCGATTGGGCGGCCCTGGAGCCCGACGGCCCGGGGGGGCGGCGATGGGTGAGGTGAGCACCCGGCATTCGGCGCGGTTGATTCTGCGGCAGTGGCGAGCCGGTGACGCCGAACCGTTCGCCGACCTGAACGCCGACCCGGAGGTCATGCGCTACTTCCCGGGCACGCTCTCCCGCCGCGAGTCCGACGCCATGATCGACCGGTGTGTCGATCACGTGGCGGAGCACGACTGGGGGCTCTGGGCGCTGGAACGGCGCGACACCGGGGAGTTCATCGGATTCACCGGCCTGGCCCGCCCCCGATTCAACGCGCACTTCACTCCGGCCGTCGAGGTCGGGTGGCGGCTGGCGCGCTCGGCGTGGGGCCACGGGTTCGCGACCGAGGCCGCCCGCGTCGCCGTGGACGTGGGATTTGGTGAGCTCGGGCTCGAGGAGATCGTCTCGTTCACGACGTCGGCGAATGCCGCCTCGCGCCGGGTCATGCGGCGGCTCGGCATGACCCACGACCCCGCCGATGACTTCGACCATCCGGTACTGCCGGCCGGCCACCCGCTCTCGCGGCACGTGCTCTATCGGCTCACGCCGGGAGGCGGCGCGCGATAACCCGCTCCAGCGGGGCGATCCCGCCGAGCAGGAACATCGCGAGGAATCCCGAGCCGCCGGGCAGCGCCAGCCCGACGGCGAACGCGAGCCCGTAGAGGATCGTCATCGACAGGGCCACGGCCTGAGGGTGCACCGTCGGATGTTCGCCCTGTGCCCATAGCTCCGGACTGCGCCGCACGGTGCGGGCCATGACTGCGGCCAACGCCGCGGCGCCGAGCATCGGCAGCACGTACGCGACGAACTTGCCGCGGTCGGCCGCCATTGCCGAGCCCGACATGGCCGTCGTGACCGGCATCCACACGATCATGAACATCCAGGCGACGTCGAGCCACAACAGGCCCTGCGTCAGTCGGGCCACCGGCTCGAGGATCGCGTGGTGATTGGTCCAGAACGTCGCGATCAGGAGGAACGACAGGGCGAAGGTCGAGATCTGGCCGAGGTGCTCGCCCGCCCAGGTGACCACCGAGACCTCGTGCGCGCTGGCCTCGGAGATGCTCTCCAGGAGCGGGAGAATGAGCAGGGTCATCGCGATGGCCACCACCGCGTCGGTGAAGGCTTTGGTGCGTTCGGCGCCGATCATCCGTTGGCTGCTGCCTTGCTCGATCTGCTCTGCTGCCCCCGACATGGGGTGCAGCCTAATCACCTGAGCGGGGGCGCGTGCGAGACTGGCCCGGCACCTACGCGCCCCCTGGGAGGAGAGCCGTGCCCCCTCGTCGTCGCGCCGATCAGGCCACGATCATTGCTGTCGCCAACCAGAAGGGCGGCGTGGCCAAGACCACGTCCGTCGCGAGCCTGGGTGCGGCATTCGTCGAGCTCGACCTGCGCGTGCTCCTCGTGGATCTCGACGCCCAGGCCTGCCTGACCTTCAGCCTCGGGGTGGACCCCGACACCGTCGACGAATCCGTGCACCATGCGCTGCTCGGGCAGTTGACGTTGGCCGACATCGTCCTGACGACTCCGGACGGTGTCGATCTCATCCCCAGCACCATCGAGCTCGCCGGGACCGAGGCCGCACTACTCGGGCGTCCCGCCCGCGAGTTCGTCCTGCAACAGGCGCTCGAGCCCTTCCGCGGCAACTATGACGTCATCCTGCTGGACTGCTCGCCCAGCCTGGGCGTGCTCACCCTGGCCGCCCTCACCGCGGCCGACGGCCTGATCATCCCCATGCCCAGCGAGATGCTCGGGCACCGCGGGGTCGGGCAGTTGCTCGACACCGTCCGGGACGTCAAGAAGTTCCTCAACCCCAAGCTCACGGTCCTCGGGGTCCTCCCCACGCTTTACGACGGCCGCAGCACGCATGCCCGCGAGGTCCTCGCCGATGTGGGGGAGCGCTACGGACTGCCCGTGCTGTCTCCGCCGATCCCGCGGACGGTCCGCTTTGCCGAGGCTCCAGCGGTGGGTCGGTCCATCCTGGCGACCTCCCGGTCGTCCAAGGGAGCCACCGCGTATCGGGAGGTTGCGGCGTCCCTCGTGCCCTTCATTCAGGGCAAACGCGGCTAGGACCCGCTCCCAGGGGCGGCTAAGGTCGGCAGGTGCCGACCACCACCCGCGCCCTGTCCCTGCCGTCTGCCGGTGCTGCCTTCGAGGTCGTCGACCTGCCATTGCGCGAGCTGCGGGACAACGACGTCCTCATCGAGATCGCCTGGGCGGGGATCTGCCATTCCGACATTCACACCGGCCGCGACGAATGGGGCGCGGCGCACTATCCGCTCACTCCCGGCCATGAGATCGCTGGCGTGGTCGCGGCCGTGGGTGGCGGGGTGACCCGGCATCAGGTGGGGGACCGGGTCGGCGTGGGCTGCCTGGTTGACAGCTGCGGGGAGTGCGAATGGTGCCAGAACGGCCAGGAGATGTTCTGCGTCAGGCCCTCAGTGGGGACCTACAACTCGCGGGGCTACGACGGCGACTGGACCGCCGGGGGCTATGCCGGACAGGTCGTGGTGTCGGAGCGGTTCGTCCTGGGGATCCCGTCCGGGATTGAGCTTGACGTCGCGGCCCCACTGCTCTGCGCGGGCATCACGACGTACTCGCCGCTGCGCCGGTGGGGCGCTGGCCCGGGCGTCAAGGTCGGCGTCATCGGCGTGGGCGGGCTAGGCCACATGGCCGTCAAACTCGCCGCCGCGATGGGTGCCGAGGTGACGACGCTGTCACGTTCGGACAGCAAGGCCGCCGATGCCCTGGCCCTGGGTGCCCGTCGGCACATCGCGACCAGTGACGGCCCGGCGATGCGCGCCGCGCGGGCCAGCCTGGACCTGATCGTCAACACGGTCAGCGCCGACCTGGACCTGGAGGTCTACCTGCGGCTGCTGCGTCCCAACGGCGTGCTGGCCAATGTCGGCCTGCCCAACGATCCCTATGCGATCCGCCCGGGGATGCTCATCGGTGGCAACAAGGTGGTCACGGGGAGCGCTATCGGGGGGATCGCGCAGACCCAGGAGATGCTCGACTTCTGCGCGGAGCACGGTCTGGGGGCCACGATCCAGCGGGTCTCGGCCGATGACCCCGCGGCCATCGACCAGGCGTGGGACGACGTGGTGGCCGGTCAGGTCAGATACCGCTACGTCATCGACGTGAGCACCATCCCCGCCTGACCCGAGCTGACCTTGGTTGGGCGCGGCCGCGAGCAGCGCGGGAGGTGAGCGGTGCAGCACGTGTGCCGGGCGGAACGTGAGCGGGCGGCATTCGGGCGTGGGAGAGGCGGGCCGGGTCCGACGTGCCGAGGTTCGACCCTCGACCCGGGCGAACCGGGGACGAATTGGCGACTGTCGTCGGACTTTTGTCGGCCCACTGGCCGACCCGGGGGCGAATCGGGCGACCGCTGTCGGACTCTTGTGCCCCACCGGGATCGTCGCGGGCGGACGCCCGCCAGCGCGGTGGCCTCGGTCGCCAGCCGGACCCGGGGCGATGCGCTGAAACTCGTCTCGATTCGAGATTCAAGACGAGTTTCGGCGCGGCCCCCTCGGACCCGCGCCGAAACTCATCTCGGATCGATTCTTGTGTCGGGAATGCCGGACCTTCTGCAGTCAGGTGGACCCTGGCCGGTCAGGCGGACACCAGGCGAGCGATCACCCGAGGAGCGGGCTCGCGCAGGGAGCGCAGCACCGGCGCCACCGTGGCCAGCATGGTGATCGCCAGGCAGACCACGGCCGAGGCGGCGAGCATGCCCCACGGCCAGGAGATCGTGGCCCCCGGGATGGTCAGGGCCAGGCCCGAGGCGAGGAATGCCGCACCTGTCGCCGCCATGACCAGGCCAAGTACGCAGGCCGTCACCGTCAAGATCAGGGCCTCGAACACCGGGACCAGGACCTGCTGACGAGGCGTGGCGCCGACGATGCCGTCGAGGGCGAGCTCGGCGCTGCGCTGGCCAGACATCATGATCAGGTTGCCGACGGAGCCCGCCACGGCCACCATCAAGGGCAGACCGATCAGCGTCACCAGCGTGGTCGGAGTGGCGCCGGACATGTTCTCGCCCAGGCCCATCTGCCGGAACGCGGCCAGCGCAGTGTCGGTCACCAGGAGCATCCCGAACAGCAAACCGGTCGTGAACATCACCGGCAGGATCGAGCGAACCATGCGGTCGGCCTTGGCCATGACCGTGTGTCGGGCCAGGTGCCAGGCTGGGCCACCCGGGATCGCGGCGGTCCACAGTCGCGTGGCTGGGCCGACGAGCCACGGCAGGATCGACGCGAGGCCGAGTCCGACCAGCGGGATGAGCATGGCGGCGCCCTGCATGAGTTGCGACAGGGCGTCGTTCCCCAGCTCCGGAGCCATCGTCCGGTAGCCGATGAAGAACGTGGCGACGATGGCCAGCACGACAACGAACTGCGCGATCCGGCGGACCCGGGTCCCCCAACCCTCCCGCGCCGGGGCGGCCGCGGTCGCTTCCCGCAGCGCGGTCACGGGGGGGATCCGGGACGCTGCTCGGGCTTGGCGCAGCCCACCGAGGACGGCGAGGCCGATGCACGCGGCATTCGCGACGAGCATGGCCCCGATGCTGATGGTCATGGGGATCGCCGAGATCCCGCGGTCGGTCATGACCATGTCGAGGGCGCTCGGGGTCGCTGCGACAGCGAGCGCGTCCCCGATGAGGGCGGACGAGGCGCTGACGACGATCAACTGGACTCCGAGGAAGCGGACGACCTGGCCGGGGGAGGCGCCGGCGAGCAGGAGTCGGGCCAGGGCGGGCCGGCGGGCCGACACCACCAGGGCCGTGGAGGCACCGATGACGGCGAGCGCGACTAGGCCGCTCATCACCATGTTGACCGACGGCATCATCTCGACGGCGGCGATGTCCTCGCCGGTGACTCCGCCCGCGTCGATGGCGGTGGTGACGCTGTGGCCAAAGAGCATGCACATCGCGAGCACGGCATTGGTGATGATGAACGCCAGGCTCACCCCAAGCCAGGTGACCCATGACTCGCGCAGGTCGGCCAGGCCGAGGCGGATCATGACGCGCTCCGCGCGATGCCGCTGGTCAACTCGGTGAGCAGATCGGCGACCTCGAGGGCGGTGGGGCGGATGACTTCTTCGACGAGGTAGCCGTCGCGTAGGAACAGGACGCGGTCGCAGCGGGCGGCGACCACGGGATCGTGGGTAACCATGAGCACGCATTGGCCTGCGCCGCGGGACATGCGCTCGAGCTCGTCGAGGACGGTGGCGCCGGTCGTGGTGTCCAGGGCCCCGGTTGGCTCATCCGCGAAGACGATCTGCGGGTGCTGGGCCAGCACGCGAGCCAAAGCGACCCGCTGCTGCTCACCACCGGACATGACGACGGGCCGGGACTCGGCCAGCGCACCCAGACCGACGGTGTCCAGGACGGTGCGGATCGTCTGGGCCGGTGGCCGCTCACCGGCGAGGCGGAACGGGAGGGCCACGTTCTCGAATGCCGTGAGCGTCGGGACGAGGTTGTAGGCCTGGAAGACGAATCCGACCTCACGCCGCCGCATCGTGGCCAGGTCGGTGCGGCTCATCCTGGAGGTCGGCCGGCCGAGCAGGGAGACCTCGCCGGTCGAGGGCTGCTCCAGGCCGGCCAGGCAGTACAAGAGCGTGGACTTGCCCGATCCGGACGGACCCATGACGGCGACCATCTCGCCGGCGTAGACGGCCAGCGAGATGCCGTGCAGGATCTCGACCTCCCGGTTGCCTGCGGCGTAGGCCTTGGTCACGTCGTGAGCCTGCACCAGAGCGGTGGACGACTCGGTGTTGCGGGCGGTTGCGGAGACGCTGTGCCGGGAGTGGGTGTGCGCTGTGGTGGTCATGGCAACGACGTTAGGCAGCGCGACGAACGAGAACATCGCCCCGACGTCACGTTGGCTGGAGCGGCCGGTCATGCGTTCTCCGGGCGAAGTCATGACTGGGGTCACGGGTGTGAATGCCGTGGGTCATCTACCGTGAGCGGCGTGACTGGGGACGCGGCGATGGGCACGATCACCCCGAACGAGGGCGGGACCGCGCCAGGGCGCGGCAACGAGATCAACCTTGCGGACGCGGGGCTGGGTCGGGTCCCGATCGCGATCACGGTGGTCGCGCTGCTGTTCGCGGTCCTCGCGCCGATCCGGGCCTACCCCGACAGCCCGCTCGAGGTCGTCGTGGGGGTGGTCCTGTGGATCCTGGCTGCCGTTCTGACCTGGCGTCTGCTGCGCCGTCCCCAGGCCGTGACAGCAGCGCTGGTGCTCGCAGCCTCGACCGGCCTGATGTTCCTCCCGACGTGGGGCACGGCCTCGGGGCTGCTCACTCTGGTCGCGACCGCCGCCATCGGGCTGCTGGCGGGGCTACGGCCCGCCGTCTTTGGGGCCTTAGTGCTCGCGGTCCTGCAGCTCGTCGGCTCGTTCCTCATCGGGGCTCGAGATCCCGCCGATCAGGTGGTGCAGTCCGTCGCGCTCTTCTTGCTGCTGGTGACGGCAGGAGCCTTCGGGGCCACGGCCCGCTCCGCGGAACAGGCGCGTGCCCTGGCCGCTCGCCAAGGCGCCGAGTTGGCCGTGACCAATGCCAAGTTGACGGCGTCCATCGCCACCGAGCGTGAGCTGGTGCTGGCTCAGGAGCGGGCCCGCTCGGCCCGAGACCTGCACGATGGGCTCGGCCACCGGCTCACGTTGGTCTCGATGTCGTTGGAGTTTGCCCGCCGGACCAAGGACACCGACCCTGATCGGGCCTGGGCCGAGGTCGAGGTGGCCGATGCGACCAACCAAGACGCGCTGGATGTCATGCGTCGATGGGTGCGTGCCCTCAACCCGCCGCGTCCACTGGCGGGTCTTGGCGGCGCCGAGGCGTTTGACGTCATCGCCGAAGCGTTCCGCGGGACCGGATTCGACGTGAGCGTCGAGCATCGTGGGGACACCGCGCCCTTGCCCGACGAGGTCAGTCTGTACACCACCCGATTCGTCCAGGAGGGCTTGACCAACGTGTTGCGGCATTCGGATGCTCAGACCGTCCGCATCGACGTCGTCCAGAGCCCCGCGCAGGTCCGCATTGCCGTCCGCGACGACGGCGATCCCGGCGCGAGTGTGCCAGAGGGTTTCGGGCTGCGCTCGTTACGCGAACGGGCCGAAGAGCTCGGGGGGAGCCTGCGGTTCGGTCCGATGACCGGTGCGGGATGGGAGACAGCGGTGGTCCTGCCGCTGCGGCCCGCGGGCGTCGCCTCGACGGCAGGTCAGTCATGACGATCCGGGTCGTCGTGGTCGACGATCAGGAGCTGATGCGCCGCGGGCTGACCCTGCTGCTGAGCACCGAGCCGGGCATCGAGGTGGTCGGCGAGGCGGGCCATGGCCAGGAGGGACTCGCGGTTGTTGCGGCGAGAGCGCCCGATGTGGTCCTCACGGACTTCAAGATGCCGGGAATGGACGGTGTCGCGCTTGTCGAGGCTCTGCAGCGTGAGCATCCCGGCCTCCCGGTGATCATGCTGTCCACCTTCGACGATGGGGATCTCGTGCGCCGGGCCCTGGCCGCGGGCGCGGCCGGCTTCCTGCTCAAGGACTCCTCGACTGCCGACCTGGTCCATGGCTGTCAGGCGGTGCTCGAGGGCGGCCTGGTCGTGGACCCGCGAGTCGCCCGGGCCGCGATGGCACGGCATTCAGAGGCGGCGAAGCCCACCGAGAGTCCGCTGGCGGTGCTGACCCGCGCCGAGCGGGCCGTCGCCACTTTGGTCGCGACCGGCGCGACCAACCTGGAGATCGCCGAGCACCTGGTTATTGCCGAGGGCACGGTCAAGAACCATGTCTCGGCCCTGCTGCGCAAGCTGGACCAACGTGACCGCACCGGCCTGGCGCTGCTCCTGAGCCGCTATCTCGGCTAACGCAGCACCGCGTCCGGCAGGTGGCGGCTCAACGGCAGCCACCTCACCCGACGCCCGCGGTCAGCTCTGCTCGGCCGCCTGCCCACCGCGAGTGCGGCGACGCTGGCGGCGGCGGGGGGCCGCTTCGGTGTTCGCCGCAGCGGTGTCTTGGCGCTCGCGACGCTCGCCGCGTGAACCCTCGCGGTCCTTGCTCCGGCTCTCACCATTGCGAGCCGGGGCACGGCCACTGCGGCCACCACCCTGCCCGCGTCGGCCACCGGACTTGCCGGTCTCGCCGAGGTCCTCGAGCACCTCGGCGTCCAGGCCGGCGCGGGTCTGCTGCGCCTTGGGCAGCCGACCCTTGGCCTCGCGCGGGATGTCGAGCTCCTCGTAGAGGTGCTCTGAGGAGGAATAGGTCTCCTCGGGCTCGGGGATGCCGAGGTCGAGGGTCTTGTTGACCAGTCCCCAGCGGGGCATGTCATCCCAGTCGACGAAGGTCACCGCAACACCGGTGTTGCCCGCGCGGCCGGTCCGGCCGATGCGGTGGACGTAGGTCTTCTCGTCCTCGGGGCACTGGAAGTTGATGACGTGAGTGACGTTGTCGACGTCGATCCCGCGCGCGGCGACATCGGTGGCCACGAGAACGTCAACCTTGCCGGAGCGGAACGCACGCAGCGCCTGCTCACGGGCACCCTGGCCGAGGTCGCCATGGATGGCGGCGGCAGCAAAGCCGCGGTCGGCCAGATCGTCGGACACCTTGGCCGCAGTGCGCTTGGTGCGGGTGAACACCAGGGCCAGACCCCGGCCGCGGGCCTGCAGGATGCGCGCCAGCATCTCGGTCTTGTCCATCGCGTGCGCACGGAAGACGAACTGCTTGATCGCCTTGACGGTCTGCGACGTGTCGTCGTCACCCTCAGTCATGGCCCGGATGTGGGTCGGCTGACCCATGTAGCGCCGCGCGAGGGCCACGACGGCGCCCGGCATGGTGGCCGAGAACAGCATGGTCTGGCGGTTGGGCGGCGTCATTGCGAGGAGCTTCTCGACGTCAGGGAGGAAGCCGAGGTCGAGCATCTCGTCGGCCTCGTCGAGCACGACGATGCCGGCGTGGGACAGATCCAGGTGGCCCTGCTTGGCCAGGTCGATGAGGCGGCCGGGGGTGCCGACGACGACCTCGACGCCCCGCTTGAGGGCCTCAACCTGCGGCTCGTAGGCCCGCCCGCCATAGACGGTCAGGACCCGAATCCCGCGCTTGGCGGCGGCCCGCTCGAGGTCACCGGCGACCTGCACGGCGAGCTCGCGGGTCGGTGCCACGGCCAGGGCCTGCGGCTTGCCGGGGTGGCGGAAGTCCGCCCACGCCTCGTCACTGGGTGACACGACCCGGTTGAGCAACGGAATGCCGAAGCCGAGGGTCTTGCCCGTGCCGGTCTTGGCCTGGCCGATGATGTCGTGGCCACCGAGGGCGACCGGCAGGGTCATGGACTGGATCGGGAACGGGTGGGTGATCCCGGCGTCGGCGAGTGCCTCGACGATCTGGGGATGAATGGGGAAACTGGCGAACGTCTCGACGGGGGCGTCGAGTGGCTCAACCTGGGCATCGGTCATGGAGTTATTCAGCTTTCGATCGGCGAACGGCGAACGCCGCTCAGGCGTACGGGCCGATCGGAAGTCTGCGTGCGCACGACATACTCGCCGTGGCAAATGGAGGAATGCCGTCAGGCTCCTCGGGGGGTCATCGGGCCGACCGGGCACCGGAAGAACACCCTCATGATACCTGCCCACGACTAGGCTGCGGCGCCATGGACACCTCGATCGACGACCCGGCCTATCGAGCGGCGGTCACCGACCTGCTCGGCGTCCTTGCTTATGGGGAGTTGTCCGCGTCGCTGCGGATGGCAGCCGACGGGGTCCTGGCCCCCTCTTTGGCCATCCAAGCGGGCATTGCCCGGCTGGCCGCAGCGGACTATCGACACTACGAAGTGCTCGTGGGCCGCATGCAGGATCTGGGCATCGATGCCGAGGCGGCCATGCAGCCGTTCGTGGCGCCGTTCACCGGGTTCCACGAGCGCACCCGTCCCAACGACTGGCTGGAGGGGCTGACCAAGGCCTACATCGGGGACGGCATCGCCCGCGACTTCTATCAGGAGATGGCGGCATTCGTCGACGACGGCACCCGCGAGATCATGGCGACCGCTTTGGACAGCCAGGCCGCGTCGGACTTCATCGTCGAAGTGGTGACGGCGGCGATCAAACTGGACAACACGGCGTCTGGGCGGCTGGCCTTGTGGGGGCGACGGCTCCTTGGTGAGGCCTTGTCCAACGGGCAGTTGGTCGCGGCCGAACGGGACGCCCTCGCGGGGTTGCTCGTCGGATCTGGCGCTGATCTGACGCAGGTGGGCCAGATGTTCGAGCGGCTTCAGCAGCGCCACCAGGCACGGATGGCCCGGCTCGGCCTGCAGGCCTAGCCGGGCCATCCACCCTGCGGGCTGAGGATCAGCTCCCCGGGGTCAGGCCGAAGCCGACGCGTCCCTTCTCGGACTCGCCGATCTGGATCCAGCCGAGGGCACGGGCCGGGACGATGATCCGTCGGCCCTTGGTGTCGGTGAGGGAGAGCACGGGCGACTCGCCCGACAGCGCCCGCTCGACGGCCGTGGCGACCTCCTCGGGCGTGGCCTCGGTCTCGAACGAGATGTCACGCGCGACGTGCTGCACGCCGATGTTGACCTCCATGGGAGGGACTCCTGTCGTGGTGTGTGGGTAGGTGTCCTGGCCGGGCGCGCGGTGGCTGCCCGACCGGGTGTCATCTCGGTCTAACCGGACGTCGTGAGTTTTGCTTCCCCCGAAGCCAACGGCAGGGACCCGATGCCCCGCCAGGCAAGGGTGGCGATGAGCTCGCTGGCCTGCTCCTTGGTCAGCGCATTGTGGGTCGCCAGCCAGTGTCGCGCGCTGATGTGGGCCATCCCGGCCAGGGCGACCCCGAGGAGCATGGCCCGCTCGTCGTCGACCCCGGTGTCGCCGGCGATGACATCGGCGAACGCCTCGGCACACGTGAACTCCACGGCATCCAGCCGCGCGCGGACCTGGGGGACGCTGGTCAGGTCCGACTCGAAGACCATCCGGAATGCCGCGCCGTCCTGGGTCACGAAGTCGTAATAGGCCGACACGGTGGCCATGACCCGCTCGTGATTGTCATCCGGGCTCTGCGCCAGGGCCTGGGTAATCAGGCCCTCAAGGGTCTCGCAGTGCTTGTCGAGCAGTGCCAAGTAGAGCTCGAGCTTGCCGGGAAAGTGCTGGTAGAGCACCGGCTTGGACACCCCCGCCCGATCGGCGATCTCATCCATGGCGGCCGCGTGATAGCCGCGCTCGGCGAAGACCGACAGGGCTGCATCCAGCAGTTGCGCGCGCCGCTGGGATCTCGGCATGCGTTGGCCGCGAGTTGCCGGGATCGAGGTCGTCATCGGGTCTCCCAGGGGCCAGAGGATGGGTGAGGTGCGGCAGCGATGGCACACCACTGCTTGCGGCGCCATCCTAGGCAGCCTGGGCGACGTTGCCCTCAGGCAGCCCACGGTGACGCCTCCCTGCCCTGACGTAGGGTCGCCTCTATGGTCGGTCTGCCGCCTGCTGTTCCCGTGGTGTCACCCGGACCGGTGCTCACCGCGGCCGAGCGCACTCGCTATGCCCGGCATCTGCTGCTGCCGGGTTTCGGCGAGGAGGGACAGCGGCGGTTGCGGGCCGCGCGGGTCCTCGTCGTGGGGGCCGGCGGGCTGGGCTCCCCGGTCTTGCAGTACCTCGCGGCCGCGGGAGTCGGGCGGCTCACCATCGTCGACGACGACGCCGTGGACGAGACCAACCTGCAACGGCAAGTGATCCATCGCGAGGAGAGCGTCGGCCTGCCCAAGGTCGAGTCGGCGGCCCAGGCAGTGCGCCGACTGAGTAGTCACGTCGAGGTCGCGGCCCTGAACGCCAGGCTGACGGCGGACAACGTGCTCGAGGTGCTGGCCGGCCACGACGTCGTCGTCGATGGGGCTGACAACTTCCCGACGCGGTACCTGGTGTCGGATGCCTGTGCTCGGCTCGGCCTGCCCCATGTGTGGGGGTCGATTCATCGGTTCGACGCGCAGCTGAGTGTGTGGTGGGCGGGGCGTGGGCCCTGCTACCGATGCGCCTTTCCCATCGAGCCAAGCGGCGACGCCGTCCCGTCCTGCGCGGTCGGAGGCGTGCTCGGCGCCCTGTGCGGGACGATCGGGTCTCTCATGGCCGGCGAGGTCATCACCCTCGTCACCGGGGTGGGGGAGCCGCTGGTCGGGCGGATCCTGGTCCACGACGCGCTGACTGCCTCGTTCGATGTGCTCCCCGTGGGGGCCCGCACGGGGTGCCCGGTCTGTGGTCCGAATGCCGACTCCTCGCGACCACTCGGAACCGCCCCGGACGCGGGTGGTTCGGCGGACTCGCAGGCTGCTCCTTCGGAGCCGGTGCCTGCCGTCTCGGTTGTTGAGGCCGCGGCGCGCCTGGCCCGATCGCATCCTCCGTTGTTGCTCGACGTGCGGGAGCCCGGCGAGCGGGTCGTGGTTGCCCTCGAGGGCTCGGTGGCGATCCCGCTCGCCGAGCTGGCGGATCGGCTGGACGAGTTGCCCCCTGACCGACCTCTGCTCGTGCTCTGCAAAACGGGGGGTCGGTCGGCGCGGGCGACGGCCCTGCTGCGCGCCCACGAGCGAGACGCGACCAACGTCGAGGGCGGCATTCTCGCCTGGATCGCCGCCCTGCGCCCGGACCTGCCTCGGTACTGATGCTCCCGCCCTCTGCCCGTCGATGGGGGTGAAACTGGCACCTCGGGAGTGCCTGTGCAATCCACATCCGCGGTGGCGCGGGCGTGTGTCGGTGGTGCGTGATGGACTTCCGTCGTGCGCCTGACCCGACCCGCTCCGCCGACGATCACCGACCGGGTGCACGATCCTGCGCAGGCCGCGGCGGTGGCGCATCGCGGACCCCTGCTTCGGGTGTTGGGTGCCCCAGGCACCGGCAAGACGACGGTTGCCGTGGAGATGGTGCTGGATCGCGTCACATCGGGTGAGTTCCCGCCCGATGCCTGTCTTGTGCTGACCTCCGGGCGTCAAGCGGCCGAGCGGCTGCGTTCCCAGATCACGACCGCGATCGGGGGCACCTCGACGTCCCCGCTGGCTCGGACCCTGCCCTCACTGGGCTTCGGGATCCTCGCGGCGGCGGCGGCCGCGCGTGGCGCGCCGGCCCCGCGGCTGCTGTCGGGACCGGAGCAGGATGTCGTGCTCGGCGAGCTGTTGCGTGGGCATCAGGATGAGGGCACCGGACCGGTCTGGCCACCGCGCTGCGCCAGCGCGGTGGGGACGCGTGGCTTCCGGCAAGAGCTGCGTGACCTGCTCATGCGGGCCGTCGAGCTTGACGTCGGCCCGGCCTTGCTGGCCCATCTTGGCCAGCAGGGCGATCGCCCCGAATGGGTGGCCGCGGCCGCCGTCCTCGCGGAGTACGACGAGGTCACGGCGCTGGCGAGTCCCGGGGCGGTCGACCCCGCATGGCTCCTTGGGGCGGCGGCGACTGCCCTGGCCGACGACGACCACCTCGCGGCCGACCTTGCGCAGACCCTGCGGTTGCTCGTCGTCGACGATGCCCAGGAGCTGACCCATCCCGGGCTGCGGCTGCTCACCGCGCTCACACGGCGTGTCCCGGGCCTGCAGCTGGCGCTGATCGGGGATCCGGATGCGGCGACTCAGGCCTTCCGTGGGGCCGATCCCGCGCTGCTCGCGCATCGGTGGCTAGAGCTCGGGCAGGGGCCCACTCACGTGCTGGGCACCGATCACCGCAGTGACACGGCCGTGCGAGCCGCGGCCCGGGCCGTCACCGGACACATCGGGGTCCTTGGCGGCACGTCGCACCGGGCGCCTGAGGGGTCCGAGCGTGCGGGAGTGGTCGAGGTTCATCAGGTGCGGACGGTCGCCGAGGAGGCCCAGCTCGCGGCCGACACGGTGCGTCGGGCGCACCTCCTGCAGGGCGTGCCGTGGTCGCGGATGGCCGTCATCGTGCGTGGGCGGGCCCGCACCGCGACCCTTCGCCGCGTCCTGTCGGCCTCCGGCGTGCCCGTGGGGGTCGCCGCGGCAGATCTGCCACTGCGCGACGAGCCCGCGGTGCGGCCACTCCTGGACGTCCTCGGCCACGTGACCTCCGCCGATCCCGACCAGCCGGTCGATGCGGGCCTGGCCATTGATCTGCTCCTGTCCCCGCTCGGTGGAGCCGATGCGGTCGTGGTCCGGCGCCTACGCCGGGCACTGCGGCAGGACGAGCTCGCTGGTGGCGGGGCGCGCACGAGCGATGAGTTGCTCGTGGCCGCCATCGACAGTCCCGCCATGGTCCTGGAGGTCGACGTCGACGCGCGCCCTCTCCTGCGGGTCGCCAGGGTGGTCGCTGCGGCTCGAGAGGCGGTGAGCTCGGGTGGCAGCGCCGAAGACGTGCTGTGGGCGATCTGGCGGGCGGCCGGTGTGGCACAGGTGTGGCAGCAGCTCGCGCTCGCCGGGGGCCCCTCCGGCCAGCGAGCAGACCGTGATCTTGACGCCGTGCTCGCTCTGTTTGCCGCGTCCGAGCGGTTTGTCGACCGGCTGCCACACGCCCCGCCGCGGGCCTTCCTCGAGCACATCCGAGAGCAGGAGGTCCCGGGGGACACCCTGGCCCCGCGCAGCCAGGACCGCGACGTCGTTGAGCTCCTCACACCCCAAGCGTCCGCCGGGCGCGGCTGGGACCTCGTTGTCATTGCCGGTGTCCAAGAGGGCGTCTGGCCCGACCTGCGGCTGAGGGGTTCGTTGCTCGGGTCTGCCGAGCTCGCCGATGTCGTGACCGGCCGGCGCCCGCTGTCGGGGGATCCCGGCGACCCGGACGAGCGTCGTCGGCTTCGTCGAGCGGCCATCGCGTCCGTCCGCCATGACGAGTTGCGGCTCTTCCACGTGGCCCTGACTCGGGCCCGCCACCGCGTCCTGGTGACGGCGGTCCGCAGCGAGGACGAGCAGCCGTCGCCGCTGCTCGAGGTCATCGATCCGCTGCCCGACGAGCTTGACACGCGGCCCTTCACGACCGTCGAGCGGCCGCTGACCTTGGCCGCCCTGGTCGGCCGCCTTCGTCGCGAGGCCGTGGGCGGGCACGAGGCGAGCCGGGCGCGGGCGTTTGCGGCTCTGGCCCGGCTGGGCCGTGCAGGGGTCCCTGGGGCCGACCCTTCTCAGTGGTGGGTTCTGACCCCCCTCAGCGACACCCGGCCCCGCCGTGGACCCGACTCCCAAGTGAGCGTGAGCCCGTCGGCGCTCCAGGGTTTCGTCGACTGCGAGCTCCGCTGGTTCCTCACGAGCAGCGAGGGTCAAGGTCCGCCGATCGGCTCCGCGGCATTCGGGACCCTGGTTCACGAGATCGCCGCGACTCACGAGGGCGCAGGCCTGCCCGAGCTCAGCGCGGCGCTCGACGCGCAGTGGTCGCGGCTGGGGCTTCGCCCCGGGTGGACCACGGACAACCAGCGGGCTCTGGGGCAACAGATGATGACGCGACTGGCGGCCTGGTTCGCCCAGGCGGACAAGCAGGGGTGGCGGCGGGTCGGTGCCGAGGTGTCCGTCCGGGCCCACCTCGGGCGCATCGTCCTGCGGGGCACGCTGGATCGAGTCGACCTCGACGAGGGAGGCGGCCTGCGCGTCGCCGACTACAAGACCGGCTCGACCAAGCCGACCACGGACGAGCTCGCCCGTCATCCGCAGCTCGGCGCCTACCAGGTGGCGTTGGGGCGAGCAGCCGACCCCAGTGAGGTGGCTCCCGAGTTGCGGGAGCACCTCGACCGGCCGGTCCACGGGGCCGCGCTCATCCAACTAGGCAAGTCCCAGACGTCGCTCAAGCCCGGTGTGCAGACCCAGCCCGCGCTCGACAGCGATGTCGACCCGATGTGGGCCGAGCAGCTGATCACCCAGATCGGTGAGGGCATGGCCGGGGCGACGTTCCTGGCCAAGCCGGACGCGCGCCGGTGCGGCCGCTGTCCGGTTCGCACCAGTTGCCCGGTGCAGCCCGAGGGACAGGCCATCTGATGGCGACCACTCACTCGGGGTTCACGGCCGTCGAGCTCGCGGCCGCCCTGGGACAACCCCACGCGCCGACACCCGAGCAACAGGGCGTCATCCAGGCGCCGCTGCGCCCCCTGCTCGTCGTGGCCGGTGCCGGCTCCGGCAAGACCGAGACCATGGCGGCCCGGGTGGTGTGGCTCATCGCCAACGGCCTGGCCCAACCCGAGGACGTGCTCGGCCTGACCTTCACCCGTAAGGCCGCCGGCGAGCTGTCCGACCGGATCGGGCGCCGACTCGCCGCCCTCAGCAAGGCAGGCCTGTGGGCTCCGGCCGAGGGTGACGGGTCGGCGGCCTTCAGCGCCCAGCCGACCATTTCGACCTACCACTCCTTTGCCGGCAGGATCGTGCGCGACCACGGTCTTCTGCTCGGACACGAGCCCGACGCGCGCCTGCTCACCGAGGCGGCCACCTGGCAGCTCGCGCATGAGGCAGTGATGCGGTGGGACCAGGACATGAGCGCGGTCAACCTGTCCGATGCCACCGTCACAGCGGCCGTGGTCGACCTGTCCAGCGAGCTCGCTGAGCATGTGCGGACTCCCGGTGAGATGGCCGCCTTTCTCGACGCCACCATCGCCAGGATCGAGGCCGTCCCTCGCGGCCAGACCCGCAAGAGCGTCAATCCCGGGCGCGACATCGTGGCCGCCTTGCGGGTGCGTCGAGCCATCGTGCCGATCGTCGAGCGCTTCGCTGCCCTCAAGGCCCAGCGGGACCTGTTGGACTTCTCGGACCAGATGCGGATCGCGGCCCAGCTGGCCTTGGCGCACCCCCAGATCGGTCAGGGGGAGCGCGACCGCTTCCGAGTCGTGCTGCTCGACGAGTTCCAGGACACCTCGCACGCCCAGCTGACCCTGCTGAGGGCGCTGTTCGTGGCCGAAGGTGAGCCGGTGCCGGTCACCGCCGTCGGTGATCCGCACCAGTCGATCTACGGATGGCGAGGGGCCAGTGCGACCACGCTCGCGGCATTCGTCACCGAGTTCGCAGACCCGGCACCCGCGGACCGCCTGACGCTGAGCACGAGTTGGCGCAACGATCACACGGTGCTGGCCGGCGCCAACATCGTCTCGGCGCCGCTGCGCGAGTCTGGCGGTCTCGTGCCGGTGCCCGCGCTCCAGGCGCGTCCCGGGGCGGGAGAGGGGATGCTGAGGCTGGCTCGGTTCGAGACGGTGGAGGACGAGAGCGCTGCCGTCGCGCAGTGGCTGCTCACGCAGCGTTCCGCCAATCCCGCCGCCACGGCCGCGGTGTTGTGCCGCAAGCGTTCTCACTTCCTGCCGATCATCCGAGCGCTCGATGCAGCGGGGATCCCCCACGAGGTCGTCGGGCTCGGTGGGCTGCTCCTCACACCGGAAGTGGGAGATGTGCTCGCCCTGCTCCATGTGGTCGCCGATCCCACCCGGGGCGACCAGCTCATGCGGCTGCTCACCGGGCCCCGGGTCAACCTCGGGGTCGCCGATCTCGACGGCCTGGCTGCGTGGGCGCGGCATCGCCAGCGGGTTCGACGGCAGCGGGACGCGGGGACCCGGGGCGATGGCTCGGGCGCGCGCGACGTCGCTGTCGACGTCGCCGAGCGCCCCAGCCTGGTGGAGGCCCTCGACCCGCTGCCCGGACCCGACTGGATCGGACCGGAAAGCGAGTCGATCTCGTCGACGGCGCTGGCCCGCCTGGCCGACCTCGCCGGCGTCGTGGACCGAGTGCGCCGGCTGACCGGGCTGCCCTTGGCGGATCTGGTCGGGGAGGCCGAGCGGGCACTCATGCTCGATGTCGAGTTGCTCTCCCGGCCCGAATACTCACCCTCGGCGTCCCGAGCCCACCTCGATGCGTTCGCCGATGTCGCGGCCCAGTTCTCAACGGGGGCCGAGCGCCCCCACTTGGGCGGGTTCCTGGCGTGGGTCGCCGCGGCCATCGACCTCGAGCGTGGCCTGGAGCGAGGCCTGGTCGAGACCAATCCGGCCGCCGTTCAGGTCATGACCATCCACGCCGCCAAAGGTCTGGAATGGGACGTTGTGGCGGTGCCGGGACTGACGGAGGGGACGTTCCCGGACCACTCCCGCAACGCCAAGGCGGCCGCGGGGGAGTGGCTGGTCGACGAGCCGGTGGACAAGGCCTGGCTCGGCGGCTTGACCAAACGAGGCCTGCCCTACCCGCTGCGAGGGGATCACGGCGGGCTGCCCGTGTTCCGGCTCGAGGCGGCGAGCGACTATGAGTCGCTCGCTGGTGAGCTCGACGGTTTCCTCACCCAGGCCGGGACCGCGGGTGTCGCGGAGGAGCGTCGCTTGGCCTATGTCGCCCTCACCCGAGCCCGCGCCGCCGCCTTCCTCAGTGCCAGCGTGTGGTTCACCGGCAAGTTGCCCCGGGTGACGTCCCGCTTCCTCAGGGAGGTGCATGACGCGGCCACCGCTGGCCTCCTCGGTGGTCGGGTCGAGATCGGGCCTTGGGTGGCGATGCCCCCGACAGATCCCGCCCCGCAGCGACCGCCCAACGCGATGGAGGACCCGCGCGCGTGGCCACACGATCGGTATGCCGATCGTCTGGTCAGGGCGCAGGCGGCCGCGGCCGGGCTGGCTGCCGCCGCGGTCGGCCTGGCCGCCACGGACCTCGCTGTTCGCGATGACGAGGGGCCAGCCTCGGACGGTGCGGGCACGGCCGGGCCGCTTCCCGAGGGTGCTGAGGCGCAGGAGGTCGAGGTGCTGCTGCGCGAGCGAGGGGCTGTCCTGCGGCGTGCGGCGCGCACCGCTGCGTCGGACACCACTGCGTCGGACACCACTGACCCGGTCGAGTTGCCGCCTCATATCTCCACGACCGCGCTGCTCGACCTCCTTGCCGATCCGTCGGCCTTCGCCCTGGCGCAGCGGCGCCCCATCCCAACAGCCCCGACGGCGGGCACCAGGCGTGGGACCCGGTTCCACGCCTGGATCGAGCAGCACTACTCGACGGCGGCATTCGTCGCGCCCGACGAGCTGCCCGGCAGCGCCGACGAGGACACCGATGGGGAGCTGGACCTCACCGCCTTGCAGGAGACGTTCCTCGCCAGCGAATGGGCCGATCGCCAGCCCGTCGAGTTGGAGACCAGCGTGGAGACCGTCATCGACGGGATCGCCATTAGGGGTCGGATCGACGCGGTGTTTCGCGAGGGGCCGGACTGGGTCCTCGTGGACTGGAAGACCGGGCGCACTCCGTCAGGGCCCCAGGTGGAGCGTCGGGCCATGCAGCTGGCCACGTATGCCGTGGCCTGGGCTCGGCTGCGTGAGGTGCCCGCGCAGCGGGTGCGGGCGGCGTTCTATTTCGCCGGCGACGGCACGACCGTGTGGCCGGAGCTGCCCGATGAGGAGCAGTTGGCCTCGGCTCTGCGCGAGGCGGTGAACGCGGAGTGAGCGGATGCACCCGGCTAGCCCGGCGCGTCTCGACGAGGCTATGACGCCTGACGCGGGCCGCCGCCCGCCGCATCGGCGTCGGGCTCTGCCTTGACGACGATTTCCTGGGTGGCCTCGGAGGTGATCTCCGCGCCAAAGGTGTCGGTCGTGTCGGTCGTGTCGCCGGTGGCCTCGGTCGGTGCGTCAGCCAGCGCGGTCGGAGCGGCATCGTGGGCCTGGCCCGCGGGAGGACCTTCCTCATGCAGGTCCTCCTCACCGGCTGGAGGGTGAACGTCGTCCTCCAGATCCGCGGTGGCTTCGTCCGGGTCAATCACCGGGACTGGGGTGGGCCGCGAACGAGGCCGGACGGGGGCCAGGCTGGTCCGGTGGTAGTCGTCGGGGGCAGCGGATTGGACCTCGGCCTCGAGTCGACGCAATTGGGTGGTCAGCACCTCGATGGCCGCCGTGTCGTCGCGCCCGACGGCGCTGATGAATGCCGCGAGCTGGCCGAGCTCTCCGGCGAGCCGGGCTCGGACTAGCAGGTTGGGGTCGGGCCGCTCGACCCGGCTGTGCGCGTAGGCCTCCAGGACCGTGTCCATCGCCTCCGGCGGGGCCAGCGCGAGAATCTGCGCGAAGTCATCGGCCGGATCGGCCACCTTGGCGTCCTCCCAACCCAGGACCGCCTTGACCCTCGCCCCGCTCAACTCGTCGCCGTCGAAGACCATCAGCACGTCGGCGCCGTCGAGGGCGCCGTGCACCGGGGTCGCGGCGAAGCGCCAGAGGCTGACGTCCTCCAGTGCCTGCTCCCAGCGGGTGAGGAGCCCGCGCGGCACTCGGCCGGTCCCGGCCGCTCGATCGAGGTCGGCCAGCCGGCGGAGCCGATAAACGTCGGCATCGTAGACCTCAGCTCCCGCCTCCTCGAACAGCCGCGGATCCGTGTTGTGGATCGCCGCGATGGCCCGGCCGAGCTCCCCTGCTGGGCCCGGACCCGGCGGCAGCGCCGTGAGGTCGAGGCTGCGCCCGGCGAGGTAGGGATAGACCGCGGCGCGACCGCCTTCCTTGAGCGCGGTGAAGCCACGCGGACTGGGGACGGCGAACGGCAGCCGTCTGCCGAGCAGGGTCAACAGGGCGAACCCCTGGTCCATGCGAGCGGCGGCGGCCTCATCGCGGGGAGCGCGCACGACCCAACGGCGATCCTGGGCATCCACCACGAAGACGACATCGAAGTGGTGTTCGGGCGTACGGAGCAAGGCCTCGACGGTGACCGGGTCCAGTCCTGGCACCGCCGAGCTCGCGAGAGCGGCAAGGTAGGCGGGCGTGCGTTCCACCCCGTCACCGTATGCTGCCCGGTCCGCCTAGAGTGGGCGCCGTGGCGCGTGGCGACGGACTTCTTGCCGAACTCGCCCTCGCCGACGGTGCCGTTGACCGACACGCGCAGGAGCGTGCGGACCCCCAGCTGTTCGATCGGCTGCTGGCTGAAGCGGGCACGAGGGTTCTGGAGTTCGTCGATGGCGGGGTCCCGGTCCAGGGGGAGCGTGGCTCGCGTCGGCTGCAGTGGCGCGGGCTCACCGAGGCGGACCGGGAGCGGCTGTGGTACTTCCTCGGCAGGGACCTCAGCGATGGCGCAGGCGCGTGGATGGCCGTACACGTGGATCCCGACCACGCTCAGGACAGCCCACGCAGCATCCTGCGGTCGGTCGGCCTGGAGCTGCCGCCCCATGAGGCGCGACTGGTGGCCACAGCGCAGGCGCTGACCAACTGGCACCTGACCCACACCCACTGTCCGCGGTGCGGCGCCCCGACCACGCCCGTGCAGGGCGGGTGGGTGCGACGGTGTTCCCGCGATGGCTCGGACCATTTCCCGCGCACCGACGTCGCCGTGATCATGGCCGTTGTCGACAGCCAGGACCGCCTCCTGTTGGCAGGCGCGGTCGGTTTCACCGACAGGGGAATGTCGGTGCTGGCCGGTTTCGTCGAGCCCGGCGAGGACCTTGGTGACGCCGTGCGCCGCGAGGTCGCCGAGGAGGTCGGGGTCACCATCGGGGATGTCGTCCAGCTGGCGGCCCAACCGTGGCCGTTCCCGAGCAGCCTCATGGTCGGCTTCCGTGCTGCCGCGCTCGACGACGACCTCACCCTGCAGGACGACGAGATCCGCACGGCCCGCTGGTTCACGCGGGCCGAGCTCGATCAGGCCCTGGCCGACGAATCGCTCCTCATCCCCGGGCGGTTCTCGATCGCCCGACGCCTTATTGAGGAGTGGTACGGCGGCCCCATCGACGTGCCCGACCACAACCTGCGGCGGTGATCAGCACCGCGATCTCGACGATGCGTGGCTGGTGGGGGCTCGCGAGTGCACGCCGCGCCACGACGGCATTCCTGCTTTCCCGCTTCGCCCTCATGGCCCTCGTCCTCGTCGTGGCCACGGTCCGCGGTGTCGGCGCGGAGACCCACCCCCTCGCCGACGGCATCTGGTGGATTGACCGGTTCAGCTACTGGGACAGCTATCACCTCATCAGGATCGCGGAGAGTGGCTACTTCGAGCCTGGGCGGGCGTGCTGCGATCAGGCCTGGTTCCCTGGCCATCCGCTCGTGCTGCGCATGCTCGGACCGGTCTTCGATGGTCACACGGCCCTGGCTGGGATCGCGGTCACCCTCGCCGCCGGTAGCGTCGCGGCCTGGGCCCTCTGGAAGGTCCTGCGTCGGGACCACCCAACCTGGGTGGCGGGCCGGGGCGTGTGGCTGCTGATAGCAGCGCCCTATGGCGTGTTCCTCGTCGCCGTCTATACCGAGGCGGTGTGGCTGGCAGGTGCGCTGCTCGCGTGGCTGGCCGCCTCGCGGGGGCGGTGGTGGTGGGCCGGGCTGGCCGCCTGCGTCACCACCGCCACCCGCGTCAACGGTCTGTTCCTGCTCGCCGGCCTGGTCGTCCTGTATGCCGTGAGCCTGCGTCGCGCCCACACCCGTCCTGGGTGGGAGGTCGGGGCGCTGGCGCTGCCGCTGGTGCCGCCCGCGGCCTACGTGGTGTGGCTGCAGGGGCAGACGGGGTCGTGGGACGCCTGGCGCGAGGCGCAAGCGCTCGGCTGGCAGCGGCACACGATGACGCCCTGGGGGTCCATGACCCATCAGATCGGCGAGATTGCCGCCGCCCACTCCGGCGCCCTGGCCCTGACCCGCTCGCTCGATCTGCTCGTCGTGATCGGGGGCATCGGCGTCGTCCTCGTCCTGCTCTGGCGCCGCGAATGGGCCGAGCTGGCATTCCTCGTTCCGAGCGTCGGGGTGATCCTGACGACGTCGACGTACGACTCAGCGGGACGTTATGCGCTGACGTGGTTCCCGGTCTACCTGACCCTGGCCCGCGAAAGCGTGCACCGACGTGGGCGGGTCGCCTATGCCGTGGCGATCGGGCTCGGAGCCGCCCTCCTGGTCCCCTTGACCAACCTGTTCGCGCAGCGCCAGTGGATCGGCTAGGGCCACGTACGCTGGCCGCGATGTCCACCCGTTCTCCTGATGCCGTCCTTGAGGCGCTCGACCCCGAACAGCGCGAGGTCGCGGCCAACCCCAGCGGCCCGATGGTTGTGCGCGCGGGTGCCGGCACGGGCAAGACCCGAGCCATCACCCATCGAGTCGCGTATGCCGCCCTCGCCGGCATTCAACAGCCGCAGCATGTCCTGGCGGTGACGTTCACCGCCCGAGCCGCCGGGGAGTTGCGCACGCGCGTGCGGGAACTTGGGGTTGGGGGAGTTCAAGCCCGGACCTTCCACGCGGCTGCCTTGCGCCAGTTGCACTTCTTCTGGCCCCAGGCCGTCGGCGGGGCCGCGCCCGAGGTGATGCCCCACAAGGCGGCGGCCGTGGCCGAGGCGGCGGGCCGGCTGCGCATGCGGTTCGACCGGATCGGCATTCGGGACTTGGCGGCAGAGATCGAGTGGGCCAAGGTCGGGATGGTCACCCCCGATGCCTACCCCGCGGCGGCTCGTGCCGCCCGGCGCGAGGCCCCCGGAGTCGACCTCACGGCGATGGCCCGGATCATGACGGCCTATGAAGAGGTCAAGTCCGAGCGCGGGGTCATCGACTTCGAGGACGTTCTGCTCGTTCTCGTCGGGATCCTCGAGGAACACGAGCAGGTGACGCGCGCGATCCGGGCGCAGTATCGGCACTTCCTCGTCGACGAGTACCAGGACGTCAACGCCCTCCAGCAACGGCTGCTCGACTTGTGGGTCGGCGGACGGGGCGACCTCTGTGTCGTCGGCGACCCTGCCCAGACCATTTACTCCTTCACTGGGGCCAGCCCGCGTCACCTGCTGGAGTTCGCCAAGCGGCATCCAGGCGCCGCCAGCGTTGAGTTGACCCGCAACTATCGCTCGACGCCTCAGATCGTCGGCCTGTCCAACATCCTGCTGTCCGCGCCCGGAGGGGCTCGGCGCAGCGGCAGCGTGGTCTTGCGCGCCCAGCGGGATGATGGCCCCACTCCGACGCTCGTCCGCTATGACGATGATCCGGACGAGGCGCGCGGGGTCGCTGCGGAAATCGGCCGACTGGTGGCCGGCGGGGCGACCGCCTCCCAGATTGCTGTGCTCTTTCGGACCAACGCGCAAAGCGAAGCCATCGAGTCCGCCCTCGCCGACGCCGAGGTGCCCTACCTCGTCCGTGGCGGGGAACGCTTCTTCCAGCGCAAAGAGGTGCGCGACGCGATCCTGCTCTTGCGCGGTGCCGCGCGGGCAGACGACAGGTCCGTGCCCCTGCCCGAGCTCGTCCGAGACATCCTCGTCGGGGCCGGCTGGAGCCGCACTGCCCCCACTGCGGGAGGTGCTGCTCGGGAACGCTGGGAGTCTCTCTCGGCACTGGCCAACCTGGCCGACGACGTCGCCGCCCTCGGCGAAGACGTGGGCCTGCCGGCATTCGTGGCCATCCTGGACGACCGGGCCGCCTCGGCCCACGCCCCGACCGTCGAAGGCGTCACCCTCGCCTCGCTCCATGCCGCCAAAGGCCTGGAGTGGAACCACGTCTTCCTCGTCGGTTGCTCCGACGGGTTGATGCCGATCGTTGCGGCCGAAGGGATCGAGGAGATCGAAGAGGAGCGGCGGCTGTTGCACGTCGGCATCACGCGAGCCCGCGACACCCTGCACCTGTCGTTTGCCGCCGCCCGCAATCCCGGTGGGCGGGCCTCCCGGCGCCCGTCGCGCTTCCTGGAGTCCACGGTCTCCGTCTTGGGGGACCGGGCGCTGCCCGAGGGCGCGGCAGGTCGCCCCAAGCGGTCCGCCAAGAAACAGCGCCAGGGCGCGCCGACGGTGTGCCGGGGCTGCGGGGCCCGCCTCACCGTCGCTGCCGAACGGACCGTGGGTCGCTGTGCCACCTGCCCCGCCACCTACGACGAAGCCCTCTTCGAAGCTCTGCGCACCTGGCGCCTCGAGACGTCCAAGGCTCAAGGGGTGCCGGCCTATGTCGTCTTCACCGACGCAACCCTGACCGCGATCGCCGAGCAGCAGCCGTCAGATCGCCCGGCCATGGCCCGCATCGGTGGGGTGGGGCAGGCCAAACTCGACCGGTATGCCGACGACGTCCTGGCGTTGGTCGACGCGCACGTTCGGACAGACTGACGGAACGACGTCAGGAGGGGGTTTTCCCCGTGCCGAGATCACGGGAGTTAATTCGGTTGCGGGATTCCTGCGCAGGCGTTTAGGTTCTTTCGAGACACCCGTGGCGATCCCGCCCGGACCCGGCACCGATGAGGAGGCGACCCATGATCTCGATGATCGAGAACTCGGCGACCCGCGGTGTCGTCCTGCTGCCCACCCCCGCGCCGTTCGGTGGCGTCGCCACGACTTCGGTGCGCAGCTCCCTCGCCGCCGCCTACGTCAGCCCGGCCGTCCGTGATGCCCAGGCCTTCGGTGACCCGTCCGTGTCCGCTGGAGAAGAGCCGCTGTAAGACCACAGCGCCAGCTCCTCCACCAGGCCGCGGACCCGATATCGGGACCGCGGCCTTTCTCTGTTTGACGCTCAATCGAGGAAACACCGATGAACACCAACCCCGAACCCCCGGCGGTCGCCGCGGAGTTCACCGACCAGGCGACCGACCCGTTGCCACCGCACGACCGCCTCGACACCGGGCGGTCCGATCACGAGGGGATCATGATGCAGCTGACTGACCTGCTGGACGTGCTGGGTCAGCAGGATGTGGCCGTCGATTCCGAGGTGCCCTGTCAAGAGAATGACGCCGAGATCTGGTTCGAGCAGACCCCGGCCGGCGTCGAGTTCGCCAAGGCGCTCTGCCAGACCTGCCCGGTGCGGGCGATCTGCCTGGCTGGGGCCCTGGATCGGCAAGAGCCGTGGGGCGTGTGGGGTGGCGAGCTCTTCGACGGCGGCGCCGTCATCGCTCGCAAGCGGCCCCGTGGCCGACCCCGTAAGGAAACCGTTGCGGCCTGAGGTCGTGGCCACAGACGTGAGTGAGGAGGTGAATGCCGATGTCCCGAACCAAGCTGACCAGGCCGCGTCGCACAGCGGCGAGTGTGCGACGGCGTGAGGAAGCGCGCATGCTCGCTGCGCGCGCGGACCTCGAGCGCACTCTCATGACTGTGCGCCTGCAGTCGCGCTGACCCGCGCACCGGATCCGGCCCGGCCCCCGACCTTGATGTCGGGGGCCGGGCCGCCTCGCGTGGGTGGCAGCCCGGTGTCCAGCGGCGCCACAGTCCGACACGTGTCGGACTTTGGCACCGGCTCGACGGGTCCCGACCTCCAAAGCCCGACAAGTGTTGGGCTTTCGCTCTGCCCAGCCCTTGAGGGCGATGGACACCCGGACAGAGGGGGGCAGCCGGAATGCCGAGCTCGCGCTGTGGTGGGCCAGGCCTGGAGTGCAGGAGAGTGGGCCACGTGGCCGACTCTCCGGTCTGTGTTGGCCTGGGGTGCCGGAAAGGGGGCCACGTGGCCGACTCTGCACGCCGGCACCGACCCTTGTGAGGTGCCAACGCGGCGGCCGCCGGGGGAATGATGATCGGTGTCCCGCCAGGCCCGCATCACCAGGCGCAGCCCGACAGGGGTCGGACTCTTGCGCCGCCTCGACGTCTCTCGACGACGACAGCCCGACAGGTGGGGGGATTCACCTGCCGGCCGTGCTGGCTACGCTGGGGGAATGCCGCAGCTGCAGATCGCTCAGGACCCGGCGGCCGACGCGCTGCTGTCCGCCGACCCGTTCGCCCTGCTGACCGGGATGCTGCTGGACCAGCAGTTCCCCATGGAGCGGGCCTTCGCTGGACCGGAGAAGATCCGCCAGCGGTTCGGCAACCTCGACCCCGGGGCCATTGCCGCCGCGGACCCGGAGGCGTTCGCGGACCTGTGCGCAACGCCCCCCGCCGTGCACCGTTACGGCCGCGCCATGGCCGGGCGGATCCAGCAGCTCGCCGCCGTGGTCGTCGGCGAATACGGCGGGAATGCCGCCCGCATCTGGCTCGAGGCCGTTGACGGTGCCGATCTCAAACGGCGCGTGGTTGCCCTCCCCGGCTATGGAGACCAGAAGGCGCGCATCCTCATCGCCCTGCTGGCCAAGCAGCTCGAGGTGCGCCCGCAGGGTTGGGAACAGGCGGCTGGGGCCTACGCCGAGACCGGCAGCTTCCGTTCGGTCGCCGATGTCGTCGACGAGGTCTCGCTGCACAAGGTGCGGGACTTCAAGAAGCAGGCCAAGGCAGCGGCCAAAGCCGCGTCGGCCTGACCCACGACCATGAGTCCCGGCACCACGTCACCAGAGGCGAGCGAGACGGCATTCACCTGTGGCACCTGCGGATCGACTCCAGAATCCTCGGGCCAGGCGCTGGCTAGATTGACCTGGACGCGTGGGACCGAGCACGGCCGAGTCGTCTGGACGTGTCCGGACTGCACGCGGGCACACGCCCGCTCGATCGAGGGCAAACTCGACTCGGCCTGGTGGTGACCGGCCCGACGCTGTGACCTCAGGCGAGCGGCGGTGGCAGCCGGCTCTCGTCGAGGCCGGGGAGGTGGGCGACGAGGATCTCGCGCACCGGGATGGTCCCCCCGATTTGGGCGAGCACACCGATGCCGCCCAGCCATACGCGGTGGATGAGCAGATAGTCCGGCGGCAGGTTGAGCTTGGTGCCGACGAGGAAGTCCGGCGTGCGCGGATCGCGGATCGAGGCGGCGACCGTCCGCAGCCACGGGCGGTCGATCCGGAACTGCGCGTGGGTGATTGGCTCGAGGAACCGCACGAGGTAGCGCCGCAGTGCCTCGGGCTCGACCTGGGTGCCGGGGCGCACGAAGCCCTCGGCCGCAAGTCCGGCAGCAAACGGCTCGGCCTGGCCAGACAAGGCCTCGGTGACCAGCTCGCCGATCGCGCGGGGCAGCCCAGCGGGGAGCCGGTCGACGGCCCCGAAGTCCAGGACACCGAGCCGGCCATCGGGGGTCAGGCGGAAGTTGCCCGGATGCGGGTCGGCATGGAGCAGCCGCGCACGGTTGGGCCCGCGCAGGAGGAACTCCAGATAGAGCGCCGCGGCTTCGTCGCGCTGCTCCGGCGTCCCTGAGGCGATGATCTGGGACAGGGGCGTGCCGGGGACCCACTCGGACACCAGCACGTGGCCGCTCTCGGCGAGCACGTCGGGGACCAGGACGTCGTCATCGCCGCGAAAAGCCCGGGCGAAGGCGCGCTGATGGCGGGCCTCGCTGGTGTAGTCCAGCTCCTCGCTCATCCGGGCGACCAGCTCGTCGGTGATCGGCTTGACGTCGATGCCGGGCATGACTGCGCCGGCCATCCGGGCCAGCCGCGAAATCTGGGTGAGATCACTAAGGAGCGCCGGGCCCGCCCCGGGGTACTGGATCTTGACGGCGACCTCGCGGCCGTCTCGCCAGATCGCGCGGTGCACCTGGCCGATCGAGGCGGCGGCGACGGGCTGATCGTCGAACTCCACGAACTTCGCGGACCTCCAGCGCGGCCCGAGCTCGCGCGCGAGTACGGCGTGCACTGTTTTGGCCGGCAGGGGAGGCCCGGCCTCCTGCAGCTTGGTCAGAGTTGCTCGGTACGGAGCGACGACCTCCTCGGGCATCGCTGCCTCCAGGACCGACAGGGCTTGGCCGAATTTCATCGCCCCGCCCTTGAGTTGCCCCAACACCGAGAACATCTGCTCGGCGGTCCGGAGCTGGATCTCCGCCGCGACGGCTTCGGCGCTCTTACCGCCCACGCGCTTGCCGAGGCCGACGGCAGTGCGGCCGGCGTGGGAGAGGGGGAGCGAGGCCAGCCGCGCCGCCCGGGTGAGCGCGGTGCGGGGGATCTCGGTCACGCCTCATTGTCACCCATACGCCGAATGCCGCGGTCAGCGGTCAGGCCGGAGCGGGGAGATCGCGAGGGGCCCCGCCACAGGCACACCACGGGTGGCGGGGCCAGTGCCGATGCACGAAGTCCGGCACGGGCGCCGCGATCTCCGTGGAGATCCCGGCCATGGACAGGTCACCGGCGAGGACGTCCAGCACGATGCCGGCAGTGAGCGCGCTGGCGAGCAGCAGCACGCTGGCGACTCCGCCGGAAGCCTCAAACGCGCCACCTGGAGTAGCGGGGTTGACCCAGCCCTGCTGGCGGTGGGCCTGTCGGGTGAACTCGTGACACATCAGGCACGAGCTATGTCCCGGCGCGACGAGGGGCCCGACGATGACGATATCCCCGCGCACCTCGACAGGCAGGTGAGGGATCCCGGAGGCGACCCAGGGGCGCGCCCGTCCGGGGTCGATGGGCCCCGGCTCGACGAGCACGACGACGTCCAGGGCGGCGGCCGGCGGCGTGATGGCTCGGGTGTGATCGGGCGCTCTGCGTCGCCCGTGACCGTCTGAGAACCCCAGGTGTCCGGAGAGGGCGAGTTGGGCAGCCTCGGCGGCCCAAGCGCCCTGCAGGGCCCGCACCCCGTGGCCGAGCAGGTGGGAGACCGCCAGCGTGACGATCGGCCCCCTCCCGTCGACCAGGACCCGGGCGCTCACACCGTCGTCGGCTGCCTGCCCATGCCTGGCCCACCCCTGGCTCGTCCCCATGTCATCCCCGCTGTTGCGCTCTTGCCTGCGTCCCCATGGGCGCCAATCTGGCACACGGAGCGGTCAGAGCTCGGCGTTCATCCACAGGGTCCAGCGGCTCCGGATCTTCGGGTGGCACGAACGAGCGACGGCCCCGACCGCAGATGCGATCGGGGCCGTCGGCCGAGACGAAGGTGAGGCGTCAGGCCTTGCCGAGGATGCGGTTGAGGTTGGTTCCGCACACCGGGCACACGGCCTTGGCCATCCGGCGACCGTTCTCGGAGACAACGACGCGGCCTTCGGCCTCTCGCTTCTCCTTGCACTTCACGCAGTAGAACTCGCCCTTGTAGGTCTCGTCAGCCATTGAAACAAATCTCCTTGATGCAGTTGCGGCGACGGATCGTCGCTCCGGTCAACCCTACGTGAGCCGAAGGCGTGCCCACGCTCACGCAGGGCGGTGGCGCAGGGGGAGAGTGATTCACACCTGCCACATTCATTGACTTTAGCCTCGATAGTCCCACAGGGCTCAGGGTGGGGCGGGCCGAGAGCTCAGGGCCAGACGGGCCGACGCACCGCGCCAGGCGGGCCGATGCGCGGCGCCTCAGCTCAGGCCTGGACGACTGCGAGGGCAGCGCGTGCTGCCGTCACGAGCATGGCCACCTCCCCGGTCGGCCCCTCGGGGAGGGCGTCAACGGGCCACCAGCGGACATCGAGGGACTCCGCGCTGACCGCCGGCGCAGCGCCGGCCGGGACAACCGCGGCATACCGCACGTCGAGGTGCTCCTGGCAGGGCCCGAAGTCCCCGAGCAGGCGATGTCGGTTGAGCTCGACGATGCCCGCTCGCACGACGAGGTCGGGCAGGCCCGACTCTTCGCGGGCCTCGCGGCTGGCAGCCGCGTGCAACCCGGCGTCGCCTGGCTCCAGGTGGCCGCCGAACTGGAACCAGCGTCGGGCCCGGCGGTGATGCGTGAGGAGCACGCGTTCGCCGGATTCGTCCAGGACCAGGCATGACGCGGTCAGGTGCGCCGGTGGCCCGGCCTTGAGCATGCCGTCAGGGTGGCAATCCAGATGGTCGAGGTAGTCCCGACGCAAGCGTTCCTGGTCGGCATTCGGGGCGGTGAATGCCGTGAGCGCCGCGATCGCGTCCGCGCGCAACGCGTCGGTCATGACGGGGCGTCGCCGCGCGCGTCCCCGGGGGACTCACCGCGCAGCAAGTCCTCCAGGGCAGCATCCATGTCATCGGGCACCTGGGTGCGACTGCGCTCGACGTAGCCCAACGGGTCGTCGAGGTCATCGGCTCCGGGAGCGATGTCAGGGTGGCGCCATGCGGCGTCGCGAGCCTCGGCGCCCCCGTAAGCCTCGAGCGCGGCGAACAGGTTCGCGGCGTCGCGCAGCCGGCGCGGGCGCAGCTCGAGTCCGACCAGCGCGCTGAAGGTCTTCTCGGCGGGACCTCCGGTCGCTCGGCGCCGACGGACTGCCTCGGCAAGGGCATCGACCTGGGGCAGGTGGGGGCGCGCCGCTGCGGTGGCCACGACGTCGACCCAGCCTTCGACGAGCGCGAGCGATGCCTCCAGGCGTCGCAAGGCGGCCGCCTGGGCGGGGGAGTTGCTCGGTGGGGCGAATGCCGTGCCGGACAGCGCCTCCTGGAGCGCCGCCGGATCGCTGAGGTCTGTCGAGCCCAGACTGTGCTCGATCGCGTCGGTGTCGATCGTGATGTCCCCGGCGTAGTCGCGGACGGCGGCGAGCAACTGGGCTGCCAGCCACGGGACGTCAGCAAAGAGGCGCACCCTGGCGAGTTCGCGGACAGCCAGGAACAGCCGCACCTGAGGCTCGTCGAGATCGAGCTCTTGGGCGAACTCGCGCACGGCCTCGGGTAGCAGGACGACATCTCCGGCGGGCGTGAGCGGGAGCCCGACCTCGTTGCCGCTGAGCAGATCGCTGGCCAGCGTGCCGACGCCCTGGCCGGCCTGCATCGAGAACATCGAGCTCTGAATGCGCCGCATGACGCCGGACATCTGCGACATGGCCGCTGCGGGGTTGGTGCCGGGAGGGAAGATCCCCTCGGGGAGGTCTCCCGGGGACAGCCGACCTAGCTGGGCGCCCAGCGCGGTCTCCGCGGCGTCCTCCACGCCGCGCGCGACGGGCTCGACGAGGTCGAGCCACCGCGGCATGGTGGCTTCGATCCACTCACTCCGGCTCATCGCCAGTCCCCGAGCACCGGGGGCCGCGATCTCGGTCACGGTATTGAGCCACAGGTCGGCCACGCCAACGGCGTCGGCCACGGCCTGAGAATCGGCGACGCTCACCCGCGGGTCACCCTTGTCGAAAGCGGTGCGCCGGGCCACATCCCGCACCAGGTCCGCCGACAGGGGGCCGTCGCTGTCACTGGCCGCAAAGAGCTGCTGGACCTGGGCGATCATGCCTTGCAGCATCGCCGGATCGGCCTGGTCCAGGCCGGCGCCCTTGAGCATCTCGACGAGCTGCGGCGGCACGTCAGCGCCGCCGGTGAGGCCGCGCAGGAGGTCGCGCAGACCCTCGGGAATGCCGTCGTCGTCAGGACGGTCAGCGCCAGGCGGAAGGTCGGATGCCATAGGGGTGCTCCTTGGGCTGGTCTAATGGCTCTCACCTACCCAACCACGTGGGCGGTCCGCGCGTTCCCATCGCAAGCACGCTGGACCCTCAGCGCGGCATCTCAGGAGCGCATCATGGATCCCGACGTCACCCCGGCTGCCGTGCTGACGGCCCTGCGTGAGCGCCCGTTGTCGGTGGACGAGGTCATCAATGCCGTGCGCGACGACGCCTGCGGAGCGGTCTGCGTGTTCATCGGTCTGGTCCGAGACCACGACCGCGGCCAGGGCGTGACGGGCCTGGACTACTCGGCACATCCCAGCGCTGCCGAGCGTCTGGCGGCCGTTGCCGACGACGTCTCCGGTCGCTCTCCGGGGGTCCGTCTGGCGGCCGTGCACCGCATCGGCGCCCTGTCGATCGGGGACGTGGCCGTTGTCGTCGGGGCGGCCTCGGCGCACCGCGATGACGCGTTCCGGGCAGCCAAGGATCTGATCGACACCCTCAAGAGCGAGGTGCCGATCTGGAAGCACCAGGCCTTCTCGGACGGCGGTACGGAGTGGGTCGGCTTGCCATGATCGAGCAGGATTGGACCCTCGTGGGTGACGACGGGCCACCGGGCCGGATGGGACGGCACGCGGTGCGGCGCCGGGGCGCCTGGGGCCTGGCTGTGGGGACGTTCTTTGGGCTCGTGGTCGCAGCTGGCCTCGTCCTGGTCCCCCTGCCCTACGCGATTATGTCGCCCGGGCCGATCACCGACACTCTCGGCGACATCGACGGCCAGAAGATCATCGACGTCCCCTCTGCCGAGAGCTATCCGACGAGCGGCAGCCTGTTCTTCACGACGGTTTCGTTGCGTGGCGGGCCGGGCTCGCCCGTCAACATTTATGACCTCATCGGCGCCCGACTCTCAGGAGAATCCGAAATCCTCGACGAGGCCTCGGTGTTCCCGGAGGGGGTCACGCAGCAGCAGGTCGAGGACGACAATGCCGCCGAGATGGCTGATTCGCAGAGCGTGGCCACGGCCGTGGCGCTGCGCGCCCTGGGTCAGGAGGTGGCACCCGAGATCTATCTCAGTAGCGTCCTTGATGACGGGGCGTCCGCGGGTCTCCTCGCTCCCGGCGACGTCCTGGTCAAGGTCAACGATGTGCCGGCCACCGATGCCGATGCCGTGCGAGCCGCGGTCGTCGCAGAGCCTCCGGGAACCGCCCTGCCCATCGTGATCCAACGCGAGGGAACGGAGCAGACGGTCAGTGTCACCAGCCGCGACGTCGAAGGCCGGGCGGTCATTGGCGTCATCATGGGCACGCGCTATGACTTGCCCGTGGACGTCAGCATCCACGCCGGAGCCGTCGGTGGGCCCTCAGCGGGCACGATGTTCGCCCTCGGGATCTATGACGTCCTTACCCCAGGTGAACTGACCGGGGGGGAGAGCATCGCCGGGACGGGCACGATCTCGGACTCGGGAGCGGTGGGGGCAATCGGCGGCATTCGGGAAAAGCTCGTGGGTGCCCGCAACGGGGGAGCGCGCTGGTTCCTCGCGCCGGCTGACAACTGCAATGAGGTCGTGGACCACGTCCCTGACGGTCTCCAGGTGATCCGGGTTGCGACCTTCGACGACGCGTTGGCCGCGGTTGAGGCGATCGGCGAGCACGACACCGCTGCCCTCCCGAGCTGCGGCTAAGCCTCGGGTCGCCAGCGGCGGTCGGTTCGTCAGCCCGCGAACGTGGCGCGCAGCGCGGCGACCAGGCCCGGTGCAATGTCCGAACCTCGCGCGACCTGATCGTCCCGATCGTGCGCGCGCTGACGCAGCAGACACGTCTGCGCCCCGTCACGGGTGGCTGCGACAAGCAACCGCACGTCACGGCGCTCCGGATGCGCCGCCAGTGCGGCCAGCGCCTCGGCGGGCTCCTGCGGGAGGTCGCGCTCGGCCTCGGGGGGCACGACGAGTCGCTCGATGGCCAGGGCGCAGCCGGTCACGGCGTCCGGCCAGGCAATCTGATGCAGCAGACCCTCGATGCCCTCATGCTCGGGCAGGTCCTCCTGCTCCACGGCGGCGAGCGCCCCCGGTGCCAGGTCCGCAGCCGTGAACCCCGCCACGAGTTCAGGCTGGGCCTTGAGGAGCTCGGCGGTCGGCACCAGGGCGAACAGGCGCGGCGCCTGGTCCCAGCCGGACCCGGCGACGAACCGCTCGGTGTCCAGCGCGACGAGATCCAGGGGGTCGGTGACGGGAATGGCAGGTCCAGGCATGGCCCCCATGCTGCCGTACGGACGCCAGCCTCGTCCCCGCCCGCACAATTGTCGGGTTAGGTTGGAGCCCCCACAGGATCGGCCGTGGGTGTGATGTAGGGAAATGATGCTGTGAGTGACCCCGACTGGTTCGATGAGGAGCCCAGCGAGGAGCGCGGCGCGCGTCCGCGCGAAGCGACCCGCCCTGCGCGTAGCCGCAGCGTGTTCGGGCCCACCATCATCATCATCGCCCTGCTCTTTGTGGTGGGGTCGGCCGGGGCCGGCTGGGTCACCGACCTCTGGTGGTACGAGTCGGTCGGCTTCGAGGATGTGTTTCTCAGGGAGTGGGGCACCAAGGCGTTGTTGTTCATCGGCGGGTTCGTCCTCGTCGCCGGCACCTTGGCCGCCAACCTGTATCTGGCCTACCGCAGTCGTCCGTTTGTCGTGCCGACGACGCCGGGACAGCAGACTCTCGAGCAGTACCGCCAGGTCCTGCACCCTGTGCGTCGGCTCGCCCTCATCGCGATCCCCAGCGTGCTCGGCCTCCTCGCCGGCATGGGCGCCGCCGGCACGTGGCAGACATTCCTGTTGTGGCGCAACGCTGTTCCCTTCGGCAAGACCGATGCTCAGTTCGGCATCGACATCGGCTTCTTCGTCTTCACCCTGCCCTGGATCCGGTTTCTGGTCAGCCTGGTCACGCTCGTCCTCGTCCTGGCCCTGGCCGCGTCGCTGTTCACCCACTACCTGTATGGCGGGTTCCAGCTACCCGGTCGGGGTGAGACCACGCGGGCGGCATTCATCCAGGTCGGTGTGCTGGCCGCCTTGCTGGCGATCGTCCGTGGGGCCGCGTACTGGCTGGATCGCTACTCCCTGACGACCAATGACGGCACCTTGATGACCGGCGTGACCTACACCGGGGCGAATGCCGTGCTGCCGACGCGCGCGATCCTCGCCGTCGCGTCGGTCATGATTGCTGGGTTCTTCCTGGCATCGATCTGGACGCGCAGTTGGCGATTGCCGATCATCGGTGCGGTGCTGCTGCTCGTCACGGCCGTGCTTATGGGCGGCATCTATCCCGCCCTGGTCCAGGCCATCAAGGTCCAGCCTTCGCAGAAGTCGCTGGAATCGCAGTATCTCGGCCGCAACATTGCCGCGACGCGCGATGCCTACGGCCTCTCCGACATCGACACGGCCACGTATTCGGCGGTGACGGATGCCGAGGCGGGTCAGCTGCGCCAGGACGCCGACACCATTCCCGGCATTCGGCTCATCGACCCCAACGTCGTCAAGAACTCGTTCCGGCAGTTCGAAGGGCTGCGGGAGTATTACGCGTTCCCGGACACCCTCGACGTGGATCGGTACGACGTCGACGGCGTCAGCAGCGACGCCGTGGTCGCCGTCCGCGAGCTGAACCTCGACGGTGTCCCGGCGGCCCAGCGGGGGTGGGTCAACGACCACACGGTCTACACGCACGGCTACGGGTTCGTCGGTGCCTACGGCAACCAGCGCACGGCCGAGGGGGACCCCGTGTTCTTCTCCGGTGGGTTCACCGACTCCGGTGCGTTGCCTGAGTACGAGCCGCGCGTGTACTTCGGGGAGTTCTCGCCCCAGTACTCCATCGTTGGCGCCGAGGAGGGTGCCGAGCCGCGCGAGTTCGACTACCCCGCCGATGAGGGCACCGGCGGACAGGTCAACAACACGTACGCGGGCGGCGGCGGAGTGGACATCTCGTCGTGGTGGCGCAAGACCGCGTATGCCGTGAGCTACCGGGAGCCGAAGTTCCTGCTCTCCGACCAGGTCAACTCGCAGTCCCGCATCCTGGATCACCGCACGCCGCGCGAGCGGGTCGAGCGGGTGGCTCCGTGGCTGAGCCTGGACGGCAACGCCTATCCGGCAGTCGTCGACGGCCGGATCCAGTGGATCCTCGACGGCTACACGATGTCGGCCCGATACCCCAACTCTCAGTTGACCGATCTGGCCAACGCGACGTCCGACTCGGTCAGCGAGTCCTCCCGCGTCGTCACGATCGGCGCCGGTCAGGTCAACTACGTGCGCAACGCCGTCAAGGCCACTGTCGACGCCTTTGACGGCTCGGTGAAGGTGTATGGCTGGGATACCGAGGACCCCCTGCTCAAGGCCTGGTCCGGGGCTTTCCCGGGCGCGGTCCGGCCGATCTCTGAGATCTCCTCGCAGTTGATGTCGCACCTGCGTTACCCGCAGGACCTGCTCAAAGTGCAGCGACAGCTGCTCGCGAAGTACCACGTGACGGACCCGGGCTCGTTCTACGGCGGTCAGGACTTCTGGCGGGTGCCCAAGGACCCGACGCATGCGACGCAGGACCAGCCGACCTACTACCAGTCGCTGGCCATGCCGGACCAGGATGCGCCGGCGTTCTCTTTGACGACGACGTTCATCCCCACAGGCTCTGGTCGTGAGATCTTGCGGGCCTTCCTCGCCGTGGATGCCGACGCCGGCGATCAGGCGGGTGCGCCCAGTGCCGAGTACGGCCGGATGCGACTCCTCGTCCTGCCCCAGACGGCAGCGGTCGACGGGCCAGGGCAGATCGAGAACCTCATCAAGATCTCCACGGAGCGGTCCCAGAGTCCAACCGAGCCGCTGAACCTGGCGCAATGGATCACCCAGAGCAGCCAGTCCGGCAAGGAGCTCACCTACGGCAACCTGCTCACGCTGCCGGTCGGCGGGGGACTCCTGTACGTGCAGCCGCTGTATGTGGCGGCGACCCGTGAGGGCGGCTCCTTCCCGCAGGTCAAGGTCGTGGTGGCGGTGTTCGGCAAGAAGGTCGCCTGGGGTGAAACCCTCGACCAGGCGCTCGATGGCCTGTTCGGCGGCAACTCGGGCGCCGTGCCCGGCGATGCGGAGTTCCCGGAGACTCCGCAGTCTCCGGATGGTGATGGGACGGACGCGAACCAGACACCGTTGACGGCGCTTGGTCAGGCGATCGCGGACATTGAGAAGGCGAATGCCGATGGCCAGGCCGCTCTCAAGGCCGGCGACTTCGCCGCCTACGGCGAGGCGCAGCAGCGGCTCGATGAAGCCGTGGCACGTGCCGTGCGGCTCGGGGCGCAGGTCGCGCCACCGGCCGAACCTGACCCCAGCGCGAGCCCGTCGCCATCCCCGTAAGGGTGGGGCGGCGTGCGGCTCGCGCGGCCGGGGTTCGCTGTGCGCGAACGGATTTGGTTCACTGGCGACCGGTGACGTAGGGTCGTGTTCACCGAGCGGCCGTTCGCGGTCGCACCCGTCGCGGGGTGGAGCAGCTCGGTAGCTCGCCGGGCTCATAACCCGGAGGTCGCAGGTTCAAATCCTGCCCCCGCTACCAATGAAATGATCCGGACCACGCTTTTCGGTCCGGATCATTTTCATGTGCTGGACTGGTGAGTCAGGATTTGGGAGGAGCGAGCGCAGCGAGCGACGGCTCCTGCCCCCGCGTGGGGGGTCCTGCCCCGGCGATAGCGGCTCCTGCCCCCGCGTGTGGGCTCCCGCCCTCGCTCGGGGAGAGTGGGCCAAGTGGCCGACTCTCCGGTCTGTGTCGGTCTTGGGCGCCGGAGAGTGGGCCAAGTGGCCGAATTTCCACGCTGGCCCCGATTCCGTGAGGTGCCGACCCGACGATCGGGGCCACGAGTTGGGAGCATCGAGTCGGCTCTGGCCTCGTGGCCAGACTGGTCGTGGCAGGCGGCGGCGCATTGTCCGACAGGTGTCGTGATTCACGTTGTCGGGGCGCTCAGGGCGGCACGATTTTGCGACAGTCGTCGGGTTCTCGTGGCCAGGATCGAGCCCTGAGCTGAGCGTTTCTGGCAGTTTTGCCGACCCCCTGGCCTCATCTGGCAGCGGGTCCACGGGTTCACCGGTCCCTCTTGGCTGCGGCGATATCGCAAGGGACGTGTGGTCGGGGGTCTCGCTCTCGCGCCGTCCTGACCGCGCCAACTCGCTGCGCAACCCTGAGGTCGGCCGCTGCGGGCCAGGCTGCCGTCAACTCAACCCACAACCCGGATTGAGAATGCCGTCGGGGTCGAGCGCCGATTTGATCCGCCGGTTGAGCTCGAGGGCCTGCGGACCGAGGTAGTCGGCGAGCCAGGGTTGCTTGAGCCGGCCGACGCCGTGCTCGCCGGTGATCGTCCCACCCAAACGGATCGCCAGCTCCATCACGTCTCCATAGGCTGCCCGAGCTCGCGCGACCTGCCCCTCGTCGGCCGGGTCGAACACGATCAACGGATGCGTATTGCCATCTCCCGCATGGGCAATCACCGCGATCTCGACGTCACGAGATGCGGCAATCTCCTCGATCCCCACGACGAGGTCGCCAAGCAAGGGCAACGGCACGCCCACGTCCTCCAACAGCAGGCTGCCGCGACGCTCGACTGCGGGGATCGCCATCCGCCGCGCCGCGACGAAAGTCTCTCCCTCAGCGGGATCCGTCGTCACGTACACCTCGGTCGCACCCAGCCGACGACAGGCCTCCTCGACGAAACCGAGCTCCAGGGCGCACGTCGTCCCGGGCTGGTCGGATTGGACGACGAGGAGGGCCTGCGCGGTGCGGTCCAGACCCATGTGGGTGAGGTCCTCGACGGCATTGATCGATGTCCGATCCATGAACTCCAGCATCGAAGGCCGCAGCTTGGCGGTGACCTCGAGCACCGTACCGGTGGCCCCCGACAGGAGCGGAAATGACGCGACCAGGGTGGCCGCCGGCGGGGGAGGGGGCAGCAGGCGCAGCACCACTTCCGTGACGACCCCGAGCGTCCCTTCGCTCCCGACGAACAACTTGGTCAGCGGGAGCCCGGCCACGTCCTTGAGGCGTGGGCCGCCCAAGGTGACGACCGTGCCGTCGGCCAGCACCACGGTCAGGCCCAGGACGTAGTCAGTCGTCACGCCGTACTTAACGCAGCACAGGCCGCCTGCATTGGTCGCGACGTTCCCGCCGATCGAGCAGATCTCGAACGACGATGGGTCCGGCGGATACCACAAACCATGGTGGGCCACTGCCGCTTTGACCTCTGCATTGAGCAGTCCTGGCTCCGCCCTGCAGGTACGCGTCGCCACGTCGACGTCGATCCGCCGCATCCGCTCAGTGGACAACACCAGACACCCATCGAGGGCTGTCGCTCCCCCCGAGAGCCCGGTGCCCGCTCCCCTCGGCACGACCCCGAGGCGGTGACGGGTCGCGAACCGCATCGTGGCCTGGACATCGGCGGTGCACGTGGCTCGGACGACAGCGAGCGGCATTCCGGCTGCCGGGTCCGCGGCGCGGTCCCAGCGATACCCGGCCATCCGGTCAGGCTCGGTCACGACGACTCCAGGCGGGAGCGCGTCGATCAGCGGCTGGAGGTCGATCGACACGGTGCTCCTCCTTACTCGGCGTGCGGCCGATGGTTGCACACCGACGCACGAGGGCCCTGCGGAAGTCTGGGGGGCCCTGCTGCTGAAGCGTCGGCGACGAGGCCGCGTGAGTCGCGTGTGACCGATGAGGTGAAGACTGGGTCCATCGTGACGCCTGAAACACCTGGGGCTGACGTGGCCAACGAAACCCAAGCGTCACCGAAGAACGGTGGGCAGGGGACCCACGGCGGGAGCACAGTAGGAACAGGCCACGCATAGGTGACCCAACGGCATTCGACTGCGACGGGACCGCCCGGAGTGCAGCCGCTGATGTGCAAAGGGTGAGCGTCATGTCCTTGCCTCAGGGCATCCTCGGAGCGGGCCTTGCGCTGGGCTTGGCGGCGACCAACATCTTCGCGGGCGTCGGCTCCGCGACGGTCCTCACAGTCCCCATGGCCTTCGACGTTGCCTCGGTCCCCGCGGCGACCGCACCGATGTGGACCGGCGAGGCCGCGGTCGCTGTGCTGCACGCCAAATGGGGACCGGTCATCCCTCGGCCCGCAGCCGCTGACCCGCAGGGCGACTCCGGGGCCGGCGACGGAGCGGGCTCTGGCGGCGTGGTGATGGTGGGCGGGCGCGGCATTCCCGGGCACCTGCAACGCGCGTATGTTGCCGCCGCCGCGGCGGCACCGCAGGCCTGTCGGCTCACGCCTGCTTTCCTGGCCGCGATCGGTGAGGTCGAGTCGGGCAATCTGGCTGGCCGCGTCGTCGGCGACGATCACGTGGCCCGCCCTGGGGTCTACGGCCCCGACTTAACCGGGGGTCCCTACGCGAACATCGCCGATACCGATGGGGGCGCGCTCGACGGCGTCAGCGCCTGGGACCGCGCCGTTGGGCCGATGCAGTTCATCCCCGGCACCTGGGCGTCGTGGGGGAGCGATGGCGATGGTGACGGCCGAGCCGACCCGCAGAACGTCTATGACGCTGCGCTGTCCGCCGCGCGGTACCTCTGCGCGGGGGGTCGGGACCTGAGCACGCCAGCCGGCATCACGGCCGCCCTGTGGTCTTACAACCAGTCGGTCGAGTACGCCGCGGTTGTCCGGTCCTGGTTTGCCTGGTTCTCGGCGAACGGTGTCACGGTCGGTTCCGGCGGGCGGGATGTCCTCGCGGCCGCGCAACCGGCACCGAGCGCGGGCAGCCCGACCCCGACCGCTGTCGTGCCGAACAGCCCCGAAACGAGCCCCGCCGCGACCACGAGCGCCGCCGCGACCACGAGCCCCACCGCCGCGACGAGCCCGTCCACGTCCGTGTCCGCCACGCCAACGGCTTCCTCGACGTGGTCGCCATCCCCGAGCTCGACAGCGACGGCCACACCGTCCCCGAGCCCGACCTGGTCATGCCCGGTGATGTCAGGCTCCCCGACCGCGACGGTGTCAGGGTCGCCTTCCCCGTCGTCGTCCCTGACACCATCGGCGACCGTCACGCCGACCCCGACGTCGAGCCCTTCTGCGCCGTGCGTGGCCGCCGGCTCAGATTCGGCTGGGCCGATCTCCGACCCCGCCGCGCAGAGCGCGCCGGCGTCGACCGTCAGCCCGTAGCGCGCCGGAGCCGCGTCCACCCGGTCGTAGGGTGGAGCCCATGCCCTTGGACTACCCCATCCACGAGCACCGGCTCGACAACGGTCTGCGAGTTGTCGTTTCCCCGGACTCGACGGTCCCCAACGTCACGGTCAATCTCTGGGTGGGGGTCGGCTCCCGCCATGAGAGTCCCGGACGCACCGGCTTCGCGCACCTCTTCGAGCATCTGATGTTCCAGGGCTCTCGCAACGTCCGCAGCGGCGAGCACTTCGAGGCCCTGATGGCCGTCGGTGGGCGGCTCAACGCCACGACGTGGTTCGATCGCACGAATTACTTCGAGACAGTGCCGCGCGGGGCGATGGAACTGGCCTTGTGGCTCGAGGCCGACCGGCACGGGCATCTGCTCGACGCGGTCAATCAGACCAATCTGGATAACCAACGCGACGTCGTCAAAGAGGAGAAGCGGCAGCGTTACGACAACCAGCCTTACGGTGACGCGCTTATCGAGGTCTATGCCGCGACCTTCCCCGCCGGCCATCCCTATCACCATCCGACGATTGGATCGATGGAGGATCTCGATGCCGCCACGCTCGACGACGTTCACCAGTTCTTCCGGACTCACTACGGCCCCAACAACACCGTCCTCACGCTTGTCGGCGACCTCACTCCCGAGGAGGGCCTGGCCGCCGCCGAGCGCCACTTTGGTGGCCTGAAACCCATTGCCTTGCCGCCAGATCCGACCCCGGCACCCTTGCCGCCGCTGGCCGCCCCGGCCGAGGTGGAGGTACGGCGTGCCGTCCCCAACGACCGGCTGCACATCGCCTTCCGGCTCCCCGTCGACGGCACGGCGGACTTTCACGCAACGGCCCTGGCCATGGACGCGATTGGTGGACTCGCATCGAGCCGGCTCGGCCGCCGCCTCGTGCGCGCCGAGCAATCGGCCCTCAATGCGCACGCCACGGCGGGGGGCTCCATCGGGGGCCACTC
>JAGOME010000108.1 GCA_017993715.1 Phycicoccus sp.
CGCCCACGGCCGGGTCGACGGCCTGCTCAACGTCGCCGGCATCATCCAGCCCTTCGTCCGCTTCGCCGACCTGGAGTACAGCCACATCGAGAAGGTCATGGCCGTGAACTTCTGGGGCGTGGTGCACACGACCAAGGCGTTCCTGCCGCAGCTGAGGACGCGCCCGCAGGCCACCGTCGTCAACGTCTCGAGCATGGGTGCCCTGGCGCCGGTCCCGGGCCAGGCCGTCTACGGCGCGAGCAAGGCGGCCGTCATGCTCCTCACCGAGGCGCTGTACGCCGAGCTCAAGGGCACACCGGTGACGGTGTCGGTCGTCTTCCCCGGTGGGGTCTCCACCCACATCGCGGAGAACTCCGGAGCGGCCATCCCCGGTCGGAGCACGGACGCCGCGGCCTCGGCGGGCAGCCTCACCACGGCTCCCGACGCCGCTCGCCAGATCATCGACAAGGCCGTCGTCACCGGCAGTTTCCGCGTCGTCATCGGCAAGGACGCGCGCATGCTCGACTCGATGTCGCGGCTGTCCCCGCGCCGGGCCACCGACTTCATCGCCAAGAAGATGGCCGGGCTGCTCAGCTGATCTGCGTGGCCCCTGCACGCTGGCCGAGCCAGCGGCGCAGGGCGGCGTCGACACCCCAGTAGATCGCCATGACGAGCAGGCCGAACGCCAGGATGCCGGCCAACGTGCCGGCGACCGGGCCCACCCCGTACTCGGCGACGTTGACGAACCCGTACGGGTAGGTGCTGGTGATGCTGCCGCGCACCATGACCCACACGATCCACGCGATGGGGATGACCATCGCGGCCAGGACGGTGCGACCGGTGATCCAACCGCGCGGTCCGAACACGAGCCACACGAGCACCGTCACGGTCGGGGTCACCTGGTGCAGGATCGGGTCGGTCAGCAGAGACCAACCCACCACCTCCGTGACCGGGGCCAGGAGCACCGCGTAGACGATCGCCGTGATGGTGATCATCAGGATGCTGTCGAGGCGCAGGACCCGCAGCAGGGGCGTCGCCCGAAGCGGTTGCCGAGCCAGCAGCGTCATCGTCACGGCGACGACGACGTTGGACCAGATCGTGAAGTAGCTGGCCGTGTCCGCCAGTCGCGGCAGCGCGCCGGCGACCCCGGCGGGATGACCGCCGTACAGGCCCGGCTCGACCGTGACTTCGGTGTACGCACCGAGCCCGGAGAGGATGACGGTGAGCACGACGCCGAGCCAGGCGATGGCGGCATTCGCGGCGAATGCCGTGCGCGCCGCTCTCGAGATCGGCCTCGGCGAGTCCTGCGGCGGCGGCCCGGACGGGGAGTGGGCCGAGGAGGTCGTCGTCATGGTGAGCCAGCCTACGAGGGCCGAGGTCGGGCCGGAGCGTGATGGGGAGGCCGAACGGCATCCAACGGTGTGTCGACGGGTGGGAGCACCTGGGCGGCCGTCCTCAGGCAGCGCTGGCGTCGAGCTCCTCGGCGACCGGCACCGTGCCGTTGTTGAACTCCACGACGGTACCGGCCAGGTCCGGCCGCTCCAGGGCCTGCGCGATGACGAGCGCCACGTCGGCGCGCGACACCGACCCCGGTTCGGCACCCGTTCGTGAGGTCTCGATGCGCCCGGTCGGTGCGTCGTGCGTGAGGCGGCTGGGACGCAGGATCGTCCAGTCCAGGCCCGACCCCTCGAGGTGGGCGTCGGCGGCCGACTTGGCGTCGGCATAGGCGAAGAAGGCGTTGTCCTCGGGGACCGAAGGATCGGGGCCGGCCCCGAAGTAGGACACCATCACGTACCGCTTCACCCACGAGCGGCCAGCGGCCTCCATCGACCTGATCGCGGCGTCCCGGTCGACCGCGTAGGTGCGCTCGGGGTCGCCGCCGCCTGCGCCGGCAGACCAGACGACGGCATCGTGTCCGTGGACGAGACGGGCCAGGGCCTCGACGTCCATCGACTCGACGTCAGCGACGACAGGGGTGGCGCCGTCCGCGCGCAGGTCCTCGACGTGGGCGGGGTCGCGGATGACCCCGGTGACCTCGTGGGATCCGGCGACGAGCAGGGGGGTGAGGAGTCTGGCCACGTTGCCGTGGCCGCCGATGACGATGACGCGCATTGGGGGTCCAACCTCGTCGGATGCCGTGCTGTTCCCTCCGGCGGTCGCCCTCGGCTTCGTGGTGCGGTCGCCCTCGAAGCGCCGAGCCCAGTGCGTCAGCCCGCTGCGTCGGCCGGGGGCTCGTGGTGGCTGGTCTTGGACAGGACGTAGTCCGCGAGTCGCGCGTCCGCGTCATCCCCGAAGAGGATGCCGGCCACCTCGGTGAGCCCGGGGGAGCCGAGGATGTCGCGGTCGCGCACGACGAGGTCGATCTTGCTCCGGCGGCGCATGAAGTCGTCGAGGGTCACGACCATCTCGTGCTCGGCGGCCGTGTGGAGCTCGGCGCGCAGGTAGTCGGCGGAGCCCATGACGTCCTCACCCATCGTCGGGTCGGCGCGGATCATTTCGAGCAGGTCGAAGGCGCGGCGGCCGTAGCGTCGCCAGAGCCGATCGGTGAGCGGCTCGGTGTCGGGCTTGGTGCGCAGCGAGTCCAGGCGCATGAGGCGTGCCTGCCGGTAGAACTCCTTGCGG
>JAGOME010000026.1 GCA_017993715.1 Phycicoccus sp.
TGACCCCGCTCGAGTCGGGCCGCCAGCTGGATGGCTGGCCCGCCGGGGCCGCTCACTGCGGGGCGACCGAGGCAGGGATGCCCGTGCCGGAGGCGAGCGGGGTGGGGGTCCCTGTCCCGGAGGCGACCGACGCAACAGGACCCGATGCGGGAACGTTGCCTGCCAGGGCGGCTAGAGTGCCCCGGAGCACCAGCACGGCACCGGCCTTATCAAGTGGCTCATTGCCGTTGCCGCACTTGGGGGACTGCACGCACGACGGGCACCCGCGCTCGCACGGACATTGCGCGATGGCCTCGGCGGTGGCCGTCAGCCACTGGGGGAGGGCGTCGAAAGCTCGCTCGGCAAAGCCAGCGCCCCCGGGATATCCGTCGTAGACCATGATGGTCGGCTCGCCGGTGTCCGGATGCAGCGCGGTCGACACCCCGCCGATATCCCAGCGATCGCAGGTCGCGATCAGGGGCAACAGTCCGATGGCCGCATGCTCAGCCGCGTGCAGGGCACCGGGTACGTGAGCCGCAGGGACGCCGAGCCCTTGGAGTATCTCGGGAGTCAGGGTCCACCAGACAGCTGTGGTCGTCAGCACCCGCTCGGGCAGGTCGAGTGGATGCTGGCCCAGCACCTCACCGGAGGGGAGCCTGCGCAGGAAGCCGGTCACCTGCGTGCTCACGCGAACCTGGCCGAAGGCCGCTGTCACGCCTCTGGCGGGCGCTAGTGGCAGCATCCGCAGGGGCCGCACGATGTCGAAGGTGCTGCGGGACTGGGCGGTGGTCGACCATCCAGGGTCGCCGCGCACCACCGACGCCGACGCCGCGCCGAGGTCGAGCTCGGTGACCACCCACGTCTCGCCTTGGTGCAGGTGAACGGCGCCCGTGTGCACATGGACATGGGCAGAGGCCTCGTCCACCGTGCCGAGCACCCGACCCGAGCGGCCGTCGACGATCGCCACCGTGTCGCCGACCCCGCGCAGGGACACGTGATCACTCGCGCGATCGGCGCGCGCCCAGAACCAGCCGTTGGGGCGACGGCGCAGCACCTTGCCCGCGACCAGCGCCCCGATGAGCCGCTCGGTCTGCGGTCCGAAGAGCGCGAAGTCTGTCTCCGTCAGGGGCAGCTCCGCGGCCGCAGCAGCGAGGTGTGGCGCCAGCACATGCGGATTGTCGGGGTCCATCACCGTCTCCTCGACAGGGACCCCGAAGACCGCCTCGGGATGGGCCATGACAAAGGTGTCAAGCGGGTCATCGGCGGCAACCAGGATCGCCAGTGCCGGCCGACCGGCTCGCCCAGCCCGACCCGCCTGCTGCCACAGGCTCGCGCGTCGCCCAGGCCAGCCCGCCATGACCACGGCATCCAGGCCGCTGATGTCGACACCGAGCTCCAGCGCATTGGTGGCGGCCAACCCATGCAACGTGCCGGACCGCAAAGACCGCTCCAGCGCCCGACGGTCCTCCGCGAGGTAACCGCCGCGGTAGGCCGCGACCGCGTCCCGAATGCCGCCGCGGTCGGTCACGATGCGGTTGGCGCGCGTCGCCAGCGCCTCGGCACCCGCACGGCTGCGCGCGAAAGCTAAGGTCTGGACGCCGCTGTCGACCAGGTCGGCGAGTAGGTCGGCTGACTCGGTCGTCGCCGATCGGCGGGTGCCGTCGATCGACTCCGGCTCCCACAAAGCAAACGTCAGGGCCTCGCGGGGTGAGGAGTCGACGGTGACCGGCTGCACCGGCACGCCACACAGCCGGCCGGCATGCAGGGCCGGCGCGCTCACCGTCGCGGACGCGAGGATGAACTGTGGGGTCGCCCCGTAGCGTGCAGCGACCCGCCGCAGCCGCCGCAGCACTGCCGCAACATGGGCGCCGAAGACACCCCGGTACATATGGCATTCATCAATGACGACCCAGCGCAGCGCCCTCAGGAACGGCCGCCACCGATCATGACCCGGCAGCAGTGAGTGGTGCAGCAAATCCGGGTTGGTCAGGACCAGCTGAGCATGCTCGCGCACCCAGCGACGCTCGTCAGGGGAGGTGTCCCCGTCGTACGTCGCGGCCCGAAGTGACGGCACCGCCATGGACTCGATCCGGGCGAGCTGATCAGCCGCCAACGCCTTGGTGGGTGCGAGGTAGATCCCGGTCGCCCCCCGACCCGAGGCGGCATTCGCCCCGTCGACCAGGTCCGTGAGGACCGGGACAAGGTAACCGAGCGATTTGCCCGACGCGGTGCCTGTCGCGAGGACGACATGTGCACCGGCCCGAGCCAGGTCCATCGCCTCACGTTGGTGCCGCCACGGTGCGGCGATCCCACTGCCGGTAAGCGACGCGAGGACCGAGGGCTCGACCCAGTCCGGCCACGGCGCCGTCGCCCCGACCCGGGCCGGCAACTGCTCCACATGGCGGACCCGACCAGGGCGCCCGCGTTGGAGTCGCCCGAGGAGGGCGGCGGGGTCATCGCGAGCGGCCACGAACACCACGCTAGTGATCCACACCGACAAACCGAGATCGCTTGCCTGCCAGTTTGTGCGGGTCGCGATCACCGTTGGCGCGCAAACGGTTTCCTCGCTGGTGAGGGTCGTCACACCCACTGACTCGATGAGAGCTGTGACCGTGGTCACCGGTAAGGTCCACCCCGGCGCGCCACGACGTCGGGCCGCCACCCGCATCAAGGAGGATGGAATGCCCCCACTCGCCCTGGCGAGCGCCCCGGCGGCAAGCAGTCTCGATCTGACCGGGAACAACCTGACCATCGTCATCGCCATCGCCGTTATCGCGGTGGTTGCGCTGATCATGGGGGTCGTCTTCCGCGGACAGGTCCTGGCTGCCGACACCGGCACAGACAATATGCGCACGATCGGCGCGGCGGTCGAGGAGGGAGCCCAGGCTTATTTGGCCCGGCAGTTCCGCACCCTCGGCATCTTCGTCGTCCTCGTCTTCGGACTGCTCTTGCTCCTCCCGGCCGACACGGCCGGCATTCGGTGGGGACGCTCCGGCTTCTTCGTCGTCGGCGCGCTGTTCTCCGCGGCCATCGGCTACCTGGGCATGAGCCTGGCGACCAAGGCCAATGTCCGGGTGGCCGCCGCGGCCCGCACCCCCGAAACCGGTCGGGATGTCGGCATGAAGATTGCCTTCCGCACCGGTGGTGTGGTCGGAATGGTCACGGTCGGCCTGGGGCTGCTCGGGGCGTCGATCGTCGTGCTCGTCTACAAGGGGGATGCCCCCAAGGTCCTCGAGGGCTTCGGCTTCGGTGCGGCCCTGCTCGCGATGTTCATGCGGGTCGGCGGCGGTATCTTCACCAAGGCTGCCGACGTGGGTGCTGACCTGGTCGGCAAGGTCGAGGCCGGCATTCCCGAGGATGACCCGCGCAACGCCGCCACGATCGCCGACAACGTCGGCGACAACGTTGGCGACTGCGCCGGGATGGCAGCCGACCTCTTCGAGTCGTATGCCGTCACGCTCGTTGCCGCTCTGATCCTCGGCTCGGTTGCCTTCGGGACGTACGGCCTGGTCTTCCCCCTCATCGTCCCGGCCATCGGTGCGATCACCGCCCTCCTCGGCGTCTACATCACCAAGGCCCGGCCTGGCGAGAACGCCCTCAGCGCGATCAACCGCGGCTTCTACATCGCCGCCGCCATTTCCGCGGTGCTCTCCGCCGCGGCGGCGTTCTTCTATCTCCCCGCGACCTACGGGGAACTGGGATCCACCAACTCCCAGATCGCGGCCCTGACGGGCAACCCGCGCTACGCGGCGATCCTCGCCGTCCTCATCGGCATCGTCCTGGCCGGGATCATCCTCTGGCTCACCGGGCACTTCACCGGCACCGACAAGCGCCCCACCATGGACGTGGCGCGCACCTCGCTGACGGGTCCGGCCACGGTCGTGCTCTCCGGCATCGGCGTCGGACTGGAGTCGGCGGTCTACACCGCCGCGATCATCGGTGGCGCGGTCTACCTCGCCTTCCTCCTCGGTGGCGGCTCGATCGCCCTCTCGCTCTTCCTCGTCGCTCTGGCCGGCTGTGGTCTGTTGACCACGGTGGGCGTGATCGTCGCCATGGACACGTTCGGCCCGGTGTCGGACAACGCTCAGGGCATCGCGGAGATGTCCGGGGACGTCGACGAGGAGGGCGCGCAGATCCTCACCGAGCTCGACGCCGTCGGCAACACCACCAAGGCCATCACCAAGGGCATCGCGATTGCGACCGCAGTCCTGGCGGCCACCGCCCTGTTCGGCTCCTACACCGACGCCTGGACCACGGCAGCGGGCGAGATCACCGATCCCGGCACCACCACGCAGGAGCAGGCCCAGCAGTGGGTGACCAGCGCTCAGGGCATCATCACCTCGCCCAACACCCTGGTCGGTGTCATCCTCGGTGCCGCGGTGGTGTTCCTGTTCTCGGGCCTGGCGATCAACGCCGTGACCCGGGCGGCTGGCGCCATCGTCTTCGAGGTGCGCCGCCAGTTCCGCGAGATCCCCGGCATTATGGAGGGCACGACCAAGCCCGAGTACGGCAAGGTCGTCGACATCTGCACCAAGGACTCCCTGCGTGAGTTGGCCACCCCCGGCCTGCTCGCCGCGCTCACCCCGATCATCATCGGCTTCGGTCTGGGCATCGGCGCTCTCGCGGGCTTCCTGGCCGGTGCCATCTCCACGGGGGCGCTCATGGCCGTGTTCCTCGCCAACTCCGGTGGGTCGTGGGACAACGCCAAGAAGCTCGTCGAGGATGGGCATCACGGCGGCAAGGGGTCCGAGGCGCACGCGGCCACGGTCATCGGCGACACCGTCGGCGACCCGTTCAAGGACACGGCCGGCCCGGCGATCAACCCGCTCATCAAGGTCATGAACCTCGTCGCAGTCCTTATCGCCCCGGCCATCGTCACCCTGTCGGTGGGCGGCGGCCAGAACGACCCGCTTCGTTACGGCATTGCGGCGGTGTCGTTTGTCGTCATCGTTGCCGCCGTGGCGATCTCCAAGCGGCGTGACCTGGCCATCGGCGGCGACGCCGAGCCCGGTGCCGGCACGCTCGTCGCGGTCCAGCAGGGCGAGGACTTCGTCATCGTTGACGATGTTGACCTGGGCAAGCCCGGCAGCGCCAGCTGACGTAGCACCACGAACGCCCCGAATGCCGCCGCGGCATTCGGGGCGTTCGGCTTGTCAGTGGTCGAGCGGCGCCGTCACGGCCGCGACGGCTTAGGCTCATCCGGTGGTGATCACCCCGCCTCGTGTCGACTCTGCCCTTATCGCCGCCCTGCGCGCTGACCTCGTCGCAGCGGCTTTCACCGTCGCAGGGGTCACCGAGCTCCTCGGGCCGATGGCGGCTGCGGCGCTCGACCGCGACCTTGCGCTGCCGGCTCGGCGGGCGGCCGTGCGGCTCGACACCCCGGCCGCGGTGCTGGTGCGGCTGTTCACCCTCGGCGACCCGGTCGATACCGCTGAGGTGGATCGGGCGCTCCCGACGCTGCGCGTCGTCGGGGCGCTGGACCTCGGGCTCGTCGCCACCGAAGGTGACGCGGTCGTCGCGCGGTGCGATCTGCGCCCGTATGCCGCCGATGACGTGAGCTATTGGCTGGCCTCCGACCTGGGGGAACTGGCTCTGGGCCGGCCTCTTGCCCCCGACCATGTCCTGGGTATCGGTGGCGCGTCCGCCACGCTTGCCAGCTGGACCCCACGGACCCCCGTGTCGCGGGCTCTCGACGTGGGGACGGGCAGTGGTGTCCAGGCCATCCACCTGTCCACCCACGCCGACCACGTGACCGCGACGGATGTCTCCCAGCGAGCCCTCGCGTACGCCCGGTTCAATGCCGCGCTGAACGGGCTCGACTGGGAGGTGTCGGCGGGCTCCATGCTTGAGCCGGTCCAGGGCAGCGAGTTCGATCTCGTCGTCAGCAACCCGCCCTTCGTCATCACCCCCCGGTCCGGTGAGGTGCCGTTGTTCGAGTACCGCGATGGTGGAGCGGCCGGTGACGCCGTCGTGGAGAACCTCGTCCGCTCGGTCGGGTCGGTGCTCGCGCCCGGGGGAGTGGCTCAGCTGCTCGGCAACTGGGAGATCGTGCGGGGGACGGACTGGACGGACCGGATCACGTCGTGGCTGCAGGGGACCGGACTCGATGCGTGGGTCATCCAACGGGAGGTCCAGGATCCGGCACAGTATGCCGAGACCTGGGCACGGGACGGGGGTCACCACAGTGGGACCGGAGACTTCAATGCCATGTATGCGGCGTGGCTGGATGACTTCGAGGCCCGCGATGTTGAGGGCATCGGTTTCGGCGTCATCACCGTGCACCGCCCCCTGGCTGACCGCCCGGTCTTCATCGACCTGACCGAGGCGCGGGGACCCGTGGGCGCTCCCATGGGGCCGAGCATCGCCGCCGGGCTGGCGGCGCGGGAGTGGCTCTGTGTGACCGGCGATGACGCGTTGCTCGATCTCGCCTGGGTCGCCGGCGACGACGTCCATGTCGAGCGGCATCAGCTCATCGGGGCGGATGACCCCTCGGTGATCCTGCTGCACCAGGGAGGTGGGCTCCGCCGGACGATCCACCTGACGACGGTGACGGCAGCGCTGGCCTCGGTGGCCGATGGCGAGATCACCGCGCATCAAGCCGTGGCCGCCATCTCGGGCCTGCTCGAGCTGGACCAGGATGACGTGCGCGCCGAGGTGGTCGCGTTCCTGCGGGACGTCGCCAAGGACGGGCTGCTCCGTCCCGGCGTCTGACGGCCGCGGGTTGTTCACGTGCGTGGCTGTCGTTGTCGGCGACGCCGTGAGTGAGGGCTCACTCACGGTGTAGCGTGAGTCACTGTGTCCCCCCGTGCCCCGGCCCTGAGCCGCAATGACCGCCGCGCCGCCATCATCGCGGCCACGGTTCCGCTGCTGCGTGAGCACGGACGCGCTGTCACCACCCGCCAGATCGCCGAAGCGGCTGGGATCGCCGAGGGCACGATCTTCCGAGTCTTCGACACTAAGGACGCCGTCATCGACGCGGCGATCCCGCGGGCCTTCGACCGCGCAGCGGTCCTCGCCCGGCTCGCCGAGATCGACCGCTCGCTCCCGCTGCGGCAGCGCCTCATCGCGTACGTGACCGTCCTGCAGGTCTCGTTCATCGAGATCTTCGACCTCATGGCCGCGCTCGGGTTCGTCGCGCCGCCCCAGCCACCCTCTCCCGACCGCAAGGCCGCGTGGCGCGAGGCGGTCCGCGAGGCCACGGCGGGCCTGGTTGACCAGGACGCCGACGGGATCGGCGTCGACCCGGAAACCCTGTGGCGCTACCTGCGGCTACTGACGTTTTCTGGCAGCCACCCCGACATCGCCGACGGGCGCGTGCTGCCCCCGGACGAGATCGTCGACCTCGTCATGCTCGGCGTCCTGCGGACCGACGCCCGCGATCTCACCCTCCGCCCACACCCCGAGGAAGCCTGAATGCTCTGGACTCTGATCCGCACCCACCTGCGCCCGTACGCCGGCGCGGTGACGGCCATCGTCGTCCTCCAACTCATCGCGACGATGACCAACCTCTACCTGCCCTCGCTCAACGGCCAGATCATCGATGAGGGTGTGGCCAAGGGCGACACGGGCTTCATCCTGCAGGCTGGCGCCATCATGCTCGCGGTGACCCTGGTCAACATCGTGGCGACCATCGGAGTGGCTCGCAATGCCGCCGCCACCTCCGCCGGGACCGCTCGCGACCTGCGCGCCGAGGTCTTCGGCCGCGTCGGGGACTTCTCGGCCAAGGAGGTCTCCCAGTTCGGGGCGCCCACGCTGATCTCTCGAAACACCAATGACGTGCAGCAGGTCCAGCTCGTCCTCAACATGGGCCTGATGTTCATGGTGTCGATCCCGATCATGATGGTCGGCGGCATCATCATGGCGTTGCGCGAAGACGTCGGCCTGTCCTGGCTCGTGGCCGTCGCCGTGCCCCTTCTCGGCGTGATCGTGGGTCTCATCGTCGTGCGGATGTTGCCCTGGTTCCGCAAGATGCAGGATTCCGTCGACACCGTCAACCGCATCCTGCGCGAGCAGATCACCGGTATCCGTGTGGTCCGAGCCTTCGTCCGGGAGCGGTTCGAGGAGAAGCGGTTCGACGACGCCAACGTCACCTACACCGGGACCGCCCTCGCTGTCGGCAAGCTCTTCGCACTCGTCTTCCCGCTGGTCATGCTCGTCTTCAACGGCGCCTCGGTGGCCGTCTTGTGGTTTGGCGCCCAGCGGGTGGAGTCCGGTGACATGCAGGTCGGGCAGCTCACGGCATTCATGACCTACCTCATCCAGATCCTCATGTCGGTGATGATGGGCGTGATGATGTCGATGATGGTCCCGCGGGCGTCGGTCTCTGCTGGTCGGATCAGTGAGGTGCTCGACACCCAGTCCAGCGTCCACAACCCGGCCGCCCCCATGCCGATCCGCGCAGCCGCCGGCCTGAGCGTCGAGCTGCGGGATGTCGACTTCCACTACCCGGGCGCCGATCAGCCTGTCCTGCAAGGTGTGTCGTTCACGGCCCGCCCGGGCCAGGTCACGGCAGTCGTGGGCTCGACCGGGGCAGGCAAGACCACCCTGATCGACCTCATCCCCCGCCTGTATGACGTGACCGCCGGCTCGGTCCGCGTGGGCGAGACCGACGTGCGCGAGGCCGCCCTCGGTGACGTGTGGTCCCGGATCGGCCTGGTGCCCCAGAAGGCTTTCCTCTTCAGCGGCACCGTCGCGAGCAACCTGCGCTACGGCAAGGCTGACGCCACCGATGAGGAGCTCTGGGAAGCCCTGCGGATTGCCCAGGCGGCGGACTTTGTCGAGGCGATGCCCGGCCAACTCGAGGCCCCAATCAGTCAAGGGGGGACCAATGTCTCGGGCGGTCAGCGCCAGCGCCTGGCCATCGCCCGCGCCCTGGTGCGCCGTGCCGAGATCTACCTCTTCGATGACTCGTTCTCTGCCCTCGATCTGGCCACCGATGCACGACTGCGGGCTGCCCTGCGACCCTGGACGCGCGAGTCCGTCGTCCTCGTTGTCGCCCAACGGATTTCAACCATCATCGACGCCGATCTCATCATCGTTCTCGAGGACGGACGCGTCGTGGGTAGCGGGCGACATTCCGAGTTGCTCGACACCTGTCCGACCTACCTCGAGATCGTCGAGTCCCAAGCGGTCCAGGAGGCGGCGGCATGAGTGACCGGATTCTCTCCGACGAGGAGAAGGCAGCTGCCGATCGGCGCGGCCCCGCCGGCGGCGCCCAGCGCAGCGGCCCCCCGCACATGCGGATGGGCCAGCCGGGCGAGAAGGCCTCCGCGTTCCTGCCATCGGCCAAGCGTCTGCTCGGCCTGCTCAGCCCGGACAAGGCGATCGTCTGGGTCGCCATGGTCTTCGCCCTCTCCAGCGTCGTGCTCTCGGCGCTGGGCCCGCGGATCCTCGGGCAGGCCACGGACCTGATCTTCTCGGGCATCTTCAGCAAGCAGATCCCGTCCGGGGTCACCCAGGAGCAGGCCGTCGAGGGCATGCGCGCCGCGGGCGAGGGCAAACTCGCCGACATGCTCGCGGCGATGGATCACGTCCGTCCCGGGCTCGGGATCGACTTTCCGGCCGTGCGCAACATCCTGCTCCTGGCACTCGGACTGTATGCCGTGGCCAGCCTGCTGCAGTGGGTGCAGGCCCGCGTCATCGTCCGCGTCGTCAACGCCGCGGTCTATCGCCTGCGCCGTGACGTCGAATCCAAGTTGGGTCGACTTCCGTTGTCCTACTTCGATACCCAGCCTCGTGGCGAGCTGCTCTCCCGAGTCACCAACGACATCGACAACATCGCCCAGTCGCTGCAGCAGACGCTCTCGCAACTGCTCACCTCGTTGCTCACCGTCGTGGCGATGCTGACCATGATGATCTGGGTCTCGCCGCTGCTCGCGGTCATTGCCATCGTCACGATCCCCGTGTCCATCGGGATCACCGCCGTGATCGGCAAACGCTCCCAGCGGCACTTCGTCCAGCAATGGGCCTCGACCGGCCAGGTCAACTCCATCGTCGAGGAGACCTTCAGTGGGCATGCCCTGGTCAAGGTGTTCGGACGCAAGCAGGAGGTCGAGCGGACGTTCGCGACGGTCAACGACGAGCTGCGCAATGCCAGCTTCGGCGCGCAGTTCGTCAGCGGCCTGATCATGCCGATGATGATGTTTGTCGGGAACCTCAACTACGTCGCTATCGCCGTCGTCGGCGGGCTGCGCGTGGCCTCGGGCTCGATGAGCATCGGCGACGTCCAGGCGTTTATCCAGTACTCGCGCCAGTTCACCCAGCCGCTGACGCAGGTGGCCTCTATGGCCAACCTCATGCAAAGCGGGGTCGCGTCAGCGGAGCGTGTCTTCGCGGTCCTCGACGAGCCCGAGCAGACGCCAGACCCGGCTGATCCGGTGACCCTGGTCGATCCGCACGGTCGCGTGTCGTTCGAGGATGTGTCGTTCTCCTACAACCCAAAGACGCCCCTTGTCGAGCACCTCGACCTGTGCGTCGAGCCCGGCCAGACCGTTGCCATCGTCGGCCCCACTGGCGCGGGCAAGACCACGCTGGTCAACCTGATCATGCGGTTCTACGAGGTCAGCGGCGGGCGGATCACCCTGGATGGCGTGGACATCACGGCCATGACCCGGGACAGCCTGCGGGGGCACATTGGGATGGTCCTGCAGGACACCTGGCTGTTCTCCGGCACCATCCGAGAGAACATCGCCTATGGCCGCCCCGACGCAACCGAGGACGAGATTCTCGAAGCGGCGCGGGCGACCTACGTCGATCGCTTTGTGCACTCGCTGCCTGACGGGTACGACACCGTCCTGGACTCCGAGGCCGGCAACATCAGTGCCGGTGAGAAGCAGCTGGTGACGATCGCCCGTGCGTTCCTTGCCCGACCCGCCTTGCTCATCCTCGATGAGGCCACCAGCTCGGTCGACACGCGCACGGAGCTGCTGTTGCAGCACGCGATGGGGGCGCTGCGTGAGGACCGGACGAGCTTCGTGATCGCCCACCGGCTCTCCACAATCCGTGACGCCGACCTCATCCTGGTCATGGAGGACGGCCGCATCGTCGAGCAGGGCACCCACGCCGAGTTGCTGTCGGCGCGGGGCGCCTTCGCCCGGCTGTATGCCGCACAGTTCGCCGGGGCGATCGAGTTGGACGGGGAGTCGGGCAATCCGGTGGGTGCCCTGGCCGGTGCGCCGGCGGGCGCCGCCGGCGCTGAGCCGGGCCTGCCGGGGTAGCACCCGCCTGTGTGGCGGCGGTCGCCCACTGCTGGGCGACCGCCGAAACCAGCCGAATGCCGGCCGCTACCAGCGGATGGCGGCAGCGTGCCACCGGGGGAGGACCCCGGCGTCGTCGCTGACCTCGCCGCCCCGGTTCCACAGCGCGAGATAGAGGTCGGCGGACGTCCCGGAGACTGAATGCCGTGCGCTCGTCGGCGAGACGACCGACAATGCGGCGTCAATCTTGGTGGATGCGAGGCGTCGACTCACCGTGCCGTCGGGGCCGACCTGCACGAGCCAGGCCCAGGGCGCATCCGTGGGGCGCACGGTGACGGCATACGGCGCAGGACTGCGGTGGGTGGTGCGGCCCCGTTGCCAGAATCCCCGGAGCAGTTCGTCGATCCCGTCGGCCGCAAGGTCACCGGTCAGGCCGAGCTCGGCGGGCAGCACGGGCAACCCGGCCGCGGACAGGGCATCAGCAGCGTGGATCGTCGTCTCGTGACACTGCCGGCGGGCCCAGAACAGGCGCGGCGCCGGTGCCTCCTTGAGAAACACGAGCGCGTCGAGGTCGGCAGGGGCATCGTCGAGCGCGATGAGGAGGTGCTGGACGCCCTGCGTGAACCAGGCGAGGCCATCATCGGCGGTCCTGCCCTGCTCGGCGAGCGCATCGGGGTCCGCAGCACTCTCGGCATCACCGGTGATGACCGCGGTGGCCCACCGATGCACCATGCCGAGGTGGGTGAGCAGGTCCAGCGCGCTCCAGTCGGGGCACGTCGGAACCGGGGTGGTCAGGTCAGTGCCTGCCATCGCCCCGGTGAAGACCGCGCTCGCCCGGCGCAGCCCGTCGAGGTGCGTGTCGAACCCGACGAGGGGCAGCATGCCATCGCTCATGGCGCCCACTGTGGCATGTGGGCTGGGCCGCCCGTGAGGGGGCCCAGCCTCCGGCCGTGCTCACGAGGCCCTCCTGGGTGGGCGCGGGATGAAGAAGCTCGTGCGCTGCTGGTACGCGGCATACCCGGGCCGGTGGCTCATCGTCCTCTCGAGCAGCCGGGCACCGGTCGCCACCGCGAGGAAGTACGTCATGAGCACCGGGGAGAGGACCGTGAGGACTCCCGGCCACGCCTCGGCGCTGATCAGCCAGATCCCCCACCACATGGCGCTGTCGCCGAAGTAGTTCGGGTGACGGGTCCAGGCCCACAGGCCGCGATCCATGATCTGGCCCCGATTCGCGGGGTCGGCCTTGAATGCGCGCAGCTGCCGGTCGCCGATCGCTTCGAAGGCGAAACCGGTGGCCCACACCACTATTCCGAATGCCGTGAGCGGGCCGAGGGGGTCAGCCGTTGTCGCGGCCACGACGACCGGCAGGGAGACGAACCACGCTGAGAGGCCCTGGATCGCGAAGACATGGGTCAGAGCCCAGCGAAAACGCCGATCTGGGGGGATGGGATCGAGGAGGGCGGCATACCGAGGGTCCTCACCGTGTCCGCGTGCCCGACGGCTAATGTGCCAGGCCAGGCGCAGCCCCCAGACCGAGACCAGGACGGCGAGCAGGGCCGAGCGGGCCGTGCCGCCGGACAGGGCCAGGCTCACCCAGGAGATGGCCACGAAGACCAGGCCCCAGGAGGTGTCGACAACGCTGACCCGCTCCGCACGCCGCGACCAGATCGCCGTCAGGACCATGGCGATGGCGGCGACAGCGAGCGCCGCTGCCGCAGCCGTGAGAAGGGTCATCGTTGGACCCATTGGGTGAGTGTGCGCGCCCCGTCCAGGACATCCCCGTCGAGCACCTGGGCGCCGATGAGGCGTCCGGCAGCCTGCGACGCGCCGCGGCCGCCGAGAGCGAGCGGATAGGCGGTGGCCAGGTGTCGCAGCGTGCTCTGGTGGGCTCGCAGGGTGGATGGCCGCGTGGCCGACAGGACAACGACATCAGGATGTAGCTGTCGGCAGGCCGCGGCGAGGGCCGTCAGTGGGGTGTCTTGGCCGAGGAAGCGCACGCGCCAGCCAGCTCGGGCGAGGAGGAGCCCGAGGACGAGCAGGGGGATGTCGTGGCGTTCGCCGGGGGGGCAGGCGAGGAGCGCCAGGGGGCCGGTGCCGTTGGCCCAGGCAAGGCTGAGCACCGAGAGGCGGCGGCGGACCAGATGGCTGGCGAAGTGTTCGTGAGCCACCGAGATCCGGCCGAGCGCCCAGTTGTCGCCGACGCGGGTCAAGAACGGCATGAGACCGTCGCGCACGGCGACCTCGAAGTCGTGGTCGCGCAGCAGGCGATCCACGAGGGCATGGGCGCTGACCTCGTCGAGATCGGCCACAGCCTGGTCCAGTGCCTGGAGGATCTCGGCGATGGGCATGGGCGCAATGTTGTCGTTCCCGGCCCCCTCGACACGCTCCTCGGCGAGCACTCGACGACAGGCTTCCGATGCGGAGATTCCCTTGTCTCGCAGGGCGATCACCGCCAGGGCACGCCGCTCGTCGCTCGGGCTGTAGAGCCGATAGCCGCCGGCCGAGCGCACCGGATCGAACAGGCCGTACCGACGCTCCCAGGCACGCAAGGTGTGGCTGGTGACGCCGAGCCTGCGTTCCAGCTCGCCGATCCGCAGTCCGTCGAGAACTCCGCTCATGAGACTGACGATAGAGGCCGCAAGCAACCTTAGACAAACCTTTGACTAAGGTCGTGCAGGATCCTTACTTTGAGGCCATGCGTCGCGTTGCTGTCATCGGATCAGGGGTCTCCGGACTGACGGCTGCCTACATCCTGTCCCGGCACGCCCATGTAACCCTCTACGAGGAGCAGGAACGCCTCGGAGGACATGCGCACACGCACACTGTCGCGACCCCTGCGGGCCCTGTTCGCGTTGACTCGGGGTTCATCGTCCACAACGACCGCACCTACCCGCACCTGCTTCGGCTCTTCGGCGAGCTGGGCATCCGTACCCGTGACACCGAGATGTCGATGAGCATCAGCGACCCCGGGAGCGGCATCGAGTTCGCCGGCGGCAAGGGGATGTCGGGGTTCGTGGCACGCCCGCGGCAGCTCATGTCCCGTGACTATCTGACGATGCTGGGCGCGGTGCGCCGGTTCCATGGGGTCGCCACCCGCTTCCTCCAGGAGACCGATGACCTCGACGCGACGACGTACGGGGAGTTCATCGAGCGCCACCGCTTCCCGGGACCCTTCGTGGAGCTGTATGCCGTGCCGCTGGTCGCGTGCGTCTGGTCCAGTGGCCGCGCCGATGCCCTGACCTACCCCGCTCGCTACCTCTTCCGCTTCCTGGATCACCACGGCATGCTCACAGTCGGCAATTCCCCCACCTGGCGGACCGTCGTGGGTGGATCGGCCACCTATGTCGAAGCGGTCGCGGCCCAGATCGCCACTGTGCATCGCGGCGTGGCAGCCACGCGGGTGGCCCGCGACGAGGGGCGCGTGCGAGTGAGCGACAGCCGCGGTGGGGCGCAGGTCCACGACGCGGTCGTGCTGGCGACGCATGCCGATCAGGCTCTAGCCCTGCTCGCTGACGCCACGCCCGATGAGAAGGAGGTCCTGGGAGCTTTCCGGTACTCCCGCAATGAGACGGTCCTGCATCGCGATGGATCGCTCATGCCCCAAGCCCCCAGAGCGCGCTCGTCGTGGAACTACCGCGTGGCCGCGCCCGATGACCAGAACGGGCCGATGGTCACCTACTGGATGAACCGACTCCAGGGACTGGATCCGGCCGCACCGCTCTATGTCTCCCTCAATGCCCGCGACCGGATCGACCCGGAGCAGGTCATCGCCGTCATGGACTACCGCCACCCGATCTTCGACGAGGCCGCAGTGCGGGCCCAACGGCGGATCCCCGAAATCACCACGGGGACAACGGCATTCGCGGGTGCCTATCAGGGGTGGGGCTTCCACGAGGACGGTGCCCGGTCGGGCGTCGCCGCGGCCGCTGCACTCGGGGTCACCTGGTGACCCCGGGGACCCTGCCGGCCCTGGTCGACGCGCGCGTGCACCACACGCGCCACCGGCCGTTGCGCCATGCCTTCGACCACACTGCCTACTTGTGGCTTCTGGATGTTGACGATCCGCCGAACTTGCCGCGGTGGGCGCGACCCTTCACGGGCGTCCGCGGCGAAGATCACCTGTCCGAAAGGCCTGGGCTGGCCCAGGTCAAGCAGGCAGTCGTGGATCACGTTGCGGACGCTGGTGTGGACACGACAGCCGTGGCGCGGGTCATCATGCTGACCGGACCGCGTTCCCTCGGCCACACCTTTGATCCCATGACGGCCTACTGGTGCCTCAGCGCCTCATCCGCGGTGATTGCGGTCGTCATCGAGGTCCGCAACACGTACGGCGGCAGGCACGTCTACGTCCTCGACGCCGATCGAGGCGACCTGGACAAGGCCTTTGTCGTGTCTCCCTTCAATGACACGGCCGGCCACTACGTCGTGCGGGCCAGTCTTGGTCCCCGGCGGATCGCCGTCTCCGTCCGGCTCGTCGTCGATGAGAAGCCATGGCTGACCGCGACCGTCAGCGGGGAGCTCGTACCCGTCACCTCGCGCACGTTGGCCCGCATGATCGCGCGCCGGCCCCTGATGAGCCAACGGGTCTCGGCCCTCATCCGCGTCCACGGCATCTGGCTCTGGATGCGGCGACTCCCCGTCATCGCCCGGCCGGACCGCATCAACCCTGCCCGCCCATCGAATGCCGCGGGCTCCGACCCGCGCGCCGATCCCGATCTGCCCCTCGCTCCCCGTCCCACTCACGAGAGGATTTCGTCGTCGCTATGACCACGTTGTCGTCGGACTGCCGACCGAGACAGCCCCGCCCCTTCCCGATCCCGTTGTCGCACAGGGGGGCCGCTGGAGGCGCCATTGCCCGACCCATCGTGCGGGCGGTCGTGCGCCGCGTGCCGATCCGGCTCCGCTTCCCTGACGGCTCGCACGTCGGTGGCGGCACGAGCACCTCACCGACGCTCGAGGTGGTGCGTCCGCGCGCGTTGTTCCGGCGTCTGGAGCAGCACCCCAAGATCGGCCTCGGGGAGGCCTACATGGCCGGCGACTGGCGCGCAGCGCCGGGGACCGACCTGGCCGAGGCGCTCACGCCCTTCGCCGCCTCGCTCGCGACGGTGGTCCCCCGCCCGCTCATCGCGCTGCGCGCAGTGGTCGATCGTCGACCTCCTCGCGCCCATCGCAACACGCGCACGGGCGCCAAGGCCAACATCGAGGCGCACTACGACCTATCCAACAACCTCTTCGAGACGTTCCTCGACCCGTCGATGACCTACAGCTCGGCGCTGTTCGAGGAGGGCATTCCGTTCGCCGAGCAGGACCTGGAGCGCGCCCAAGAGCGCAAGATCGATGCGGTGCTCGACGAGGCCCACGTCGGCCCGGGATCCCGGCTTCTGGAGATCGGGACCGGTTGGGGCGCACTGGCGTTGCGGGCTGCCCGTCGGGGGGCGCGGGTGCTCACGGTGACCCTGTCGCAGGAACAGGCGGCGCTCGCACGCGCCCGGATCGCCGACGCTGGACTCGCTGACCAGGTCGAGGTCAGGATCCAGGACTACCGCGACGTTGTCGGGACGTTCGACGCGATCGTGAGTGTCGAGATGATCGAGGCTGTCGGCGAGGAATTTTGGCCGGAGTACCTGCAGGCGCTGGATCGGCTGCTCGCCCCCGAGGGGCAGGTGGTGCTGCAGGCGATCCTCATGGACCACCACCGATACCTGCGCACCCGGCATTCCTTTGGGTGGATCCAGAAGTACATCTTCCCCGGCGGGCTGATCCCCAGCCGGCAGGCTCTGGAGGAGGTGGCGGCGCAGGACACGCACCTGCACGTCGAGCAGACGCGGTCCTTCGGCGCGCACTACGCGGAGACGCTGCGCCGGTGGCGGACGGACTTCGTCGCCCAGGCCGAGCAGGTCCATCACCTCGGCTTCGACGAGACCTTTCGGCGGATGTGGGAGTACTACCTCGCCTACAGCGAGGCAGGCTTCGCCTCGGGCTACCTCGACGTGGCGCATCTGCGGCTCTCCCGCGGCGCTGTGCGCTAGGCCGACCTCGGGGTGTTGACGGGGCAGCCGTGAGGCCTGAGCGAGGTGGCGGCGCACCAGGGCTTCGTCGCGACGAGGGCTCCAGTGCCGCTTAGCCGGGCAGGCGCGCGAGCTTGGACTCCAACAGGCGCCGCTCGGCGGCATTCTCGGTCAGCATCAGCGCCTCACCGTAGGCCGTCTGAGCCTCGGCGACCCGGCCCAGCCGGGCCAGGAAGTCAGCGCGGGCGGCGGGGAGGTAGCCGTAGCCGGCCAAAGCCGGCTCGGTCGAGAGACGATCCAGGGCGGCCACCCCCGCGGCCGGGCCCTCCGCGAAGCCGATCGCCACCGCGTGGTTCAGCGCGACGATCGGGGAGGGCCACACATCCTCGAGGACGACGTAGAGGTCTCGAATCTGCGGCCAGTCCGTGTCGGCCCACGTGGGAGCTTGGTCGTGGACTGCGGCGATCGCTGCCATGAGGGTAAACCGGCCCGGTCGACCCAGCTCGAAAGCGTCGGTGAGTGCCCGAAGGCCAGCCGCAACAGCTGACCGGTCCCAGGTGGTCCGATCCTGGTCGGGGAGGAGGATCGGAGCTCCGAGGTCATCGACACGGGCAGCCCGCCGAGCGTCGGTCAGCAAGATCAGAGCGAGCAGCCCCGCGATCTCGGCCTCGTCAGGCAGCAGGTGCCGAAGCAGCCCGGCCAGCTCCAGGCCCCGCTCGGCCAGCCCGCGCCGCATCAGCGACTCGCCTTCGGGGGCGGTGTGACCGGTGGTGTAGATCAAGTGCACCACCGACAGCACGGGACGCAGCCGTTCCGGCAGATCCTCCCGCTCAGGCACGTGGTAGGGGACGCCGGCTGCGGCAATCTTCTTCTTGGCGCGCGTGATCCGTGCCGCCATGGTCGACTCGCTGATCAGGAAGGCGCGCGCCACGTCGCTCGTCGACAGCCCGCAGACCATCCTCAAGGTCAGGGCGACCTGGGCCTCCTCTGGCAACACCGGATGGCAGCAGGTGAAGATGAGCCGCAGGCGGTCGTCCTGGATGGGCCCGGTCTCGTCAACTGCGTCGGCGGGCAGCAGGTGTGGCAGTGCCCGCTCTGCGACAGCGGCCCGCCGCCGTAGATCCAGGGCCCTCCGCTTCGCGGCTGTGGTGAGCCACGCGCCGGCATTGCGGGGTATGCCGCGCTCGTCCCAGGTGGCCAGAGCGGAGGCGTAGGCGTCTTGGACCGCCTCCTCGGCAGCATCGAGGTCGCCAGCAACCCGGGTCGCGGCTGCGAGCACGAAGGCCCACTCGCGACGGTGCGCCTCGGCCACTGCGGCCGCGACCTCAGGGCTGGCTGCCACGTCTAGCTCATGATCCTGATGGGCCGCACCTCGACACCACCATGGTGCGCCGGCACCTCCCGCGCGATAGACACGGCCTCCTCCAGGTCGGCCGCCTCGACCACGTAGTAGCCCCCGAGGACCTCCTTGGTCTCGGCGAACGGGCCATCGGTGATGGCATGGCCACCCGATCCGTCCGGGCGAACGGACCGGCCGGTTGAGCCCGGCCCCAGGGCCGCGCCACCGCGCAGCGCGGCGGCATGGCGTTGCATGAACCGCTGGTAGTGCGCGCTCACTTCCGATGGATCCACCTGTGCTGCTGCCGCCTCATCGCGGTAGATGGTCAACATGTAGTGGGGCATGACTGGTCCTTTCGATGGGTGAAGCCTGCACCACTCCGACGCACGCAGGCCGCCGCAATCGACAGCCACTCGGACGGAGTTTCACGGCGCCGCACTCCTGCACGCCGCACGATGACTCAGGTCTACGCGTTTCGACGGGCTGGACGCGCTGGACGCCCAGAACACCTCGGCGTGGCTCCCCGTGATGTGTGAGGCTGGTGGCGCGCACTGCCGCCCGAGAAACGTAAGTACCTGCTGAGAGTGAGCGCCCGGTGATGCCCTCGTGACCCCGTATTCTCGACCTGCCGATGGTGACCGTGCCCGCGCCCACCACGGCGGCCGGGGGGTCGCCCCGGCGGCCCCCCGGTTCCGGGGAGGTGCGCCCTCCGCGCGAAGGCCGGTGTGCAACAACGCATGACGCGCATCATGTGGTTTCGTCGTGATCTGCGGCTCACCGATCACCCCGCCTTGCTCGAGGCCCATCGGCACGGTCCGGTCGTGCCGGTCTTTGTCATTGACCCACCCTTGTGGCAGCGTGCGGGCAGCGTGCGCCGCGCCTGGCTCGCGGCCAGTGTGCAGGCGTTGAACGAGTCCCTCAACGGGGAGCTGGTTGTCCGGATCGGCAGCCCCAAGACAGTGCTGACCGAGCTGGCGCAGGAGACCGGTGCCGCGGCAGTGCATGTCAGCCGCGAAACCACTCCCGTCGGTGCCCGTCGGGATCGACTCGTGGCCAGCGCCCTGGGTGTCCTTGGGATCGCCTGGGTCGAGACGGGCACACCGTATGCCGTGGGTCCCGGCCTGGTGACCAAGGGAGACGGTCAGCCCTACAAGGTGTTCACGCCGTTCTCGCGCGCCTGGGCCGCGCTGGGGAGCCCGAGTCCCGCGCCGCCGCTCTCGACGAATGCCGCGTGGGTGTCGCTGCCGCACAGCAATCGCGCCGTCCAAGCACTCGCTGATGCCGTTGCCGAGCCAGGCGTCCCGGCGCTGCCCCCAGCGGGGGAGCGGGCGGCATTGCGCTGCTGGTCCGAGTTCCTTGAGTGCCGGCTCGGGGGCTACGCGACGGCCCGCGACCGGGCTGACCTCCCGGGCACGTCCCGGCTCTCGCCCTATCTCAAAGTCGGCGCGATCCATCCTCGGACCCTGCTCGCCGGCCTCGGTGGCCTGCGGGGCGAAGACGCCGACCGATTCCGGCTCGAGCTCGCTTGGCGTGATTTCTATGCGGATGTGCTGTGGCGCAACCCATCCAGTGCATGGACGGATCTCGTCACGACGCTGGATCGCCTGGAGTACGACGATGAAACGACGTCGGAGGTCGCGTGTGCCATTGATGCCTGGCGGGCCGGGCTCACCGGCTTCCCGATCGTCGATGCAGGCATGCGGCAGCTCCGCAGGACAGGGTGGATGCACAATCGCGTGAGGATGATCACGGCGAGCTTCCTCACCAAGGACCTGCACGTGCGGTGGCAGGTTGGGGCCCGGCACTTCCTTGACCTGCTGCTCGACGGTGACATCGCCTCGAACAACCACGGCTGGCAGTGGGTGGCCGGGACCGGCACTGACGCCTCGCCGTACGTACGCGTCTTCAACCCGGTGACCCAGGGGCAGCGGTTCGACCCCGCAGGGGACTACGTGCGGCGCTGGGTGCCCGAGCTCACTCACCTCAGGGGCGCGGACGTGCACGAGCCGTGGCGGCATCCCCAGGGCTACACCGCCGGGTATCCCGAGCGCATCGTGGACCATGCCGCCGAGCGCGCCGAGGCGTTGCGTCGGTTCGCCGCCGCGCGCGGCCAGCCTTCCAACTGATTGGAGTGAATCGGTTCGAGGTATTCGGCGTAACTCTGAAGGCCGTCGATTACCTCGAACCGATGGGGCGAGGGCCGGTCAGCCGAACTGCCAGGAGCGCTTGGACAGACCGAACCAGAAGCCGTCGATGACGCTGCGGGCGTCGAGATCGCCGGCCGCGTCGGCCGCGCCGAGGGCAACGTAGAGCGGAGCCCAGTGTTCGGTGCGAGGATGCGCCTCTCGGGCGGCGGGAGCCTGGGCAAGGAAATCGACCAGAGCGTCAACGTCGCCGGCCGCGACCGTCTCGGCGGCCCAGTGGTCAAACTCGCTGGACGCGCTCGGCGGGGCCACGTCCGGGCCGGCGCTCGGGTTGAACCAGCGCAGGTTGTGGGTGGTGAAGCCCGAGCCGACGATGAGGGTGCCCTCGTCGCGCAGCGGCGCCAGCTGGCGTCCCAGAGCAAACAACTGGGCGGGGTCCAAGGTGGGCAGGGACAGCTGCAGGACGGGGATGTCGGCCTCGGGGAACATCTCGACGAGCGGCACGTAGGCGCCGTGATCCAGCCCGCGACGGGGGTCCTGGACGATGGTGTGTCCGGCCGAGCCGAGCACCCCGGCGACGGACTGGGCGAGTTCGGGAGCCGGCGGTGCGGCATACGTGACGTCGTAGTACTTCTGCGGGAATCCCCAGAAGTCATAGAGGAGCGGGGTGCCCGCCGTCGTCGAGCTGATGGCGACGGGGGCGTTCTCCCAGTGAGCCGAGACCATGAGAATGCCGCGGGGTCGGGTCAGGTGTCCTGACCAGGCGGCGAGCTCGGACGTCCAACGTGCATCGTCGGCCAGCGGCGGCGCGCCGTGGCTGAGGTAAAGCACGGGCTGGCGGGATGCGGTCAGGGTGTTGCTCACGGACGGCATTCTGGCAGATACTTGTACCTTTAACCAAATGGCGCGCGGACGGCATTCCGGCTATCCGTTGTGCGCAAGGGGCGGTGGGGCGCTACCGTCGTCCGGGTCCGTCACGTCGGGGCAGCGACGAATCCGCTGCACGTGCCGGCAGGGAGAGGGTCTGTACATATGTCAGGTGAGCGCAGGCTCGTCATTGTCGAGTCGCCGGCCAAGGCCAAGACCATCGCGGGCTACCTCGGCCCAGGCTGGGACGTCGAGGCCTCCGTCGGGCACATTCGAGACATCCCGACCCCGAGTGAACTCCCGGCAGACATGAAGAAGGGGCCCTACGGCAAGTTCGGTGTCGACATCGCCGACGACTTCGAGCCGTACTACGTGGTCGATCCCGACAAGCGCAAGAAGGTCGCCGAGCTCAAGCGGTTGCTCAAGGGCGCTGACGAGCTCTACCTGGCCACTGATGAGGACCGCGAAGGCGAGGCCATTGCCTGGCACCTCAAAGAAACACTGCAGCCCAAGGTCCCGGTCAAGCGCATGGTGTTCCACGAGATCACCAAAGAGGCCATCCAGCGCGCCGTTCACCAGACCCGCGATATAGACACCGCGCTGGTGGATGCGCAGGAGACCCGTCGCATCCTCGACCGGCTTTACGGTTACGAGGTCTCCCCGGTCCTCTGGCGCAAGGTCCGTGCCGGACTGTCAGCGGGCCGCGTGCAGTCGGTCGCGACCCGTCTCGTCGTCGAGCGCGAGCGCGAGCGGATGGCGTTCCGATCGGCGAGCTACTGGGACGTCGAGGGCGACTTCACCCCCGATGCGCCGTCCAACACGTTCACCGCGCGCCTGACCTCCGTCGACGGGGCCAGGGTCGCGATGGGCCGCGACTTCGCCGACGACGGAACGATCAAGGGTGACAAAGTCGTCCATCTCGACGGCGCCCGGGCCGCGGCCATCGCCGCGGCGCTCGCCGACGCGTCTGTCGCAGTGACGGATGTCGCGGAGAAGCCCTACACGCGACGCCCGAGCCCGCCGTTCACGACCAGCACCCTGCAGCAGGAGGCCTCGCGCAAGCTGCGACTGAACTCCCGCAACGCGATGAGGGTGGCGCAGCGGTTGTACGAGAACGGCTACATCACCTATATGCGGACTGACTCGACGACCCTCTCCGATGCCGCGTTGTCGGCGGCGCGTCAGCAGGCCCGTGACCTCTATGGCGCGGATTCGGTGCCCGATGCCCCGCGCCGGTACGAGAAGAAGGTCAAGAACGCCCAGGAGGCGCACGAGGCCATCCGCCCTGCCGGAGACCGCTTCCGGACGCCATCACAGGTGTCGGGCGCCCTGCGCGGTGATGAGTTCGCCCTCTATGACTTGATCTGGAAGCGCACCATCGCCTCCCAGATGGCCGACGCGCGGGGCTCAACCGCGACCGTCAAGCTCGGGGCCTCCCTCGGTCTGGACGCCATCGCGAACCAGGTCGAGCTGAGCGCCAGCGGCACGGTCATCACGTTCCGCGGCTTCCTCGCGGCGTATGAAGAGGGCCGTGATGAGCGTCAGGCCGAGGGCAAGAAGGAGGCCTCGCAAGAGGAGCGCCGCTTGCCGAAGATGAGCCCGGGTGTGGCGCTGCAGGTGCTGCGCACCGATGCCCTAGGCCATGAGACCTCGCCGCCGCCGCGCTACACCGACGCCACCCTCGTCAAGGCCATGGAGGAGAAGGGCATCGGGCGCCCATCGACGTATGCCTCGACAATCGGGACCATCCAGGACCGCGGCTATGTCGTGCCACGGGGTAACGCCCTGGTGCCCTCATGGCTGGCATTCGCGGTGACCCGGCTCATGGAGGAGCACTTCACCCGGTTGGTCGACTACGACTTCACCGCCGGGATGGAGGAGGACCTCGACCGGATCGCGGGGGGTCACGAGCGTCGCGCGACGTGGCTCAAGCGTTTCTACTTCGGTGACGAGACCCGGTCCACGCAGGGGCTGCACAACCTCGTCGAGGACCTCGGCGACATCGACGCCCGCGGGATCTCGACGATCGACATCGGGGAGGGGATCGTGGTCCGGGTGGGCCGTTACGGCCCCTACGTCGAGCAGGTCACGCCCGCCGGGGTGGACCCGGCGACCGGTGAGATCACCGACCCGAATGCCGCTGACGCGCCGGCCACGCCGGCCCGCGCGACGATCCCCGATGACATCGCCCCGGACGAAATGACGCCGGAGCGGGCCAGGGAGTTACTTGCCGCCTCCGCCGATGACGGCCGGGTGCTCGGTCGTGATCCGGTGAATGGTCATGAGATCGTCGCCAAGTCCGGTCGGTACGGGCCGTACGTCACCGAGGTGCTCCCGGAGGCCGAGGACGCCGCTCCCAAGAAGCGGGGGGCGGTCAAGGCCAAGCCCCGGACGGCGTCGTTGTTCAAGGACATGGACCTCGGCACGATCGACCTCGAGACGGCGCTCAAGCTGATGTCGCTGCCGCGCATCGTCGGTGTGGCCGAGGATGGCGAGGAGATCACCGCTCAGAACGGTCGCTACGGCCCGTATCTGAAGAAGGGCACGGACTCGCGCTCGCTCACCACCGAGCAGCAACTCTTCGATGTGACGCTGCCGGAGGCGCTGGCGATCTATGCCGAGCCCAAGCAGCGGGGGCGGGCCGCGGCCAAGCCGCCGATGGCGGAGTTCGACCCGGACCCGGTGTCGGGCAAGAAGGTCACCGTCAAGGAGGGCCGCTTCGGTCCGTATGTCACCGACGGCGAGACCAACGTGACCGTGCCGCGCGGCGATGATCCGGAGAAGCTGACCGCCGAGCGGGCCTACGAGTTGCTCGCCGACAAGCGGGCACGAGGACCGGTCAAGCGGACGGCCAAGAAGGCCCCCGCCAAGAAGAGCCCGGCCAAGAAGACCGCCGCCAAGAAGACGACTGCGCGCAAGACCACGGCTAAGAAGGCCTGACCGCATCACGCCGCTCACGGCAGGTCAGCGGGCCGAAGCAGCTGACTGGCTCGATGACGACCTCCCCGATGGGCTCGTCCTATGGGCTGATGCCGAGTCGAACCTTGCCGGCGTCTACGTCAATGGCCCGCTCACGGCATTCGTGTTCGTCCTGCGCCACGACGATCCCGACGTGTCGCCCCGTTTCGAGAGCGCAGCAGCCTTCGTGGACCGGGTCCTCATCGACGACGACGACGTCCGCGACCTCGGGATGCTCGTCCACAGCGGCACCTGCCCGCTCCCTCCGACAGACCTCTCGCCCCACGAACTGGCCGACCGCCTCACGCTCTCCCTCAACCTGATCGCCAGTGCCGACCCGGAGGACGACGAGACAGCCATCCAGGCCGTCCGCTCGGCGCTGGCCCTGGTCCCGCACGCTCCCGTTCCCGCGGAGGTGCTCGACGCCCTCGCGGCGCTCCTGGAGACCGACAGCCTCTACATCTGGCAGGACGTCCCCCCGCTTCTCGCCGCCCAGGACTACCGCGGTCGGGGCTTTGTGTTGCGCCGGGTCCTCGCGGACACCCGCAATGAGCCGTCCTGGGCCATCCGGCGCGCAGCTGTCCTGGCTGTCCTGGCTTGACCGAATGCCGACAGGCCTCCGACTTGACCCTCTCGCGACGTCAGGCCCCATCGTGGATGACATGACCACGACACCCGTCAAGACTGTGGGGGTGGACGAGCTGGGGCTGGATGCCGAACTCACCGTGGGTCAGGTGGCCGACGCGTTCGGCGTGACGGTGCGCACCTTGCACCATTACGACGAGATCGGCCTGCTGACTCCGAGCGAACGCACTCGCGCCGGCTACCGCCTCTACACCACCGACGACCTGCAGCGACTGGCGACGATCGTGACCTATCGCCGGCTGGGGATGTCGCTCGACGAGGTCGCCGCGCTCCTACGGGGTGAGGGCAGCGTCGTCGAACACCTTCAGCGGCACCGGATCGCGGTCATGGACAAGGTCGCCGAGCTCGCCGAGCTCGCCGACGCCATCGATCGAGCATTGGAGAGAGCAATGAGCGGACAGCCCGCCAGCAAGGATGACCTCAAGGACATTTTCGGCGACAGCTTTGGCGAGGAGTACGACGCTGAAGCGCAGGAGCGCTGGGGCGACACCGACGCCTGGAAGCAGAGCAGCGGGCGCACGGCCAGGTACACCAAGGCGGACTGGGAGGAGATCAAGGTCGAGATGGACGCGGTGAATGCCGCTCTCGTCGCGGCCAAACGCTCCGGCCTGGCGCCCGACTCCGACGAGGCGATGAATGCCGTGGAGGCACACCGCCGCCACATCACCGACCGCTTCTACGACGTTTCCTACGGGATGCACCGCGCACTGGCCGACATGTACGTCGCCGACCCGCGGTTCACCGCCACGTATGAGGACCTCGAGCCGGGGCTCGCGGCATTCGTGCGGGATGCCATCTACGCCAATGCCGCCCGCTCCGAGTCCTGATCACGGGAGTTGGGTGCGCGCACCTATGTCCCAGCACGGGTGCGCGCACCCAGCGGCGGCGCATACGTGAGTGGCGGGGCGAGGTGTCGGGGAGCGCGACTAGGCTGCCCGGCGTGGATGCAACCGGCGTGTTCGTGGCCTTCGAGGGCGGCGATGGCGCGGGCAAATCCACCCAGGTCCGGCTGCTCGCGGACTGGTTGACGAGCCTGGGGCGCGAGGTGCTGGTGACTCGCCAACCCGGTGGTACACCCCTTGGCGCCCAGATCCGCGACCTTGTGTTGCATGGTGACCATGTGTCGCCGCGCGCCGAGGCGCTGCTCTTCGCCGCCGACAAGGCTCAGCACGTCGACCTCGTCATCCGCCCCGCCCTGGAGGCCGGGGGCGTCGTCATCACGGACCGCTACACCGACTCCTCCATCGCCTACCAAGGGGCCGGGCGTGACCTTGGGGCCGACGAGGTCGCGCAGCTGCAGCGGTGGGCCGTCGATAGTGTCGTCCCCGACCTGACCGTCATCATTGACGTTTCGGCGCAGGAGGGGCGTCGCCGCCGCGGCGAGGTGCATGACCGCCTGGAGTCCGAGGGTGACGCCTTCCACGAGAGCGTCCGCGCGCACTTCCTGGCGCTGGCCGCGCAGGCCCCCCACCGCTACCTCGTCCTGGACGGGACGCTGCCTGCCGATGACCTCGCCGCCGCTGTCCGTGAAGCCCTCGTGCGCGGCGCGGTGGTCGGGACGTGAGTGTCTGGGACGAGGTCGTTGGCCAGCCCGAGGCGGTGGAGACCTTGCAACGCGCCGTCGCCGATCCGGCGGCGATGACTCATGCGTGGCTGTTCACCGGGCCGCCTGGATCCGGGCGATCTGTCGCGGCTCGGGCCTTTGCCGCCGCCCTGCTCTGCCCCACTGGCGGATGCGGGGTCTGCCGCGAGTGCGAGACAGCCCGGGCCGGCACCCATGCCGATGTCACCGTGGTCAACACGGAGGGGCTCTCGATCAAGGTCGAGGAGGCGCGCGATCTGGTCACCTTGGCCGCCATGCGTCCGTCGGTGGGTCGCTACCGCGTGATCGTCATCGAGGATGCCGACCGACTCACGGAGCGCGCCGCCGACGCCCTGCTCAAGGCCCTCGAGGAGCCGGTGCCCGGCACCGTCTGGATGCTCTGTGCGCCCTCGGTCGAGGATGTCGTCATCACGGTGCGGTCGCGCTCGCGTCAGGTCCGCCTGCGCACTCCCTCGGTTGCCGCCGTGGCGGCACTCCTCGAGCGCCGTGACGGCATTGATGCGGGGATGGCCGCGTATGCCGCCCGCGCTGCCCAGGCGCACATCGGGATGGCGCGGCGCCTGGCTCGAGATGAGTTCGCGCGGATTCGACGCCACGACACCATCACCCTGGCCACCCGGTTGTCCAGTGTCGGCGATGCCGTGGGAGCCGCTGCGGACCTGATGACGATCGCCAAAGATGAGTCCGAGGCCTCCTCGACCCAGCGCAACGAGGCCGAGCGGATCCGCCTCATCCAGACCTTGGGCGCCGATCCCGATGCCCGCACCCAGCCGCCCCATGTCAGGGCGGCCCTGCGCACGATGGAAAAGGAGCAAAAGGCGCGGGCGACACGGCATTCCCGCGATGTCGTGGACCGGACGCTCGTCGACCTCCTCTCCGTCTATCGCGACGCGCTGCTGCGCTCTGCTGCGGCGCCCATCGCCCTGGTCAACGAGGACGCGCGCCAGGTCGTCGAAAACGTCGCGCGAGTCTTCACGCCCGAGCAACTCCTCGGCGCGGTCGACGCGATTGGTCTGGCCCGGGAACGCATTAACGCCAACGTCTCGCCCCTGCTCGCGCTCGAGGCGATGTTCCTTTCTCTGCTCCTGCCACGATGACCGGTCGGCGCCACCTAATGTGTGGCCATGACGCCTCGATCTCCTGCCCGTCGGCGCGCTGCTGTCGCGCTCGCTGTGGCGGCCACGCTCGTCGTCAGTGGATGCTCCCTCGTAGACAAGTTGCGTGGTGGCGGGGAGAGTTCGCCGACGCTCGTGCCCAGCGCGGCACCCCCGACGGGGACGCAAGGGCTTGAGCGCTTCTACGCACAGGAGGTGACCTGGGCGGCCTGTGGTGGGGGTGCGCAGTGCGCCGAGCTCGAGGTCCCGCTCGATTACGCGGACCCCACCGGTGAGACGCTGCGCCTTTCGCTGCTCAAGATGCCGGCGAGGAGTTCGGGCTCACGGCTGGGGTCCCTCGTCGTCAACCCCGGCGGGCCCGGTGGTTCCGGTGTCGACTATGCCCGCGCGGCGGACAGCATCGTTGGCGCCTCCGTGCGGCGGGCCTACGACATCGTGGGCTTTGACCCGCGAGGGGTGGGCCGGTCTTCCCCGGTCGACTGTTTCGATGACGCCGGGATGGACATCTTCAACGGGTGGGAGCCGACGCCGGACGATGAGGCGGAGATCGAGGCGTGGGATGAGCAGTCGGCAGCCTTCGCGCAGGCGTGTGGCGAGACGTCGGGGGCGCTCATTGGGCACGTGTCGACGGTCGAAGCTGCCAAGGACATGGACATCCTGCGGGCGCGGCTGGGCGACGCGCAGCTCAACTACCTGGGCAAGTCGTACGGCACGTTCCTCGGCGCCACCTATGCGGGACTGTTCCCGGACAAGGTGGGGCGGTTCGTCCTTGATGGGGTGGTTGCCCCTGACCTGAGCAGCGCCCAGATCAACATCGGCCAGGCCGAGGGCTTCGAGCGGGCGACGCGGGCCTGGGCTCAGTACTGCGTCGACGAGGGTTCGTGCCCGCTGGGCAACAGCGTGGATGAGGTGATGACGGGCGTTGCGGACTTCCTCCTCGAGGCCGACTCGTCTCCGTTGCCGGTGCGCGGCAACGGAGATGTCACGGAGTTGTCCGAGGGGTGGGCCGCCAAGGGGGTCGCGGTCGCGATGTACGACCAAGGACTGTGGTCCGCTCTGGTCGACGCGCTGCGCACAGCCCAGGACGGCGACGGCACCGACCTGATGGACCTGGCCAACTACTACGCCGACCGCGATGCCAGCGGCGGCTACACGGGCAACTTGCTCGAGGCGCTCTATGCCGTCAACTGCCTCGACCTGCCTGAGCCGAAGTCTCTGGCCGAGCACCAGGCCGTCGCCGACGAGGCGGCCAAGGTGGCGCCGACGTGGGGCCGTTTCCTCGCCTGGGGATCCTTGCCCTGTGCGCATTGGCCGGTGCAGCCGCCGTATGTCCCGCGCGAGCCGATCACAGCGGAGGGCTCCGGTCCGATCGTCGTCATCGGCACGACCCGCGACCCGGCCACCCCCTATGAGTGGGCGGTCCAGTTGCGCCGACAGCTCTCGAATGCCGCACTCATCACGTTTGACGGTGACGGGCACACGGCATACACCCGGTCCAACTCATGTGTCGACGATGCCGTTGACGAGTATTACCTCAAGGGCACCGTGCCCGAGGACGGCTTGACCTGCTGACTGATCCCGATCCACCCAGAGGTCCCGGTGCGGAGGAACCGATGTTCACGAAGGTGATCCCCAAGGTCTTCTATCGGGATCTCGCCGTCGGGCGGGACCTGTTCGTCGATGGCCTGCAGATGCAGGTCTCGCACGACTCGCCGGACTTCGTCGTCGTGCAGCGTGATGGCTGCACGATCTACCTGGTCCAGGCCGGTGTCGACTGCCCCGAGGCGCCCGAGCTGGCGATCGAGACCGGGAGCATCGACGACATCTATGCCGACATCACCGCGCGGCGCCCGGACCTGCTTCATCCCACCTATCCGCGAGGCGGGGGCATCGTGCGGCGCGAGTACGGCGCGCGAGAGTTCGCCGTCCTGGATGCGACGACGGTGTGTGTGGTCTTTCGAGACTGGACATGAGGGTGGGTCGCGTGCGGCCTTGATGTGCGGGTTCGGCCGCTCACGGACGAGGGGCCAGGGGTGCACCCTGGTGCACCCCTGGCCCCCTCACCGTCCGGATGCACCCGCGATTGGGCCGGGGCGCGCTGATCTACGTATACTCGTGCGGCACCCTGCGCCGCGGCTCGGGGGGCACGCCGCTTTAGCTCAGTCGGCCAGAGCGATTCACTCGTAATGAATAGGTCGTCGGTTCGATTCCGACAAGCGGCTCAGACAACGCCCTCCGGTTCGCCGGGGGGCGTTTCTGATCCCCGCTCCGGGGGTCGAGGTAACACGACACGCGGACGAATGCCGCCCGGCCGTCCGCGCGTCACGTCATCTGGACGGGGGGATAGGCGGCGGCTCAGCAAGCACGCTCGACTGGGTGATGGGCTCGCCATCATCTGGTTCGCTCTTCAGGCTCCCCATGCCGGGGTCATCCAGCCTGTCGCCGGCGACTCGTGGGCTAGTGGGCTCAGCGACCCGACCGGCCATAGACGTCCGGACGGCCTTCCCGGCTGCCGTGAGCCGCCTCCGGCTCCACCGTCCCACCTGACCGCTCGCGGCCGCGGAACGCCCACTTGGCAGCCCCCAAGGCCAGCGCGAAGGAGAGGAAGCCCAGGGCCATCAGGCGAGGCGGCGGACTACTCGCGTAGATGGCCAGAATGACTCCTCCGACAATCAGACCCTGGATCAACCCCAGGAGCGTTGTGCGAGCCGGCACCCACGCCAGAGCCACGCCGAGCAGGCTCGCGACTGCGATGACGGCAAGGGCCATGGCGACGAGTTCCATGTGGGGGCCCTCCCTCCCGGCATTCCCCGATGGTCCTTTGATCACGATGTCACCGATCGCGAACCCCGGCAAGCCTGGCGCGGCAGCGACGCGGCATTCCGGCCTGAGTTGGGCCATTCGCTTAGTGCCTCAGGTAACCGCAGGGGCACCCGCTGGATCATGGCTGTTGAGCGCGAGTTCGAGCTTGGCGACTGGCCACCTGTTCATCGCAAACCCACCCACGAAGATGCACGGTGACGAGTAGCCCAGGCGCGGCCTCAGCCGCGCGCTGGCGCTTCACCGCCACTGTTGTCTTCGAATGCGACTGCTAGACAGGCGAATCCGAGGCATCAGGCGGGGCCGAACTCTCGGACAGGACTGCGCCACGCAGGGCGATCCGCCCTCAGGTGGCGGCCCCCACGGCGCCCACTTAGTGCCTTAGCTGCCCCGGCATGGGGCCAGTTTGCGCTGGTCAGGGGCCTGCGCCTCGCCAGATCTGTCACCGGTGACCCAAGTCGGGAGAGCCACGCCGAGCAGGCTCGCGACTGCGATGACGGCAAGGGCCATGGCGACGAGTTCCATGTGGGGGCCCTCCCTCCCGGCATTCCCCGATGGTCCTTAGATCACGATGTCACCGATCGCGACCCCCGCCAAGCCTGGCGCGGCAGCGACGCGGCATTCCGGGCCCGGATCAACCAGCATCTTGGGCCGGCGCCAGGAGCGGGGACGCCCAGGTGGCAGTTGGCCTTCTTCCCGGTGAGCGTGTTCGGCCGATCAAGAACGTCAACGATCCCGTCGAAGTCTCTCGCGACCGGCCAATCGACGCCCTCGGCCGCGCGAGCCGTTCGACTCGCGGGTGCGATCCGATGTGCGGCCGGACCCCCTAGGCTGCCGCCCGCTGGGTCCGTGGACGGCGTCAGATTGCACGTCGAGGTAGCACGACACGCGGACGAATGCCGCCCGGTCGTCCGCGCGTCACGTCATCTCGCCGGGGGGATGGGCGACCGGGAGCCGGTGCCGTTCCTGAGCCACCCCTTGTCGTGGCGGTGAGGGGGGCCTATCCTAGGTCAAAACTGAAAGCAGATTCAATATTGTACGACAGCTCCTCTTGGCGGCTACGCCGGCCCCTCGGGAGCGCATATTGACGCTGCACAGCACCCGTGCGCAGGCTGCGGGGGGCGAGAACTGATTGGGAGACAGGCATGCGCCGACTTGGTGGGATCGACAGTGCGTTCCTCGGCATGGAGACTTCAGCGGTCCATGCCCATGTGGTGGCGGTCTCGGTCTATGACCCATCGAGCAGCCCGCATGTCTTCGACGCCGAGCACTCCAAGCGGCTGCTCATGTCCAAGTTGGACAAGATCCCGGCCTTCCGGCGTCGGCTCGCCGTCGTGCCGGGGCGGTTCAGCATGCCCTATTGGATCGACGACCCTGACTTCGACATCGAGAACCACGTCTTCGAGGAGCGCATCGCGGCACCCGGTGGTCGGGCAGAACTGGCGGCTGCGCTCAATGCGATCGTTGAGGTTCAACTCGACCGCTCGCGACCGTTGTGGACCCATCACGTGCTGACCGGCCTCGAGGGCGGACTCGTCGCCCACGCGACCAAGATGCACCACGCCGCTGTCGATGGCGAGACCGGCGTGATGATCATGCATACCCTCAACACGCACGACCCCCAGGACGTCGAGATCGGGCCTCCTGCGCTGTGGCCGACCGACCCCGACCCGTCCTCGCTGTCCATGCTTTCCCGTGGGGCGAGCGACACAGTCAAGTCCCTCGGCCGGATCGTGGGGGGTAGCAAGAATGTCGTCGGGGCGGTCCCCAAGTTGGCCAAGGGGCTCGCGGGCGGCCGTTCGGGCGGCATTCGCAAGGCTCCTCGGCTGTCCTTCAACAAGGCCATCACGGGGCGACGACAGGTTGCGTGGACGAGCCTGGACTTCGCGACGGTGCGTGCGCTGGGCAAGGCGACCGGAACGACGATCAACGACGTCGTGCTCACGGTGACCTCCATCGCCATGCGCGAGTGGCTCATCGGCCGTGACGAGCTGCCCGACAAGCCGGTCATCGCGGGTGTCCCCGTGTCCACCCGGGTGCCCGGTGAGGACGCAGACAAGAGCAACCAGGTCAGCGCGCTCATGGCTGTGCTCCCCGTCCATGTGGCCGATCCGTTGGCGCAGTTGCAGATCATCCGCGAGGACATGGTCGCCCAGAAGAGCGCACTGCAGGACTCTCCAGCCAATATGATCGCCGGAGCTGCTGACTACCTGCCTCCGCTGATGATGCGGATCGGCGCCGACACTCTCGAGTCGCTGCATTCGGGCAACTGGATCCCGATGCCCTTCAACCTCGGCGTCTCCAATGTGCCGGGTCCGCGCAGCTTCCTGTACTGCACGGGTGCTCCGCTGCTGCGGCACTTCGGCTTCGGCTTTTTCCCCAGTGGCGCGGGCATGAACATCACGCTCGACAGCTATGTCGACCACTTCGATGTGTCACTGATGACCTGTCCGGACCTGGTCGACAACCTGTGGGACCTGGCGGACGAGCTGCCGATCGCGTTGGAGGTCCTCCAGGAGGCCATCATCGCTGCCGAAGGGGACGTTGTCGCAGAGGCACTTTCGGCCGCCGCGGCGGCCATCGAGGGTGCTGCGGTGATTGAAGCGGCCCACGCGGTCGAGCCCGCGCAGCCGGTGGCTCCCGCGCGAGGACGCCGTCCGTCTGCGCTCAAGGCGGCTCAGGACCGTGAGGTCGCGGCGAACGGATCCCCGACGGCCAACGGCGTCGCCAAGCGGGCGCCAGCGAAGAAGACCGCAGCCAAGCGGGCAACCCCCGCCAAGAAGGCTCCTGCCAAGAAGACCGCCCCCAAGACTGAGGCTCCGAAGAAAGCGCCGGCCAAGAAGGCCACCGCCAAGAAGGCCACCGCGGCAAGCACGAGCACTGCTTCCCAGGCCGTGGCCACCTCGCCTACCGCCTCCGACACACCGTAAGAAACGCCAGCGCCAGGCGTTGCCACGATGCATCGACCGCGGGCACGGTCACCACAGGCGGCTCGGCACCTCAGCGAGGGTGCCGGGCCGTTTGGGTGAATGCCGCGGGGTTCCCGGTCGGGCAACTCAGAAGGTCGAACTCGTGCAAGCGGCGGGCGAGGTCTGGTGCGCCGGAGATTGGGCCAGGTGGCCGACTCTCCGATCCATGTCGGCGAGGGGGGCCGGAGAAGGGGCCAGGTGGCCGACTCTCCGATCCATGTCGGCCAGGGTGGCCGGAAAAGGGGCCAGGTGGCCGACTCTCCGATCCCTGTCGGCCAGGGTGGCCGTTTGGGTGAATGCCGCCGTCGCGGGCCTCGGCCCGGTGACTTGCGCGGCTCGCCAATCAGCCCATCGCGGCGGGGCGGATCCGCGGCTCTCGCGGCGGTGCGAGATGCGCGCGCAGGTCGGCCACGAGCCCGTCGCGGACGGCTCGCGCGCTGGGGTCGTCCCACCTGTTGATGAGCTGATGCGGATCGGTCGCGAGCTCGTACAGCTCGCCCTCGCTGCCGTCGTACTCGATCCGGTCGGGGATCTCGGTCCTGGCGAAGTCGGCATACCGCAGCGCCCGGTCGAACCCGTAACGGGGGTCGGTCGGGTCGTAGGCCGTGCACAGCCAGCCGTCCTGGACGATCGTCTTCAGGCCATATCCGGTGTCGAGTTGGCTCTCCCACTCGATGATGGCGCGCTGGCGACCAGTTCCGGCCGTCACCGGCAGCGGCTCGCCCTGCATCCACGACGGCGGGTCGATGCCGGCGATCGCGCAGAACGTCGGAGCCAGATCCACCTGGCTGACCGGCTGGGGCACGACGACGGGAGTGGGCGCCGAGGACGGAGCCGGCCGCCAGACCAGGGGAAGGCGCATGAGGGAGTCGACATGATAGGGACCCTTGAACATCAGCCCGTAGTCGCCTTGGAACTCGCCGTGATCGGTGGTGAGGATGACATCGGTGTCCTGGTCCCAGCCGCGCGCGGAGATCGTGGCCAGGACGCGGCCGATGGCCTCGTCGAGCATTTCGTTCTTGACGTGGACGACCGCGTTGATCTCGCGGATCTGGTCCGCCGTGAGATCCGCGGGCACGAAGTCGACCGGAGCCCCATCGACATTGGGGACCGAGCCGTCGTACCAGGCGAGCCAGTGCGGTGGTCGATCGGCGAGAACGGCCCGGCGCTCCTCGTCCGTCGCGGGGTAGCCTGCCGGGAGATCGAGACCACGCCAGTCGATCCGACCCTTCTCCGACGCCGGAGCATCCCAGGGGTGATGCGGATCGGGGAAGCTCATCCAGCAGAACCAGTCTGCGTCGTCGTCAAGCGAATCGAGCCACTCAATGGTCCGATCGGCCACCCAGTCGGTGTGATAGTGCTCTCGCGCAACAGGATTCGGCTTGACGGCCGGTGCCCCGGTGTCACCACCAGGTGCCGCGGAGAAGATCCGGAGGAACTCGGCCGCCTCCTCCGGGTAGTTCTCCCGCAGCCACGTCCCGTAGTGAGACCAGCCCTGGGGGCCGTGCCCCGCGAACGTCACGTGATCGAAACCGCGATAGGGCCCATGGGCTCCGTCCTTGACGATCCGGTTCTGGAGATACGTCGCCTCGGGGTCGGCAATGGGCTCGAAGTGGACCTTGCCGATCAGGGCGGTGGCATACCCGGCCTCGGCGAGCACGGCGGCGACACTGGGCGCGTCGTCCGGCAGGGGCACGCCGTTGGCGATGGCCCCATGGGTGCGGGGGTATTGCCCGGTGAGCATGGTCGACCGCGCCGGAGTGCAGATGACGTTGGCGCAGTAGGCCCGCTCGAAGCGCACTCCGGCAGCGGCCAGGCCATCGGCGACGGGAGTCCGGGCCACGGTCCCCCCGTTGCACCCCAGGGCGTCATACCGCATCTGGTCGGTCGTGATGAAGAGGATCTTGCGGCCCATCGGTGCCTCCCAGAGACGTCAGCGGAAATCGTCGCGCACGGCCTGCGTGTGCTCGCCGAGGCCCGGACCGCCCGAGCGGATCGTCCCGGGCGTGCGGCTGAACTTGGGCACGACGCCGGTCATCGGCACGGGCTCGTCGTAGCCCGCCGTCGCCACCCTGGGGACCATCTCGCGGGCGGCATACTGCGGGTCGGCCAGGATGTCGGCGGGCGTGTAGATCCGCCCGCGCGGAATGTCGTGGCGGTCCAGCACCCCCTCGAGGTCGGCGGCGTCCAGGGTCGCCGTCCAGGCGCTGATGATCTCGTCGAGCTCGACGGCGTGGGCTCCGCGAGCCTGATGTCTGGCGTAGCGGTCGTCCTCGGCAAGGTCGGGGTTGTCCATCGCCGTGCACAGCCGCGCGAAGAGGTTGTCGGCGTTGGCAGCGATGAGCACCTCCGCACCGTCGCGCGTCGGATAGACGTTGGACGGCGCCACCCCGGGCAGCGTGCTCCCGGTCCGGCGGCGGGTGACGTCGCCGAGCGCGTAGTCGGGAATCATCGACTCGGTGAGGGCAAAGACGCTCTCGTACAACGCGACGTCGACCTCCTGCCCCTGTCCGGTCGCCTCCCGCTCCCGCAGGGCGGCCAGAATGCCGATGACGGCGAACATCCCGGACACTGCGTCGCCCAGGCTGATCCCGGCACGCACCGGCGGGCGATCGGCGTATCCCATGAGGGCCCGTAGGCCCCCCATCGCCTCGGCGATGCTGCCGAAGCCTCGGTCGGCGGCGCGGGGCCCGTCCTGTCCGAAGCCGGACACGTGGGCCATGATCAGGCCTGGGTTGTCAGGGGCCAGGGACGCGTAGTCCAAGCCCCAGTCCGCCATCCTCCCCGGCGCGAAGTTCTCCAGGACGACATCGGCGGACGCGATGATCAACCGCGCCAAGGCCCGATCGGCCTCCGAGCGCAGGTCGAGCACGACCGATTCCTTGTTGCGAGCGATGCCGGGCCACCACAGGCTCTTGCCGTCCTCGTTGAGGACTCCCCAGTGCCGCATCGGGTCGCCCGCGGGCGGCTCGATCTTGATCACGCGCGCACCGTAGTCACCGAGCAGCTGCCCGGCGAACGGTCCAGCGATGAAGCCGCCGAACTCGACGACGGTCACGCCGCCCAAGGGTCCTGTGGTCATGCCGCCTCCTGCATGCGGTCGGGGCGGAGTCCGGGACCTCTCAGTCCACGGGATCGCGCCCGTAGACCGTACGGAACCAGATCGCCGTGAGTACGTCGATGGCTGTGTCGTCGTCTGGACGGGTGACCCCCGTGTCCCCTCCGACGGCTAGCCAGGTCCAACAGAACGACTCCAGCATCGACACCAGGGCCGAGGCGAGGACATCGAGCGGGAGGCCGATGTCCTGGCCGCCACCTTGGACGCGGCGCAGTCCGATGAGGATCTGCTTGATCCCGACGGCCCGGTTCTCGCGCCAGCGCTCGAGGAAGGCGTTGTCGGTCATCGACATCTGGAACAGCCCGATCATCTCGGGGAGATAGCGCTGATAGGTCTGCCAGTAGGCGGTGACCGCGGTGCGCACACCCTCCTCGGCGTTGCTCGCCGGGGGGATCCGGGAGGCCGCGACGACCTCCTGGGTGAAGGACTCGAGCAGCGACTCCAGCAACTGCTCTTTGTTGTCGTAGTAGTTGTAGAACGAGCCGGCCGAGCGGCCCGCACGCTCGGCGATGTCCGAGATCTTGGTGTTGAAGTAGCCCTTCTCGGCGAACGTCTCGCGCGCTGCGGCGAGGAATGCCGCCTCGGTGCGCTGACCTTTGCTGAGTTGTTGTGTCGCCACCGGTCACCTCCGTCGAGAATGCGTGGACGGCATTCGATGTCAGTGACGGCCGACCACTGCGGTCAGGGGCCATGACCGCTGGACCCATGATCTCTCGCCTTCGTCGGAACTGTCGCATTCGGGGGTTGTGAAGAACTAAAACTGAATCTAACATCAGAAACAAAGCGACGGAACAGCCTTCCAGGAGTGGCCCCATGGCGATGATGACCGGTTCTCAGTACCTCGCGTCCCTCGATGACGGACGCCGGATCTTCGCGGAGGGCGAGGAGGTCAAAGACCTCGCCAACCATCCGCAGTTCGCCACGGCGATCAGGCTCGTCGAGGAGGGGTACAACCGGCACTACCAGTCCGGTGACGACGCGAACGGGCCCTACTTCACCATCCCTCGCAGCAAGGACGACCTGCACTCGATCCTCAAAGACCTCCTGCACTGGGACATGGTCACGGTCACCACGAGCCAGGGTCTGCTGGCCCTGCTCACCGCCGCTGCGCGGATGCGCGGTGAGCACCCCGAGTACGCCCAGCGCATCGAGGCCTACTTCGAGTACTGCCGCCGCAACGACCTGCGCTGCGTGCAGGCCATCACCGACGCCAAGGGCGACCGCGCCCTGCCGCCGGGCCAGCAAATCGACGAGGACGCTTACACGCGGATTGTCGAGGTCCGCGAGGACGGGGTCGTGGTGCGCGGCGCCAAGCTACACATCTCCTCGGCTGCGGTCTCCCACGAGCTCGTCGTCATGCCGACCAAGCGCATGAAGGCGGGCGAGGAGCAGTACTCCATCGCCTGCGCGATCCCCGTGGGGGCTCCGGGCGTCAAGATCGTCAACACGAACTACGCCCCGCGTGAGCGCGTCGAGGACTTCCCCGCGAGCTCGGCCCACAACATGCCCGAGGGTTTCGTCATCCTCGACGACGTCTTCGTGCCCAACGAGCGGGTCTTCCTCGCCGGCGAGCCCGAGCACTCAGCCACCTTTGCGCACGCCCTCGGACTCTGGGAGCGCCTCGGCGGGACCGCCCACATGTCGGAGTTCGGCGACACACTTGTCGGACTCGCCCAACTGATCGCGGAGGCCAACGGCACCGAGCGGATCAACCACATCCGCGAGAAGATCGCATCGATGATCATCTACTCCACGCTCGTGCGGGCCGGGCTGGAGGCGGCGATCGCCAACGCCGAGCCCAGCCCCGAGGGTTGGTACTTCCCCAGCGAGCTCTACACAAACGCCGCCAAGCATTACGCGGCCGAGGAGTTCAGCACCATGGTGCGACACGTCCACGACATCGGCGGCGGCTCGATCGTGACGGCACCGAGCATCAAGGACCTCGAGAACGACGAGGTCGGGCCCTTCGTCAAGAAGTACATGGCCACCAAGGACGGGATCAGCGGCGAGTACCGCACCCAGCTCTTCCATGCGATTCGTGACTACACCGCTGACGCCTATGGCGGCTGGCAACTGGTCACCATGCTGCAGTCCGGTGGTGGCCTCTACGCCCAGCGGCTGGTTGCCCGCAAGCACTACGACATGGATCACGCCAAGCAGCTGGCGCTCGAGCTGGCGGGGCTGGCGTGACGGCCGTGGCCTCGACCACGACGGCGCCGGCCGAGCCCGCGGCATTCGCCGCGTACTTGCGCGAGCGGTTGGCTCCCCTCGTCGCCGACTTCGGCACCGGGCAGCAGGACGCCGATCGTGGCGACCGGATCGCTGCCGTGGAGGAGCTGCGCGAGGGGCATGAGGAGCAGGTCGGCCAGGTGCGCCGCCTCCAGGCTGCCCTGTTCGACGCCGGGATCGGAATGCCGAGTGCTCCCGCGCAGTACGGAGGCTTGGGCCTGACGCCACGACACGACGACCTCGTCGACGAAATCCTCGACGAGCTCGATCTGCCCTCGCGCGAAGCCCTCTTCATCGGGCTCAACATCGTGGCGCCGGCCGTGCTGCGCCACGGCTCCGACGAGCTGCGCGCGCAGGCCCTCCCGGCCCTCTACCGCGGGGAGACCGTCGGCTGCCAGCTCTTCTCCGAGCCCGGCGCGGGATCCGATCTCGCCGGGGCACAGACCCGTGCGGTGCGCGACGGCGACCACTGGGTCCTGAACGGCCAGAAGGTGTGGACCTCGATGGGCCACCTCGCCGACGTCGGCGAGGCACTCGTGCGGACCGACCGAGACGTGCCCAAGCACGCCGGACTGACGATGTTCCTGGTCGACATGCACGCCCCGGGCGTCACCGTGCGCCCGATCCGGCAGATGACCGGCGGGGCGGCCTTCAACGAGGTCTTCCTGGACAACGTCCGCGTGCCGGACACGGCCCGCATCGGGGGCGTCGGAGACGGCTGGAAGGTCGCCTCGACCTCGTTGGGGTCCGAGCGCGGCACGATGAGTGGCTCCGCCGGCCCGCTCACTCCCTATGTGATGGAGCGGCTCGTCGGCCTCGTGCGACGGCTGGGCGCCGACGCCGACCCGGTCCACCGTCCGCAGATCGCCCGCACTGTGGCCGCCGTCATGGCCATGCGGGCCGCCGCCGGCCTGTCGCCCGCGTCGTACTCACACACTCTCGCTCCCGTGGCCGGGTCGATCCTCAAGATGCTCATGGTGCAGGCCGCCGATGAGATCTCGGCCCTGGCGCTAGCTGTCCTCGGGGAGAAGGCGGTGGTTGATCTCGGCGAGCCCGACACCTTTGCCTGGTCCGAGTTCGTGCTGGGGGTGCCGGCCCTGCACATCGCCGGCGGGACCGACGAGATCCAGCTCAACGTCATCGCTCAGCGCGGGCTGCAGATGCCGCGCCCCGGCCGTCCTGCGGCCTAGAGAACCTTCGAGCACCAAGGAGCACGCCATGGAGTCGTTCATCCAACTGCGCAGCGGGCCGGCACCGCGCAAGATCCACCGGGACGTCGGTCACCTCAAGGACGACGAGCTCGGCCGCTACGGCTTCTTCGGCCGGACCGCGCACCTCTACCGCCGCAACGACCCGACCCAATTCCGGGTCGAGGGCGACCTCAAGGGGGTGGACACCGACACCTTTGGGCTGCACCCGAGCGACGAGGGCGACGCCGCCGGTGATGCCCTGCTCATGTTCTACAACGATGACTGCCGGATCCTGCTGAGCCGGCGAGCCGAGGCCATGCCCCACCTGGTCCGCAATGTCGATGGAGACGAGCTGTGGTTCGTCCATGCCGGCACTGGCGAGTTCGAGACCGAGTTCGGGCGGCTGCCCTACCGGGCCGGGGACTACGTGTACCTGCCCAAGGGCACGACCTACCGACAGGTCCCGGCCGAGCGGACGCACGCCCTCATCGTCGAGGCTGTCGAGGAGTTCCGGGTGCCCGATCCGGGGCTGCTTGGCCGGTTCCACCCCTTCGACTCCTCCCTGATCTCCGTCCCGACGGCCGAGGCCTTCGAGAGCGACGGCCGCGAGGAGTACGAGGTGCGGCTGCGTCAGCGCGAGGGCCAGACCTCGCTCTTCTATGCCTTCCACCCCCTCGACGTCGAGGCCTGGAAGGGCGACCTGGTGCCCTTCACCTACAACATCGAGGACTATGACGTCCTCACGTCCGACACGGTCCACCTGCCGCCGACGGTGCACCTGTTCATGCAGGCGACCGGCGTCTATGTCATGAACTTCCTGCCTCGTCGCGCCGAGGCGGAGCGGGGGGTCGAGCGCATCCCCTGGTACCACCGCAATGCCGACTTCGACGAGGTTGCGTTCTACCACGGAGGCTCTGTCTTCGGTATTGCGATGCCGGCCGGGCTGATCTCCCTGGCCCCGCAAGGCGTGCACCACGGCATTCCGGAGCGGGCCCGTGAGCGGGCCCGGCGACGACACGACGAGGACGAGTTCGTGCAGTGGCAGGTCATCGCCATCGACACCCGCAAGCGCCTGGTGCCGGCCCTGGTCATGCTGCAGGCCGAGCAGAGCGAGGTCCCCGAGGAGGTGCGGGTGTGAGCGGGGCGCGCCTGGACTACGAGCGCATCCCTTACCTCGTCATCTTCGACGACAACTCGGCCTACCGGGACACCTACGGTGGGGTCACCGAGAGTGTCGTGCTCGAGAGTTATCTGTTGCGGCCCAAGGGGATTCCATCGGACACGGTCATCGTGTTCATGCACCCCATCGGGGGTGGTGCCTATCTGCCCATGAGCAATGCCCTCCCGCGGGCCGGCCACCACGTCATTTACTGCAACAGCCGCTACCGCGGTGTCGACAGTGCGCTGATCATGGAGAAGGTCGTCCAGGATCTCGGCGCCTGTATCAAGGACGCGCGCGAACGCCTCGGCTACCGCAATGTCATTCTCGGCGGGTGGAGCGGGGGCGGGGCCCTGTCGCTCTACTACCAGCAGCAGGCCCAGTCCGCGACCGTCACCCAGACACCCGCTGGCGAGGGTCCGGACCTGACGACGCTGGACCTGCAGCCCGCCGACGGCGTCATGCTGCTCGCGGCGCACGTCAGTCGACACGGCACCCTCACCGAGTGGATCGATCCCGCCGTCATCGACGAGTCCGACCCGGACAAGCGGGACCCCGAACTCGACATCTACGACCCCCGAAACCCCAACCAGCCGCCCTATACGCCCGAGTTCCTCGAGCGGTATCGGGCCGCCCAGATCGCCCGCAACCGCGCCATCACCGCCCGCGTCAAGGAGCAGCTCGCGGACCTGCGGGGACGCGGTGAGCCCCTCATGGAACGGGCCTTTGTCACCTACGGCACGATGGCCGATCCCCGCTGGCTCGACCCGACGATCGACCCGAACGACCGCGTCCCCGGGCGCTGCTACCTCGGGGATCCGCGCATCGTCAACATGGGCCCGGTCGGCCTCGCGCGGTTCTCGACCCTGCGCAGCTGGCTGTCCCAGTGGAGCTATGACGACGCCCACGGGGACGGGCCGCGATGTGCCGCGGACCTCAAGGTCCCCACGCTCGTCATCGGCAACTCCGCGGACGACGCCTGCACCCCGAGCCATACCCAGCGCCTCTACGACGCCGTAGGGTTCCCAGACAGGGAACTTCACACCATCGAGGGCGCCACCCACTATTACTCCGGCCCGGCACAGGTGCCCTATCTCCATGCCGCGGTCGACCGCATCACGACCTGGATGGGAGCGAGATCGTGGACGAACGTCTAAGCGCAGCGCAGATTCGGGAGGCCGGCTGGCCCGCGGAGCGGCTCGAGCAGGCCCTGCGGCGTCATGCGCAGGACAAGCCCGACGCCATTGCCGTCGTCGGCCCGAACGCCACCCTGACGTTCGCGGAGGTCGACCTGGCTGCGGACAAGGTCGCGGCGATCATCGGCGCGACCGGCGGACCGGGTGCGCAGGTGGCCTGGCTCGGGCCCAACGACACGGGCTACACGATGACCCTCGTCGGGGCGTGGCGCGCGCGGGGAGGCCTGGTCGGTCTGAACTGGCGGCTCCCGGACGACGACATCGCGGCCTCGTGCGCCGAGGTCGGTGTCACCCACATCTTCTGCTCCGAGTCCTTCGCCGACCGGGCACGAGGCATCGCGGGAGACATCATTCACGTCGAGGTCGTGGACCAAAGCACGTCGACACCCTGGCCCGATGTCGAGCCGGCGGCGACTCTGGAGCCCGAGTTCGACGACCCAGGCATGGTCTTCTTCACCTCGGGGTCGACCGGCGTACCCAAGGCCGTCCCGCTGGACCGTCTCGCGGTCGAGATCGGCGCGGCGACCCCCGTCGTCCACCGATTCGACGCCGAGTCCCGGCTGCTCATCATCCCGCCGGTCTTCCACCTCGCCGGGGCCTACTGGGCCCAGTACGGCCTGCTCTACGGTGCCCAGCAGGTCTATCTGGCCGTGCCGACCCCGGAGAACATGGTCAACGCGTTCGCGGACCACGAGATCACCCATGCGGTGCTCGTCCCGACGCTGATCCGGGCTGTCGTGGACCAGATGCAGGCCACCGGGATTCGTCTCCCCAAGTTCCGTCACTTGGCATACGGCGCCTCCGCGATCACCATCGCCCTGCTCAAGGAGGCTATGGAGGTCTTTCAGTCGGAGTTCACCCAGGTCTTTGGCATGACTGAGGCCGGCGGGGTCGTCAGCTATCTGCCGCCCGAGGACCACGTGCTCGACGGACCCAACGCTCACCGGCTCGCCTCCGCGGGCCGTTGCACAGTCGGCGTCGAGCTCGAGGTGCGTGACCCCGAGACGCGCGCCGTGCTCGGCCCCGACGAGTCTGGTGAGCTCTGGTTCCGCACACCCTTCATGGCCCAGGGCTACATCAACCGTCCCGAGCAGAGCGCCGCGATCTTCGTCGACGGCTGGCTCAACACCCGTGACATGGGGCGCGTCGATGCCGACGGCTACATCTACGTCGAGGGCCGCAGCGACGACATGATCATCACCGGGGGCGAGAACGTCCATCCTGGAGAGGTCGAAGGCGTTCTTGCGGAACTGTCCGACGTGGTCGAGGTCGCCGTGTTCGGTGTGCCCGACCCGCTGTGGGGCCGACGGGTGGCCGCCGCGGTCGTCTCGCGGACCGGCGAGTTGACCGAAGAGTTGATCGTCGCCCACGCCCGGGTGAGCCTGGCCGGCTACAAGATCCCTCGGCTCGTCTACTTCCTGACCGAGCTGCCCAAGACCGCGAGCGGCAAGGTGACCCGCTCCGGCCTGGTGGACCTGCTCGCCCCCAAGGAGGATGCCTGATGCCCCCCACAAGTGACACGCTGAGTCCCGACGAGGTCCGCGAGGCCCTCCGGGGGGATCTGGCGGAGGCCCCTGGGATCGCCGAGGTCCGGCGCCTGCGGGCTGCCGGAGCCGAGAATGCCGCGGCCCTCGCCGGGTTCGACCGGGACCGCTGGGCCACGCTCGCCCAGCGTGGGCTGGCCGCGATGGGTGCCCCCGAGGAATGGGACGGCCTGGGTATGGGCGCCGGGCACCTGGTGACCGCCGTGGAGGAGTGCGGGGCCAGCCTGCATCCCGGTCCGGTCAGGGCCACCCAGCTCCTTACCTGGTCCTTGACGGGGGTGTCCCCGAATGCCGTGTCGGCACCGTTGACGACGGCCATTGCCGGAGTACTCGGCGGCGAACTGGTGGCCGGCCTCGCCGACGATCGTCCGGTTCGGGCGGCATTCGCCGATGACGCGGTCACCGGGGTCCTGTCCGCGGTCACCCACGGCGCTGTCGCGGACGTCGTTGTGGCCGTGGTCGACACCCCGCAGGGGCCGGCGGCGGCGCTCATCCTCGTCGACGGCGGCATTCGCCAAGACCGCGAGGCGCTTGACCTGGCGACCCCGCGCGCCGATGTCTCGGTCACCGGTGCCCCCGCGGTGCTGTTGACGCAACCGGCTGACCCGACGGCCCTGGAGACCTGGCGGACGCGCTCTCGGCTGCTGCTGGCCGCGGAGCAGGTCGGCGGGGCCCAAGCCTGCCTGACCGCGATGGTGGCTTACACCCAGATCCGCGAACAGTTCGGGGTGCTCATCGGCACCTATCAGGCCATCCAGCACCTCTGCTCCCGGACCGCCATCGACGTCGTGGGTGCTCGGGCGCTCGTCGTCGCGACGGCTGCGGCGCTGGACGGCGAGGACCCCCAGGCGCACGTCCTCGGCCGGTTGGCCGCGGCAACCGCCGGCGACACCTTCCTCACGGCCTCATCGAGTTTCATTCGGCTCTCCGGGGGCATCGGGTTCACCTGGGAGCACGACGCTCACCTGTTCTTCCGCCGGGCCCGCGCAAGCGCCGCCGCCGACGTCTCCCCCGAGCAGCAGCGGCACGCCGCCGTGGAGGCCGACTGCCTCGACCTGCTCACCGCAACTGCCTAACCCGAGAGGATCCCCACTTTCATGCCTACTCCCGTCATCGTCGAGGCTGTCCGCACGCCGGTCGGCAAGCGTTTCGGCTCCCTGTCCGGCTGGCACCCCGTCGAACTGGCTGCGCACACCCTGCGCGCGCTCATCGACCGGGCCGGCATCGACCCGACCTCGATCGATGACGTCATCATGGGCTGCGTCTCGCAGGTGGGACCGCAGAGCACCAACATCGCCCGCAACGCGCTGCTCGCGGCCGGCCTGCCACAGACCGTGCCCGGCACGACGATCGATCGCCAGTGCGGCTCGTCGCAACAGGCGGTGCACTTCGCCGCCCAGGCCATCATGAGCGGCTCGATGGACATCGTCGTCGCCGCCGGCATCGAGTGCATGACGACGGTGCCCATGTTCTCCAATGCCCCGGGCGGCGACATTCGCGCCGTCTACGGCGAGGAGCTCATGGATCGCTACGCCGAGCGCGAGACCTTCGGTGTGTCCGGCCTGGTTCCCCAGGGACTGTCGGCCGAGCTCATCGTCGACCGTTGGGGACTGACCCGCGAGGACCTCGACGAGTACGCCATGGCCAGCCAGCAGCGGGCGGCGACGGCCCGGGCGGAGGGTCGCTTCGAGCGCGAGATCGTCGCGACGCCCCGCAAGGTGCGTGACCGAGAGACCTTGGAGGTCAGTGTCCCCGGGGACGAGATCACCGCCGACGAGTGCATTCGCGAGACGTCGCTGGAGGCCTTGGCCAATCTCAAGCCGGCCTTCCTGCCCGAGGGGCGAGTGACCGCCGGCAACGCCTCCCAGATCGTCGACGGCTCCGCGGCCCTGCTCATCATGAGCGAGGAGAAGGCGGCCGAGCTGGGACTGCGTCCCCGCGCGGCGATCCGCCACATGACGGTCGTCGGTGACGACCCGGTGGCGATGCTCACCGCGCCGATTCCGGCAACCCAGAGGGCGCTCGAACGATCCGGGATGAGCGCGGACGACATCGACCTGTATGAGGTCAACGAGGCGTTTGCGCCTGTCGTCCTGGCCTGGCAGCAGGAGATCGGCGTCGCCCACGACAAGGTCAACGTCAACGGTGGCGGCATCTCCCTCGGCCACCCGCTCGGCGCCTCTGGTGCCCGGCTCATGGTCACGCTCCTGCACGAGTTGGAGCGCACCGGTGGCACCTATGGCCTGCAGACGATGTGTGAGGGCGGTGGCATGGCCAACGCGACGATCATCGAGCGGCTGCAGTGACGCTGACGGCGGATCTGTCGGGCAAGGTCGCGATCGTCACGGGTGCCTCCAGTGGCATCGGGCGGCACTTCTGTCGGCTGCTGGCCGGCAGCGGCGCCCAGGTGGTCGCGGCCGCTCGTCGGCTCGACCGTCTCGATGAGCTCGCCGCCACCGATCCCCGGATCGTCGCCGTCCGTTGTGACGTCGGGGTCGATGAGGACTGCGTACAACTGATCAAGGAGGCACACGCGCTCGGCGGCCCGCACATCCTGGTCAACGCCGCCGGCTTCGGTGACGCCCTGCCGGCCCTGGAGACGCCCATGGCCAATTTCCGGCGCACCCTCGAGGTCGACCTCACCGCGACGTTCCAGTTGGCGGTGGAGGCGCGTCGGGTCATGGAGCCCGGTGGGTCGATCATCAACATCGCCTCGATCCTTGGCCTGGTCGGCTCGTGGCCGCTGCCGCAAAGCGCGTATGCCGCCGCAAAAGGCGGGGTCGTCAACCTCACCCGGAGCCTGGGGACTGAGTGGGCCCGCGACGGCATTCGGGTCAACGCCATCGCGCCCGGCTGGTTCCCCAGCGAGCTCACCGACGAGATGTTCGCCGACGAACGCACGATGGGGTGGTTGCGGCGCAACCTGCCCATGGGGCGCCCGGGGGAGTTGGTCGAGCTCGACGGCGCCTTGTTGCTCCTCGCCTCGTCGGCGAGTTCCTACATCACCGGGCAGACCCTCGTGGTCGACGGAGGCTGGACCGCGCGGTGACGTCGTCGCCTGGCTCGGTCTGCGATCCGCCGCCCTCCGCCCGTCCGCGGGCGGGCTACCTGCAAAGGACCACCTGAGATGAAACGTGAGCTGTACGACGAGACCCACGAGGATTTCCGTGCCGCGTTCCGGTCGTTCGTGGCGGCGCAGATCGTCCCGCACCACGACCGCTGGGAGGCGGCCGGCAAGGTAGACAAGGAGATGTTCCTCGCTGCTGGTGAGGCGGGATTCCTCGGCATGGCCGTGCCCGAAGAGTACGGGGGGCTGGGACAGAACGATTTCCGGTTCAACGCGATCATCGGCGAGGAGCTGCAGCGGGCCGGTGTCATCGGCTCCGGCATGTGCATCACGCTGCACAACGACGTCATGCTGCCCTACCTGCTGGACTACACGACACCGGAACAGCGGGCGCGTTGGCTGCCTGGCACCGTCACCGGCGAGATCATGACGGCCATCTCGATGACCGAGCCCGAGGCCGGATCCGACCTCGCCGCGATCCGCGCGACGGCGCGCCGCGAGGGCGATGACTGGGTCGTCAACGGCTCCAAGACCTTCGTCACCAACGGCATCAACGCCGACCTCGTGCTCGTCGTCGTCAAGACCGATCCGGCTCTGCGACACCGGGGGATCAGCCTCATTGCCGTGGCTGACGGGACCCCGGGTTTCGCGCGCGGCCGCCACCTGGACAAGATCGGCCTGCGCAGCCAGGACACTGCCGAGCTGTTCTTCGACGAATGCCGCGTGCCTGCCGACCATCTCGTCGGTGGCGAGGGCGAGGGCTTCCGAATCCTCATGGAGAACCTCGCGCAGGAACGCCTCGGACTGTGTGTCTCGGCGATCTCCGCGGCTCGGGCGGCGTTGCGGCACACCGTCGACTACTGCGCGCAACGCCAAGCCTTCGGGACCCGGGTGCTGGACTTCCAGAACTCCCGCTTCCGGCTCGCCGAGCTCGGGGCCAAGCTCGACGCGACCCAGGTCTTTGTCGACCATCTCATCATGCTGCACGACCGCGGCGAGCTCAGCGGTGAGGACGCCGCCAAGGGCAAGCTCCTCACCACCTCACTGCAGCAGGAGATCGTCCGCGAGGGCCTGCAGCTGCATGGCGGCTATGGGTTTATGCGCGAGTACCCGATCGCCCGGATGTATCTCGATGCGCCGATCCAGTCGATCTTCGGCGGCACCAACGAGATCATGCGCGAGATCGTCGGGCGACAACTCGAGGCGTCCTATGGCTCTGGGCCCGGCCGATGAGAGTCACCCTGACGCGGGCCGACGGGATCGCGACGATCACGATGGACCGTCCGGACAAGCGCAACGCGATGACGGACGCGATGTGGTCGCAGTTTGCCGGCCATCTCGACGCCCTCGACCCCGGCGGGGAGGATCGGGTCCTCGTCGTGACCGGCGCGGGGGGCGCCTTCTGCGGAGGCTCGGATGTCGGGGGACTTCTGGACGATCTGCCCAGCCTGCGCGGTCGGATCGACGTCTCCAACAGGTGCGTCCTGGCCATGCGGGAGCTGCCGATCCCGACGCTCGCCAAGGTCGGCGGGGTGGCCGCCGGGTCCGGCGCCAACCTCGCCTTAGCCTGCGATCTGGTCTATGCCGCGCAGTCGGCCCGTTTTGTCCAGGTCTTCATCCACCGCGGGCTGTCTCTGGACAGCGGCGCGAGCTGGCTGCTGCCACGCCTTGTGGGAGAACGCAAAGCGCTCGAGCTCTCCCTGCTGGGCGATCCACTTGGTGCCCAGGATGCCCTAGAGATGGGCTTGATCAGCGACGTCGTCCCCGACGAGGTCCTGGACGCTCGGGTTGCCGAGGTGGCGGGTCGACTTGCGGCCTCCTCCCCGCCGGCCCTGGCCGGCACCAAGCGGCTCATCGCGACCACGTGGACGCGCTCGCTGGCCCAGGCCTTGGGTGCCGAGGCTGACAATCAGATCGACGTCATCAGCACCGAGGCGGCCGTCGCTCGGATCACGGGATTCACTGGGGGACAGGGACGCCCGTCATGAGTGGCGAGTACGTGCGCGTTGTCGAGGTGGCCCCCCGAGATGGCCTGCAAAACGAGTCGGTCCTGCTGTCGACCGCGGACAAGCAGGAGTTGGTCGAGCGGGCGGTGGCGTTCGGGGCGCACGACGTCGAGGTGACGAGTTTCGTCCATCCCGCCAAGGTGCCGCAGATGGCCGATGCCGAAGCTGTGGTCGCTGGGCTGCCGGCGACCCCCGGAGTGACCTACAGCGCCCTGATCCTCAACGCACGCGGTCTCGAGCGCGCCATCGCCGCCGGTGTGACCGAGGTCAATGCTGTCGTCCACTGCACCGACACCTTCTCCGGCCGTAACCAAGGCACCGACATCGCGGGCGGGATCGCGATCTGGCATCGGATCGCCGCCCGTTCCCGGGAGGCTGGCCTCACCGCAAACCTCACGCTCGCTGTCGCCTTCGGCTGCCCGTTCGAGGGCGAAGTCGGCGTCGATGTGGTCCGGCGGGTGGCCGAGCAAGTCCTTGAGTCGCCGCCCACGGAGCTGTCGCTCGCGGACACGATCGGCGTCGCTGTGCCGCGGGACGTCGCGGCGCGGGTCGAGGCCGTCCGCGACCTCGTGCCCCAGGGGACGGCGCTGCGCGCGCACTTCCACAACACCCGCAATGCGGGCGTGGCCAACGCCCTCGCGGCTGTCGATGCCGGGGTGCTCATCCTCGATGCGGCTCTCGGCGGGATCGGCGGCTGCCCCTTTGCGCCGCGTGCCACCGGCAACATCGCCACCGAAGACCTCGTCTATGCCCTCGACCGCTCCGGCATCGCCCATGGTCTGGACCCAGCAGGGGTCCGCGACGCCGGTCTGTGGCTGCAGTCCCGGATGGGCCGCGACCTGCCCGCCATGGTGCTGCAGGCCGGCGGGTTCCCACCCGATCCGGCGATCGGCCCCTGACCCGCAGCCTAACGGCATTCCCGAAACCCCCACCCCCGAACCAGGAGAGCACCGACGTGTCTGACGCCGGCCCGAACTTCCGCGTGACCGATGACGACGGCGTGGCTGTCGTTCTCTTCGATATGCCCGGACGCAGCATGAACGTCGTCGATGAGGCGGTTGTCACCGAACTCGCCCACGTCATCGGTCGCGCGCTCGCCGATCCTGCCGTGGTGGGGATCGTCCTGGCGTCGGGCAAGGAGCGCTCCTTTGGTGGGGGTGCGGATCTCACGGTGTTGCCGGCGATGGCCTGCGACCCGGTCGGTCTCGATGCGTTCTTGACCAGAGTCCACGACCTCATGCTCGCGATGGCCCACTCGCACAAGCCGATCGTCGCCGCCATCGACGGCTTCGCCCTTGGGGGGGCTTTCGAGCTCACGCTTGGCGCCTCAACGATCGTCACGACGGATCGGGCGATCGTCGGCTTGCCCGAGGCCACCCTCGGACTGCTCCCGGCGGGCGCCGGCACCCAGCTCTACCTGCGCCGCCTCGCCCCGGACGTGGCGGCCGAGCTGCTCATTGGCGGACGGAGGCTCGCTGCGGCCGACGCCCTCAACCTCGGGCTCGTTGACGAGGTGTTCCCGCCGGAGGAGTTGCTCGGGGCCGCCATCACGCGCGCCCGCATCGGCCGGGTCGACCCCCACCCGTTCCCCACACCCGACCCGGCGTTGGTCGAGTCCGCCCGAGCCGGCGCCGCCCGGGTGCGCCGACCGGTGAGCACGAATGCCGCCGCCGCCATCCTGGATTGCCTCGAACGCGGTCTCACGGTGGGCACATCGGCCGGGCTGGCGGCCGAGCGGGCCCATTTTCCTCGCGTGCTCGCCGGTGACGAGAGTGCCGCCTTGATCCACCTGTTCCACGTGGAGACCGCCGCCAAGCGCCGGTACCGCGGCGCCGCGTCGGCGCCCGAGCGTCTGGGTGTCGTCGGGGGTGGCCAGATGGGCGCCGGCATCGCCTCGACCGCCGTGGCCCATGGGCTGCCCGCGGTCGTGCGGGACATCGACCCGGAGCGGCTGGATCAGGCGCGCGAGCGGGCGGGCCAGGCCGGCCCCCACGCTGCCGACCTGCTGAGGACCACGACGGAGTGGGAGGGGTTCGCTGCTGCGGACATCGTCGTCGAGGCCGTCCTCGAGCTGCCCGAGCTCAAGCGCGAGACGCTCAGGCTCATCGACGCCCAGGTTGGAGCGGACGCGCTCATCACGACGAACACCTCAGCGATCCCGGTCGCCAGCCTCGCCGGTGCCGTCTCCCATCCGCAGCGCTTCATGGGGACCCACTTCTTCTCGCCCGTCGAGAAGATGCCGCTGCTCGAGCTGGTGCCCCACCTCGGGACCAGCGAGGAGACGGTGGCCCGCGCCGGAGGCTTGGGCCGCGCGCTGGGCAAGGTGCCCGTCGTGGTCGCCGACTACCCCGGCTTCTACACCTCACGGGTATATGCGCGCTGGCTTATCGAGGGTCTGCGTCTCCTCGCCGATGGAGCCGATCCCGCAGCCATTGACTCCGAGGCCAAGGCGATCGGTTTCCCGGTGGGTCCGTTGCAGGCGTGCGACGAAGTCACCCTGGAGCTCGTCCGCGATGCCAGCGTCGTGCAGGTGGCGCAGCGGGTATTCCTGGATCGCCTCGACG
>JAGOME010000027.1 GCA_017993715.1 Phycicoccus sp.
CAGCAGATCAGCGTCCGCATCGCCGGCCACGAACACCTCGCCGCCGACCCCATCACCGACGCCGCACAACACATCATCGACGCGATCAGTCCCTCAGCGCCGACACACTAACGTGGCGCAACTCAGGTGGGCTTGGACCCAATGCCGGGAACGTGTCACCCCCCGGCTCCTTTGAGTCGCCCCCCGACCGCAGCGAAAGGCGCACGCCGTTCTTGCGCCTCGCAGAGTCTCATTGCTCCGATGCTGCCCCCCACCTGAGTCGTGCCAATTTAGTGTGTCTGCGATGAGGGGCTGATCGCGTCGAGGATCTGCTGGGCGGTGTCGGTGAGGGGGTCAGCGGCGAGGTGTTCGTAGCCGGCGATGCGGACGGTGATCTGCTGCAGGGGGCGCAGGGCGTGGATGATCTTCTTGATGCTCAGCCCGGTCGCGTCTTGGACCTGACTCGTGCCACTTTCGGCGCCTTGGTGTGATCGGCTGGTGTTTGTGCTGGTCAGGGGCTTGCGGGTGGGTGGGTTGACACACTAATCGGGTCGGTAGGGTCGGCTTCGTGGTGTTCGTGCGGAAGGTGAAGACCGCTTCGGGCGCGACGGCGGTACAGATCGCTGAGCGGATCGGTGGGCGGGACAAGGTGCTGGAGCACCTCGGTTCCGCGCACACCGACGAGTTGGGCGCCCTGTTGGCGACCGCTCGGGATCGGCTGCACCCGGGGCAGGGTGAGCTGGACTTGTCCGCGGGGAAGGTGCCGACCGAGCACGCGGTGATCACGGGGAAGCGGTCGGCGCTGTTGTGGCAGGTCCTGTCCGAGGCGTATGCGCGGCTCGGTTTCGACGTCATCGGTGACGACGCGTTCCAGCAGTTGGTGTTGGCCCGGTTGATTGAGCCGACGTCGAAGGCGGACTCGTTGCGGGTCTTGGACGAGGTCCCGGACTGCGCGTTTGGTCGAGTAGGCCCACACCGCCCACCACGACCTCTCGTGCACGGACCGGTCCCACACCGGTTCGGCCCGGTCGGGCACGCCTTCCATGTGGCCGATGCGCGAGTCGTGCTCGCCCGCCCCGGGCGCGTGTGGCTCGAGCTCCGACGCCGCGACCCCCTCGAGGGAGTGCTCCACCCAGCGTCGCCCGGCCCGGTGGCGCTACGGGGAGTACCCCTGGGGATGGGGGACGACGGGAAGCGGTGGCGGTTCCGGGTCGAAGGCACGCACGCCCTCGTTGCCGGGGCCACCGGGGCCGGGAAGGGGTCCGTCTTGTGGAGCCTGGTCCACGGCCTGTCGCCCGCGATCCGGGAGGGCTGGGTCCAGGTCTGGGCCATTGACCCCAAGGGAGGCATGGAGCTCGGTCTCGGACGGGGCGCCGTCGCCAGGTTCGAAGGAGGCCACACCGACGCGATGTGCGATCTGCTCGCGGCGGCCGTCGACCTCAAGACCCGGCGAAGCCGCAAAGGGCCCTTCGCCGGAGGATCCTCACCACCGGAACCGACCCTGACTTGCGGTGTTGGTGGGCCCCGTGGGATTCGAACCCACAACCTACGGATTAAAAGTCCGCAGCTCTGCCATTGAGCTAGAGGCCCAGCCGGGTCGCGTCCACCCGGCGCCGCTTGCGTCGCACCAGACCCAAGGCCCGATGCCGGGAACACACACGGCGGTGCACACGCTACTCAACGGAGGCGGCATTCGCGGATTCTGGTCCGCTCGCGGCCCCTGGAAACCCTCGTGAGAGAGACTGATGCCTGTGACCGCGTTTCGTCGACCGCTGTTCTTCGACCCCGAGGAGCTCGAGGAGCACGGCGGCCTGCTGCCCGGACCGGCGGAGCAGACCGAGATGGCCCACCAGACGGCGGCCATTCTCGTCGGCACCGGACGGGCCACCCACGACCCCCAGGTGACCGCGCGCCTCGTCGCGCTCGTCGACGAGCTCGGCCTGCCCACGGTCGCCGGCCTGTGGTCCGCCCGCCCTGCCCGGACCCTCCCCGGGGCGCTCTGGCGTCTCTACGCCATCCGTGAGTGGGTCCAGCGGGCACCGGTCGAGGCCAGCCGGGAGTATGCCGCGGGCTCCCGCTTCAGTGACGTCGCCAGAGCCGTCGCCGGAGTCGCCGAGCCCCCCGGCCCCGACGAGGTACGCCGACTGGCCGACGAGATCCTGACCGGCGTCTTCGACGCCGATCTCGCGGTCGCGCTGGAGCGGGCGGCGGCATTCTGCGCCGTCGTGTCGGCGGGTCGGGTCGAGCTGGCCCATGACCTCGACGAGCACGACCCCACCGGGGCCACCGACCTGACCCGCAAGGCCTCGGCGATGCACACCACGGGTGAGGATCTGGCGGCTGCGGCGCGCCTTTGGCGGCTCGGAGAGCTCGACTGAGCCTGGCGCTGAAATGAACTTTGCGTGAACGGCACCTAAACAACACCCCCGACCGCGGGGGTCGGAGGTCGGCCCGTGGGGAAACCCGGCGAACCCCCGAATGCCGCCAAACCCCATGGCGCGGAGCCATTTCCACCAGCCCGAACCACCGGCTAGGGTTTCTCCTTGGTGTCGGACCGCGGCAGCCCCGGGTCCCAAAGTTAGCCGCTACGAGCGGCCACGCGCCGTGAGGCGCTCCCGGTCCGGCACCGCTCACCTCGCCGGCCGACGCTGGGGCGAGGAGTCCGGCTCCCGTCGTCGACACAGCCGTTTGCGCTGCCTCTGCCCCTCGAAGCGGGTCCTTCGGGGGGTTTAGATGACCCCCCGGTGAGCGGTTGGGGATGGTCCGGCAAACGGCTGGTTGCGCGAGAGGGTCAAAGTGGCCCTAGCCTTGCAACGGACGCCTCCAGACCGATCCAAAGGACGACTCCCGTGGGCTTCAGCCTCACCCCCAAAGACGACGGGTTTTACCCGCTTTTCAGCCGTGCCGCGACCCATCTCACGGCCAGCGTCGACCAGCTCGCCGCCATCCTCGGCGCGGAGACCGACGAGGAGCGCAAAGGCATCGCCAAGCGTCTCGACGAGATCGAGTCCGAGGCCGACCAGTCGGTCCACGACATCATCCAGAAGGTCAACACCTCCTTCATCACCCCGTTCGATCGGGAGGACATCCACGACCTCGCGGTGTCGATCGATGACTGCGTTGACCACATGGCCGCGGCCGGAGACCTCATCCACCTCTACAAGGTCGACTCCGCGCCCAGCCGGGTCGCCAAGCAGGTCGACGTCCTGGCGCAGATGGCCCAGCTGACCGTTGACGCGATGCCGCGTCTGCGCTCCTTGAAGAACCTCAAGGAGTACTGGATCGAGATCAACCGGCTCGAGAACCAGGCCGACAAGCAGTATCGCCGGATGCTCGCCGACATCTTCAACGATGAGGCGGCCAACCCGATCACGGTGATGAAGATCAAGGAGATCATCGACGAGCTCGAGGCCGCGGCCGACGCCTTTGAGCGCGTCGCGCACAAGGTCGAGAGCATCGCGGTCAAGGAGTCCTGACCCTCGTGGAGCTCCTGCCGATCATTTCGGTCATCGCCCTGGCGATGGCCTTCAACTACACCAACGGCTTCCACGACTCGGCCAACGCCATTGCCACCTCGGTGTCGACGCGCGCCTTGACCCCCCGTGTGGCCCTGCTCATGGCCGCCGTCGCCAACCTCTTTGGTGCCTTCTTCGGCAAGAAGGTTGCCGACACCGTCGGCAAGGGCATCATCGACGGCTCCGGCGCGACCCTGACCCTGTGCGCCGCCGCGCTCATCGGGGCGATCGCCTGGAACCTGCTCACGTGGTGGTTCGGTCTCCCCTCGTCCTCCTCGCACGCCCTCATCGGCGGACTCGGGGGCGCGGCGCTGGCCGCCGGGGTGACGGTCAAGTGGGACGGCATTCTGCAAAAGGTCGTCATCCCCATGCTCGTCTCGCCGATCGTCGGGTTGATCCTCGGCTATCTGGTGATGACGTCGATTCTCTGGATCTTCAAACGGGCTAATCCGTCCAAAGTCCAACGCGGATTCCGCTACGCACAGACCATGTCTGCGGCCGCGATGGCCTTCGGGCACGGCATGCAGGACGCGGCCAAGACCGCTGGTGTCGTCATCCTCGCGCTCACGATCGGCGGCTACCACTCCGCCGATGACCCGAGCATCCCGTTCTGGGTGCTCCTCATGAGCGCCATCGTCATCTCGGCCGGCACCTACGCCGGTGGATGGCGGATCATGCGGACCCTCGGGCGCCGAATCATCCACCTCGACCCGCCCCAGGGCTTCGCCGCCGAGGTCACCGCCGCGACGATCCTCTACGTCGCCACGGCATTCAAGATGCCCATCTCGACGACCCACGCCATCACCTCGGCGATCATGGGCGTCGGCGCGACCAAGTCGATCAAGGCCGTTCGCTGGGGCGTGGCCAAGAACATCGTCGGTGCGTGGATCTTCACGTTCCCGGGTGCGGGCGCGAGCGCAGCCGCAATGTACGGCGTGCTCTACCTCATCGTCGGTCCCTGATCTCACGCGCCTCGGCGCAACACGAAACGCCCCGAATGCCGTCGCGGCATTCGGGGCGTTTCGCGTGCGGTGGCCCGGGAGTCAGGCTGCGCGACCCCTCCCCGCGCCGTGGTCTCCCTGTGGGCCCGATTAGCCGAAGCGGCCGCTGATGTAGTCCTCGGTCGCCTGCTCGGACGGGTTGCTGAAGATCCGTGTGGTGTCCCCGACCTCGACCAGTCGCCCGGGCTGCCCGGTCGCCTTGAGGTTGAAGAATGCCGTCTGGTCCGAGACCCGGGCCGCCTGCTGCATGTTGTGGGTGACGATGACGATCGTGTACTCGGACTTGAGCTCGTTGATCAGGTCCTCGATCGCGAGGGTCGAGATCGGGTCGAGGGCCGAGCACGGCTCGTCCATGAGCAGCACCTGCGGGTTGACCGCGATGGCGCGGGCGATGCACAGCCGCTGCTGCTGCCCGCCCGAGAGACCGGCGCCGGGCTTGTCGAGCCGGTCCTTGACCTCGTTCCAGAGGTTGGCCCCACGCAGCGACTGCTCGACAACCTCCGCCAGCTGTTTCTTGTTCTTCATCCCGCCCAGGCGCAGCCCGGCGGCCACGTTGTCGCCGATGGACATGGTGGGGAAGGGGTTGGGTCGCTGGAAGACCATGCCAACGGTGCGCCGCACCGCGACTGGGTCCTGCCCGGCGGCATACAGGTCGGTGTCGTCGAGCAAGATCTTGCCCTTGACGTGTCCGCCGGGGATCACCTCATGCATCCGGTTCAGGGTGCGCAGCACGGTGGACTTGCCGCAACCGGAGGGACCGATGAAGGCCGTGACCGAGCGCGGTTCGACCGTCATCGTCACCCCTTCGACGGCTTTGAAGTCGCCGTAGTAGACGTCAAGGTCCCGGATGTCGATCCGCTTGGCCATGGTGGTTCCTTTGTGACGCGGTCAGCGCCGGACCGTGCTGCGGCGCGCGACGAGGCGGCCCAGCAGGTTCAGCAGGAGGATGAGGAGGATGAGGGTGAGGGCGGCGCCCCAGACGCGGTCCAGCGCGGGCTGGAGGTTCTCGGCGCGGTCCTGGTTGATCATCGTCGGCAGGGTGCCCATGAGGCCGCCGAAGAGGTCGTGCGCCATGGACTTGGTGTACGGCCCGAGGATGATCAGCGGGGCGGTCTCGCCCATGATCCGCGCCAGGCCGAGCAGGATGCCCGTGACGATCCCGGAGAACGCGGTCGGCAGGACGACCCGCACAATCGTCTTCCACTTGGGTACACCGAGAGCGAAGGAGGCTTCCCGCAGTTCGTTCGGGACGAGCTTGAGCATCTCCTCGGTCGAGCGAACGATCACCGGGATCATCAGCAGCGCCAGGGCTAGGGTCACCGCGAACGGCACCCGCTGGAAGCCGAACGCCGTCACCCAGAGCGCGTAGATGAACAGCGCCGCCACGATCGAGGGAATGCCGGTGAGGATGTCGACGGTGAACGAGATGATCCTGGCCAGGCGGCCCCGGCCGTACTCGACGAGATAGATCGCCGTCAGCACTCCCACTGGCACCGACATGATCGCCGTGGTGATCGCCTGGATCAGCGTGCCTTGGATCGCATGGGCGGCCCCACCGCCGACCCGGCGAGCCGTGATCCCGTTCTGTGAGTTGGTCCACCAGTCGACGGAGAGCAGCATGTGGCCGCCCTTGACGAGGGTGGAGCCGAGGATCCAGAGCAGCGGGATACAGGCGATCCCGAAGGCTGCCCACATGACGACCCGGGCGATCGTGTCCTTGAGCGCCCGGGTCCCCGACGGGCGGTTCTGGCTGGGCGCGACGACGACCACGGGGAGGACCGAGCCCCGTCGGATCTCACTGGCGATGCTCATTCGGTGAAGGCCTTCCTGCGCGAGATCACGACGCGGGCTGCCGCGTTGACCACAAAGGTGAGGACAAACAGGACCAGGCCGGCAGCGATGTAGGCCCCGGTCTTCTGCGGCGAGTCGAACTCACCGGCGTTGAGAGCGATCTTGGAGGCGAACGTGGCCCCACCGTTGAAGATCGACCAGTTCCAGGGCGCCGAGTCGCTCAGCCCGGACAGCAGGATCATGACGGCCAGCGTCTCGCCGAGCGCCCGGCCCAGGCCGAGCATGGCGCCGGAGACGACACCGGAGGCACCGAACGGCAGGACTGCGACGCGGATCATCTCCCAGCGGGTCGCGCCCAGCGCCAGCGCACCTTCTTTGTGGGCCGTCGGCACCTGAGCGAAGACTTCCCGGGAGATCGCCGTGACGATCGGCAGGATCATGATCGCGAGGATCAGCCCAGCGAAGGCCAGCGTTGATTTGGCGCTGAACCCGTCGTCGGCGAAGAAGGGGATCCAGCCCAAGACACGCTGAATGCCGTTCGCGACGGGCTCGAAGTACTGCCCCGCCACCGTGAGTCCCCAGAATCCGTAGACGATCGAGGGGACTGCGGCGAGCAGGTCGATGGTCGCGGCCGCCGGGCGGGAGAGCCACGGCGGCGCGTACTGCGTGATGAACAGGGCTACAGCGACGCCGAGCGGCACCGCGACGACCATGGCGATCACCGAGGTGACCAGGGTGGCCCAGAACAGATCAAGAATGCCGAACCGGGGGTTGGCTCCGGAGGGCACCCACTCGCGGCTGGTGAGGAAGTTGGCCTCATTGTTCAGGAGCGAGGGGACCGCCTGGGCGATGAGGAAGACCGCGACGAGGGCGACGATCGCCATGACGAGGACGCCAGCGCCCAGGGCTGCGCCCCCGAAGAGGCGGTCGCCCAGCCGGCCGGTCCCGCGCAGACCGTGTCCGTCGCCGGGTTCGCGTGGTTCGCCGTCGTCCTGGGGGGGCAGCTCATCGAGGGCGAAACGCCCGGGAACCGATGACACGGGCTCGTCCTTTCGCTCGGGCTCCGGCCCGGGTGCGTTCAGCGGGCCACCGCCTGCTGAACGCACCCCGGCTCGAGAGGGTGGATCAGGAGATGGCCTCGATGGCCGTCTGGACCTTGGTCTGGACCTCGGTCGGCAGCGGTGCGTAGCCGATCTCCTCCAGCCCCTTCTGCACATCGCTGGAGGCGAAGTGCGTGAGGAAGGCCTTGATGTTGGCCTGCTTCTCAGCGTCGGCACCCTTGCTGCACACGATCTCGTAGGTCACCAGCAGGATCGGGTAAGCCCCGGCCTCGGTGGTCGCGTAGTCGAGCTTGAGGCGCAGGTCGTTGCCCTCGCCGTCCTGGGTGGCTGCAGCCACGGCCTTGCCAACGGACTCACCGGTGAGCTCGACGGCGCCGCCTCCGTTGTCGATCTGGGCCACGCCCAGGCCGTTGTCCTTCGCGTAGCTCCACTCGACGTAGGTCACACCCCCGTCGGTGGACTTCACGCCCTCGGCCACACCCGAGGACTTCTCCTTGCCCTCGCCGATGCCGCTCCACTTCTTGGCCGGGTCAGCGGCCCACGCGTCGGCGGCCGCGCCCTTCAAATACTTGGTGAAGTTCTCGGTCGTCCCCGACTCGTCGGAGCGGAAGAAGACCTTGATGGCTGTGGCCGGCAAGGCGGAGCCGGGATTGATCGCCGCGATGGCGGCGTCGTCCCAGGAAGTGATCTTGCCGCTGAAGATGTCCGCGGTCACCGCGGGCGTGAGGATGAGGCTGTCGATGCCCTGGACGTTGTAGGCCACCGCGATCGGGCCGGTCACCATGGGAATGTTCCAGGCAGGCGAACCGCAGAAGGCCTCTGCCTTGGCGACCTCGGTCTCCGTGCCGTCGCTGCTGCTTGTCTTCAGGGCCGAGTCGGAGCCGGCAAAGTCGACCTGCCCGGCAAGGAACTGCTTGATGCCGGCGCCGGAACCGGTCGGGTTGTAGTTGATTGTGGCGTCGGCGCACGCCGTCCCGTAGGAGGCGATGGCCTCCTCGATGGCGTTCTTCTGGGCCGAGGAGCCCTCGGCATTTAGGGTGCCCGTGAAGCAGTCGGCGGCGGCGGCCGACGCAGACGAGGAGTCGGAGGCTGACGCCGACCCGGAGGTGTTGTCGTCGGAACCGCACGCGGTGAGGGCGAGCGAGCTGACGAGGGCGGCGCCGACGATGGCGGCAAGCCGGACGGTCTTCACAGAGGAGGTCCTCTCGGGATGTGCACGTGTAGGGGGTCGGGGCGGCGTCGACCCGACGCAACGGACGCTAGGGACGGTGAGTGACGCGGCGACGCGCCGGACATGAACGACGGGTGAACGGAAGCGGACGGCTTCCCGATATGGCCTGGCCAACCCCGCAGGTTCTTCGCTCGCGCGGGTTGCTCGCGGGCGCGCTGGCTATAGCACCCGCGCGAGTGAAGTTTCCGCGGGTGGCGCGGGTTGTTCACTGGCGCGCCGGTTATAACACCCGCGAGAGTGAAGTTTCCGCGGGTGGTGCGGGTAGTTCACTGGCGCGCTGGATATAACGCCCGCGGGGGTGAAGTTTCCGCGGGTGGTGCGGGTTGTTGGCGGGCGCCGCGTCAGGGCAGGTATCGCTCCGCGGCGGCCACGACGGCCTGGTCGCCGTACCCGCTGAGATGGATGACGAGCGCCTCGCCCTTGACGAGCTTGTCGCGCGAGGCCTCGGCCATGATCTGGGACAGGGATGCGGTCGCCTCGGTATCTGGCTCAACGCGTTCGGCGATGGTCGCGATCAGCCCAGGCAAGAGAGGGCCGTGCGTGCACATGGCAGCCGGGGTCCCGCGGGCGAGGAGCCGCGCCAGATGGCGCCCGGCCTTGGCGGGGTCGAGCGCGTAGCCCTCCTCGGACAGCCCGGGACGCTCCCTCAAGGTCAGGCCGGTGCGGGCGGCGTAGGGCACCAAGGTGTCGACGCACCGCACCGATGGTGAGGTGACGAGGCGCTGCACTCCGTAGGCCGCCAGGATCGGCTCCAGGCCCTTGGCGCGGCGGTGGCCGGTCGCTGTAAGGGGCCGTCGTCGGTCGTCGCTGCCGGTGAACTTGCCACGGGGGAGAGCCTCGGCGTGCCGGACGAGGATGATCGGCCACGTCTCCAGGCGGCCGTCCTGGTGGGTGCGCACCAGGGCCCTGAGCTGTTCGCGGTCCCGGGCATAGTCCAGTCGAGCGTCGGCCTCGGCGACGCTGAGCCACGCGACTTCGTCGATCTCGTTCTCCAGGACGCCGGAGCCGCCGATGACCCGCGCCGACCAGTAGGCGACGATCTTGTCGGACGGGCCCTCGGGGCCGAGGACGGCATACGACGCCGGAGGCAGTGGCTGGCCGAGGCGGACCTTGAGGCCAGTCTCCTCATGGGTCTCTCGGGCCGCCGCAACCGGCCACTCCTCGCCCGGGTCGAGTTTGCCCTTGGCCCAGGACCAATCGTCATAGCGCGGACGATGCACGAGAGCGACCTCGAGCGCACCGTCACGGACCCGCCAAGGAATGCTCCCGGCGGCCGGGATCGTGCTCACCATGAGTCGCCCGTCACCTCCGCCGAGCCTTGTGGCGACGCCTGCTGTGCACCTCGATCGCCGCCGCTTGCAGGTCGGGCAGTGGCTCACCGGCCTCGTCGACGTGATGGCGGTTCCAGCGACCGTCGCTGGTCAGCACCCAGCGTGAGTAGCGATCCGACATCCCCATGTCCAGCAGTTGCGCCAGCTCGGCCAGGTGCCGCTCGTCGGTGATCCGCACCATGGCTTCAACCCGGCGATCCAGGTTGCGGTGCATCATGTCGGCCGACCCGATCCACGCCGACGGCTCGCCCCCACCGGCGAACCAGAACACGCGCGAGTGCTCGAGGAAGCGGCCCAGGACCGAGTGCACGCGGATGGTCTCGGACAGCCCGGGGATGCCCGGGCGCAGGGCGCAGATGCCACGCACCCATAGGTCGACCCGGACCCCGGCCTGCGAGGCGCGATAGAGCGCGTCGATGAGCGCCTCATCGACGATCGAGTTGACCTTGAAGACGATGGAGCCCGAGCCAGGCGCTGCGGCCTCGTGACGGATTTCCTCCTCAACCCGCTCGATCAGGCCCGAGCGCAACGACCGGGGCGCGACCAACAGGCGGCGGAACTTGCTGCGGGGGGCGAAGCCGGAGAGCTGGTTGAACAAACGGGTGAGGTCCTCGCCGACCACGGGGTCATCGGTGAGCAGGCCGAGGTCCTCGTACAGGCGAGCGGTCTTGGGGTTGTAGTTGCCGGTGCCGATGTGGCAGTAGCGCCGCAGCCCCTCCTCCTCTTGGCGCACCACGAGGCAGAGCTTGCTGTGCGTCTTGAGGCCGACGATGCCGTAGACGACGTGGACGCCGGCACGTTCGAGCTTGCGGGCCCAGCTGATGTTGTTCTGTTCGTCGAACCGCGCCTTGATCTCGACCACGGCCAGGACCTGCTTGCCGGCGTCGGCGGCGTCGATGAGCGCATCGATGATGGGCGAATCGCCGCTCGTGCGGTAGAGGGTCTGCTTGATCGCCAGCACTCGCGGGTCGGCGGCGGCCTGCTCGATGAAGGCTTGGACCGACGTCGAGAATGAGTCGTAAGGGTGATGCAGCAGCACGTCCTGCTTGCGGACTGCGGCGAAGATGTCGCGCGGCTTGGCGCTCTCGGTCGGCGCCAGATCACGGTGGGTCCGCGCGAGGAATGCCGGGAAGTGCAAATCGCTGCGTTCGAGGTCGGCGATGATGTCCAGGCCCCGCAGATCCAGGGGCGCCGGCAGTCGGTAGACCTCACTCGGGCTGACCCCGAGCTCGCGGATGAGCAGATCCAGGACGTGGTCGTCCATGGCCTCGTCGACCTCAAGCCGCACCGGCGGGCCGAACCGGCGCCGGGTGAGCTCCTTTTCCAGGGCCGCCAGCAGGTTCTCTGCGTCGTCCTCCTCGACCTCGAGATCCTCGTTGCGGGTCACTCGGAAGGTGAAGTGCTCGATGACCTCCATGCCGGGGAAGAGGCTGTCGAGATTGCCCGCGATGACGTCTTCGAGGGGCACGAAGCGCGCGTGATAGAGGTCGCTCACGCTGGACTCGGACCCTGCTGGCTCGACCCGCACCAACCGGGGGAGCAATTGAGGGACCTTGACCCGCGCGAAGTGCTCCTTGTCGGTTTTGGTGTTGCGCAACAGCACGGCCAGATTGAGCGAGAGCCCAGAGATATAGGGGAACGGGTGTGCGGGGTCAACCGCAAGGGGGGTGAGGACGGGGAAGACCCGCTCGGCGAACATCGCCCGCTGGATGTCGCGCTCCTCCTCGGACAGATCCCCCCAGCGCACCACGGTGATGCCCTCGTCGGCGAGCCCGGGCCGGACGTCCTCGCTCCAGACCTTGGCCTGCATGGACATCAGCTCGTGGGCCACGAGTGAGATCTGCTCGAGGACCTCGCGCGGTTCGAAGCCCGAGGCGCTGCGCACGGCCATGCCCGTCGCGATCCGCCGCTTGAGGCCGGCCACCCGGACCATGAAGAACTCGTCAAGGTTGCTGGTGAAGATGGCCAGGTAGCGGGCCCGCTCGAGTATCGGCACGCTGGGATCCGCTGCCAACTGGAGCACCCGCTCGTTGAACTGCAGCCACGAGATCTCGCGATCCAGGAACCGGTCAGCCGGCAAGCCCTCGGCGACCTGGGAGGGGACGCTGGCTCCCGTCACGCGCATGAAGCGGCCGCCCACGGCGTGCTCGGGGAGGCGGGCCGGCACCGAGGCGCTGATCGTGGAGACGTCGGACACCCCTGCGGGGTCCGGATGTCCCTCCTCGGCGGTGTTCGTCTGCTCCCAGGCCGCTGACGTCATAGGCCCATCGTGTCAGGTCGAGGCCTGTCCCGGAACGCCGTCCCGCACGAAGACGACGTGGCTCTCGACGACGTGGAAACCCTGTCGCAGGTAGGTCGCCAGCGCGGGGGCGTTGTCGCCGTCGACATAGAGCTCGACGGCCGTACACCCCTGAGCGGCCAGGTGTTGCAGGCCAAGGCGCGTCAGCGGTCCGGCCAGCCCGCGGCCCTGGGCGTCGGGATGAACGCCGACGACGTAGACCTCGCCGGTCGTCGAATCCGGCTCGATTTTGGTCCAATGGAATGCCGCGGGCTCGGCGCCGGGCGGATCGTCCTCGCGGCGCAGCCAGAACAGCCCGCTTGGATCGAACCAGGGCTGGGCCATCCGTTCGCGAAGGTCGGCAACCGTGAGCCTGCCCTGTTCGCGATGGTGGGCGAAGGCGGCGGCATTCACCCGTTGGAGCGCCTTCACGTCGGGCAGACCAGCAAAGGTTGTGCTCGTCCATCCCTGGGGCAGAACGGGATCGGCGAGGTCATCCGGTCCGAGGGTGCGCTCCATCTTGAGCAGCTCGCGACCGACGACCAGGCCGGCGGAGTCGGCCAGGGCCGCCGCCGCGGGGAGCCGACCGTGGGACCACACCCCGGTTGCCCCCTGCGCGAGTACCGCGTCCAGGAGCGCCCTCCCGTGTCCCGAATGCCGGGCGGCAGGGTCGACGACGAGCTCGGCGGAGCCGTCCGAGGTGATCTGGGCATACCCGACCAGCCCCTCGACGGCGTCCGACCGCGCCACATGGATGACGCCGGGGCGGGAAGGCCCGAGCGCGAGGAGGAAGGCCTCGGACAGCGGGGACACGCTGTCGACGGTGGTGGCCGCGCTCACGATCTGCTGAATGTCGGTGATGACCGGTGCCGTCAGGGCTGTAAGGACCGCCGTCGTCTCAGCCATGGACGGTCTCCTGCGTGGAGTGCTCCTCAGGCACGAAGCGATAGCCGACGTTGCGGACGGTGCCGATGAGGACTTCGTGGTCGGTGCCGAGCTTGGCTCGCAGCCGCCGGACATGAACATCGACAGTGCGGGTGCCGCCGAAGTACTCGTAGCCCCACACCTCCTGGAGGAGCTGCGCTCGGGTGAACACCCGGCCGGGATGCTGCGCGAGATAGCGCAGCAGCTCGAACTCTTTGTAGGTCAGGTCCAGGATCCGGCCACGCAGCCGGACCGAGTAGGTCGCCTCGTCGATGACGAGGCTGCCGGTCGTAATGGTCGGGTCGGGGTCATCGCCGAGGAGTCCGCGGCGGCCAACGGCGAGGCGGATCCGCGCCTCGACTTCCGCGGGTCCGGCCGTGTCGAGGACGACGTCGTCGGCGCCCCACTCGGCATTCACCGCCGCCAGGCCGCCTTCGGTGACGATGACGATGAGCGGCTGCGACATGCCCGTGGTCGTCAGCAGCCGGCTGAGCGACTTGGCCAGGGCGAGCTCTCGGCGGGCGTCGAGCAGGACGACATCCCCCGGTGGGGCGTCGACGAGGGCGGAGACCTCGGCGGGAAGAATGCGAACATGGTGACCGAGTAACCCCAGTGCCGGCAGGACGTCGGCACTCGGGGCCAGCGAGTTGGTCAACATGAGCACAGCAGCCATTGCCCTCAAGGATAGGCGGACACCCATGAGCGAGCTCGGCATCGTCCGCACCCCCGAGTCGAGCGCGGGCGCCGTCGTCATCCGCTACTGGGCTGGGGCTCGGCATGCAGCCGGGGTCGATTCGGATCAGGTCGATGCCCGCACGGTGGGTGAGGCCCTCGATGTTGTGCTGGCCCGACGCCCGGCGCTGGCATCCGTGCTGGCCCTGAGCACAGTGCTCATCGATGGTCAGGCGGGCAGCGCTCAGGAACGGGACCGGGAGGTCGGGCCCGGGGGCGTCGTCGAGATCCTCCCCCCGTTCGCCGGTGGGTGATGCCATGATTCCGGGCGTGGATACCCCTGACGGGACGGCGAATGCCGCGGGCTCGCAGCCAGCGGGGTCGGACGACGCCGCGCACACTCCCGACGCGGCCTCGCAGGACGAGTCCGCGCAGGCCGCCCCCGAGCCGGCCCGGTCCGCGCAGGCGGGCTCCACCGGGGACGCGGCCCGACAGGACACACCCGTCCCCGATTCGCTCCTGATGGAGGAGCCGATCGAGGACCAGCAGTCCCCGCACGCCTCGCACGCCCCGGCCGAGACCCGTCGGTCCCGCCGTGGACGCGAGGGCGTCAGTGCACGCCCGGAGCTGCCACCAACGGCCGATCAGCCGCACCCGATCCTCGCGGGTGTGACCGTGGCTGCGGCGGTGGTCCTGGGCGTGGGCGCCGTCGTCGATCCGCTCATCCTCACGGTGCTGTTTGCCGCGCTCGGCGTGCTCCTCGCCTGGAGTGTGCCCGAGCTGATGTCCCTGCGGCCGGCCTGGCCGGTCGTGGTCCCGATCGCCGTGGCCGCGGCGGGCACGGCCATCGCAGCGGCGGTGACTGATGGCCCTCCGTACCTCGAGCTGGCCCCCGTGGCCCTGGCCGGTGCGACCGTCCTGGCGTGCCTGCTGCAGATCCTGCGTCGCGACGGACGCGGCGGCCTGACCCTGTCCCTGGCCGGGAGCGGGGCTGGCTTGGCTTTCGTGGCGATGGGCGCCTGCTACCTCCCGGTGGTGCGCAACCCCGAGGGTTCCGCGGTGATCATGTGCGTGGTGGCCGCCGTCGGGGCGTCGGCTGCCGCAGACCTCCTCGTCGGACGGGGCCTTCCGCGCCCCTCCCTGGTCGTCGTGGCCGGGGTTCTGGGCGCCGTGGTCGGGGCGGTCGCCGCGGCTCTTGGCGGGGACGTGTCGGTCGCTGCTGGCCTCTTGCTCGGCCTCCTCGGTGCGGGGCTGGCCTTCGCCGTCCGGCGCGTCGCGACGGGCGTGGTCACCATCGTGTCGGCTCGTGCTCAGGTCGCTGCCGCAGTGGCGTCGGCGTTTGCGCCCGGGGTGGTGGCCTACGTCGTGGGTCGCATGTTCATCGGCTGACCAGCACCGAGTCGCCTGACCGCCCGCTGGGCTCGGCTGACCGGGCCCGCGAGAGGTCGACCGCTCCGGCGTGTGCGTCGGCGCTCGACGGCAGGCGCTCTCGCCGGCAGGCGCGCTCGCCAGGAGGCGCGCTCATCGATCGGCGCGCTAGTAGACCAGGGCAGTGGTGTCGTCCTGCAGCGCCTCCTCGACAAAGCTGGCGACACCGCGGATCTGAGCTCCGGCTAGCAGGTCGTCGGCGCTGAGGCCGCGGCGGACGGCGCATTGGCTGCAGACCGTGACGTGCGCCTCCTGCAGCAGGGTGTCGCGCAGCTCGGACATGGGCATGGCGTGGGGGAGCACCCAGTCCTCGGCGTGGCCGGGCACGGCCAGCCAGACCGATTCCCCGGAGAGCCACAGGCTCACGGTGACCCCAGAGGCCACGGCGGTGGCCGCGACCATGACGCCCTGGTTGAGGCGTTCGAGCGCCTCGGGGCCGGAGGTGATCTTGACGACGAGCCGACGTGCTGCCATGCCCCCAACCGTACGGCGGGCGGCATACGATCGGTCCGTGGCTTTCACCATCGATCCTGACCTGCCCCCGGCACTTGCCCCTCTGGCGTGGCTCATCGGCCGCTGGGAGGGCGCTGGCCTCGTGGGGTATCCGACGATCGAGTCCAAGCAGTTCGGCCAGGAGATCGTCTGTTTCCATGACGGCCGACCTTTCCTGGAGTGGCACAGCCACACGTGGCTGCTCGACGAGGACGGGGCCAAGGTGCGCCCCCTGGCGACCGAGCTCGGCATCTGGCGACCGGTCGCGGAGCAGAGCGATGGCAGCAACGTGGAGTTCCTCCTCACCCACCCGACTGGCATTGTCGAGATGTATGCGGGGACGGCCGAGCCGGCCAAGATCGAGATCCGGACCGATGGGGTCTTGCGCAGCCCGGCGGCCAAGGAGTACAACGCGGCGACCCGCCTGTACGGCCTGGTCAACTCCAACCTCATGTGGGTGATGGACATGGCCGCGGTGGGCCAGCCCTTGCAATCGCACGTGTCGGCGGAGCTCAAGCGCGTCGAGTAGCCCGGTCGCGTCGTCCGCTCGCCGACCAACTCACTGAGCCGCTGACCTCACCTCGCCGAAACGTCGCCCGGGCTCGCCTCAGGGGATCGTCGTGGTGTTCTGGTAGTTCTGCATCGTGTCGGTGCGGATCGCTTCCCCGAGGGCGGCCATCCCGGCCGTGTCGACGATGTCGATCGAGCCCCCGTCAGGCGCCGTGCCGAAGCCGGTGAACGGCGCCGTGATGAAGATGATGTCCTCGGAGCGCACATTGCGCAGGGCCAGCGCCTCGTCGCGCATGTCCGCCACCGAGTAGCTCTGGTCGATGACCAGGTCAGAGGTGGCGGCATCGACGAGGCCGGCCACCTTGATGGGGTTGGCGATGATCTCGGGCGTCGTGGCCTTGAGCATCAGGGCCTTGATGAAGGCCTGCTGGCGCCGGCCGCGTGAGATGTCGCCCTCGCTGAGCTGGTAGCGCTCCCGGACGAACCCGAGCGCCTGCTCGCCGTTGAGGTCGTTCCACCCTTGTTGGATGTCCTGGCCCCCGTTGCCGGTGCTCGTGCTGGCTTCCTCGGCCCAGACCCGGACCCCACCCACGGCATTCGTCATCTTCTGGAAGCCGACGAAGTCCGTCTTGACGACATGGTCGATCTTGATGCCGACCAGGTTCTGGATGGACTCGACGACCAGCGGCGCCCCGCCGTAGGCATACGACGCGTTGAGTTTGGTCAGGCCGTGGCCGGGGATCTCGACCCCGAGGTCACGGGGGAAGTGGATCAGGTAGACCTTGGAGTGGTCGGCCGGGACGTGCGCCACGATCATGACGTCGGAGCGGCCGGAGTCGCCGGGACGCGCGTCGGTGCCGATGATCAGGTAGTTCATGCCGCCCGCGGCCGCAATCTGCTGCTCTTGCTCGGTGGTCAGGGACGGGCCGGTCGTCGGGAGGAGATTCTCCTGGGTGACGTTCTGGTTGACCGTGTGGTTGAGGAAGAGCAGGTAGGCGGCGACGCTGGCGATGAGCAGGAGGAGCAGTCCCAGGAAGATCGCCAGAACGCGCCGACCCCACCGTGGCTTGTGCTCATCGCGGCGCTGACGGCGCGCCGGGGGGATCTCCTCGAAGGTGAGCTCGTCGAGCCCACTGTTGTTACCGATCCCTGACACAAACATCAATGGTAGGTCGCGGGCGTTCCGATCCCGGCATTCGTGCTCAGGGTCGTTCTCAAGCATCAAGGCGCCTCGACTGCCTTGGGGGCGTTGGCGACGTCGGTCTGGCTGCCGAAGGGCGGCATACAGTGGAGCAGTGGACGATGCCGGGCCCCAGCTGCGCGCGCGTGGCCGCCGACTGACCTCCCAGCGGGCGCGTGTCTTGGCCGCGCTGGAGGGTGCGGGGCATGTGACGCCCGAAGAGCTCGTCGTTGCCGTTGCGGCGGACGGCGGGCCGGCGCTCCCCGCGTCCACCGTGTATCGCGCCCTCGACGCTTTACAGGAGTCGGGCCTGGTCGACCACACCCACGTCGATCACCGGGTCCCGAGCTATCACCTCGCGCACCATGCCAACCATGTGCATCTGCTGTGCCGCGGATGCGGCGCGGTTCTTGAGGTCAGCCGCAGCGTCGGGGACGATTTCGCGGCCGAGATCGCGCGGCGCAGCGGGTTCGTCGTCGAGCTCGGCCACGCCGCCATCCACGGCCATTGCGCCGATTGTCAGGAGTGCTCGTGACCGTGTCCGCCCGCCCGGATTCCCCTCGCCGGGACCAGACTGACGCGCCGGTGGCGCCCCGCTCGGCTCTGCTCGACCGTCCCGGGGCGGTCAACGGCGAGGGCGCCGACGCCGGTGTGGCCGCTCACTACGGCGACCCCTTGCGCGAGCAGCGTCTGCTGGCGGAGGGCCTGGCCGCCGTCGATCTGTCCCATCGGGGCGTCGTCAGTGTCGGCGGCCCGGACCGGTTGCGGTGGCTGCATTCGATGACGACTCAGCACCTGCTCGACCTCGCTCCTGGGGTCGGCGCGGAGTCGCTCGTCCTCTCTCCCAAGGGCCATATCGAGCATGCCCTGCATGTCGTCGACGATGGCACGACGACCTGGATCACGGTCGAGCCCGGGTCGGCGCCGGCGCTCGCTGCCTGGCTCGATTCGATGAGGTTCATGCTCGAGGTCTCGGTGGCCGACGTCACCGCCGAGTGGGCGGTGCTGGGGGAGCCGAATGCCGCCGCCGGGGCTCCCGGGGAGCCGCTGGCGTGGGTGGATCCCTGGCCCAATGGTGTCGAGCCGCTCGCGGTGCCGGCCCCGGCCAAGGGCACGTCGCCCCACGTGGCGTATGGCCCGGTGACGCCGCATCCCGGACAGGATCGTCCGTGGCGGGAACTTCTGGTGCCGCGTGCGTCGCTCGCGGACGCCGTGGGCGACCGGCCCCTGGCCGGGACGTGGGCGGCCGAGGCGCTGCGCGTCGCGGCGTGGCGGCCGCGGGCGGGGTTCGAGACCGATCATCGGACGATCCCCCATGAGGTCGACTGGCTCCGGTCCGCGGTCCACCTGCACAAGGGGTGCTACCGGGGCCAGGAGACCATCGCTCGGGTGCACAACCTCGGGCGTCCACCGCGCCGGCTGGCCTTCGTTCATCTGGACGGATCAGGTCATGTGCTCCCCGCCGTGGGATCGGCCGTAGTCCTGGGCGAGCGCGAGGTGGGGCGCCTGACATCGGTCGCGCGGCATCACCAGGACGGTCCGATCGGGTTGGTGGTGGTCAAGCGCAACACGGACTCAGTGGCTGAATTTGTGGTTGACGGGATATCTGGATCACAAACTGTTGTTGTTTCGGCCTAGAGCCGGATTATTTGCGGCATTCATCGCAGATTGGTGACATGCTGGACGGTATGACCGGGACCCTGATCACTGTCGCTCCCACGGGCGCCGAGCACGCCAAGGCCGACCTGCCCCAGCTGCCGACCACCCTCGAGGAGTTGACCGACACCGCGCGCCGGTGTGAAGCCGCCGGGGCCTCGGTCATCCACCTGCATTTGCGCGATGCGGACCATCGGCCGAGCCTTGACCTCGGGCTCCTGCGCGACGCCGTGGTGGCGGTGCGCGAGGCTACGGATCTCATCGTGCAGCTCTCGACCGGGGGATCGGTGCATGACCCCTATGACGCCCGGCTGCGCGTCCTCGATGCCGAGCCGGACTCGTGCTCGCTCACCTGCGGCACGGTCAATTTCGGCGACGACATCTTCCTCAACCCCATGCCCTTCATGCGGGACCTGTATCGCCGCGCGCAGGAGCGCGAGATCGTGCCCGAGTTCGAGATCTTCGAGGTCGGCCAGCTCTGGGCGCTGGAGCGACTGATCGACGAATTTGGGCTGCCGTTCGGTGGATCGGTGCACGTGGACCTTGTCTTGGGTGTGCCGGGCGCCTTGCCCGGAACGATGGCTGCGCTGATGGCTGGGGTCGCTGCCTTGCCGAATGCCGTGACGTCCTGGTCCGCGACCGGGATCGGTCGCAGCCACCTCCCGGTCATGGCGGGCGCCCTCGCGGCGGGTGGCCACGTGCGGGTGGGCATGGAGGACAACGTCGTGTTCGAACGCGGCCGCATCGTGCAACGCAACGACGAGCTCGTCACTCGGGCCGCCCAGCTGGCGCGGCTGCTCCAGCGCCCGGCACTGTCGACGCACGAGGCCCGGGCGCTGCTCGGCATCAAGCGCCGCTGAGGGTGGGTCCCGGCCAGGCCGCTGGCTCTGTTTCAGCGCTCGTGGGCGAGTCGCAGCCGCCGGGGGCCCCACATCTCCCCGGACCACGCGGCTACCCGCTGGGCCGAGCACCCGGCATTCCCTCCAGCTATCCAGCTCATGAGGTGACGCGACACGCGGACGAATGCCGCCTCACCCTCTGCGCGTCACGTCATCTCGACGGGGGCGGCAGTCGCGCGGAACCGGAGCGGAATGCTGCCCGGATGGCGGACGGCATTCATGCCATTGCGTTACTGCCCACATAATCATGCGTTATGAGTGACTGGCGTGCTGCGTTCGTCTTCCCGAACCCCGTCAATGAGAAGGCTGCCCGCGTGGTCGCGACCGGTGTCGTGCTCCTCGCGGCGCTGGCGCTGCTGACCCGCTCACCGTGGGTCCCCCTGGTCATGGCGATCGGCTTTGCGCTGAGGGTCGCGGCGGGTCCGCGCTTCAGCCCGCTGGGTCGCCTGGCGGCATTCGTCATCGCCCCCCGCCTCGGTGAGGCCCGCCTCGTCGCGGGGCCGCCGAAGCGGTTCGCTCAGGCGATCGGCCTGGCCTTCACCGGCGCGGCTGCGGTGCTCGGTTTTATCGGGTTGTCGACCGCGAGCCTGGTGCTGCTCGCAGTGCTGTTCATCTTTGCCAGCCTTGAAGCGTTCGTCGGGTTCTGTGCGGGGTGCTTTGTCTTCGCGCAGCTCATGCGGGTCGGGCTGGTGCCGCAGGACACCTGCGAGGCGTGCAACGACATCAGCCTGCGCACCCGGGTCCCCGCCTCCGCCTGACCCGCCGCCTTACGTGGTGGGGTCCCCCTGATCGGGCTCCTGCCGCGAGTGCTCACGACCCTGCCCGGCGGTAAGAACGTTTCGCTACGAGTTTCGGCGTGGCTGCCCGCTGCTGCCTCGGACAACGAAACGTCTCGATACGAGTTTCGTCTCTGAGTCATGCTGCCGGAAGGCTCGGCCGGCCAGCCGGCGGGCGGGTCGGCGGTCGGCTCCCGGTGCAAGCCGACACGGGTCGGACTTTTCCCCACCCCGGAGGGTCAGCGGGTGTTCCCCGCGGCGATGTGAACAGCCTCACGCTTGCTCCAGTTTGCATTTGCTAACCGGAGCAAGCATACTTGAGACATGACGACGAACCCGCTAGCCGACCTGGAGAAGTTGGGTGACTACCTGCGAGAGCAGCGCCAGTCCGCCCGCCTCAGTCTCCGGCAGCTCAGCGAGCTCGCCGGGGTCTCCAACCCCTACCTCAGCCAACTCGAACGGGGCCTGAAGCGACCCAGCGCCGAGATTCTCGGGCAGATCGCCAAGGGCCTGCAGGTGTCGGCCGAGTCGCTCTATGTCCGCGCCGGTCTGCTCGATGAGGAGATCGTCAACCGGACGCCGATCGGAGATGTGCGCGCCGCCATCAACGTGGACCCGCGCCTCACCGCTCGCCAGAAGGCGACCCTGCTCGACATCTACGGCACGTTCGTCGGCGAGGCCGAGGGAGAGCCGGCCGCGCCAGCAGCCGACGTCCACGAGATCGCCGACCAGCTCACTGCTGCTGCCTCGACCGACTCCGTGTCGGTCACCCCCCAGGAGCCACCGGCGACCGACACGACGGACGAACCCGTCAAGGCCGCCCCCCGCGCCCGCAAGCGCACCACCACCAAGACCACCCACTGATCCAAGGAGGATCACCCATGTCCGCCACCGCTGAGAAGACCCGCACCGTCGACCCCCGCGCCCCCTTCTACGCCGCCGTCGGGATGACCGACCTGGCCGTCGAGAAGGCCCGTGAGGCCCGCGCCCAGCTCGAGACCTTCGGCGCCGACGCCACCGCCCGCGCTGAGTCCGTGTCCGCCGAGGCCACCGCCCGCGTCGAGAAGGTGCGTGCCGACGTCGAGAAGGCCCGGACCGAGTTCGCGGCCGACTTCAGCTCCGAGAAGGTCCAGGCGGCCTTCAAGGACTTCCCCACCACCGTCAAGGACCTCCCGGCCCGCGCGTTCAACGACGCCCTCGAGGCCCGCGAGAGGTTCGCCGAGAGCTTCGAGGCCCTTGTTGCCCGCGGTGAGGAGCTCGTCGAGCGCATCAAGAGCCAGGTTTCGACCGGTGAGTACCTGCGGTACCGCAAGAATGCCGTCGCCCAAGCCAAGGGTGCCGTCACCACCGCTCGCCACGCCCTGCAGGACGTCGAGACCTCCGTGGTGTCGACCCTGAGCACCACGCGTGACGAGGTCACCCGCCTCGCCGGCGTCGTGAGCGAGGTCGTCGAGAAGGCTGACGACAAGATCGAGGCCGAGGTCGAGACCTCTGTGGCCAAGACCCGCACCGCGGCTAAGAAGACGACCACCACGGCGCGGACCGCGGCCAAGAAGACCACGACGGCTGCCAAGCGCGCGAACACCAGCGCCAAGAAGGCTGCCGCCGCCTCCGAGAAGGCTGTCGAGGCTGCTGCCGCCAAGGTCGGCGACTGATCCAACCTGAACCAGGTCGCCGGGCGATGACACGATCTCGCCCGGCGATCGGATCGGCACTCACCCTTTCGCAGCCGATCCACGGCAAACCGGACGAACCCATCGCGGTTCGTCCGGTTTGGTGTTTTCGCTACCCTCGTCACCGTGACCGCTGACCTGCCCGATGCGGGCGACCTGCACATCCCGGCCGTTCTCACCACGGCTGCTGTCCTCGCTCAGGTGGTGCGCGGAGGCTTCGTCGAGTCCGTGCACCATGGCTCCGTCGCCGTGACCAATGCCGACGGCACGGTCCTGGAGGCGATCGGTGATGCGCGCTCCCCGATCTTCCCGCGGTCGTCCAACAAGCCGATCCAGGCTCTGGCCATGGTGCGTGCCGGACTCGATCTGCCCGACGAACTCCTCGCCCTGGTCTGTGCCAGCCACTCCGGCGAGCCGTTCCACCTCGACGGGGTCCGCCGGATCCTCGCCAGCGCCGGGCTCAGTGAAGCCGACCTGCAGAACACGCCGGACCGCCCCTACAGCGAGGTCGAGCGCGAACGCTGGATCCGTGAGGGCCTGGCCCCGACCTCGCTGGCCCAGAACTGTTCGGGCAAGCACGCCGGCATGCTCGCCACGTGCGTCATCAACGGCTGGGACCGGGCCACCTACCTCGACCCCGCCCACCCGCTCCAGGTCGCCATGGCCGACACCCTGGCCGAGCTCGCCGGCGAACCCATCGCTGCCATCGCGGTCGACGGGTGCGGTGCCCCGGTGATGGCGGTCAGCCTCGCCGGCCTCGCCACGGCATTCGCGCGGCTTGCGGCGGGCGACCCGGATCGGCCAGAGGGCCGGATCGCGACCGCGATCCGTCGGGCACCGGCCTACCTCGGAGGGACCGGTCGCGATGTCACCGCCCTCATCGAGGGCACACCTGGCCTGATCGCCAAGGACGGTGCCGAAGCGGTCTACGCCGTGGGCCTGGCCGACGGGCGCGGCATTGCGCTCAAGATTGCCGACGGCGGGCAGCGGGCCCGCCCCGTCGTCCTCGGTGCCGTCCTGCGGCGCCTCGGTGTCGAGTCCACGGCCTACGAGGTGCTCGCCCACGCCCCGGTGCTCGGACACGGGCAGCCCGTGGGTGCCGTCCTGCCGACCGATTGGTGAATGCCGTTGCGAGCCGTCGTGCAACGCGTCACCCGGGCGAGCGTGAGCGTCGCCGGGGACGTCGTCGGGAGGATTGACGAACCCGGTCTGGTCGCCCTGGTCGGCGTGACCCACGATGACGGGCCGGACGACATCGAGTGGATGGCCCGCAAGATCGCCGACCTCCGCATCCTGCGCGATGAGCGTTCGGCCTGCGACGAGCTCGCGCCGGTCCTCGTGGTGTCCCAGTTCACCCTGTACGCGGACATCCGCAAGGGCCGCCGGCCGTCGTGGAAGGCCGCCGCGCCTGGCCCGGTCGTTGCTGCCGTGGTCGAGGCCCTGCGCGAGCGGGGTCTGCAGGTCGAAACCGGTGCGTTCGGCGCCGACATGCGGATCGAGATCCTCGCCGACGGACCCGTCACCCTGGTGTTGGACTCTCGAACCTCCTAGCGCGGCCACGTAGGCTGGCTGCCATGTCCTTCGTCAGCAGTGCCCAGGCGATGATCCTCCTGGTCCTCGGCATCGCCGCCCTGGGCCTGGAGCTCTATGCGTTCGTCGATGCTCTGCGCCGTCGTCCGGATGCGTTCGAGGCGGCCGGCAAGCGCACCAAGAACTTCTGGCTCCTGCTCACCGGCGTGGCGCTGCTCGTCGGTTTCGTCACCGTCATGAGCGTGCTCAACATGTTCGGACTCATCGCGGTCGTGGCCGCCGGGGTCTACCTGGCCGATGTCAAGCCCGCTCTGGACCAGGTGACCGGTCGAGGCCAGGGGAGCCAGGGGCCTTACGGGCCTTGGTGACTCGGGTCTGTGGACTGGTGGGTGACCGCCGACCAGGCCACCTCGAGCTCGCCAAGCCGCCACCGGCTCGGACCCCGCAGGATCGGCCAGCCTGCCTCCCGCAGGCTGAGGGCAGTGGCCCGAAACCGTTGGCGGACACCGTAGGTAGCATGGCTCGCGGCTCGGTCCCAGTGGTCGTCCAGCGCGGTGAGATAGGTGTGTATCCCCTCGCCAGGGGTGTTGTGGTGGATCAGGGCTTTGGGGAGGCGCTCGGCGATAACCGAGGGGCGACGGAGCCCCTGAAGTCGCCAGCTCAGCGTGAGTGACTGCGGGCCAGCCGGGGTGACGGCCACCCACGTCGCCAGACGACCCAGCTCGTCACACGTGCCGTCAATGAGGAGCCCATCTGGGGTCAACCGGCGGGTCACCGCGGCCCAGGCGCCGACGACCTCCTCCTCGGGATACTGCCGCAGGACATTGAAGGCGCGCACAACGACGGCGTGATCGGCGCCGTCGCGGGCGGCATTCACGGGGATCTCGAAGCCCCCATGGCGAAAGTCTAGTCCCGGCCCGGCCAGGGGAGCCGCGGCCGCGACGCGGGCGCGGTCGATCTCCAGGCCGACGACCCGGATGTCGGGACGGATCTTCGCGAGGCGATCGCGGAGCTCGACTGCGGTCACGGGGGAGGCACCGTAGCCGAGGTCGACCACGACCGGATTGGGCGCCCGCCGCAGGACAGTGCCCATGGTCGCGACCAGCCAGCGGTCGCAGCGGCGGAGCCGATTGGGGTTGGTCGTCCCCCGGGTGACGACTCCGATCGCGGTCGGTCGGTTCATCGGCGAACGATCCGCCCGGTGAGGTGCACGACCAGGGAAGCGACGTGACCGGCGCGAACGGACTTGCGATCCATGGCGCAAACCCTATGGTCACCCGGCGGTTGGCCGTGCCCGGGCTGCTGCCGTGACCCGGGTTCAGCAGGCTTTAGGCTGCCTCCCATGGCCGGACCTCTGCAGTACGCCGCACCGCGCGATCGCGACGACCGCGCGCGGATGACGGCACTCGGCGCCCACATCCGCGGTGAGCGACAACGTAAGCAGCTGTCCCTCGAAGCGCTCGCCGGATCCAGCGGCGTCAGTCGGAGCATGTTGTCGGCGATCGAGCGCGGCGAGAAGGTGCCCACCGTTTTGGTGCTGGATCGGATCGCCGGAGCACTCGGAGTCAGCGTGGCGAGGTTGATGGACGATCAGCGTGACGATCGGGTGGTGCTGCTCCCGGTCGGGGAGCAGCAGTCGGTCCTCGAGCTCGGCTGGCGACGCCGCATCGTCTCCCCCGTGCGGGCCGGGCTGGAGATGGAGTTCGGTCGCTTGGTCTTCGACCCGCAGACCGATGCCGGGCACTTCGGCGCCCACCAAGCGGGCTGGACCGAGTACGTCGTGATTGAGTCCGGTGTCCTCGACATCACGCTCGACGGCGTGGCCTACCGGCTCAACACGGGCGACGCATTGTTCTACGAATCCGACGTGGATCATGCGTTCGCCAACCCGACCGACGAACAGACCATCGCCTACATCGTCATGCTCGGCGCGGGAGGCCGCGCCTAGGCCAATCCTCGGGGGTGGATCGTGGCCCGGGACGATCATCGGCGCCGGCCGCTCGCTGACGAGCGGTGGCGTCCCCGCGACCTCCCGGGTCGACCCGGACCCCGTGGGTCCGGGTCGACCGCGCGCAGTGAGCCGAGGTCAGCTACGGCCGAGGCCAGGCTCCGCGGCGCCGACGAGGATCGCGGTATTGCCGAACACCTCGTCTCCCCGGCCCATTTCCGCATGCGCCCGCGGGACCTCACCGAAGGCAAGCGTTCGACCCAGAACAGGATCGATCGCCCCGCTGCGGACGAGATCGTTGTAGGCGTGTGCCTGGACGTCGTTGGTCCCGTGGGAGCCCTGCAGTCGCTTCTGGCGGGTCCAGTGATAGCGCAGGTCGACTACCGCGTCGTATCCCGTTGTGCCCGCGCAGATCACGACCATGCCGCCGGTCGCGCATACGAAGATGCTCGTGGGGATGGTCGAGGCGCCGGGGTGCTCGAACACGATCGCCGGGTCCTGGCGCTGTCCGGCGAACTCCCACACGCGCTTGCCGAAGGCCCGGGCCTGCGCGGTCCATTCCTTCTGGCCGGCCGCATCGTCGACCAGAGGTGGGATGCCCCAGTGCGTAAAGTCGCGCCGATTGATCCAACCCTGCGCGCCGTACCGCATGGCGAACTCGCCTCGCGCTTCGTCCGACACGACTGAGACAGGGACTCCGCCGGCATGCCGGACAAGCTGGCTAGCTTGGGTCCCCAAACCGCCGGAGCCACCCCACACCAGGACGAGGTCCCCTGACTGAACAACGTTCTCGGAGAAGCCAAAGAGCATGCGGTAGGCCGTGGTGCCCACCAACGTCGGGGCCGCTGCCTCCTCCCAGGAGAGGTGCTCGGCCTTGGGCATGACCTGGTGCTCCTGGACCCGGGCGAACTGCCCGAACGCGCCGTAGTTGGTGTCGTAGCCCCAGATCTTGGCCGAGGGCGCCAGGATCGGGTCGCGACCGCCAACAACCCAAGGGTCGTCGGCGTCCCACACACCTGGATGGATGACGACGTGATCGCCGATCCCCACCTGCGTGACCTCGTCCCCCACGGCATAGACGATGCCTGATGCATCGGAACCCCCGACGTGGAAGTCCTCGCTCTCGCCGCGCCGCTGGCGGGTGGCAACCTGATCGACGGGATATCCCCGAGCGGCCCAGACATTGTTGTAGTTGATTCCCGCCGCCATCACGGCGATGAGGACCTCGCGAGGCCCGATCCGGGGAGTGGGCACGACCTCCGGCTGGAATGCCGTCGCCGGGTCGCCGTAACGATCTGGCCGCACGACCTGTGCATGCATCTGAGCGGGCACCTCGCCGAGCGGCGGAAGAGACCCCAAGGGCACCAGATCCGCTCCCGTCGTGGCTTCCTGGCGGCCGTCATCAAGGGTGGTGGTCATGGCTTCAGTACTCCTTGCTGTCGTGTCCCGCATAGCGGGCGTCTCGCCAGGCCAGCGCGGCCCGCAATCCCTCGGACGCGACCAGCGCACTGAAGTCCTCGCGCTCCTTGGTGTGGGTCCCGTTGAGAATCCCGGCGAGATCGAGGTTGTTGTTGACCGCCGCCGTTAGCCCCATTGCTTGGTAGGCGCGGTTGAGTGAGAGCTTGGTGAACTGCAGGATTCGCGTGGGGGTGAGCGCGATCTTGGCAGCGAGGGCATCGACCGTGGTCTCGAGGTCCGCGGCCGGCACGACCCCGTTGATCAGGCCGATGTCGAGGGCACTACGCGCGTCGATTGTGTCCCCGGTCAGCAGCAGCTCGGCCGTCTTCTTGGCACCGATCATGAAGGGCATGAGCAGGGTGACGGGTCCGGAACCGAAGCGGATCTCCGGCTCGCCGAACTCCGCCTCCTCGCTGGCAATGAGGAGGTCGCAGCCCATGGCGAGCTCGCAGCCGCCGGCGAGAGCGAATCCGTTGACCGCGCCGATGACGGGCTTGCTCAGACCCCACACCTGCATGGTCAGGGCGACGTTGCGCGTCAGGCCGGCATGCCAGTCCTCAGCTCGGGAAACACCGAGCTCGACTTCCTCTGCGATGTCGTAGCCGACGCTGAAGGCGCGTCCGGTCCCTGTGAGGACGATGACCTTGACGCGCGGATCCGCATCCACGGCGGCCAAGGCCGCACCGAGACTCTCGATGACGGCTCCGGACAGGGCGTTCAACTTGTCTGGGCGGTTGATCCGCAACCAGGTAACGGGACCGCGGTCCTCGCGCAGCACCAATCCGCTGCTGTCGGTCGCGACCGCGCCCGAGGAGCCGGAGTGCTGAGCTGTGCTGGTCTGGTCTGTTGTGGTGTCGCTGTCGGTGATGGTCACCGGGTTCCTCCTTGGGAGATGGTGTCTTTCAGGCGGTGTTTGTCGACCTTGCCGACCCCGGTCCGCGGCAGGCGATCGACGATGACGATCGAGTCGGGGATCCACCAGGGTGGGACGAGGGTTGCCGCGTGGCGGCGGACGGCATCGAGATCGATTGAGGCGCCGTCGAGGGCTTCGACCCAGGCGATAGGCCGCTCGCCCCAGCGCGCATCGGGCTGTCCCACAACCGCTGCGGAGCGAACGCCTGGCGCTGAGGACAGGGCAGTCTCCAAGCGGGCAGGTTGGATCCACTCGCCGCCTGACTTGATGAGGTCCTTGACCCGACCCTCGAGGTGGAGGCGTCCCGTGGAGTCGAGCTGTCCGAGGTCGCCGGTGCTGAGCCATCCGTCGGGGTCGGCGGTGGGCGCGATCACGATGGGCCCGCGGACGTGAACCTCGGGCCCGAGCCCACCGTCGCGACTGGTCACCTCGATCAGGGGGATGGGTCGTCCGACCAGAGCGGCAGGGTCAGCACGCTCGTACGTCGAGCAGGCCAGCGTCTCGGTCATCCCCCAGGCATTCGCGAGGGCGGCGCCGAGCATGCCCGTGACCGCCGCCACCACGGACGGTGTGACGCCCGCCCCTCCGGTGATGACCGAACGCAGGTCGTGAGGCCGCGGGGCGGTCGGATGGGCGGCCAGATATCCGCACAGGTCATGCCAGACCGTGGGGACGCCGGCGGCGAGGGAGATGCCCTCGGCCACCAGGGTCGCCGCCAGCGTGGCAGGGGCGAGGTCGCGTCCGGGAAGCACCAGGTCCGCACCGATGGTCAGCGCGACCAGAGGCAGCCCCCAGGCGCCGACGTGCGCCAGCGGAGTCACGGGCAGGACCCGATCGTCGGGCCCGATGCCACTGGCACCTGGGGTGAGCTGGGCCAGCAGGTGGAGCAGCGCCGCCCGATGGCTGACCGCATAGGACTTGGGCGAGCCCGTGGTACCTCCGGTGTGCATGACGTAGGCAGTGTCGCGCTCGCCGAACGTTGGGTGGGGTAGTCGGGTGTCCGGAACGAGGACGTCTTCGTAGCGATGCTCCCCCGCTTGCCTGGGTGTGCCGGCGATGAGCACGACCGGAATGCCGCTCTCTTGAGCCTTGTGGCGGACACTGCGGGCCAGGTCGGCGGTTTGCGCAGTGTCGGTTTCGAGGCGGGCGTCGAGGATGACCAGGCTGGCGCCGTCGAGAGTGAGCCCGATGGCGCTCTCGCCAAGTCGGTGGTTGATGGTGTTGAGGGCGGCGCCGAGGAGTGGTACGCCGAGCATTGCCTCGAGATACTCCCCGCCGTTCCAGGCCAGGATCGAGACCCGATGGCCCCGGCCCACGCCCAGTCCAGAGAGCCCGACCGCCAGCGCCTCGGCTCGGTCGGCGACGACGGCGTACGGAGTGCGGATCCAGGTGCCGACCGCGTCCGGCGCAACGCTCACCAACTGCGCGTTCGCAGTGACGTGGCGCATGCGCCACACGATGTGGTGCAGGAGCAACTGATCGCCGCCCACCGGTCGGTCCTGCGAGCCGAGGTCGTCGGCCCCATCGACCGGAACGCCTTGGGAGGCCCACGCGGACACACCGGTCACGACCGAAGGTCCGTCCACACCGTGCGGTACTCCAGGTAGGAGTCCAGGTTGGCCCGGCCCATGTCCCGGCCATAGCCAGATCGTTTGAACCCGCCGAACGGTGCCGCCGCATCGCTCTGTCCGTAGGTGTTGACGTAGACACTGCCGACGCGCAGGAGGGACGCAAGCCGATTTGCCGTCACGATGTCCCGCGTCCAGATGCCGGCGGCCAGGCCGTATTCACTGTCATTGGCGCGGGCCGCCACCTCCTCGAGGGAGTCGAAAGGCTGGGCCACGAGGACAGGACCGAAGACCTCTTCCCGGACGATCTCGTCGTCATCGTCGACGTCGACGATGACAGTCGCGTCATGGAGCAGCGTGCCCTCGCGGACCGAGCCCCCGACGAGGATCCGGGCGCCGCCGGTTGCCGCCCGCGCCACATACCCGGTGACACGCTCGAGTTGCTGCGGGGAGATCAGTGGCCCCATCTGGCTGCCTGCGTCCAATTGAGGCCCGACAGTGATCTGTCGACCCGCCTCGGCGACTCGCTCCATGAACTCCTCGAAGATCTCCCGCTGCACGTAAAGGCGCGAGCCCGCACTGCACATCTGGCCCGTGTTGGAGTAGATCGCCGCGACGGCACCCGCGACGGCGTGGTCGAGGTTCGCGTCCGCGAACACGATGTTGGCGCTCTTACCCCCGAGTTCGAGAGTGAGACGCTTGATTCCCTGGGCCGCGCGTCCAGCGATCTCTTGGCCGACCCGAGTGGAGCCGGTGAACGAGATCTTGTCGACCAGGGGGTGCTCGACCAGGGCCGGCCCAACGACGGATCCGCGGCCGGGCAGAACATTGACCACCCCGGGCGGGAAGCCGGCCTCGTCGATGAGCTCGGCGAGCCGGAGGACCGATAATGACGTCAGCTCGGCCGGTTTGAGGATGACCGTGCAGCCAGCTGCGAGCGCCGGCGCGAGCTTCCAGCAGGCGATGAGCAGCGGGTAGTTCCACGGCACGATCAGTGCCGCTACCCCGACCGGCACCCGTTCGACGCGGCACATCATGTCCGGCACGTCGACCGGAACGACCGACCCCTCGATCTTGGTCGTCCACCCCGCGAAGTAACGCAGGTGCCGGATGGCATAGGTGACGTCGAAGTCCCGGGCGACGGCCAACGGTTTTCCGGAGTCCAGCGCCTCGATGGCGGCAAGCTCGTCGAGGTGCTCTTCCATGAGGTCGGCCAGGCGCGTGATCGCAAGCCCGCGGGCTGCCGCCGTCATGGTCGTCCACGGTGCGCCAGGCGTGAATGCCGCCGCGGCGGCATTCACTGCTGCGTCGGCGTCGGCGAGCCCACCCAGGGCGAATCTCCCGAGGACCTCGCCCGTGCCGGGGTCGACCGCCTCGTGCCACTCGCTGTCATCGGCATCGACCCAGCGCCCGCCGATGTACAGCCCGTGGTCCCTGGCGAGGAACGACTGTGCAGCCTCCGGGACGACGGCGTTTTCGGTGATCGTCATGGTGCGACTCCGGTCACCGGGAGGATCTCATCCAGGACGGCGCGCGCCCGGTCCACGAGATAGTCGATCTGGTCCGCGGTCATGATGAGGGGCGGGGAGAACTGGATCAGGGGTGTTCCCTCGTGATCGACCGCGACGCGACACAGGATGCCGGCCTTGAGCATGGCCGGTCCCAGGTGCCTGGCGACCAGGTCGCCCGCCGCCACGTCGCCGGACCACGTGCGAGCAGCCTTGTCTGTCACCAACTCCAAGGAGTAGTGATATCCGTCGCCACGGACATCTCCGACGATCGGTTGGTCCAGGAGCGTTTCCAGCGCCGCGCGGAAGTGGGACTCGGTCCGCCGCACGTTGCCGATGACGTCGTCACGCTCCATGATGCGCAGGTTCGCCAGGGCCGCCGCGCAGGCCGCGGGATGGCCACCGAAGGTGAGGCCGTGCAGGTACATCCGGGAAGGGCCGTTGAGCACGGTGTCCACCAGCTCGGTGGTCGCGATCATCCCGCCGATGGGGGCGTAGGCGGATGACAGTCCCTTGGCGAACGTCATGATGTCGGGACGAATGCCGTAGCGCTGGGACCCGAACCATTCGCCGAGGCGGCCGAAGCCGCAGATGACCTCGTCGGCAATCAGCAGCAGGCCGTAGCGATCGCAGATCTCGCGGACACCATCGACGTAACCGGCCGGGGGGGTCAGCGAGCCACCGGCATTCTGCAAGGGCTCGATGATCATCGCGGCCACGGTGTCCGGGCCCTCTTGGATAATCAGCGACTCCAGCTCGGCCAGAAGCAGGTGGGTGAACTCGGCCTCGGTTTCGGCCGCTGGTCGCCGGTACCGCTTGGTGTTGGAGACGTGACGAGTCCCCGGCATGAGCGGCTCGAAGTCCTTGCGGAAGTTGGTCATCCCGTTGAGCGAGAGGGCTCCGTACGACGTCCCGTGGTAACTGACCCGACGGGCGATGAACTTGTGGCGCGAACCTGCTCCGCGAGCCTGGTGGTACTGGCGGACCAGTTTGATCGCGGCTTCGTTGGCGTCGCCTCCACCGCTGGTGAAGAAGACGCGCTCCAGTCCCTCGGGGGCCAAGCGGGCGATGGTCGCGGCAAGCTGGATCGAGGGTGGCTGGGCGTATCCCCAGTTGGTGAAGTAGGGGAGTCGAGTCATCTGGTCGGCCACCGCTTGGCCGACCTCGTCGCCGTAGCCGTAACCGATGTTGACGCAGAAGAGCCCAGCCAGCGCATCGAGGTAGCGGTTGCCGTGGCTGTCGGTCAACCAGCAGCCGTCGCCATCGGTGAAGATCAACGGGCCCGCATCCTGATAGGCGCTCGGGCCTGTGAAGTGCAAGAGAAGGTGCTGCTTGGCCAGCTCGGCGAGAGATCCCGGGTCGTCGGTGCGCTCGACGAGGGAGGTGGCGGCTTCGACGGTCATGGGAAGTCCTTCCGGTGGTGGTTCATGGGGCTTCCCACGGGCTGTGGGGAGGCCGTGTGGTCGGCCGAGGGCTCGCCTTCGGCCTCGGGTGCTTCGCTCATCGCCATGGCCGGGGGCTCTCGACGCAGACCGCGCGTCAGGTAAAGCAGGTAGGCGAAGCCGATGGCCAGCCAACTCAGGCCGACGGTGAAGGTCGTCCCGCTGAGGCTCGTCCAGAGATAGAGGGTGAAGATGACCCCGAGGGCGGGCAGGACGATCAGCGTGAGGACCTTGCCCCCTCGTGCACCCCGTGCGAAGAGCTTGATCACGGACAGGTTGACGAAGGTGAATGCCGCGAGCGCGCCGAAGCTGATCATCGAGGAGGCGAGTCCCAGGGGGACTACCAGGGCGGACAGTCCCACCACGCCGACGATGATGTTGGGCAGCACGGGCGTGAGGAGGCGGGGGTGCAGTGTGCCGAAGACCCGGTGCGGCAGGACGTTGTCCCGGCCCATCGCGAACAGGATGCGGGAGACGCTGGCCTGGCTCGCGGCGGCACAGGCGAAACAGCCGGTGACGTAGGCGGCCGTGAAGAAGGTGTTGAGGAAGGCGCCGCCGGCGTAGGTCATGACATCGACGGTGGCGACATCGACGTTCTCGAAGGACTGCCAATTGGGGAAGACAAGGTGTCCGACGTAGGACTGCAGGATGTAGAGCGCGCCACCGACCAAGGCGCACAGGAGGATGGCCTGCGGAATGCGTCGTTTGGCATCGGTGGTCTCCTCGCTGAGCGTGGACACAGCGTCGAAGCCCAGGAAACTCAGCGCGAGGATCGCCGCCCCGGCGACCACGGCCGGGAACGAGAACGACGATGAGTAGAACGGTGCGACGAAGTCCGGCTGAGCCCCATCGGCTGCGATCTGACGGACCGCCATCACGATGAAGACCGCGATGAAGACGAACTGGGCCGCGACAATCGTGAGGTTGACCCCGGTCAGGACCCGCATGCCCAGGATGTTCAGACTCGTCACCAGGACGACTGAGCCGATAATCCAGAGGGACATGGGGATCGACGGGAAGAAGTCGTGCATGTAAAGGCCGATGGCCAGGTAACAGATCATCGGCAGGAACAGGTAGTCCAACAACAGGCCCCACCCGACGATGAAGCCTGTCTTGCCGCCGAAGGCCTTGCGGGCATAGGCGTAGGCCGAGCCGGCGACCGGCATGGCGACGGCCATTCGGCCGTAGCTGAGGGCGGTGAGCAGCATCGCGGCCGTGGTGACGATGTAGGCCGCGGGAAGGTGGCCCGAGGTCTCGTTGGTGACGACGCCATACGTCGTCCAGACGGTCAGGGGGACCATGTAGGCCAGGCCGAAGAAGACCAGCGCCGGCAGTCCTAGTACGCGCTTCATGTGTGGCGCAGCGGTGGCGGTGACCGCGTCTGTGCCGGGTCGCGTCGGTGCTGTCGTCCGGCGCTCCGAGGAATCGAGAGTCATGCGAGCTCCCTGCTATGAGAACCGGGCGCCTCATTGCGCTGCCGGTTGGTGGAAGATTCTCCACTATTGAGGAATTCTCGTCAACCCTTGTGCCAAGCGAGGCCGGGCGGCCCGACCGTCGGCAGCGCCGCCGTGATGGGCTGAGACACTGCTGGGTATGCATGAAGCCGGAGGCCTCGAAGGTGCACCCAATGAGGTCAACGGGACGTATCGGGTCCGGCGAGTCGCCATGGTCAGCGTCCACACCTCACCGCTCGCGCAGCCCGGCACGGGTGACGCCGGGGGGATGAACGTCTACGTCCTGGAGACCTCCCGCGAGTTGGCGCGCAGCGGGATCGCCGTCGATGTCTTCACCCGGCGGACGACGGCCAGCCAGCCTGATGTCGTCGTCGTCGAGCCCGGCCTCGTTGTGCGACACATCGACGCCGGACCCTACGAGGGTCTGGACAAGGAGGATCTGCCGGGCCAGCTCTGCGCCTTCGCGGCGGGCATGATGCGGGTCGCGGCCCATGCGCCCGAGGGCCATTACGACCTCGTCCACTCCCACTACTGGCTCAGCGGTCAGGTCGGTTGGCTCGCGGCCGACCGGTGGGACGTCCCGCTCGTCCACACGATGCACACCATGGCACGGGTCAAGAACGAGCACCTGCCACCCGGCGATGCGCCCGAGCCAGCGGGACGCGAAATCGGCGAGGCGCAGGTTGTGGCTGCGGCGGACCGACTGGTCGCCAACACCGACATCGAGGCCGGTGAGCTCGTCCGGCTCTACGACGCGGATCCTGCGCGCGTCTCGGTCGTCTATCCCGGCATCGACCCGACCGTCTTCCAGGCGGGCGACCGGGCGGCCTCGCGAGCCCGCGTCGGCTTGCCCGCGGATGCGACCCTGCTGCTGTTCGTCGGCCGGATCCAGCGGCTCAAGGCGCCCGACCTGTTGCTGCGGGCGGCGGCGACTCTCTTCGAGCGGCAGCCGTCGTTGCGGGACAACGTCATCGTGGCCATCCTGGGCGGCGCCAGTGGTCAGGCGGTCCGCTCTCCGCTCGGGCTCGCCGAGCTTGCGCTCGACCTCGGCATCGCCCAGAACGTCCGGTTCATCCCGCCGACGGATCGGGCCACGCTCGCCGACTGGTATCGCTCGGCCTGTGTGGTCGCCGTGCCGTCGCACAACGAGTCCTTCGGCCTCGTTGCTGTCGAGGCTGCAGCCTGCGGCGCCGTCGTCGTGGCCTCCGACGTCGGGGGTCTGCCGACAGCGGTCGGGGAAGGCGGCATTCTCATCCCTGATCACGATCCCGCGACCTGGGCCAGCGCGATCGAGGGGATCCTCGGTGAGCCGGCCATGGCGCGGGAGCTCTCGCAACGGGCCGTCGCGCACGCGCACCAGTTCACGTGGACAGCCAGCGCCGAGCACCTTCGCCAGGTCTATGAGCTCGCATTGCGTTCTCCCCGAGGCGCTCCCATTAACGATTCGCAAGCCCTGAGCGGCATTCCCACGGCCGTGATCCCGTGACCGACCCCGCGACCTTCATCGCCGACTGGCTCACGGCGCAGACCATCGAGTGGGAGCCAGGCACCCGGCCCGGTGAGCTCGTCGTCACCCTGCCTGGTGAACACAAACTCAAGACCGTCGTGTCCCTGCTCGTCGGGGACCGCGACCTGGCGGCGTCGGCATTCGTCATCCGCAACCCCGACGAGAACCACGAGGACGTCCAGCGGCTGCTGCTCCGGCGCAACCTGCGGCTGCGAGGGATCGCGTATGCCGTCGACGCCTCCGGCGATATCTACCTTGTGGGGCGACTACCCCTTGCCGCCCTGGACGAACAGCACCTGGACGAGCTCCTTGGCGAGGTGCTCGAGGCGGCCGACGGCATCTTTGACGAGGTACTCGTCCGGGGCTTTCTCACCTCCATGCACAAGGAGTGGGACTGGCGGGTCTCTCGTGGAGAGTCGCTGCGCAACCTCGAGGCATTTCGGCCGCTGCTCGAACGGCCAGGTGACCCGCCGCGAATGCCGCTGCCTGACTAGGCTGGCACCATGGCACACACGTTGATCCTGCTGCGGCACGGCGAGTCGGTTTGGAACCAGGAGAACCTCTTCACCGGATGGGTGGATGTCGATCTCACGGACAAGGGTCGGGTCGAGGCCGCCCGGGGAGGGCGCCTGCTCAAGGAAGCTGGGGTGCTCCCTGACGTCGTGCACACCTCCGTCCTGCGGCGCGCGATCACCACGGCCAACCTGGCCCTCGACGCCGCGGACCGTCACTGGATCCCGGTGCGGCGCAGCTGGCGGCTCAATGAGCGTCACTACGGGGCCCTGCAGGGTCTGGACAAGGCCGCGACCCGCGAGAAGTACGGCGACGAGCAGTTCATGCTGTGGCGTCGCTCGTTCGACGTGCCGCCGCCGCCTATCGAGGTTGGCAGCGAGTTCGACCAGTCCAGCGACGTCCGCTACGCCGGGGTCGAGGTGCCCCTGACCGAGTGCCTGGCTGATGTCATCCCGCGGATGATGCCCTACTGGGAGAACGATATCCAAGGCGATCTGCGCGACGGCAAGACCGTGCTGGTGACCGCCCACGGCAACTCTCTGCGGGCGCTGGTCAAGCACCTTGACCAGATCTCCGACGACGACATCGCCGGCCTGAACATCCCGACCGGCATGCCGCTGGTCTATGAGCTCGGCGAGGACTTCATGCCTCTCGGGCCGGGCCGCTACCTGGACCCCGAGGCGGCCGCCGCGGCCGCTGCCGCAGTCGCCAACCAGGGCCGCTGACGGCATTCCGGCGGGGCGGCCGACGGCATTCCGGCCAGGCGCTGCGGCATTCCGGCGGGGCGCCAGGGGCGGGGATCGTCCGGCGTCGCCCCTGGCGCCCGGCCTTTTGCCCGCGCCCGTCCCAACTTTCCCGCCGACAGTGGGTTGGTGGGGGTAGACAGGGGAAATTAACCCCTGCGAACCCTCGTCAACCCACTGCAGGCGGGAAAGTTGAGTACGGCGGGGTCACAGCCGCGGCCTCACAGGCGCGGCATGAGCCGATCGGTGTGCTCGCCGGTCTCATAGATGCGGCTGGCGTTGCCGACGATGAGCGGGTCGGGAGTGCCGACCAGCGCGAGGTCCTTGTTGGGGTAGTCGATCGAGCCGAGCAGGACGCGGAACGCCTCCAGGCGGGCGCGCTTCTTGTCGTTGGACTTGATGACTGTCCACGGCGCATCACCGGTGTCCGTGTAAAAGAACATCGCCTCCTTGGCCTCGGTGTAGGCATCCCACTTGTCCAGGCTGGCCAGGTCGGTGGGGGACAACTTCCACTGGCGCACCGGGTCGTTCTGGCGGGAGCTGAAGCGGGCCAGCTGCTCCTCACGGCTGACCGAGAACCACAGTTTGACCAGGCCGATGCCCGAGTTGACGAGCATCCGCTCGAGGTCAGGCGCCTCCCGCATGAACTCGAGATACTGCTGCGGGGTGCAGTAGCCCATGACCCGCTCCACGCCGGCCCGGTTGTACCAGGACCGGTCCATGAAGACGATCTCGCCCCCACTCGGGAGGTGCTGGATGTAGCGCTGGAAATACCACTGCGTGGTTTCGAGAGCGGTCGGCTTCTCCAGGGCGACGATTCGGGCGCCACGGGGGTTGAGGTGCTCCATGAACCGCTTGATGGCGCCACCCTTACCGGCGGCGTCGCGACCCTCGCAGATGACGAGGAGCTTTTGACCGGACTCTTTGACGTGCAGCTGGAGCTTGAGCAACTCGATCTGGAGCTGCCGTTTGGTGGCCTCGTACTCGTCGCGGGAGAGCTTCTTGTCGTAGGGGTAGCCGACCCGCCAGGCCTTGGTCTGGGGGGCGCCCGTTGACTCGCTCAAGCCGTTGGTCACATCGGCGAGCTCGGCCAGCTCATCGATCTCACCGGCCTCGTCGACGCTGACGGAGATTCTGGTGTCCTCACTCATGGGCTCAGCGTATCTACTACTGGATGTCGTTGATGGCCACCCGGGCTGCTGCCGCGGTCCCGTGGTCGAGCACTGTTCGGGCCCGCACGGGGCCCGACCGATTAGTGGTGCGAGGGAAAGGGGCGGGTGTCGTCTTCCTCATCCTCGTGGCTGGCCTCCGCCTCTGGGCCGTACTGGCCGGTCACGAGGAAGATCACCCGGTGAGCGACGGACACCGCGTGGTCGGCGAAGCGCTCGTAGTAGCGGCTAATCAGCGTCATGTCGACGGCGGTCTCGGTCCCATGTGGCCACGCCGGCGAGGAGATGCGCTCGACGAGCGACCGGTGCAGGTCGTCCATCGCGTCGTCGTCCCGCTCGATCCCGCGTGCCGCCTCCACATCACGCGCGGCGATGATGGAACCGGTCTTGGCGACCAGGCCCTCGGCCACCCGACCCATCTCGACAATGATCGCCCGCAAGTCTGCCGGCACAGCCGATCCGGGGTAGCGCAGCCGTGCGACCTTGGCGATGTGGCGGGCCAGGTCGCCCATTCGCTCCAGGTCCGCCGACATCCGCATGCTCGTGACCACGAAGCGCAGGTCCGTCGCGACCGGCTGTTGGCGGGCCAGCAGGTCGATCGACTGCAGGTCCAGCTCCTCGCGGAGCCGGTCGATCTCCCGATCGGCAGCGATCACCGTCTCGGCCAGCATGACGTCGGCGTCGAGCAAAGCCGTCGTGGCGCGCGCCAGGGCGCTGCCGGCGAGGTGGGTGAGTTCGATGAGTTGGTCGGTGAGCTGGTCGAGATCCTGGTGGAATGCCGTGCGCATCGGAATGTCGTCCTTGGTGGCTGGGCGCGTCCTGAAGAAGCGCGAAACATAACGTGACCCGTCGCGGGCCCCGCGAACGGCAGCGTCGCAGTTGGCGGTGAACTGGCTGGGGATCGCAGGTGAACTTCTGGGGTCCGTGCCGTGCGGACCCTGGCGATGGTCGATGGCGGACCTCCGACCATGTCACGCTGGTGACGTGGATGTGACACTCGCTGCGATGCTGGGCGGCGCCGTCGGCCTCATTCTCGGTGCGGTCGCTGTCGTCGCCACGCGGTACTCCGAGCGGCAGCTAACCCAGGTCCCCGATGTGGATGAGCCTTCGCTGCCACGTGGCGTCGGGGATGTCCTCGCCGTCCTGAAGTCCATCGGCATCGTGCTCGACAGCTCGGACGCCGTTGTCTCGGCCAGCCCTTCGGCCATCTCGTACGGGCTGGTCAGACAGGGGGATCTCGTCCACGCCGAGCTGCGGGATCTCGCCCGTCAGGTCCGCCGCGACGGCGAGATTCGCGAGGCCGAGCTCGAGCTGACCAAGGGGACCGGCGCCGCCAAGATCTACGTGGGCACGCGCGTGGCCCCGCTCGGCCAGGCGTTCATCCTTATCCTCGCGGACGATCGGACGAGCGCGCGTCGGGTCGAGGAGGTCCGACGTGACTTCGTGGCCAATGTGAGCCACGAGCTCAAGACTCCGGTGGGAGGCATCAGTCTGCTTGCCGAGGCGATCCTCGACGCCAAGGACGACCCTGAGGGTGTCGAGCGGTTCGCCCAGCGCATCCAGGTCGAGTCGGCCCGCCTGACCCGACTCGTGCAGGAAATCGTCGACCTGTCCCGCCTGCAGGTTGCCGACACCCTGCACGAGCCCCTCCTGGTCGATCTGGGGCTCGTTCTGGCCGAGGTCGTCGACCGCGTCCGGGTCCCGGCGGATGCTCGCGGCATTCGACTGGAGGCCTCCGTCGAGCCGGCGCTGGCCGTCTTCGGTGACGGCGAGTTGCTGACGACGGCGGTCGCCAACCTCGTGACGAATGCCGTCAACTACTCGGAGGGGGGCACCAAAGTGGCGATCGGGGCCCGCTCCGTCGGCGATCAGGTCGAAGTCACCGTCACCGACCAGGGCCACGGCATTCCCGAAAGCGAGCAGCAGCGGATCTTTGAGCGGTTCTATCGGGTCGACGCGGCCCGGTCGCGAGCCACCGGGGGCACCGGCCTCGGCCTGGCGATCGTCAAGCACGTCTGCGCGACCCACGGCGGCGATGTGTCCGTGTGGAGCAGCCCCAACCACGGATCGACGTTCACGATGCGACTGCCTCTCGCCCACGGCACTGCGGAGTCCCCAGCCGGTGAACCAGCTGCCGCCCACCCCCGAGCAGTGGCCATGGCGCCGCTGAGAGGAGACATCCCCGCATGACCCGCATCCTGGTCGTCGAGGACGAGGTGTCGTTCTCGGACCCCCTGTCGTATCTGCTCGGCAAAGAGGGCTACGACGTCGAGGTCGCCGAGACCGGCCCGGACGGGCTCGCGGCCTTTGAGGCCCGCGGGGCGGACCTGGTCCTGCTCGATCTCATGCTGCCCGGGTTGTCGGGCGTTGACGTATGCCGGGCGCTCCGGCAGCGCTCCAACGTGCCGGTCATCATGCTCACCGCCAAGGACAGCGAGATCGACAAGGTCGTCGGACTCGAGCTCGGGGCCGACGACTACGTCACCAAGCCCTACTCGGCGCGCGAGCTGCTCGCGCGCATCAAGGCCGTCCTGCGGCGCCTGGCCGAGCCCGAGGAGCTGCTCGTCACCACCCTGGAGTCTGGTCCGGTCCGGATGGACGTGGAGCGCCACGTGGTCACCGCCGATGGACGGTCGGTGTCCTTGCCGCTTAAGGAGTTCGAGCTGCTCGAGCTGCTGCTGCGCAACGCTGGTCGCGTGTTGACGCGCGGGCAACTCATCGATCGAGTGTGGGGTAGCGACTACGTGGGGGACACCAAGACCCTCGACGTCCACATCAAGCGGTTGCGGGCCAAACTCGAACCCGACCCCAGCGACCCGCGCCACATCATCACGGTGCGCGGTTTGGGCTACAAGTTCGATCCCTGACCTCACCGGGGACCCCGGGAGGGTGGCGCGTGAGCGCGGCGCCTGTCTACTGGCTCTACGGGGTGACGTCTGCGTAGTGACCGGTGGCGTCGACCACGGGGACGCTGAATACGTTAATGCCAGCCTGCGAGGTCGAGACCTGAACGTCGGTCATGTCGCCTGGACCTGCCGGGACCGCCGACAACGTGACCGCGTACTTCTTCTCGGCCAGGTTGGCTGAGCCGTGCGCGGGCACGGTCACGTCGGCGCTGCCCGATGGCACCTCGAACGTGATGTTGACGTCCTTGTCGGTGTCGTTGACGACCTGGGCGCTGACCCGGCCGGGCCCACCCTGCTCGGTGGCGACGATGACCAGGCTGCGCAGCACCACATCGGCGTCGAGAGCGACGTCGATCCCGTCTGCGGTCTGGGCCGGCTCGTCGGTCTGGACCGGCGAGAATAGGGCGCAGCCGCTCAGCGACAGCGCGGCGACCAGGGTGGTGAGGGTCAGCAGGCCGCGGCGGGCGGACGGGGCGGCGAGGGCTCGGATCGTCACGGCGATCAGCCTACCGGTCGAGCCCCCCGCGGGTTGGGCGGGTTCGGCAACGAACCGTGGTTAGCGGCCCGCCGCGCCCCGGCTGCCGGCCTGCCGCGCCCCGGCTGCGCGCGCGCGTGCCTGCTGAGTCGCATTCTGTCAAGTGGGGCGGGGCTCCTGTTTTGGACGAGAATCATGCCCCTGACCTGCGCAAACGCTGTGTGGATTGGTTCCAGGCCGTCCTTGTGCCGTGGTATCCTGGGTGTCGCGAAAGGGGAAAACAGCACATGGTTTTCAAGGTCGGCGAAACGGTCGTGTACCCCCACCACGGGGCTGCACGGATCGAAGAGATCATCACACGCACCATCAAGGGTGAGGAGAAGCTCTACCTCAAGCTCAAGGTCGCCCAAGGCGACCTCGTGATTCAGGTTCCCGCCGAGAATTGCGATCTGGTCGGCGTGCGCGATGTCGTGTCCAAGGAGGGCCTGGACCGGGTCTTCCAGGTTCTGCGCACCCCATACGCCGAGGAGCCCACCAACTGGTCGCGGCGCTTCAAGGCCAATCTCGAGAAGCTCGCCTCCGGCGATGTCATCAAGGTTGCCGAGGTCGTGCGGGACCTCTGGAGGCGCGACAAGGATCGCGGACTGTCCGCCGGCGAGAAGCGCATGCTGGCCAAGGCTCGTCAGATCCTGGTCTCCGAGCTTGCTCTCGCCGAAAAGACCGACGAGGACAAGGCCGAGACGATCCTGGACGAGGTGCTCGCTTCCTGAGCGTGAGCACCGCGTTGCACAACGCTGCATTTGATCACGACGCCGACACCCCTGCGGGTGTCGGCGTCGTCGTCGTGGCAGGCGGATCCGGCACGCGCCTGGGCGCCGCCGAGCCCAAGGCCTTCGTCCCGCTGGCTGGCCGCCCCCTCCTGGACTGGGCTCTGACGACCATTGGCCAACTCCCCGACCTGGTCGGTGTCGTGGCGGTCGTCCCCGACGCCTACGCCGATCGGGAACACCCGGCATTCGGCTCCTGGCTGCACCCACAGGTGCGGCTGGTCACCGGTGGCGCCCAACGCGCCGACTCGGTCCGAGCCGGGCTCGCGGTGCTGCCGGACTGCGAGGTGATCCTGGTTCATGACGCGGCCCGGTGCCTGACGCCACTCGCGGTGTTCGAGCGGGTGGTCGCCGCGGTACGGGCCGGAGACCCCGGGGTCGTGCCCGGCCTCGCGGTCGTCGACACGATGAAGATCGTCGACGCGGACGGGTTCGTCACCGGGACCGCCGACCGCGAGACCCTGCGGGCCGTCCAGACCCCGCAAGGGTTCGCCGGGCCGGTGTTGCGGGCGGCGCACCGCGGAGGAGGTGACGCCACCGATGATGCGGGCCTGGTCGAACAGGCCGGGTATGCCGTGCGCGTCGTCCCCGGGGACCCCGCGGCATTCAAGGTGACGACGCCCGCAGACCTGGCTGCCGCGCAGCGGCTCGTCGCGCGAGGATGGCGGCCATGACGGTGCTGCCGCGGGTGGGGATTGGGGTCGATGTGCATGCCTTCGCGCCGGAGGGGAGCGAGCGCGACCTGTGGGTGGCCGGGCTGGTCTGGCCCGGGGAGCGTGGTCTCGAAGGCCACTCCGACGCCGACGTCGCCGCGCATGCCTGCTGTGATGCGCTGTTTTCGGCTGCGGGCATCGGGGATCTCGGCGCGCATTTCGGGACCTCCCGGCCGGAGTTTGCCGGCGCCTCGGGGGTGACCCTGCTCGCCGAGGCGGCTCGCTTGGTGCGGGAGGCGGGCTTTGACATCGGCAACATCGCGGTCCAGGTCATCGGCAACCGACCCAAGATCGGTACCCGTCGCGCCGAGGCGCAGGCGGCGCTGTCGGCCGCAGCCGGAGCGCCGGTGACGGTGAGCGGCACGACAACCGACGGGCTGGGCCTGACCGGGCGTGCTGAGGGGATCGCCGCGATCGCGACCGCCCTGCTCATCGGTTCGAGGTAATCGACGCATCGAATCGAGGCGTCGAATACCTCGAACCGGCCGCCGCTGCGTAGGCTCCCCAAGCGTGAGCACCCAGGGGAATGCCATCGATCCAACCGTCCCGCCGTCCGGACCGGGTTGCCTCGAGTGCACCGCGTCGGGGGGATGGTGGTTCCACTTGCGTCGCTGCGCGCAGTGCGGCCACATCGGCTGCTGCGACAGCTCGCCGTCGCAGCATGCCACCCAGCACGCACACTCGTCCGGACACCCGGTGATCCAGAGCTACGAGCCCGGTGAGGACTGGTTCTACGACTTCCGGTCGGGAGAAGCCGGCTACGGCCCCGAGCTTGCGCCACCGACGGGCCACCCGGCCAATCAGCCGGCGCCCGGTCCGGCGGGGGCCGTGCCCGCCAACTGGCAGTCCCTGCTGCACTGAGCGGTCAGGCCTGCGGTGGTGCGGGCTGGGCGGGTTGCGCGGGTTGCGCGGGTTGCCCTGGTGACTCGCCCGTGCGGTCGAGCAGGACCGCGGCGACGATCCCCACACTCCCGGCCAACCACACCAGCTGGGCGACCCCGGTGATAAGCGTCGACATCCAGACGTTCACGGTCCGCCACATATAGGGGTAGATCACCAGCCCCAGGATCAGCGAGAACACCTCGCTCACGATCGCAATACTGAACCCGAGGATCGCGGCGACGCGCCACCGGCCCCGGTGGCGATGAACGATCACGAGGATCAGCCCCACGATCCATGGCGCCGCCGCGAGGATCCGCTCGAGCACGGACCATTGCCAATACCCATTGAAGGCCATCACGCCCACCCCTTGCCGGTGCCCTCAGTCGGTCTCGGCGGCACCGTGCGCCTCACCCTACGCAGGGCGGGGGCCGGGGTCCGCGACGGGCGGCACGGCATTCGGGACCCTCCTCGGCGGGAGGCTCCCGGCCAGATAGGTTGGGCGAGTAGCCAGCCACGTGCCAGGAGGTTCTTCGATGCCGCAGACCGTCAAGGGCGTCATTGCCCGCGCCAAGGGCGCTCCCGTCGAGCTTGTCGACGTCATCGTGCCCGACCCGGGGCCTGGTGAGGCCGTCGTCAGGGTCCAAGCCTGCGGCGTGTGCCACACCGACCTGCACTACCGCGAGGGCGGCATCAACGACGACTACCCCTTCCTGCTCGGACATGAGGCGTCGGGGATCGTGGAGTCAGTGGGCGAGGGGGTCACCGAGGTCGCGCCGGGCGACTTCGTCATCCTCAACTGGCGGGCCGTCTGCGGTGACTGCCGCGCGTGCCGCAAGGGCAAGCCGTGGTACTGCTTCAACACCCACAACGCGCGGCAGAAGATGACGCTCACGGATGGGACCGAGTTGTCGCCTGCGCTGGGGCTCGGGGCCTTCATCGACAAGACGCTCGTCGCCGCTGGCCAGTGCACCAAGGTCGACCCGTCGGCGCGGCCCGCCGCGGTCGGCCTGCTCGGTTGTGGCGTGATGGCGGGCTTCGGTGCCGCCGTCAACACCGGGGGTGTGGGCCGCGGAGACACCATCGCCGTCATCGGCTGTGGAGGGGTCGGGAATGCCGCCATTGCGGGCGCGGCGCTCGCGGGCGCGTCGACGATCATTGCCGTCGACGTGGACGACACCAAGCTGGAGTGGGCGCGCGGCTTCGGCGCCACCCACACGGTCAACAGCTCTCGTGAGGACGCGGTCGAGCGGATCCGCGAGCTGACCGGTGGTTTCGGGGCCGATGTGGTTGTCGAAGCCGTCGGGCGGCCGGAGACGTATGAGCAGGCGTTCTATGCGCGGGATCTCGCGGGAACCGTGGTCCTGGTGGGCGTGCCGACGCCGGACAAGCAGGTGACGCTGCCGATGATCGAGGTGTTTGGGCGCGGCGGGGCGCTGAAGTCCAGTTGGTACGGCGACTGCCTGCCGTCGCGTGATTTCCCGATGCTCGTCGACCTCTATCAGCAGGGTCGGTTTGACCTTGACGCGTTCGTGTCCGAGACGATCGGGCTGGGTGATGTCGAGGCGGCCTTCGCCAAGATGCACGAGGGGACGGTGCTGCGTTCCGTGGTCCTGCTCGAGGACGAGCAGTGACCGGAATGCCGTTGCCGACGTCCCCTGGTGGGGTGCGGGTCGAGCGGGTCGTCACGTCGGGGCAGTTCTGCCTCGATGGCGGGTGCTGGGATGTCGACAACAATGTGTGGATCGTGGGTGACGATGCGTCCTGCGTCGTGATCGATGCGGCGCACGATGCGGCCACGATTCTGGCGGCGGTGGGCGACCGCGCGGTGGCGGCGATCGTGTTGAGCCACGGACACAATGACCACATCAATGCGGCGGCCGAGGTGGCCTCGGCGACCGGTGCGCCGCTCCGGCTGTGTGCGGCCGATGACATGTTGTGGGAGATGACCTATCCGGACGGGCCTGGGTATGAGGCGCTCACGGATGGGGATGAGCTGACCGTGGGTGACGTAGTGCTGACGGTCCTGCGCACCCCGGGGCACTCGCCGGGCGCGGTGTGCGTGTCGGCGCCGGCGCTGGGGGTCGTCTTCTCCGGCGACACGCTGTTCCAGGGCGGTCCGGGGGCGACGGGGCGGTCGTTCAGCGACTTCCCGACGATCATCGACTCGATCGAGTCCCGGCTGCTGACCCTGCCGCCGGAGACCGTGGTCCTGACCGGGCATGGCGATGCGACGAGCATCGGGGCCGAGGCGCCGCATCTGCAGGAGTGGATCGACCGGGGCCACTGAGCCCGGGCACGTTGGTGCGCGGACCTCGCTGTCCCACCGAGGTCGCGGAACTTCCTTGAGGTCGCAAGAGGTCTTGCGACCTCAAGGAGTTTCCGCGACTTCAGTGGGACGCGCCGGGGCCTGCGCCCCGGCCGAAGGTGAGGGTCAAGCGGCCCGGGAGACCCGAGCGAGCTTCTTGGCGCGCCAGATCTTGTCTGCGACCTGGTCGGGATGAGCCAGGTCGGCCCAGGTGAGGCGCACGATCGCGTACCCGAGCGCTCGCAGCCGATCCTCGCGGGCCTTCTCCCTCGTCAGCGCCTGCTTGCCGTCCGAGCCCTCGTACTTGACCAGTCCGTCGAACTCGACAATCACCCGGCCATCCACGAGGAAGTCAACCCTCCCGATCATCCGCCCCGACGGCTCACACATCGTGATCTGGGCCTGCACAGCGAACCCAAGGTCTTGGAGGAGCAGACGAGTGCGGGTTTCCCCGGGCGACTCGCTCTTGGGGTCGGACGCCAGAAGATGCTTCATCGCTCGTGCCCGTGCGCGCGGTGTGGGGTCGAGAAGGTCGATCGCTTCAACAATGTCCTCGATGAGGCTCCCGCGGTGCAGGGCCGCGTCGATCGGGACCAGGCCCGGCTCGCGCCCATCGCGGACGAGCACCTGCGCCAAGGCCATCGGCAGCGCCATGCAGGCCACGCCGCCGCGGTCGACGACCAGCGCCTCGGGGTGCCGTGGGTGGACTCGAACGCCGGACCGGACGCGGGTGCGCTGGACCGGTCCTTGCACGTCGACGATGTCCAACGACACCCCGAACAGCGGGAGACCATGCAGAGCCAGGGCGCTGGCATGGGTGACCACCCAGTCGGGTCGGTCGGCCATGACCGCCCGGGTGCGTAGTGCAAGTCGGCCCTCCGGAGTAGCCGCATCCCACGCCGAGCCCAGGACGTAGGCGGCCCGGCGCAGCCGCCTGAGGGTCCCGTCACGACAGAGGTCCTCCAGGGCGTGCCGGTCGAGGTCGATACCTGTGGCCATAGCCGTGCTGAGGACATTGCCGTGGCGGGTCGCGAGGGCGAGGAGTCGTTCAGTCATGACCAGAGCGTGCCTGCGATGGCCGATTGGTCGCAGAAGTTATCCCCAGCCTGGTCGACCTCGGTCGCAACCCCACTGAGGTCGCACCAGTTCCCCAGGGTCGCAAGAGGTCCTGCGACCTCGGGGAACTGCTGCGACCCCGTTGGGAAGTGGGGGTGGGGTGGGCCGCGCGGCATTCGGCAGGAGCGGTGGTGTGCCGCCGGTAACCTTGACCGGTGACCCTGAGGCTGTTCGACTCCCTGTCCCGTGAGCTACGCGAGTTCACTCCCCTCACCCCCGGCAAGGTCGGCATCTACATCTGCGGGCTCACCACCCAGGCGCCGCCGCACCTCGGACATGTGCGGTTCGCTGTCGCCTTCGATGTCCTGCGCCGTTGGCTCGTGCGCGGGCACGGCTACGACGTCACCCTGATCCGCAATGTCACCGACATCGACGACAAGATCCTGGCCAAGGCGCAGGAGTTCGGCGAGCCCTGGTATGCCGTGAGCTACCGCAACGAGGTCGAGACCGCCGACGCGCTCCGCTCGCTCGGGGTCTTGCCCCCGACCTACGAGCCGCGCGCGACCGGGCACGTCACCGAGATGGTGACTCTCATGGAGAGCCTCGTCGCTCGCGGTCATGCCTATCCGGCGCCGGACGAGAGCGGTGACGTGTACTTCGACGTCAAGTCCTGGTCCGACTACGGCGAGCTGACCCACCAGCGGCTCGACGACATGGAGGCCGCCCAGGATGCCGACCCGCGTGGCAAGCGCGACCCTCGCGACTTCGCGCTCTGGAAAGGGCACAAGTCCGACGAGCCGCTCACCGCGGCCTGGCCCACGCCCTACGGCCACGGCCGCCCGGGCTGGCACTTGGAGTGCTCCGCGATGGCACGCAAGTACCTCGGGGATGCCTTCGACATCCACGGCGGCGGCGTCGACCTGCGGTTCCCACACCACGAGAACGAGCTTGCTCAGTCCCGGGCCGCTGGCCTCGGGTTCGCCCAGTTCTGGCTGCACAACGCCTGGGTGACCATGGGTGGCGAAAAGATGAGCAAATCGCTCGGTAACTCCCTCAGGGTCAGCGAGGTCGTCAAGGAGCACCGCCCGCTCGCCGTGCGCTACTACCTCACGGCGGCGCACTACCGCAGCATGATCGAGTTTCAGGACTCCTCCCTCGTCGAGGCGGCGGCCGCAGTGGACCGGATCGACGGCTTCCTGCGCCGGGCTCTGCCCGACGATACGTATGCCGTGCCGTCCGGCGATGAGGTCCTCCCGGGGGACTTCGTCGAGGCGATGAACGACGATCTCGGGGTCTCCAGCGCCCTTGCCGTCGTTCATGAGACGGTGCGTGCCGGGAACACCTGCCTTGTCGACGGGGACGTCGAAGACGCGGCCGCCCATGCCCGCACGGTCATCGCCATGACCGACATTCTCGGCATCAACCCGCTCGACCCCGGGTGGGCGAGCGGTGGTGGCGAGGAGGCGCAGGCCCTCAGCGCCCTCGATGCACTGGTGCAGGAGCGTATTCATGCCCGCGCCAAAGCGCGGTCCGCTCGCGACTGGGAGGCCGCGGACGGCATTCGCGATGCCCTGACTGCTGCGGGAATTGCGTTGGAAGACACCGCCGCCGGCGCTCGCTGGTCGCTCTCCCGGGAAAAGGTGAACCCCTAATGGCAGGCAACTCGCAGCGTCGCGGAGCCGTCCGCAAGACCGGCTCCAAGAAGGGCGCGACGGCCGGTTCCGGTGGGCAACGCCGCAAGGGCCTGGAGGGCAAGGGGCCCACCCCCAAGGCGGTGGACAGGCCCAAGCACAAGGCCCACAAGTTCGCGGCGGCCGCCGATAAGCGCAGTGGCGGAGCAGGCGCGGGACGCACCTCCTCAGGTCGCACGTCCACCCGACGGGACAAGGCGAGCAGCGAGATGGTGGCGGGCCGCAATGCCGTCGTCGAGGCGCTGCGCGCCGACGTTCCGGTCACGACGATGTATGTCGCCGGTCGGGTCGACTCCGACGACCGCGTGCGTGAGGCACTCAAGATCGCTGGGGAGCGCGGCATTCCGATCCTCGAGACCCCGCGCGGAGAGCTCGACCGGCTCACCGACGGCGCCGTCCACCAAGGGTTGGCGCTGCAGGTGCCTCCCTACGAGTACGTGCATCCGAGCGACCTGGTCGACCCGGAGATGCCGGGGATCCCGCTCATCGTGGCCCTCGACGGCATCACCGACCCGCGCAACCTGGGCGCCATCATCCGGTCGGTCGCGGCCTTCGGTGGACATGGAGTTGTTGTGCCGCAACGACGTTCGGTCGGGATGACCGCCTCGGCGTGGAAGACGTCGGCAGGCGCGGCGGCACGCATCCCGGTCGCCCAGGCCGGCAATCTCACCAGCACGCTCAAGGACTACCGCAAAGCAGGGTTCTTCGTCATCGGCCTCGACATGGAGGGTGACGTCGAGTTGCCCGACCTTGACCTTGCGTCCGAGCCGCTCGTTGTCGTCGTGGGGTCCGAGGGCAAGGGCCTGTCCCGACTGGTCCGTGAAACCTGCGACCAGATCGTGTCGGTCCCGATGAGCTCAGCTGTCGAGTCGCTCAACGCGGGCATCGCCACCGGTGTCACGCTGTACGAAGTGGCCCGGCGGCGGCGCCGCTGAAGCGCCGCTGATCTGCCACCAGGCCTTTCACAGAGGGGGACCATGCCGCAGCAGCCGAATCAGCCTGCCGCGCCTGCTCAGCAGGGCGCGTTAGTCGCCAGCCAAGCCGGGGTGCCCCCCCAAGGCTGGACGGCAAATGCCCAGGGCTGGGTGGCAACCCCCCAGGGCTGGGTGCCTGCCCCACCGGACAACAAGATGGTTTGGTCGATCCTGGTCATGGTCTTCGCGTTCCTGCCCTTCGGCATCGTCGCGGTCATGAAGTCCTCGGAGGTCAACACCAAATGGGCGATGGGCGACTATGCCGGAGCGCGGCGGTCCGCTGATGACGCCGGCACATGGATCAAGTACTCGCTGATCGCCGGCGCGGTCATCCTCGGTCTGGTGATGCTCGCCTTCGTGGCGTACCTGATCATCATGGTCGGCGTCTTCTTCATCCTCAGTAGTGCCAGCGGTATCTACCACTGAGCCGCCGGTAATGATGACCGCGTGCCGGCACCCGTGGCCCAACGTGCCGCCAGCCGGGCAGTTGTGCCAGGATCCTTCGGGGAACCCGGGGCGACGATCGCGTCTGGGGCAATCATGTTTGGAGGGACCCCATGTCTGACTACGGAAGCACCCCACCGCCTCCGCCCGGTGGCGGCGACGGTGGCTATGGCAACACGCCCCCTGGTGGCTACGGTGCTCCGCCCCCCGGCGGCTACGGAGCGCCGGCCTACGGCAACCCGGCCGGACCGCCCCCGGACAACAAGCTGGTGTGGTCCATCCTCGCGACCCTGTTCTGCTGCTTGCCGTTTGGGATCGTCGCGATCATCAAGTCGTCCGAGGTCAACAGCAAGTGGGTCGCCGGTGACTACGCCGGGGCCCAGCAGTCGGCGGCGGACGCGACCAAGTGGATCAAGTGGTCCGTCATCGGCTTCGCGATCGGCGCCGTGCTCTACCTGCTGTTCTTCGTCTTCATCGGTGTACTCGGCGCGACGTCCTCGAGCGGCTACTGATTCCATGACGATGGCGCCGGAGTACGCCGCCACTCGGCCCGCTGCGGCGAGCCGAGGGCGGCGACTCCTGGCGCCGCTGGGCGTGGCAGCGGGCGCGGGCGCGGTCCTTGGGGTGCTCGCGGTGGTCGACCCCAACGAGCCGGGCCACTACCCGACCTGTCCGTGGCTGGCCCTGACGGGCACGTACTGCCCCGGGTGTGGCACCCTGCGTGCGCTGCACGCCCTGACTCAGGGTGACCTGATGACGGCTGTGGCTCACAACCCGCTCACCGTCGCCGCCTCGGTGTGGTTGTTCCTCTGGTTCCTGACCTGGGTCCATCGTCAGTGGACCGG
>JAGOME010000109.1 GCA_017993715.1 Phycicoccus sp.
TGCGGTGAGGGCGGCGCGGAGGGCGCGGGCCAAGGCGTTCCTGGTCATGCCGCGCTCTTGACTCGCTCGACCTCGGCGGCGGCGATGACGTAGGCCGACGTGCGGCCCTCCCCCAACTTGCTCGCCGAGATCTTGCCGGAAGTGATGCGGTGGAGAACGGCGCGGGGCGACAGGTTGAGCACCTTCGCCGCCTGCACCACGGTCAGCCACTCGGGCCGGGTTTGGGTGGACATGTAGTGAAACTACGTCATGACGTAACTTTCCGCAAGACCAATCCCGGTGTTTTGCTGCGCGAATCCGGAAGTTGGCGTAACTTAGACGTCATGAGCACTCAACCACGCAATGACAGCATCCCGGAGTGGACACGTGGCGACCGCCTGCGCAAGGCACGGAGCCTCACTGGACTCACCAGCCGGGAGTTCGCCGAGGAGATTGGCGTGAGCCAAAAGACGGTCACGGACGCCGAAGGCGACAAGCGCACGACGATCCGCAAGATCCTGCTCAACGCATGGGTTCTGCGGACCGGCGTCTCGGCCGAGTCGGGTCGGGGGCGCTCAGCGGGCAACGGCCTCAGCGATCTCGTCGGCCACATCATCCGACGCGGCGGCATATATTACGGTAGTGACCGGCGAGGTGTGGCCCATCTGCCGCCCGACCGCGACGAGATCTCGTGTCGCCTGGTAGGCCAGGGTGCCGTAGCGGTGACGCAGGCCGTGGAAGGTCGCGTCGATGCCCTGGCGGCGGATGGCGCGGTTGACTCGCCGTTGCAGGGTGGCGGCGCTCAAGACCTGTCTGGTGCCGGTGACGACGTTGCCGCCGGTGTCGGGGAGTAGCTGGTCGATGAGGACGGCGCCGAGGGCGACAAGCCGGGACTTGCCGCCTTTGCCGTGGAGGATGCGGGCGCGGCGAGCCTCTAGGTCGACGTCGTGCCAGTGGAGGGCGGCGACTTCGGAGACGCGCAGGCCGGCGTAGGCGCCGAGGGCGACAGCGCGGCGTAGGTCGTCGGGGAGGACGGCCAGGAGTCGGTGCAGGTCGGCGCGGGAGAGTGGGCGGGGTAGTCCTTTGTCGACCTTGGGTGCGTCGAGTCGGGTCGTGGGGTCGTCGTCGCGGTGTTCCCAGCGGCGGCACCACTTGTAGAACGCGCGGAGGTTGGCGAGGTCGTTTGATCGGGTCCCTGGGGCCTTGTCTCGGCGGGTTGCCCACCACGCCTCTACCTCCTCGCGGCTGGCGGTGCCGGCATTGCCCAGTGAGGCGAGCACCCGCCGTCGGCTGGCGATGGTGTTGTGTGGCTCGCGCTCTGCGTCCATGTGGTCGAGGTGCGCCCGTGACAGGTCGTCCATCATCGGCGCAGGGACGGGATGGAGCGCAGGTCCTCGAGGTCCAGCACCGCCGAGTGCGGTGAGGGGTGCGTGCACGGGCATCCGCAGTCGGGATCGGACGCGAACCCGCACGGGGTCACGGGACCCTTCCCGTAGCGTTCATGCCTGCCGAGAGAGTGTCCGCAGTCCGGGCAGGGTTGATGCACCTGAGCGTAGATCGCGGATCGGTGCTGGTCGATTTCTTCTCCGCACCCACGGCAGAGCCAGACCAGGCCGTGGCGGTCCCGGTCGGCGGGGTGGAACGCGTAGAGGTAGTGCCCGCCGTCGTAGTCGAGGCCGGTAGTGGCCGGCGCACCGCACGCTCGGCAGGCGACCATTCGCCGGGCCTCGCGCACGAGGGTGACGGGTCGCGCACCGACACCGGGATGGTTCTGGTAGTGGTGCATCATGGCGAGACCGCTGCCGCTGTCGTTCCATGGGATCACGCGCAGCCACACCTTCCGGGGTGGCTCGAACCCGTCCTCGGGCAAGACTGGGCCGTCGTCGTCCCATGTGGCTTCCTCGTCCAGCCAGAACTGCGCCGCCAGCGTGAGTGCTTCCACGTCGCCGTAGTCGTGGCCGGGCAGGTGAACTGCGATCGGGCTGCTCTCGTCATAGGAAAACTCCGGGTCGCGCGTTTTGGCTTCCTTGTGCATACGCCCATTATCGCACACTTACGCAATTATCTACCTTATCGGTCAGCGTGGCGCGGGCTTCCGTGGCACCCTGGACCCATCACCAAGCAGGGGAAGGGAACCACCATGCGCAACGATTGGTTGACGGTCGGCGGGCTCGCGGTCATCTGGGGGCTGACGTGGATCATCCCCCAGCTGCGCTTCCTGCAACCGCTCGCGGGGTTCCTGACGGTCGGCATCCTTGCGCTTGCTCTGGTGCGCGCGTGGCAGATGCGCGGTCGGCGGCGAACGGTCCGCTAGGTCGGGCCCCCGGAGGGCGATACTTGCTCGATCATCGCCCACCGCCGCAGCGCCCGCCCGTTGACCACGGTGTCCGCTGGCCCGGCCTCCACGCGCCATCCTGCGGCCTCCCACCGCGCGAGCCACTCGGTGACGTCGCCTGCCTCGGGGGTCCAGTCGGCCAGGGTGCGGCGGGGCAGGGGTGAGGGCATGGGGGCGAGGGTAGCCGGGCGGGCTGAACGGCGTGACCGGGCTCACATTCTCCCTCTTGCCTTACCGTAGTCAGTACGGT
>JAGOME010000028.1 GCA_017993715.1 Phycicoccus sp.
ACTATGCCCAGATCGTCGACATGCACGAATGCCGTGACGTCGCCCAGCTGCGGGCGTTCGTCGGCCAGGCGCTGCCCATCTGACGCGCTGATTCACCAAACGCACCGTGACTCTGCGGCCTCGGCCCCACCTCTCCGGGGGCGGCCGACCTCGATCCGGTCTAGGTTGAGAGTCCGGTCGCTGGGAGGAAAGGGGAGCGCCGTGCTCGATGTTCTCTGGGGAATCGGCGGGATGATCGCCGTGCTCGCACTGGCCGTGGCAATCTCGACGGATCGGCGGGCGATCAACCTGCGCACCGTCGGGTCCGCCTTCGCGCTGCAACTCATCTTCGCGTTTCTCGTGCTGTACGTCCCGTGGGGGCGCACCGGCCTCAATGCCCTGACCAACGGGGTCCAGGCGGTCATCGACTCCTCCAAAGAGGGGATCGCCTTCCTCTTTGGCAGTGCGGTCCCGCCCGATGGGGAGGGCTACGTCTTCGCCTTCCAGGTGCTGCCCGTCATCATCTTCTTCGCCTCCCTGACTGCTGTCCTGTACTACTGGGGCGCGCTGCAGAAGGTCGTCGGCTGGATGGGCACCGGCCTGCACTTCCTTCTGGGCACCGGCCGGGCCGAGTCGGTCAGTGCCGCCACCAACGTCTTCCTCGGCCAGACCGAGTCGCCGCTGGTGGTCAAGCCGTTCGTGCCCTTCATTTCGCGCTCGGGGTTGTTCGCCATCATGGTGGGGGGTCTGGCCACCGTTGCCGGGTCGGTGCTCGTGGGCTATGCCCTCCTCGGCGCCAACCTGGACCAGCTCATCGCCGCGGCATTCATGGCGGCCCCCGGCGCCCTCCTCATGGCCAAGATCGTCGTCCCAGAGACCCAGGAGGTCGATACGGACGGCACGCCGGTCAAGGTGGCCGAGCTGGCCAAGCGCGACAAGACCGCGGCGATGGCCCTGGCCTCACGCCTGGACCGCGAAGAAGCCGGGATCACCACGGCCGAGGTCGACGGGGAGGTCGCCGCTGATGGGGAGATCAAGGATGCGCGCAGCGAGGCCGAGCTGGAGGAGCACCTCGAGCCGATGACCGAGGTCGAGGAGGAGGGGCACGCCAACGTCGTCGACGCTGCGGCCGCCGGCGCCGCCGATGGCCTCAAGCTCGCCGCCAACATCGGTGCCATGCTGCTCGCATTCATCTCGCTCATCGCGCTGGTCAACCTCATCCTCGGGGCGGTCGCCGGATGGTTCGGCGTGGAGGACCTGACCTTCGAGAAGATCCTCGGCTGGCTGTTCGCCCCGATCATGTTCGTCATTGGCGTGCCATGGGGTGAGGCCGTCGCGGCTGGCAGCTTCGTCGGGCAGAAGACGATCGTCAACGAGTTCGTCGCCTTCACGAACTTCGGCCCGGTTGCGGACTCCTTCAGCACCAAGACCAGGGCGATCATCACGTTCGCGCTGACCGGGTTCGCCAACGTCGGTTCGCTCGCGATCCTCATCGGAGGCCTGGGTGGGATCGCCCCCAACCGGCGCCACGAGATCGCGCGGCTGGGCATGCGGTGTGTGGCCGCCGCGACCCTGGCCAACCTGATGAGCGCCGCCATCGCAGGCATGCTCATCAACTGAGCGTGGGCGTGGATGGCGCATATGGCATCGGTTACCCCTTGGTAGACGGGGTGATCGCCCCGCCTACCAAGGGGTAACCGATGCCCTAGCCGTAGACAGCGGCCCAGAACGCGTGCGGGTCGGGCCCGGTCCGGAAGCCCTGGTCCAGCTCGGCAATGGTCACCAGGTCGTTGGCCGACAGCCGGATCTCGCGGGCCGCGAGGTTCTCGACGATCCGGCTCGGCGTGACCGACTTCGGCAGGACGACAAAGCCCTGGGCCAGATGCCAGGCGATGACGACCTGCGCCGGGGTGGCCCGGTGCCGCTGCGCGATCCCCGCCAGGACTGGGTCGTCCAGGACTCGCTTGCCGGAGGCGAGCGGACTCCACGCCTGCGTGACAATGCGGTGCTGGCGGTGGAAGGCGACGAGCTCGCGCTGTTGGAAGTACGGGTGTAGCTCGATCTGGTTGATCGGGGGCAGCTCACCGGTCTCGTCGGCCAGCCGCTGCAGGTGATCGATGCCGAAGTTGCACACCCCCACGGCCCGGACGCGCCCGGCGTCGCGCAGCTCCAGGAGGGTGCGCCACGTCTCGACGTAGCGGTCCTGAGCCGGAGCCGGCCAGTGAATGAGGTAGAGGTCGAGGACGTCCACGCCGAGATTGGCCACCGAATCGTCGAATGCCGCGAGCGTCGCCTCGCGACCGTGGGCGTCATTCCACACCTTGGTCGTGACGAAAATGTCGTCCCGGGGCACGTTGCTCTCGGCCAGGGCGCGCCCGACCCCGACCTCGTTGCGGTAGGCGGCGGCGGTGTCGACGTGGCGATACCCAGCCTGCAGAGCGGAGGCGACGGCGGACGCGACCTCGTCCTCGGGCACCTGCCACACGCCGAAACCGATCTGCGGGATGGGCACGGGACCGGCGGGGGTAGACAGGGCGATGGTGGGCGTGTCCGGCATTCCTGGAGCCTATGTTCCATCCCGGCCGGGCGCGGACCGGTCCGTTAGTCTCCCCACGTGGGGATGGGCGAGGCGCTGGCGATGGCGGGACGGCTGCTGACGCTCATCGTGGCCACCGGCGGGCTCCTGGCCGTCGCCGAATGGGCGGCCCCCGAAGGTGGCCGGCGCAGGACGCGCGACGCCATCGAGTCCCGTCGGCACCTCGGGTTCATCGCCCTGTACGTCGGGGTCGCGACAGCGGTCGCCGCGCTGCTGCTCCAGGCCCAGGGCCTGGTGGCGGGGGACGGCCTGGCGCCCCGGATCCAGGCCCTGCCTGGGGCCGCCCAGGTTGCTCTGGCGCTGCTGCTCGCGGATGTCGTCTCCTACGGGCTGCATCGTGGCGCCCACCGGTATGCGTGGTGGTGGCGGCTCCATGTTGTGCACCATCGCGCGACCGATGTCCGCTGGTGGACGGCCTATCGGGCCCATCCGGCCAACCTGGCGATCGACCATCTGGTGCCGGCCGGGGTCCTGCTCCTGGTCGGCTTCGGGCCGCTTCCCTTGGCGGGCCGCGCCATCATCGTCACCGTCGTCGCCCTGTTCGCCCATGCCGACGTCGAGGTGCCCGACCGGTGGCTGCGTTATGTCGTCGCCACCCCTGGCTACCACCGCACGCACCACGAGGTGGATCGCACCGGGGCCAACTTCGCCCTCGTCCTGCCCCTCCTGGACATCCTCGGGGGGACCGCCGACTTCTCCCGGCGCGAGGAGCGCCGCTTCGGCCTCGACGGCACCGGCTCCGCCGCGGGCGATCCACCGCTGCCCACCCATCAGGCCACTTCGGTGGCTCGCGATCGGCACGCCGCTCAGGGCAGGACCCACACTCCCACGCAGAACGAGAACACATTGACCAGCCCCGCCAGCACCGCAGCCGAGGCCAGGTTGCCGTGACGTCGCGTCAGGATGGCTGACTCGACCAGGACGACGCCACCCTCGACGACGGCGATCGCCGGAGTGGCCCCGAGGACCTGATGCAGGAGCGGGTACGCCACCCAGAAGGCCAGCGGGTGGCTGACCACGTTCATCAGCAGGCCGGTCACCGCAACAGAGCCCCACGGCTCCGCCGGGAGGAGCCAGCGGGCCAACACCACGAGCAGCGGGAGCTCCAGGAGGACCGTCGCGCCGAAGGCGACGGCATACGCGCCGATGGTCGGGATGGCGGATGCGCCCGTTGCCGACCCCGTCAGTGTCGGCCGCGCCGTCGGGCGAGCATCACCAGGACGGCGACGACGGCCGCGACGACGAGGACCACGACCACGACCGGGCCGAGGTAGTCGACCGGCGCCGGCGGGATGTCACTGATCACTCTGGAGAGGCTCACCCGAGGAAATTAGCACCCGATGTGAGCGCAGTCGGGTCGTCGGTCAGGTCGGCAGGAGGGATGCGTCACACGCGTGCGCGGGTTGCGTCACACGGGCGAGAGCCGCCGCGGCCCTTCTACTAGTCTCGCGAGCATGGCCATCAGCAAAGTCCTCATTGCCAACCGAGGCGAGATCGCCGTCCGGATCGCCCGCGCCTGCAAGGACTCGGGGATCGGCTCGGTTGCCGTCTACGCCGACCCTGACCGCGACGCCTTACACGTCGCCGTGGCGGATGAGGCCTATGCCCTGGGTGGTTCGACCCCCGGGGACTCATACCTGTTGCAGGACAAGCTCATCAGCATCGCCCAGGACTCTGGGGCGGATGCGATCCACCCTGGCTACGGCTTCCTCGCCGAGAATGCCGGGTTCGCCCAGAAGGTCATCGACGCCGGCCTGACCTGGATCGGCCCGGGACCGCAGGCCATCGACAGTCTCGGCGACAAGGTCAAGGCTCGGCACATCGCGCTGGCCGCCAACGCGCCCCTCGTGCCCGGCACCAAAGACCCGGTCTCCGGGCCCGACGAGGTCGTCGACTTCGCACGGGAGCACGGCCTGCCGGTCGCGATCAAGGCTGCCTACGGCGGCGGCGGCCGCGGCCTCAAGGTCGCCCGCAATCTCGAGGAGATCCCCGAGCTGTACGAGTCGGCCGTGCGGGAAGCCGTGACGGCATTCGGGCGGGGTGAGTGCTTCGTCGAGCGCTTCCTGGACCACCCCCGCCACGTCGAGACCCAGTGCCTGGCCGACGAGCACGGCAACGTCGTCGTCGTCTCGACGCGTGACTGCTCGCTGCAGCGGCGCAACCAGAAGCTCGTCGAGGAGGCGCCGGCGCCGTTCCTTACGGACGAGCAGCATGACGAGATCGTCCGGGCCTCCAAGGCGATCCTGCGTGGAGCGGGCTACGTCGGCGCGGGCACCTGCGAGTTCCTCGTGGGGCCGGACGGCCACATCAGCTTCCTCGAGGTCAACACCCGACTCCAGGTGGAGCACCCCGTCTCCGAGGAAGTCACCGGCATCGACCTGGTCCGTCAGCAGTTCCGGATCGCCAACGGCGATGCCCTCGACTTCGACGACCCAGTGCCCCACGCGCACTCCTTCGAGTTCCGGATCAACGGCGAGGACGCCGGCCGGGGCTTCCTGCCCGCCCCGGGCACGGTGACGAAAATGACCGTGCCGCAGGGGCCTGGCGTCCGGTGGGATGCCGGCATCGTCGAGGGCGACACCATCGCTGGGGCGTTCGACTCGATGATCGCCAAGCTCATCGTCACCGGTCGCACCCGCCAAGAGGCGCTGGAGCGGTCACGTCGAGCGCTCAGCGAGCTCGTCATCGAAGGCATGCCAACGGTGACGCCCTTCCACCTCAAGGTCGTCGCCGATCCGGCGTTCGCGCCGGCGGATGCCGCGACGCCGTTCTCGGTGCACACGCGGTGGATCGAGACCGATTTCGTCAATGACATCCCTGCCTACTCCGGGCCGGTCGGCGAGGCGGACGAGAACGGCGAACGGCAGACCATCGTCGTCGAGGTCGGCGGAAAGCGGGTCGACGTCACCGTCCCGGCCGGGTTGTCGTTCGGTGGTGGTGGCGGGGCTGCGGTCAAGGCGGCACCCAAGCGGCGTTCGTCGAGCAAGGCCGGAGCCGCTGCCTCAGGCGACTCTCTCACCGCGCCGATGCAGGGCACGATCGTCAAGGTGGCCGTGCAGGACGGGGCCACGGTCGCCGAGGGCGACCTCGTCGTCGTGCTCGAGGCCATGAAGATGGAGCAGCCGATCACCGCCCACAAGGCCGGCGTGGTCAGCGGCCTCAATGCCGCCCCTGGCGAGACCGTGAGCAACGGCGCCGTCCTCTGTGAGATCAAGGACGCCTGACCCCTCCTGTGCGTGCCGAAGTCGCTGGATGCTGCGACATCGGCACGCACCCGTGGTGGGCCGCAAGGGGCTAGTCGGTGGCGTGCAGGCGGCGCGCGGCCTCGGCGATCGAGCCGGTCAGCGACGGGTAGACGGTGAAGGTCGAGGCCACCTGGTCGACATTGAGGCGGTGCTGGACCGCCAGGGTCACCGGGAAGATCAACTCGGACGCGCGGGGGGCAACGACCACACCCCCGAGGACGAGACCGGAGCCACGGTGGGCGAAGAGTTTGACGAACCCCTCGCTCACCCCCATCATCTTGGCCCGCGGGTTGCGTGACAACGGCAGCGTGACGACATCGGCGCGGACCCGCCCACTGTCTAGATCCGCCTGCGAGACACCGACCGTGGCAATCTCGGGCTCGGTGAAGATGTTGGCAGACACGTAGTGCAGGGGCAGCGGAGCGACCGCGTCCCCCAGCGCGTGCGACATGGCGGTGCGCCCCTGGGCGGCAGCCACCGACGCCAGCGGCAGGACCCCAGTGCAGTCGCCCGCGGCATACACAGTCCGCAGGGAGGTTCGCGAGACCCGGTCGACCACGATGTGTCCCGACGGGGTGAGGTCAATGCCGTTGTCCTCCAGGCCGATCCCGCGCGTCAACGGCACCGATCCCACCGCGAGCAGAGCGTGCGAGCCCTCGATGGTGCGCCCGTCCTCCAAGGTGACGCTGACGCCGGACTCCGTCCGCGAAACCGCCGTCATCCGCGAGCGCGACAGCACCTCCATGCCTCGGGCCCGGAAGACGTCCTCGATGACCGTCGCCGCATCCGGATCCTCACCAGGGAGGACCCGATCGCGCGATGACACGAGCACAACCTCGGAGCCCAGGCCGAGGAATGCCTGGGCCAGCTCGGCGCCGGTCACGCCCGAGCCGACCACAATGAGGCGTTCGGGCAGCTCTCGCAGGGCGTAGATCTGTTGCCAGGTCAGGATCCGCTCCCCATCGGGCACGGCCGTGTCCATGACCCGTGGCGTCGCGCCGGTCGCGACGAGGACGACATCCGCGTCGACGAGCTCGTCCCCCATCGGCGTCTCGACGGCAATCGAGGTCGGCGTGACAAGACGGCCCATCCCGGCGAGGACGCGCACTCCGACCTCGGTCAGGCGCGTGCCGATGTCGGCGCTCTGGGCGCGAGCCAGCCGCAGGACGTGATCGTTGACCAGGGCCAGGTCGGCGTGGACCGCCTCATCGAGACGCACACCCTGGGAGGATGCCTGGGCTAGGCCCCCCATCGACTCGGCCGTCGCGATCAGCGCCTTGGACGGCACGCAGTCCGTCAGGACGGCGGCTCCGCCCAGACCATCCCGCTCCACGAGGGTGACCTGCGCGCCGAGCTGCGCAGCGACCAGAGCCGCCTCATAGCCACCGGGTCCGCCACCGAGAATCGCGACACGCGTCGTCCGAGCATTCACGCCGGTCATCCTCGCATCCGGGCCCGCCCTTGGTGACGCCGCGCGTCGCATCCGGCGCCCCCGCTCGGTGGGCGGCCAGGTCGCCGCGCCGGTCGGGAATGACGAGGGGATGGCCCATGGGCGCACAGGCAACGGCGATCAGGCCACGACTCGGCAACGAATACCCCAGCACCCTTACATGGTGCTCTTTTGAACCATATGGTGCTTCGCGGGTGGTCTCATCACCCGCGGGTCCACACCCGCTACCCCCAGGGAAGGGAAAACCCCAGATGAGTAGTGCACGCCTCCGCATGATCACCGTGGCCACGATCGGCCTGACGGCCGTCGGCCTCGCCGCGTGCTCCCCCCCGAGCGACGACGCCACCTCGACGAGCAGCGCCTCGAGCAGCAGCGGGTCGGGCGACGCGGCGACGGCAACGTCGGCCGCGGACTTCGGTGGCATGGCCGCCCTCGAGGAGGCCGCCAAGAAGGAGGGCGCGCTCAACGTCATCGCCCTCCCGCCGGACTGGGCGAACTACCAGGAGATCCTGGACGGCTTCGCCAAGAAGTACCCCGAGATCAAGATCACCAGCGACCAGCCGGACGCCAGCAGCGCCGACGAGATCGCCACGGCCGATCGCCTCAAGGGTCAGAGCACCGCCCCCGACGTCTTCGACCTCGGCACGGCCGTCGCCCTGGCCAACACCGCCAAGTTCGCCCCCTACCAGGTGGAGGCCTGGGACGACATCCCGGCCGAGAACAAGGAGTCGACGGGCCTCTGGGTCAACGACTATGCCGGCCTGATGACCGTGGGCTACGACTCGGCTAAGGTCCCGGCGCCCACCTCGCTCGCCGACCTGATGAAGGCCGACTATGCGGGCAAGATCGCGCTCAACGGTGACCCGACCAAGGCGGGCGCGGCATTCGCCGGGGTCCAGATGGTCTCGATCGCCCAGGGTGGGACCGCGGCAGACCCGACCAAGGGCATCGAGTGGTTCAAGGCCCTCAAGGACGCCGGCAACTTCCTGCCGCTCGACCCGACCCCGGCGACGATCGAGTCCGGCGAGACCCCTGTGGTCTTCGACTGGTCCTACAACCAGACCGGCGTCATGACCAAGGTCCCCACGTGGAAGCTGTTCACCCCGGACAACGCGGCCCTGAAGGTCTTCTACAACCAGGCGATCAACATCGACGCGCCTCACCCTGCGGCGGCCCGACTGTTCCAGGAGTACCTGTTCAGCCCTGACGGTCAGAACGCCTGGCTGCGCGGTGGCGCCACCCCCGTGCTCATGGATGCCATGGTCAAGGCGGGCACCATCGACACCGCCGCGGCGGACGCGCTCCCCAAGGTGACCAGCCCCGTGCTGCCGACCCAGGAGGACACGGACAAGGCCAAGGAGGCACTGGCCACCGCCTGGCCGGCCGCGATGGGCTGATCCTGTTGTCGACTACGACCACCGCACCCCGCAGGGCGCTCGGCGGCTTCCGGCCGTCGGGCGCCCTGATGGGCGTCATTCCCTTCTTCGTCTACACCACGGCATTCCTCCTCATCCCGACCATCGTGGTCGTTGTCGGTGCCTTCATCTCCGACGGTTCGTTCTCCTTTGGCAACCTCTCGGCGCTGACCTCCCCGGCGTTCGGCACCGCGATGCGCAACTCGCTGGTCCTGTCCGCGGTCACCGCGCTGGCCGGCGGGATTATCGGGGCGGTGCTCGCGTATGCCGTGAGCACCGCGGCACCCGACGGGCTGCTCAAGCGGTTCGTCAGCTCGCTCAGTGGGGTGCTCGCCCAGTTCGGCGGGGTCGCCCTGGCGTTCGCCTTCCTGGCTGCCTTCGGACGCGAGGGCATGGTCACCGGCTGGCTCGACGCGGTCGGCCTGGCACCCTCCTCGGCCCTCTGGCTCTACCAGTGGAACAAGGGCCTGATGCTGGTCTACCTGTACTTCCAGATCCCCCTCATGGTCATCGTCTTCCTCCCGGCGGTCGAGGGCCTGAAGCCTCAGTGGCGCGAGGCCACCCAGACGTTGGGCGGCACGACCTGGACCTACTGGCGGCGCGTGGGTGGGCCGATCCTCTTCCCCTCCTTTGTGGGCGCGGTGCTGCTGCTGTTCACCAACGCCTTCTCGGCCTATGCCACCGCGGCGGCCCTCATCACGCAGGCCTCGCCGCTGGTGCCGCTGCAGATCGGTGGGACCTTCAACTCCGAGGTCATCCTCGGGCAGGAGAACGTCGGCAAGGCCATGGCCCTGGCTGCGGTCGTCGTCGTGGCTGTTGTGATGGTCATCTATGCCTGGATCGACCGCCGCGCCAGCCGTTGGATGAGCCGATGAGCGGCGGGCGTGCGGCATTCGTCCGCAAGCAGTCGGTCATGCGCTGGACCGTGGTGACCGTGACGCTCGCGTTCTTTGTCATCCCCCTCATCGCCATGCTCGAATACACCACGCGAGGCCCGGGCGGAGTCGGTCGCTCGGCGCAGACCTGGCTCACTCTGCTGGACTTCGGCGAGCTCTCACAGCAGTATCCGGCTCTGCGACAGGGCTTCCTGGCCTCCATGGGTCTGGCCGTCATCACCGTCGTCGTCATGCTCGTCCTCCTCGTGCCGACCATGACCTGGGTCCGGCTGCGCCTCCCAGGAATGACCCGCACCGTCGAGTTCATCTGCCTGCTGCCCCTCACCGTGCCTGCCATCGTGCTGGTCGTTGGGCTGACGCCGGTGTATTCGTGGCTGACGGCCTGGCTGACCTACTTCTTCGGCGCCACGATCGGCGAGTCGACGCTCTGGCTCGCCTTGGCCTACGTGATCCTCGTCCTGCCCTATGCCTACCGGTCGCTCGACGCGGGCCTGCGGGCCCTCGACGTACGGACCCTGTCGGAGGCAGCCCGCACCCTCGGGGCCGGCTGGCCCACCGTCATGGCCCGCATCGTGCTGCCCAACCTGCGCACCGCGGTGCTCTCAGCGTCCTTCCTCAGCCTGGCCCTGGTCCTGGGTGAATTCACCATCGCCAACCTGTTCGCCCGCAAGAACCTGCAGGTGGCGATGTTCGAGATCGGCAAGTCCGACGCCAAGATGTCCGTGGCCGTCGGGCTGGCCTCGCTCATTTTCGCCTTCGTCCTGCTCTTTGCCATGTCGTTCGTCGGACGGGCCCGACGCAGCGCCACTGCCCCCGACCCCAAGGAGTCCTCCGCATGAGCGAGCCAACCGGGCCGAGCACGCCCACCCGAAGCCGAGCCGACGGGCGCGGGAGCGCCGTGCACCTCACCGACCTGCGCCGCGTGTATGGCGGGGTCGCGGCCCTAGACGGGTTGACCCTGCACATGGAGCCCGGGGAGTTCGTTGCCCTGCTCGGGCCCTCCGGGTGTGGCAAAACCACGGCGCTGCGCTGCCTGGCTGGCCTAGAGGATCCCGACTCGGGGACGGTCACGGTGGCGGGCACCGACATCACGGGCCTGGCCACCAACAAGCGGGACATGGGGATGGTCTTCCAGGCGTACTCGCTGTTCCCCCACATGACAGCACGCCAGAACGTCGAGTTCGGACTGGAGTTGCGCGGTAAGGCCAAGGCTGACCGGCGCACCCGGGCCGGTGACATGCTCGACCTCGTCGGGTTGGATGCCCACGCCGACAAGTTCGCACACCAAATGTCCGGTGGCCAGCAGCAGCGCGTCGCCCTGGCTCGGGCCCTGGCCATCGAGCCCAGCGTGCTGCTCCTGGACGAGCCGCTCTCGGCGCTGGACGCCAAGGTGCGCACGCAGTTGCGCGACGAGATCCGCCGCATCCAACTCGACATCGGCACCACAACCCTGTTCGTCACGCACGACCAGGAGGAGGCGCTCGCCGTGGCTGACCGAGTGGGCGTGATGAGCGTTGGTCGCCTCGAGCAGCTAGCCGCACCCGACGAGCTCTATTCGGCGCCCCGCACGGCATTCGTCGCTGACTTCGTCGGTCTGACCAACCGCCTGGCCTGCCGCGTGGCCGACGGGCACGCGCAGGTCCTCGGCGGCTCCGTCGAGCTGCTCCCCGGCTCGGCCGGCCCCGGCGCCGCCGTGGTCTTGGTGCGACCCGAAGGCATCACCGTGGCGCCAGCATCGAACGCCGCCGGAAGCGACCCCGGATCCGCACGCGTCGTCTCCACGAGCTTCCTGGGAGGCCACGGCCGGGTGACTGCCCGCACGACGGGCGGCGAACTCGTGAGCATCCAGGTGGCCAACACCGACGTCACGCGGTTTGGCGTCGGTGATGCCGTCACGTTGCGTCCGCGTGGCGATCGGGCCCTCGCTGTCACATCGCAACGCTGACCAGCCCTCTGCCGCAGCAGGATCGGGGCCGCCCCTGGGCCCAGCACCGGCAGGGGGGGAGGAGCGTGCTGGACCCGGGGCGGCAGCGGGCGGGTCAGGGGACCGCGTTGACCGCTGCAGGCAGCCCGTCCCGGGCCCTCTGACGTCGAGGGTCACGGATGGACTGCCGCACGACGCACCGCACGCGGCGCGCCATGCCGTGCGTCGTGACTGAGTGTGGCGACGGCAGCCACCTCCGGTCGTTACGCGATACGCACGGCTCCAGACACTTTCGGCACGTCGCCGACCCTGCTTGGCTGTGCCCGCCGTTGGGCCGCGGCCAGCGCTGGCGTTACCCCAAAATGAGCCCGATACGCGGCAGCGAACCGAGGGCCCGAGGAGAACCCCCACCGGTAGGCCAATTCGGTCACCGACGCTGTCGGGTCATCGAGGAGTTCCTGGTGAGCCGACTGCACCCTGAGGGTGCGCAGGTAGTCGCGCATCGACATCTGGTAGCGGCGCTGGAAGCCAGCCTGCAAGGCCCGAGGAGTGAGGTGCAGACGCGACGCGAGTTCAGCCATGCGCACGGGCTGGTCATGATGGGCCCGAAGGTACTCCGCCGCGATCGCTGCGGCCCGGGTCGCGACCGTGTCGGCGCGGACCGGGGGCGCGGCGGCGAGGTAGGTATGCGGATGGGTTTCGAGCAGCGCAGAGACGACGAACTGGTCTAGGGCGTCCGCGAGCAGTGCGGCCGGGCGGCCGTCGGTCACCGCGACGAGCTGCTCGACGACACCGATCACGGCCCGCCATCTCGCGCGGTCAGCGGGCGTGGCCGGGGAGGCCAGGGCGAAGCCGGCCGCCGGATCAACGGGGCCGAGCAGGTCCAGGACGAGCCGGTGGAACGCGGCACGATCGAGCCTGATCATCAGCAGCTCGGCGGCCCCCGGACGGCGCGTCCGGATGTCGTGCGCCTCATCCCAGACCACGGAGCTGCCGGGGCCGAGGTCGATGACTCCCCTGACGTCGCACAGCTCCACAGCCCCGGAGATCACGGTGCCGAAGCACAGATCCGACGACTGCGCAACGCCGCCGGAGATCTCGACGGGACTGCCGTAGGTCGATCGCACGACGGCGAGGAGCCCACTGCTGACCTGCCGGGCCTGGAGGTGAAAGGTGTCACTGTCTCCCAATGGTCGAAGTCTGAGGCCGTAGTTCGCCAGCAGGGAGCGCGCCTGCTCCAGGTCGGTGATGTCAGAGACGTGCGTCAGCGTCGGCAAACCCTGGGCGGGGACAGCACCGGGATCTGCCGACTCCCGGCGGGAGGACATGTCTCATTCTACGAAGGGGTGCCCAGGTTCGGCTCGGTGGAATGCGGCGGGGTACCAGCCACGGATGGTGTGCCACGGGAGCACGACCAGCCGACGCCGTCACCGCATGTTGCCGGTGTGCCCCAACGAGAATCGACCCGGCTGCGGCCAGACCGCGAGTCCGTGCGACCCCGCGTCCGTCTTGATCCGCTGCTTGAGCTCGCCCGTCGCAGTGTCAAAGACATAAACCTCGGCATGGTAGCGGCCGGAGAGCCATAGCTCGGTGCCATCGTTGTTGACCCCGCCCATGTCCGGTGACCCACCTCCGGGGATGGTCCATTTGGCGGTCTTCTCCAAGGTCGCGGAGTCGATGACGACGACGGTGCCTTCATCGCGGTTGGACACGAAGAGCTGCTTGCCGTCCCGCGAGGGATAGATCGAATGGGTGCCCTTGCCGGATTCGATGAACTTCACGTACTCGTAGGTCGTTGCGTCGAAGACCCACACGCCGTTGCGCAGCATGTCGCAGGCCAGGAAGTACTTGCCGTCCGGGGTGAGCCGCACGTCCTGGGGCATCGCCGACGCGCCGCGATCAAGGCCAGCCTGCGGGAGGCCGGAGTGATAGGCCTCCTGCGGCGACGTCGCGCCTTGCGTGACGATCGTGTTGAGGTCGATCTTCTTAAGGATCTGCGTGAAGCCTGAGTCTATGACCAGCAGGTTGCCCGAGAACTCACAACTCGCGACGAAGACGTCCAGGGCGGCGTTGAAGTCCGCGTGGTTGACCCCGTTGCAGTCCACGGGCAGCGACCGCTCCAGCACGAACGTGTGGGGATCGACGATGTCGATCCGGTGGAGCCGCTCGGCCATGATGATGGCCTTGGAGCCATCCGGCGTGAAGTAGAGGTTGTAGGGATCCTCGACAGGGATCGGCGCGCCAGCCGTGCCCGTCAGCGGATCGATCGGCGTCACGGTGTTGCCTTGGGTGTTGTTGACCCACAACGTTTTCAGGTCCCAGGAGGGCACGACGTGGTGTGGTTCTCGGTCGACGTGGAACCGATCGATGATCTCGTAGGTCTCGGGGTTGATGACCTGGACGGTGTTGGAGATCGTGTTGGGGACGTAGACCAACGGGCGGGCCTCTTGAGCCGCCGGCGCAAACATCCCGATGCCGGCCTCGCCATAGACGTTGACCTCCTTGGGGGTCGGCGACGGCGTGGGCGACGGAGTCTGCGATGCCGAGGCCGTCGTGGGCGTCGGGGTGGGCGTGACCTCATCGGCCCCGCCGCACGCGGTGAGCAGCAGGCCCGCCGCAGCGGCACCGGCCAGGAGCCGTCCCCACGTGCGCAGGGGGTGTGTCATGTGGCGTCCTTTAAATGCATGAGGGTCAGCCCCCGGTGGTTCCTTCTCTAGGAAGCCTATGTCTGGCGCCGGTTGGCATGGATCCCGCCACACCGGGTCAGGAACGAACCAATGCTGTCAGGGTCACCGGCGCCAAGCTGACCACCGCCAGATCCTCCAGAATGCCGGGGAGCGCCTCAACGGTGCCCGGGTGTCCGAGGTGGAGGGAGACGATCGCCCCGGGTTGGATGGCAGCCTGAGTGCGGGACCGGACCAGGTCGGCGCCTGGGTCGCGGAAGTCCTCGGGGTCCACGCCGTAGGACACACACACGGCATACCCCTCCGCGCGCGCCGCCGCGCGGATCGTCTCGGTCGAGGTCTGGGTCGCGGACGGTCGGAACCACCAGCCGGGCTCGCCCAGGACGGCGGCGAGCGCCTCGCGGCCTCGGCGAATCTCGTCCCGGACGGCCGCCTCCTCCATGGTGGGCAGATCGGGGTGGCTCCACGTGTGGTTGCCGACCTCATGCCCAGCGGCCGCGATCGCCCGAATGAGGTCGGGATTGGCCTGCACCCACTGGCCGATGGCAAAGACCGTCATGAATGCCGTGTGCTCGGCGAGGATCCCGAGCACGGCGTCGGCGATGGCAGAGTCTCCGGCGCCGTGGAAGGTGAGGGCGACCTCGGCACGGCCGGTGGTCGCGTGGGTCAGGTCGGGGCCGGGCGTCGTGGCGACGGAGGGTGGCCCGGTGGGGCTGGGCGTCGGTGTGGGAGTGAGGGGAGCGGCCGAGACCGCGGTCGGCGTGGTGGAGGAGCCTGCAGCTGATGCCTCGGATGCAGTCACCTCGGTTGCGCTGCTACACCCCGCCGCGCCAAGGGCAGCGCTAGCCGCGAGACCGGTCAGGGCCAGGCGGCGAGTGGGAAAGCCGGCACGAGGACGCGTCATGGGAACACAGTCTCGCCCATGACGAGGCGAGGGAGCGATGGACCTGCGCCAATCGCGAGCGGCCCCCTAGGCTCGGGCTCATGGCCGACATCATGGGGAACCTGTCTGACCCGTCCACTGATCCGTTCGCCGTCGCGCGAGCCGCAGCCGCGGTGATCGCGGAGCGCACCGGGGCCGCCAGGCACGATGTGGCTCTCGTCCTGGGCTCGGGGTGGGGCACGGCGGGTGATCTCATCGGCGAGACGCTGACCACGATCCCCAACACCGACGTCCCGGGTTTCGGCAAGGCAGCCGTTGAGGGCCATAGCGGCATCATGCGCTCGGTGGCGATTGGCGACACCGGCCGACGCGCGCTGGTGTATGGCACCCGCACCCACTTCTACGAGGGCAAGGGAGTGCGGGCCGTCGTCCACGGGGTGCGGACCGCAGCCGCAGCCGGCTGCTCGACCATCGTCATCACCAACGGCTGCGGCGGCCTGAACCCTGATTGGGCGCCTGGCACCCCGGTCCTGATCTCGGACCACATTAACCTCACTGCCGCCTCCCCCATCGAGGGAGCACATTTCGTCGACCTCACCGATCTCTACTCCACTCGCCTACGGGCCCTCGCCCGCGAGATCGACCCGACGCTCGACGAGGGCGTCTACGTCCAGTTCCGCGGACCCCACTACGAGACACCAGCCGAAGTCAAGATGGCCGGCGTTCTGGGCGGTGATCTCGTCGGCATGTCGACCTCGCTTGAGGCGATCGCCGCGCGGCAGAGCGGGTTGGAGATCCTCGGGATCTCCTTGGTGACCAATGCTGCCGCGGGCATCTCCCCGGTCCCGCTCAGCCACGAGGAGGTCATCGAGGCTGGCCAGGCCGCCGCGCAGCGGTGCGGCCGACTCCTCGCGGCCGTCGTCACCCGGATGTGACGGGAGCGTCATGAGCCACGTGCCCGACCTGCTGACGGCCGCCCGAGCGTGGGCGGCGGACGATCCAGACCCGACCACCGCGGACGAGCTGCTCACCCTGGTCGCTTCGGCCGAGGCGGGCGACACCGACGCCCAGAGCGCCCTCACCGATGCGATGGCTGGCCTGCTCGAGTTCGGCACCGCTGGACTGCGCGGCAGGTTGGGCGGAGGGCCCAATCGGATGAACCGAGCGGTCGTGATCCGCGCCGCTGCCGGCCTCACTGAGTACCTGAAATCCTTGTCCGACAGTCCTTTGGTCGTCGTCGGCTATGACGCCCGGTTCAACTCGGACATCTTTGCCGTCGACACGTGTGCCGTCGTCGTGGGGTTGGGGGGACGCGCTGCCCTCCTCCCCCGCCCGATGCCCACCCCCGTCCTCGCCTATGCCATCCGATACCTCGGCGCCGACGCCGGAGTCATGGTGACCGCCTCGCACAATCCTCCGGAGGACAACGGCTACAAGGTCTACGTCGGTGACGGCTCCCAGATCGTCCCCCCTGTCGACGGATTGATCGCCGCCCAGATCGCCGCCGTCGAGTCGGTCGCCTCGGTCCCTCGGGCAGTCGACGGCTGGGTGCACCTAGGGGATGAGGTCCTGGACGCCTATGTGGTGGACGCCACGACCGTCGTCTCCCCCGAGACCCCGCGCGACCTCACGGTCGTCCACACGGCCCTGCACGGCGTCGGGTCCGAGACCATCCAGCGTGCCTTCGCAGCGGCTGGGTACGAGCCGCCGATTCCCGTTCTCTCCCAGGCCGAACCAGACCCGCTGTTCCCCACCGTGCCATTCCCCAACCCCGAGGAGCCGGGGGCCATCGACGCCGCGATCGAATTGGCGGAGCAGACGGGACCTGACATCGTCATCGCCAACGACCCCGATGCCGACCGGTGCGCTGTCGCGGTGCCGGGGCCAGGCGGCTGGCGAATGCTGCGTGGTGATGAACTGGGCGCCCTGCTCGGCTCACACGTGCTGTCCGGTGGTGTCGACAACGACGCCGTCTTCGCCAACTCCATCGTCTCGTCACGGATGCTCGCGACGATGTGCGCAGCAGCCGGGGTCCGCCACGAGGAGACGTTGACGGGGTTCAAGTGGATCGGCCGGGTCCCGGGGTTGCGCTACGGCTACGAGGAGGCCATCGGCTACTGCGTCGATCCGCCTCACGTCCGTGACAAGGACGGCATCTCTGCCGCGCTCCTCATCGCCGAGCTCACCGCCTCACTGAAGGCCCAGGGCCGCTCCCTGACCGACCGGCTCGACGACCTCGCCCGCGCCCATGGGGTGCATGCGACCGATGCGTTCTCGGTGCGCGTGTCCGACCTGTCCCTCATCAGCGAGGTGATGGGTCGACTGCGCACCCAGCCGCGCCCGCAGATCGCGGGGATCGTGGTCAAGCAGCTGGACGACCTGGCCCAAGGCGACGGTGGATTGCCCCCAACCGAGGGACTGCGATGGTTCCTCGTCGACGGATCACGGGTCATCGTCCGCCCGTCCGGGACCGAGCCCAAGCTCAAGGTCTACCTCGAGGTCATTGAGCCAGTCACCGACGAGGATCTGGTCGGCGCCCGCGTCCGCGCTGCCGGCCGCCTCGCTGCCATTCGGGCGGATCTCGAAGCAGCCACCGCCCTGTAGCGGCTGGCGACATGCGAGCACCGTGGCGACCCCTCGCGATCACCGCCGCGATCGGGGCCGTCGCGCTGGCCGCCGTCCTCCTGTCCGCCCGGACTGGCTGGCTCGGACCCGATGTCGGCCGCGGAGACAGCTTCTGTGAGGCGGCCCGGCCTGGGTGGATCCGGCAGCCGGTCAACACATGGTCCAACCTGGGGTTCATGGTCGCCGGCCTGGCGATCGCCTGGCATGCCCGCCGGCCCAGCGGGTGGTTGCCCAGTGGCCGCGGGCTGACCACGGCCCTGGCCGTCGTGGTGACGCTGCTCGGCCCCGCCAGCATGGCCATGCACGCAACCCAGTCGGCCCTGGGCGGGCGGCTGGACCTGCTCTCCATGTACCTCATCGCCGGATTCGCCTTCGCCTACGCGCTCACCCGCGTCCTGCGACGCGGTGCTGGCACCTTCGCGGCGGCATTCGGGGCCAGTCTCCTGGTGTGTGAGCTGGTCGAGAACCTCCACGTCACGGTGCCCGTCGTCCATAACGGCGCCAACCTCGCCTTCGCCGTGCTCCTCCTGGTCGCCATCTTGCTGGAGGTGGTGCTCATCCGGCGCCGCCGCAGCCCCGGGGCTGCGAGGCACGGATATGCCGCCCTGGCGATCCTGCTCGTGGCCTTCGCCATCTGGAATGTCGCTCAGAGCGACTCGCCCTGGTGTGACCCCTGGTCTCTCCTCCAGGGCCATGGGCTCTGGCACCTCCTCGATGCGCTCGCGGCATACCTGCTTTACCGCTACTACGTAAAAGCCGGACCGACTGAATCCCCCCCCATGCGGCCGAGGGAAGGAGATTCTCCTGTTTGAATGGAGGGCATGGAGGGACTAAAGAGTTTGCCCGGGGACCATCAACTCCGCCGTCGTACCGTCACTCGGGGGGCCGCGTGGGCGATCCCGGCCATTACCGTCGCGGGGGCCGCGCCTGCTCAATCGTCCTCGGCGTCCTGCCCGCCCTTGCCCAGCTTCTCCCCGGGGAACTGGGCGGTGCAGCAAATTGGTGCGACGCCGGCCCCAACGGTGGGGTATGTCAACCGGGCCTGTGACGCCTCGTGCGTCCCTGCGGCCATGTGGCTGCTGAACAACGATGCTGGCGCCCACGGCACCTACACGTGGGTCCTGTCAACCACGATTCCGGTTCAATCGGGACGGACATACACCTTCACCATCCCGTGGTTCGCCTATGCAGCAAACACCGATCCCATGCAGGCGTGGTTCGGCACGGGGCCCGCACCGACGAGCGCGCCGCCCCTCCCTGCCCTGATCGATACCGCTGCCCTCGTCGGTAGTGCCTGCCCGTGCGCCGCGATGAGCACTCGCATGTTCGGCACCGCGACGTACACGCACGTGGTGCCCGCCAGCCCGCCAGGCAGCAGCTTGCTCACGATGTGGATGGCTTTCAGCATCACCGGGAGTGGCGCGAATGCCACTGGCGACGACATCGGCATCTACGACATCTCCGTCACCTGTGACTGAGGCCGCCCCTGCGCCTTCGATTACGCGCCCGGATAAGATGTAAACGCTTGCCTGTTTAGTAAACAGAGTCTTGTCTTTACTGCTTCAATACTCAACATGGAGGGATTGAACAACCGCTTTGGGGGGCATCGGCCATCACGGCGCACGGTGGCGGCGGGCGCGGCCTGGACCCTGCCGGCCATCACGTTCGCGCAGCCGGCGCCCGCGGCTGCCTGCTCGCTGAACTGTGCGACGCTCCCGAGTTTCAGCGGCGCCGGGTGGACACTCGTCCAGACCGGCACGACTGTCCAGGGTTCGGGTGTCAGTCAGTTCACTGGGGGCAACTGGAACACCAGTAAGGACGCTGAGCTCAGCACGACCTACACAGCGGCTGCCACCACCAAGGTGGGGATCCGTCTCCTCGAGGGCTGCACCTACACCTTCACCCTGCCCTACCGCATGGTGACGTGGAACGCGCTGCCCATGACGGGCGGCATCTCCATTGCGCCGACGGAGGCAAGCCTGCCCACCCCGACGGAGATCGCCTCGACCGCAACAACCACACTGACCAAACCCAATTACCTCTATGGCACCGCCACCTATCAGTTCACGCCGGCTGCCACTGGCGACTACATCGTCAGGCTCACGAACTCGATCACCTCGACCGAGACCGAGAGCCAGGGAGACGACCTCCTCTGGTATCCCGTGCAGGTGTCCTGCGGGCACGTCGGTCCCTGACCCCGCACGTTCCCGTCAGCGGAAGGTTGTCTGGCGCCCCAGCGTGCCGACGAGTCCGTCACGGTGCGTCGCACTGGCCGCCTCATCCCTTGCGCGGCGCACCTGAGCGAGGCGTTCGGTCAGGCCCAGTCGCTGAACGACATCAGAGTCCGCGCCATCGGCGAGGAAACCCTCGAGCGCAGCGATACCAGCATCTGCTGAGGCCACCTCGGCCGCCTGAGCCGCATCGAGCCGCGCGGCGTACCACGAGCTGGACAGCACGCCCTCACGAGTGAACATCGCGCGGAACTCCGGCGAGTCCAGCGTCAGCCCCTCGTCACTGCGACCGTGCGCCATGATCTCGAGCAGCGCCCGCACCGGCGGGCAGGCAGACGCGATGGTGCCGTCCGTGATGTACGACTGCGCCACTCGCTCGTGGGTGGCCGCCATGACGGCAACCGAGTCAGCAAAGACCTGGGGGTCCTGGGTCTCCGGACGCAGGATGGCCTGCGTGAAGATGGCCTGCGGGTGCATGAAGATCCGACCGAGGAAGGTGGCTGCGAACTTTGCCGTGATCCGGTATCCGAGTCGGCTCGCCGGCACGCATTGCCCGCCGACGGTCAGGTCCGGCACAGGCTCGAGGTAGCCGTGATCGAGGAGCCACCCCGCCGATCGCTCGTGCGGCTGCATCCGGGCAAAGATCTCCGGTACGAGCAGGCTGACGTCATGGTCGACACGCACCTGCGGACCGATGAAGCCGGCGGACGAGATCCAGCCGTCATACCCGGTCAGCGCAAACGAGAGGAATGCCGCATTGAGGTCGTAGGTCGTCGGCAGGGCGTTGAACGGGCCCTTGGTCATCGCCCCTTCGCTGCCCGCACCAGTCGTCGACGGCGATTTGCCCGTCATCGACGAGATGAACTCCATGAGGAGCTCGGGCAGGTCGAGATAGTGCAGCGGCGAGAAGGCACAGAGCGCCGGTGCACCGGGCTCGGGCGGGTTGTTGCGGCGCCCTGCCACGACGACGTCGACACCCATGGGCACCGGCGCGTCCATCGGCAGACGATGCGCGAGCCGCACGGCCGTGAGCGCGGCCACGGTGCCTGTGCGATCGGAGAGGTCCGGGCGGACCTGGAGGTAGCGCGGGTTCTTGGACGGCTTGCCGTCGACAATCCGAGGCCGGGACGAGCAGGCCAAATAGTCCGGCTCGCCATTGCCTGGAACCGACTCGGCGAATGCCGTCAACAGGTCACGCATGGGCACGGTGAACTCGCTGAGGCCGATAGCGTCGTCATGCATCTCCTGCACGGCAGCGTGATCCAGCGGCTCGAAGTTGGACAGGAAGGTCCCCGGTCGGGCGATGTCCGACTCGGCCATGGTGTCGTATCCGGGGTGGATCGCGTCATCGGGCCGCTGGAACAGGAGCTGTTCGCAGTTCTCGACGTACTTGACCGACGGCGCGAGCTCGCCCTCGGCGGAGCTGAAGCCCGCAGCGGCGGGGACCACGACCGAGGCCGTGATGTCGTCCTCGGTCTGGACCTTGATGCTCGGCGAGAAGTCGGGGCGCAGGCTGAAGAGGCGATAGGACCCGTCGGCCTCGAAACCGACCCGGAGCATGTCCACGAGGACCTGCTGGCCGTCCAGCCGGAGCCGATTGCCGGCGCGGCCGTTGACCCGGCTCACCGCGAAGTGGTCGCGCCAGTGCTCACCCCACTCGGGCCGGTAAGCCTCCTTGATGACATAGACCAGCTCAAGGATGTGCGGCGGAATGCTGGAGATAAATGTGATGTGGTCGTCGCTGAACTGGGACCTGGGCGTCAGGAGCTTGATGACGCTCCCCATGCTGCGCTCCGGCCCGAGGATCGGGCGGTGGTCCTGGCCATTGAGCGCCGGATCCCTGAATCGATCCGCGTAGTCCCGGCCCACGATGTCGGCGACCGCATCCATGTCGGCGTCGGCATTGGCGACGTACGCGTTGCCGATCGTGATGGCATCGGCGATCGACTTGCTGATCTCGGACTTTCCCCCACCAGACACCGTGGAGGGCTTGTGGCACACCGTCGTGCGTGAGGAGGTGCCGACGATGGTCCATTGGGCGGGGTCGGTGCGGACCTGCTTCATCTCGATCCGGAAACCGTTGGGGTCCACGTAGGTCGTCCTCCCCCGGAAGGGGATCGTGGCCGGCTGCCCCTCGGTGCCCGCCCAGGTGATGGCGCGGTCCTTGAGGCTGAACGTCGCGCCCTGCGGGACCAGGATCAGGCGCGGGTGGAGCGTCGAGGCGGCCCACCCGGCGGGGTCGAGGGTCCAGTGCCCGGGGTCGGCGCCGACGACCTCGCCCACGGATGGCACCCCTGCGCGAATCTCCGCCGTGAACTCCTGGCCCTCGTCCCAACTCGGGAAGACGAGGGCACCGCCACTGTGCTCTTCCTCTGCACCGCCGAAGAGGTTGGCGGACAGGGAGATCTGCGTTTTGACTTCTTTCTTGCAGTAGCCGAAGTAGTTGTCCGCGATGATCGTCACCACGACGCCCCGCTCGTCGCGCGCGCACACCTTGAAGGCCTGGCCGTTGTTGTAGCGCTCAGTGGGGTCGCTCCAGCACATCCCGTCGCGCACCTGGCGATCGGTCGCGACACTGCGGTGCGGCAGACCCAGGGACTGCTTGGTCGCCGAGACCAGGTGAGGAGCGAGAACAACCAGACCGGAGTGCCCGGTCCAGCCCAGCGGATCGAGCGCTGCGTCATTCTCGGGGAGGTAGGGGTCTCCGGCGTTGCCGAAGATCCCTTCGACGAAGTCGAGGTTGGCCACCATGGAGCCCGGGACGATAAAGCGCGTCTCCATCCGCCGTTCCCGGGTCCGACCAGGCACACCGACGACGACCAGCGGCCGGAGCAGAAGGGAGACGAAGCACGCGGCCGGCGCAGCCTGGTCTGACGTGATGGGCAGTTCAAGCGAGGCCGCAGGCGGCGCGAATGCTGCGGTGAGCAACGCTGCGAAGGTGGCCCGCGGCACGGCCTTCTTGTCGTCAGGGATCGGCAGGCCGCCCTCGACGACGTGGAACACTCCGGCGGTCGTCCGCCGGTCGTTGCGCGGGTTGTGCAGCACGCCGTTGACGAGCCGGTAGCTCGTGATGAGGTCCGACGCGTAGTGATCGGACGTGGCGGGCAGCGAGAGCGTCCGCGCCAGCCCTGGCACGTCGAGAGTCAGCGTGCGGCGCGGGAGGCGGGGCACCTCGGGGATGCCCTCGAGGTAGGACTGCAGGAACGCCTCGATCCGCTCATCCACGGGCGGGAGGCGATCGCCCTGGCGCCGGCTCAGTTCGCGCTGACGGGCAAGGAGTGGGCTGACGAGTTCGGCCTGATTGTCGGGGCCGCTGGCCACCGTCGGGAGACCCAACAAAGCGAGTCGGAGGTTGGCGGCGGGGACGAGAGGGTCACGGGTCGCTGAGGTGCTCACGTCAACTCAGTGTCCTCGTGCTAAAGCGTTTACGCACCTTCGTCCAGTCCTCGACCCAAACTCGCTCTCATGCTGGACCAACGGCCCCGTGTGCCGCGGGTGGCCGGACGATGGAAGACGTGTCCGAGCCCGACAGCCGCCCCGCACACCCCGACGCGCACCCGCAGGACCAGCCCGAGAGTCGCCGAGCTGAGCCGGGCACGCCCGTCTATGAGCACGCCTGGGAGGACGCCCTCGAGCCGCGCCACCTGATCAACCGCTGCGACGTGATCCTGCGCGTCGGCGCGACGATGCTCGCGTCCGGTACCGGCGCTCGGCGGGTCTCGGAGACAATGCGCCACGTCGCCCAGGCCCTCGACCTGGACAGCATCCGTGCCCGGATCTCCCTGACCGACATCGTCCTGACCGTCGAGCGTCGCGGCATCACCCGCACCCAGACCGCCCAGGTCCCCTCCCCCGGGGTCAACGCCGACCAGATCGCCGCCCTGCAGGAGTTCGCGCGGGACCTGCCGACCCACGTCACGGTCGCCGAGGTCCAGGCTGGGCTCGACGACATTCTGCGGCGTCCCAAACGGTGGCCCGCGTGGGCGGCGCCACTCGGCGCCGGCGCCGCGTGTGCGGCATTCGCGCAACTCAACCACGCCCGACCTGTCGACATCGCCGCGGTCTTCGTCGCTGCGGCGCTGGGCCAACTCGTACGGCGGGCCCTGCATCGACGGCACCTCAACCAGTTGGCCTTGGCGTTCCTCAGCGCCGTGGTGGCCGCTCTCGTCTTCGTCGGCCTCACCTGGGTCGGCTACCGCCTGGCATCGCACAGTCCGGCGGTCCAGGACGCCGGACTCATCGCCTCGGTCCTGTTCCTCGTCCCGGGTTTCCCGCTCATGACCGCCGCCCTCGACCTCGCGCGGCTCGACCTCGACGCCGGCATCGCCCGGTTCACCTATGCCGCCTTGCTCACTTTCGCCGCGGGCTTCGGCGTCTGGAGCGTCGCGCAGTTCACCGGCCCGCATGCCGTGGCCGCGCTGCCCGTCGGCGCCCCCACGCCCGCAGCGATCGCCGCTCAGTCGCTCGCGAGCTTCATCGGGGTCTACGGGTTCGCGGTCATCTTCAATAGTCCCCCGACCGTCGCCCTGGTGTCTGGGCTCATCGCGAGCTTGGCCAACCCCGTCCGCCTCGAACTCCTCGTGCTGGACGTCCCTGCCCAGAATGCCGCCGCGATCGGCACGCTGCTCATCGGGCTCCTCGCCTGGCTGGCCGGACGGTACCTGCACCTGCCGCGCATCATCCTGTCGGTCCCGTCGGTCGTCATCATGATTCCGGGCATTGACGCCTTCCGGGCCCTGGTCTGGTTCAACGAGGGCCAGATCCTCGATGCCATGCGGGCGGCCCTCACCGGCACGGTCACCGTGCTCGGCATGGCCGTTGGCCTCGTTGCGGCGCGAATGCTCACCGATGCGCAGTGGTCTTTCTCGACCCCGAATCCCCCCAGTTACACCGCATGGGTGCGACGCGTGGCTCCGCACGCGAGGCGCCGGACTCGGCGGCCCTGACCCGGGTCACGGCGGCGCCGATGACCCTAGACTCGCCGGATGAGCAGCACACCCACGGCCGTGGATCTCACGTCCCGCGCCCGTGACGTCCTCGGCGTCACCCGCCTGACGAACACCGCCCTGGTGGCCTGGATGCGGGGAGTCATCGGCGTTGACCAGGTCGGCTGTGACGCCCGAGCCGCCGCCCTGTCCACGCGCTCGATCAAGCAGGCGAGCAAGGCCTGGGCCATCGATACGGCGATCTCGATGATCGACCTGACCACGCTCGAGGGCAACGACACTCCCGCCAAGGTCCGCGGCCTGGCCGCCCGAGCCGCCCAGCCGGACCCCAGCGATCCACGCACCCCGCACACTGCGGCGGTCTGCGTCTATGGCGACCTTGTTGCGGTCGCCAAAGAAGCCCTGGGAGACAGCGACGTCAAGGTCGCCGCGGTCGCCACCGCGTTCCCGAGCGGCCGCGCCGGCCGCGCCGTCAAGCTCGCCGACGTCCGGTTTGCGGTCGAGGCCGGGGCGGATGAGATCGACATGGTCATCGATCGCGGGGCCTTTCTCTCCGGCGACTATCTCACCGTCTTCGAGGAGATCGCGGCCACCAAGGAGGCCTGCGGTGGCGCCCGTCTCAAGGTCATCCTCGAGACCGGCGAACTGGCAACCTATGACCACGTGCGGCGCGCCTCGTGGCTGGGCATGCTCGCCGGGGCTGACTTCATCAAGACCTCGACGGGCAAGATCTCGCCCGCCGCTACCCTGCCCGTCACCCTGACCATGCTCGAGGCAGTTCGCGACTGGCGCGCGCTCACGGGCGAGCAGATCGGGGTCAAGCCGGCGGGCGGCATTCGCACCACCAAGGACGCCATGAAGTACCTGGTCACGGTCAACGAGATCGCCGGGCCTGACTGGCTCGACCCGTTCTGGTTCCGCTTCGGCGCCTCCAGCCTGCTCAACGACCTGATCCTCCAGCGACAGCGGCTTGCGACCGGCGCCTACTCCGGCGCCGACTACGTCGCCGACGACGCCCCCAGCGGCTACTGACCCGGCAAGGAGCACCGATGCCTCATTTCGACTATGCACCAGCCCCGGAGTCCCGGGCCGTCGTCGACATCGCCAGCCACTACGGCCTGTTCATCGGTGGGCGGTTTGTCGACGGATCCGGGGACGGCTCCTTCACGACGATCAACCCGGCGACCGAGGAGCGGCTGGCCGAGGTCACCCAGGCCTCGAGCACGGATGTCGACGCCGCCGTCCGGGCCGCCCGCACGGCATACACGCGGGTCTGGTCGCGGATGAGCGGATCCGATCGGGGCAAGTACCTCTACCGGATCGCCCGGATCATCCAGGAGCGCGCCCGCGAGCTCGCCGTCCTGGAGACCCTCGACAACGGCAAGCCAATCAAGGAGTCCCGGGACGTCGATATCCCGCTCGTGGCGGCACATTTCTTCTACCACGCGGGGTGGGCCGACAAGCTCGAATTCGCTTCTCTGGGAACCGATCCCCGCCCCATCGGTGTCGTTGGCCAGGTCATTCCCTGGAACTTCCCGCTCCTCATGCTGGCCTGGAAGATCGCCCCAGCGCTCGCCTGCGGCAACACCGTCGTCCTCAAGCCGGCCGAGACCACCCCGCTCACGGCCCTGCTCTTCGCGCAGATCTGTCAGGAGGCAGATCTACCTCCAGGCGTGGTCAACATCGTCACCGGTGACGCCTCGACCGGCCAGGCGATCGTCGACCATCCGGGCATCGACAAACTGGCGTTCACCGGCTCAACCGTGGTCGGCAAGATGATTGCCCGCTCGATCGCCGGCACCCGTAAGACCGCCACCCTCGAACTCGGCGGCAAGGGCGCCAACATCGTCTTCGACGACGCGCCGATAGACCAGGCTGTCGAGGGCATCGTCAACGGCATCTTCTTCAACCAGGGGCAGGTGTGCTGTGCCGGGAGCCGGATCCTGGTGCAGGAGACCATCGCCGACGAGCTCGACGAGCGCCTCAAGCGGCGCCTGCAGACCCTGCGGGTCGGGGACCCCATGGACAAGAACACCGATGTCGGCGCCATCAACAGCCGGGCCCAGCTGGACCGGATCGAGGCCCTCGCAGCCGTCGGCGAGCAGGAGGGCGCCGACCGCTGGGACTCCGGTTGTCCCCTGCCGCAGAACGGTTTTTGGTTCCGACCGACCATCTTCTCGGGCGTGAGTCAGTCCCACCGCATCGCTCAGGAGGAGATCTTCGGGCCGGTCGTGTCAGTGCTGACATTCCGCACCCCCGGCGAAGCGGTCGCCAAGGCCAACAACACCCCCTACGGGCTGTCCGCCGGGATCTGGACGGAGAAGGGCAGCCGCATTCTCTGGATGGCCGACCAGCTCCGAGCTGGAGTCGTGTGGGCCAACACCTTCAACCGCTTCGACCCCACGTCGCCGTTCGGCGGGTACAAGGAGTCCGGCTATGGCCGTGAGGGCGGCCGACACGGCCTCGCCGCCTATGTCCACACCGGAGCGGAGGCCTGAGATGGCGGAACGAGTCGACGTGCGCAAGACCTACAAGCTCTACATCGGTGGCGCATTCCCCCGCTCCGAGTCCGGCCGGTCATACGCGGTGTATGCCGCGCCGAGCCGCCCCGGAGCCAGGCCGCGGCTTCTGGCCAACGCCGCGCAGGGCTCCCGCAAGGACGCGCGCGACGCGGTGGTGGCGGCGCGCAAAGCCCAGGCTGGATGGGCTGGAGCGACGGCCTACAACCGCGGCCAGGTGCTCTACCGGGTCGCGGAGGTCATGGAGGGTCGCCGCGAGCAGTTGGTCGCCGACGTCCGCGCGGCAGAAGGCCTGAGCCCGTCAAGGTCGAATGCCGTTGTGTCCCAGGCCATTGATCGCTGGGTGTGGTACGCCGGATGGGCCGATAAATATCCCCAGATCCTCGGGGGGCTCAACCCCGTCGCCGGGCCCTACTTCGATATCTCGGCCCCTGAGCCCACTGGGGTCGTCGCCGCCCTGGCCCCGCAAGAGTCCAGCCTCCTCGGACTCGTGAGCATCGTGGCCCCGATCATCGTGTCCGGCAACACCTGCGTCGTCATCGCCAGTGAGGAGCGACCGCTCCCGGCCGTCGACCTCGCCGAGTGCCTGGCCACGTCCGACGTGCCCGCAGGCGTCGTCAACCTGATCACCGGTCGGGTCGCGGAGATCGCCCCCTGGCTCGCGTCCCATCGGGACGTCAACGCCATCGATCTCACCGGCGCGGCGCAGGCTCACGACGTGGTGTGGGGCGAGCTCGAGTCCGCAGCGGCCGACAATCTCAAGCGAGTGTTGCGGCCCGCGGGCCAGGGGACCGAGGCGGTCGAGCCCGATTTCGGCCCCACCCCGGACCTGGCGCGGCTGACGGCATTCCTGGAAACCAAGACGGTGTGGCACCCCAAGGGCCGATGAACCGTCGCACCACCGCGGCCACCGGGCGCGCCCGGGTCGTGGTGCTCGCGGGGCCGAGCGGGTCGGGCAAGTCGCGCCTGGCTTTCCGGCTCAGCGCCACCCACGGCTGGCCGATCCTGCGGCTCGACGACTTCTATCGCGACGGCGACGATCCCGACCTGCCCTGCGACGACGTGCTCGGCATTGCGGACTGGGACGATCCCGCTTCCTGGAGGGGGTCCGACGCGGTGGCCGCCCTCGTGGCCCTCGTCGACACCTGCCACACCGTGGTGCCGGACTACGACATCTCGATCTCACGGGCGGTCGGGCAGTCGACCATCTCTCGCGAGCCAGCCGATCTGATTCTGGCGGAAGGGATCTTCGCGGCCGAGATCATCGCGGCTCTTCAGGCAGCGGGGGTGCTGCACAGCGCATGGGTGATCCGTCAGCCCACCGCCTTGACCTTCGTGCGCCGCCTCGTCAGGGACCTGGCCGAACACCGCAAACCACCCTTGGTCCTCGTGCGTCGGGGGTGGGCGCTGGCGCGCGCCGAGGAGTCCGTCGTGCGGCGCCAGGTCGCTCTGGGCGGCAATCCGGCCCGCCCTGCCGAGGTGGAGTCGGCGTTCGCGGCCGTCGAGGGCCGTCCCCACCCATGATGCTGACGGCCCTACGAGGACGGGCCTGCGCGGGCTTCTCGGTTAGGGTCGGCCCATGAACGAGGACCGGGGGCGGTGGCGATGAGTCAGGACTGGGTCGCGCCGGGCAGTCAGCCGCCGCGGCAGGACCCTGGTCCGGGATCGCAACCCATCCCGCCCGGGACGGGCCACCCACCGCCGCAGGTCCCACCGGCCTCCCCGACCGACGCGACATACCCCCCCGGTCCGACCGGCCCATCACCCGTCGGACCCATGGCGGGCAGCTACCCTGGAATGCCGTCGCCGACCGCGTGGGCCCACGCCATGCCGGCGCAGCCGGGCATCATTGCGCTCCGCCCGCTGCTGCTCGGCGACATCTTCCGGGGCGTGACCAAGATGGTGCGCGGCAACCCTGCGGCCACGATCGGGCTGGCGTTCCTCACGAGTCTGGTGTTCCTGACCCCGACGACCGTCCTCGCGGCCTGGCTCGGCGGACAGGTGGACCTGACCGCAATGGAGGGCAGCGGCGGGGATGTCTTGGGGGAGATCACTCTGGGCTCGATGTCCAGCGTGCTGCCCTCCCTGGCCACAAGCCTGGCGTCGGTGCTGCTTGCCGGGTTCCTGGCCTGGATCACCGGTCAGGCCGTCCTGGGACGCAAAGTCACGCCGGCACAGACCTGGGCGGGGACGCGGGGTGCGCTGCTGCGCCTCATCGGCGCCACCGCGCTCATTGCCAGCGCGCTGACCGTCGTCCTCGCCGTCCTCCTCGTCCTGCCCGTCCTCTGGCTCGCCATCGGACAGCCATCCGGCGGTGAGCTGGCGCTGGCCGTCATTGTCCTCATCGTCGCCGTGATCGCCACCCTCGTGCTGGTTCTGTGGCTCTCGGTGCGCCTCGCCTTCGTCAACCCCGTCATCGTCCTGGAGAGCGCGGGGATCTCGGCCGCACTGCGGCGCAGCTGGCGGCTGTCCAGCGGGACGCAGTTCTGGCGGATCCTCGGGATCCGCCTCCTGGTGTCGTTCATCGTCGGAGCGGCCGCGTCGCTGCTCACCTTCCCCTTGTCGCTGATCGCCATGGCCATCGTCTTCGGCACCGGAGCCGTCGATCAGATGTACCTCTGGCAGGCCATCCTCAACGGGGTCAGCGGCCTGATCGCCGCCAGCTTGACGACACCGTTCACGGCCGGGGTCGATGCGCTGCTCTATGTCGACCAGCGCATCCGGCGCGAGGGCCTCGACGTCCAACTGATCGAGCAAACGCAGCAGGCTCTGGCCTCACCATGGGCGGTGCCGACCCGGTGATCCACGCCGAGCCCGGGCCACCGCTCACCCCGAGCTCACCGGAGGCCCAACGATGGCTCCAGGAGGAGCTCGACAAGGCCATCTACCAGAATGAGCCGAGCCTGAGCGAGCGGATCTCGCAGTGGCTGCGGGAGTTGCTGCAGGGCACCGATGGCGGGTTCACCGGCCCGAGCTGGTTGTTCCCTGTCGTCGTGGCGGTGCTCGTCGTCGTCGTGGTCGCGATCCTCTTGCTCGTCGTGCGCCGCGATCGCCGTGCGCGCGCAAGCCGGTCCGGAGTCGTCCTGGACGAGGTCGGCCTCAGCGCTGCCGACCTCGCCCGACGGGCTCGCAGCCACGCGGACCGCGGCGACTGGAATGCCGCCCTGCTCGATGCCTTCCGCGCCCTGGTCGCCCGCTCAGCGGAGCGCACTCTGCTCGGCGAGGCTCCCTCCCTGACCGCCCATGAGGCTGCCGCCCAGCTGACTCCAGTGTTCCCCGCCGACGCAGATCGGCTTGCTCGGGCCGCTCGGGCCTTTGACGACGTGCGTTACGGGGGTCGGTCTGCGGGGCAGAGCGCGGCCCTGGAGATGATCGCGTTCCAGGCCGAGCTCGACAAGGCTGTGCCAGTCCTCCCTGATCTGGCCGGGACAACCCGATGAGCCCACTCTCAGCGGCTGTGGCCCCACGGGGAGCCACCCCCCCGCCGCCCACCAGCCCCGTGGGCGATCAGGCTGGCGCTGCCCATCGACGGTCACGGTGGCGACGGTGGCGCCCCAAGATCCTGGTCGCTGGCGCGGTCGCTTTCGGCCTCGCTGTGCTGATCGCGGTCGCCCTGGCCCAGTCGGCTCCACCGAGCCCGTTGGAACCGACGAGCGCGGACAAGACAGGAGCGCGGGCCCTGGTCGAGGTGCTGGGCGACCATGGCGTCGACGTTCAGGTCGTGCGCACCCTGACTGACGCCCAGAGGGCCGTGCGGGTCGCGTCCGGCCCCACCACCGTGGTCATTGCGGACCCGACCAATCTGCCGCCCCCGGCGTTGGACTGGCTGCTCAAGGACGTGTACCGCGACCTCGACCGACTGGTGGTCCTCGATCCTTCCCAGGAGGCCCTGGACCTCGCCGACCTTCCCGTCCAGTCATTGGTCGGCCAGGCACCACTCGGACGGCCACGCTGCGACAGCCCGCTGATTGAGTCCGGCGATGAGGTGAGTACGTGGACGACGAGCCGCTTCGTGGCCGCCGACGACCAACAGGCCACGCTGTGCTTCCCGCTCGACAGCGGCGAAGGCCAGCCCGAGGACTGGAGTCACGGGGCCGGTCTGGCCATCACCCACGCTCCTGACGCCCCGGACATAGAGGTCGTCCTCGTCGGCTTCGGCGCGTCCTGGTCCAACCAGGAGATCGCCGACGACGCGCATGCGGGGATCGCCATCCGCACCCTCGGATCGACACCGAGCCTGATCTGGTACCAGCCGGGACTGAGCGACGCGGCCGACTACGCCGACTCCGCTGGCAGTGGGTGGCCTGGCTGGGTCGGTCCCGTGTCGAGCCTGATCGCCGCGGCCTTCGTTCTCTTCGCCCTGGCCATCGGACGCCGCCTCGGCCCCCCTGTCGCCGAACCCCTTCCGGTGCTCGTCCCGGCGGCGGAGATCACAACCAGCCGCGGCCGGATGTACCTGCGCACCAACGACCGAGGCCGATCGGCGCGCATCCTCCAGGACGCGAGCAAACGCCGGTTGGCCGCCCGGCTCGGTGTCCCCCGGGGCGCGTCGGGCGATCAACTGGTCGCCGCCGTCGCTGGGGCCACCGGCCTCATGCCCGCCGGTGTGGCTGAATTGCTCTTCGGCCCGCCGCCCCCCGACGACGCCGCGCTGATCGACCTCGCCCAGCAGCTGACCAACCTCGAGGAGAGGGTCCGAGCATGACCGACGCCACATCCGAAGCCAGCCAGGCCGCCCGGCCCGACGGCCCGCAGCCCACACCAGAGGCGACGGCATTCGTGGCCCCACCTGCCCCCTCCGCGACAACGACCGCCGATGCCCACTCGGACCAAGCCCGCGCGGCCTTGCTGCGGGTCCGGGCCGAAGTCGGCAAGGCCGTCGTCGGCCAGGACGCTGCGGTGGCCGGGTTGTTGGTCGCGTTGCTATGCCGCGGGCACATCCTGCTCGAAGGCGTCCCCGGTGTCGCCAAGACCCTGCTCGTGCGTTCACTCGCCGCGGCGCTGGACGTGCAGACCAAGCGCGTCCAGTTCACGCCCGACCTGATGCCCGGCGACCTCACCGGATCGCTGGTCTACGACGCCAAGACCAGCGACTTCGCCTTCCGGCACGGGCCGGTGTTCACCAACCTGCTCTTGGCCGACGAGATCAACCGCACACCCCCCAAGACGCAGTCTGCGCTCCTGGAGGCCATGGAGGAGCGTCAGGTCACCGTCGACGGAGCCTCCCACGCGCTGCCATCACCCTTCCTCGTGGCCGCCACCCAGAACCCCGTCGAGTACGAAGGTACCTATCCCCTCCCCGAAGCACAGTTGGATCGCTTCCTGCTCAAGGTCCTGCTCCCGCTGCCTCCGCGGGCCGACGAGATCGCCGTCCTGCAGCGGCATGCCCGCGGCTTCGACCCCCGCGATCTGCGCGCTGCGGGGTTAGAGCCGGTCGCCAGCGCTGCCGATCTGCTGGCCGGCAGCGCGGCCGTCGCCCGCGTCGACATCTCCGACGCGGTCGCCGCCTACGTCGTCGACATCGCTCGCGCCACCCGCGAGTCCCCCAGTGTGTCGCTGGGCGTCAGTCCGCGGGGCGCGACCGCCTTGATGAACACCGCTCGCGCCTGGGCTTGGCTGGCCGGACGGACCTATGTCACACCCGACGACGTGAAGTCCTTGGCGCACGCCACCCTTGAGCACCGCATCGGGCTGCGCCCCGAGGCCGAGCTCGAGGGCGTCGGCGTCGGGACCGTCCTGGCCAGCGCGATCGCCGCGGTCCCTGTCCCCCGCTGATGGCGATCACCGGACGGGCTGCGCTCCTGACGCTGCTGGGCATCGTCCCGGCAGTGCTCTGGCCCTCCGGTGCCCTGGTGCGGATCTGGGTCGTGGTCGTGGTGCTGTTGGTGGCCCTCGACACCCTCCTTGCGCCTGCCCCGGCACGACTCCAGGTGCACCGTCGCATGGACCGCAGCAACCTGCGACTCGGCGACAACGCGCCGACCGTGCTGACGATCACCAACCCCACGACACGGCAGGCTCGCGGGCTGGCGCGTGATGCCTGGCAGCCCTCAGCGGGAGCCACGCCGACGCGGCATGCGCTGACGATCCCGGCTGGGGAGCGTGTCCGGATCTCCACGACGTTGGCCCCGACCCGGCGAGGTGACCTGCACGCCGCGGGTGTGACGATCCGGCTGCTCGGCCCGCTCGGTTTGGGCGGCCGGCAACGGACCCTGGACGTGCCCGGCAGCATTCGCGCCCTGCACGCCTTTCCCGCACGCCGGCACCTGCCCAGCCGGTTGGCCGTGCTGCGTCAGCTCGATGGCCGCGCCGCGGTCAGAGTTCGGGGACAGGGCACCGAGTTCGACAGCCTGCGCGACTGGGTCGACGGCGACGACGTCCGCTCCATCGACTGGCGCGCCACCGCTCGACGCGAAGCCCTGGTCGTGCGCACCTGGCGCCCCGAGCAGCATCGGCGCGTCGTCATCGTGCTCGACACCTCCCGCACGAGCGCCGGCCGGGTCGGGGATGCCCCGCGCCTGGACGCGGCGATGGATGCAGCGCTCCTGCTCACGGCCCTGGCCGGACATGCTCAGGATCGCGTTCAGGTCATCGCCGGAGACCGGACGGTGCGGGCCCGGGTGCGCGGCAACGACCGGGCGACCCTGCTCCACGAGACGATCAGCACTCTGGCCCCGATCCATCCCCAATTGGTCGAGGCGGACTGGCGCACCCTGGCTGCGGAGATCCACCGCCTGACGTCGCAGCGCGCCCTCGTGGTGCTGCTGACTCCATTGGAGTCCGCGGCTGTCGAGGAGGGCCTGATCCCGGTGTTGCCTGGGCTCGTGGCCCATCACACGGTGGTCGTGGCCTCGGTCGCCGACCCGGCGGTGGCCGCCGCGGCCGCGCGTCGCGACGGCACCAGCGCGGTCTATGGGGCTGCGGCGGCCGAACGCACCACCACCTTGCGGGCACGCACCGCGGCGGCGCTGCGTCGCCTCGGGGTGGGTGTCATCGATGCAGGGCCTGATGAGGTGCCGGTATTGCTCGCAGACCACTACCTCGCGCTCAAGCGCGCGGGTCAGTTGTAGGCCGCACCTTTGATCATCCGGCCCCTCCGGGCCGGCCGCGGGTGCCGCGTGGAAAGTCGGCCCGTCGGGCGTTGGCCCTCTTTCCGCCGCCCCAGACCAGGGCAGACCGGAGAGTCGGCCAGGTGGCCCACTTTCCGGCAACCCGACCTGGACGGGACACAGCACTGACCTGGCCGAGAGGTCGGGCAGCGAGACCGAGCCCAGTCAGACCACCGTGGGCGCTCTCACGGCTAGGTCGTCGTCCGCCACATCGCCTGTCGCACCCGCCGCGGCCGCCCGGCCGCCGACAACGAACAGATAGAGCAGGAATGCCGTTTCCGCCACGATGCCGATAGCGATGCGGGCCCACGTCGGCAGACCCGACGGGGTGACGAACCCTTCGATCAGCCCGCTGACCAGCAGCACCAGCACCAGGCCGAGGACGATGGCCATGGCCTTGCGACCCTCATCACCGAACGCCTGGAGGCGGGTGCGCTCGCCCGGACTGATCCACGCCCAGAACAGCCGCAGACCGGTCGCGCCGGCCACGAAGACGGCCGACAACTCGAGCAGCCCGTGCGGCAGGATCAAACCGAAGAACAACCCCGCGCGGTCGTGCGAGGCCATGAGGGCTCCGGCCACCCCGACGTTGACGACATTGGTGGCCAGGAGGTAGATCACCGGCAGCCCGAGGGCGCCGAAGGCAATACACAGGGCCGACACCCAGGCGTTGTTGATCCAGACCTGGGTCGCGAACTCGTGGTGGGCGAACTCCGAGTAGTAGTTTTCGAAGTCGGTACCGACGTAGGCCTCGATCTCCTCCGGGGTCAGTTGGGAGGTGTAGACCTCCGGGTGGAGCAGTGCCCAGATCCCCGCGCCGAAGGCGACGGCCAGGCAGGCCGCGGTCGTGACGACCCACCACCACCGGATCCGATACAAGGCGGCCGGGAAGGTCGTGGTGACGAAGCGCAGCGCAGCCCTCCACGTCGACGTGTGGGTCCCCGACATTCGAACGCGGGCGCGAGCCAACACGGAGGAGAGGTAGGCGGTGACTCCCGGGTCGGGACTCTGCGACCGAATGACCGAGAGGTGGGTTGAGGCCCGCTGGTAGAGGTCGAGCAGCTCGTCAGCCTCGGCCCCCGTGCGAGGACCATTGGAGGTCAGCTGCTCCAGTCGCTGCCACTGCCCCCGGTGGGTCGCCACGTAGGCGTCAAGATCCACCGTCGAAGTCTAGATCCCCGCGGAGACGAGATCCCCGGCGAGGACCAGATCCCCCGCCAGGCTGTCTAGGCTGCCCCCATGAGCCAGGCGGCACCGAGTAGTGCATACGCCGGTGACGAGCTCGTCACCGGCGAGGGAGTCAGCGTCGAGCTGCCGGTGGCGACGGTCCTGTCCCGAGCGGTCTCGTGCGTGATTGACATCGCCGTGTCGGTCTTTACCCTGTTCGTCGTCCTGATTGTCTGGGCCTGGCTGGCGCCCAATGTCTCCGACGCGGTCATCTCCACCCTGGTCCTCCTGACGCTCGTCGGCGCGCTCGTCGTGCTGCCTATGACGGTGGAGACCCTGAGCCGTGGCAAGAGCCTGGGCAAACTCATCATGGGACTGCGCACCGTCCGCGACGACGGCGGGCCGATCACCAGCCGTCACGCCCTGGCCCGGGCGCTCGTGGGCTTCGTGGAGTTCTATGTCTTCTCCGGGGCACCAGCGTTGATCGCCGGCATCGCGAGCTCCCGCAGCAAGCGGCTCGGCGACATGACGGCGGGGACCTATGTCGTCAGCGAGCGGACCCGACTGGTGCTCCCGGCAGCACCGGCGATGCCCCCTCCGCTCGCCGCGTGGGCCTACGCCGCGGACATCGCCTCGCTGCCCCCCAAATTGACCGTGGCCGTGCGCCAGTTCCTGGGTCGCGCTGGCGGACTCGACCCTGCAGCCCGGGCCTCCCTGGGCCGGCACCTGCTGGACTCCACGCTGGCCTACGTCAGTCCGGCTCCCCCCACCGGGTTCCACCCCGAGTTCGTCCTGGCCGCGATCCTCGCCGACCGTCGCCGTCGAGACCTGGATCGCCTCGGCCGCGAGGACGCGCTGCGGGCGAGCGTGCTGCCTGTCGACGAGTTCGCCGCGCCGCCGCCGCCCTGGCGCTAAGGCTGCGCCGTCAGCTGACCGCGCCCAGTGCGGCATACCCGGGCTTGACGATGTGGTCGATGATGCCCAGCCGCTCGTCGAAGGGGATGAATGCCGACTTCAGGGCGTTGATCGTCGCCCACCGCAGGTCCTCCAGCGTCCATCCGGCCTCATCGACCAGTAGCTGCATCTCGCGGCTCATCGACGTGCCGCTGATCAGCCGGTTGTCGGTGTTGATCGTCACGCGGAACCGCAGATCCTTGAGGAGCGTGATCGGATGCTCGGCGATCGAGGCCGCCGCACCCGTCTGCAGGTTGGAGGACGGGGCCATTTCCAGCGGGATCCGCTTGTCCCGGATGTAGGCCGCAAGCAGGCCCAGCGTCGGCGGCTTGCCGCCGAGTGGGCGGGCAATGTCGTCGATGATCCGCACGCCGTGACCCAGCCGGTCGGCCCCACACCACTGGATGGCCTCCCAGATGCTCGGCAGCCCGAACGCTTCGCCTGCGTGAATGGTGAAGTGGAAGTTCTCGCGCCGCAGGTACTCGAACGCATCGAGGTGGCGAGTGGGAGGGAAACCCGCCTCGGCGCCCGCAATGTCGAAGCCGCCGACACCACGGTCCCGGAACTGCACGGCCAGGCGAGCGATCTCGGTGCTGTTGGCCGCGTGCCGCATCGCGGTGAGCAGCGCGACCATCCGTATCGGGGTGCCCGCCGCGGCGGCCTCTCGCTCGCCGTCCCGGAAGCCCGCGAGGACCGCGTCGACGACGGCGTCCAGGCTGAGCCCGCCATCGAGATGCAGCTCCGGTGCGAAGCGGGACTCGGCATAGACCACGCCATCGGCGGCCAGGTCGAGGGCGCACTCGCGCGCGACGCGATGCAACTGGTCTGCCGTTTGCATGACGGCGACGGTGTGGGAGAACGTCTCGAGGTACAGCTCAAGACTGCCGGAGTCGGCCGAGTCACGGAACCAGCGGGCCAACGTCGGCGCATCCTGAGCCGGCAACCGGCCGCCATACCCGCTGTCCTGCGCCAGATCCAGCACCGTTTGCGGACGCAGCCCACCATCGAGGTGGTCATGCAACAGGGCCTTGGGGGCGCGGTGGATGAGGTCAGCGCTCGGGCGGGTGGTCATCTGGGCAGAATAGGGCCTGCGCTGCCGCCCGGCGCGGTTCTCAGCCGTCGCGAGCCACGCGGCCGAGGAGGAGCGGCGTGATGTCCTGGGTCGGACCATCCAGCGTCCAGGCGTCGGTGAGGGCCTCGATCGCGCGTGCGAAACGGTCCGGCGTGTCGGTGTGCAGCGTGACCAGCGGCTCACCTGCCCTCACGGTGTCGCCCGGCTTGGCGTGCAGGACCACGCCCGCGCCGGCTTGGACGACATCCTCCTTGCGCGCCCGCCCGGCCCCCAGCCTCCAGGCCGCGATGCCCACGGCATACGCGTCGAGAGCGGTGATGATCCCGGACGCGGGGGCTGTGATGACCTCCTGCTCCTGCGCGACCGGCAGCGCCGCGTCAGGGTCCCCGCCCTGGGCGGAGATCATCGCGCGCCACGCATCCATCGCCCGACCGTCATTCAGGGCCGCCCGGACGTCCTGCCCTCCGCGTCCGGCCGCCTGCAACATCTCGTCAGCGAGCGCGATCGTCAGCTCGACGACGTCCTGCGGTCCACCGCCGGCCAACACGTCCACGGATTCGCGCACCTCAAGGGCGTTGCCAGCGGTCAGCCCGAGCGGGGTGTCCATGTTGGTCAGTAGCGCGACGGTGCGCACCCCCGCGTCGGTCCCGAGGTCCACCATCGTCTCGGCAAGCTCGCGCGCCTGGCCGAGGGTCTTCATGAAGGCTCCAGAGCCGACCTTGACGTCGAGGACGAGCGCGCCGGTCCCCTCGGCAATCTTCTTGCTCATGATCGAACTGGCAATGAGCGGGATCGCCTCGACGGTGCCGGTGACGTCCCGCAGGGCATAGAGCTTCTTGTCCGCCGGAGCGAGCCCGGACCCGGCGGCACAGATCACCGCGCCCACCGAGTCCAGTTGCGCCAGCATCTCCTCGTTGCTCAAGGAGGCCCGCCAGCCGGGGATGGACTCCAGTTTGTCCAGCGTCCCTCCGGTGTGCCCGAGTCCTCGGCCGGACAACTGCGGGACCGCCACACCGAAGACCGCGACGAGCGGCGCAAGAGGCAGGGTGATCTTGTCGCCGACCCCGCCGGTCGAGTGCTTGTCAGCCGTCGGGCGCGACAGCGACGAGAAATCCATCCGCTCCCCACTGGCGATCATCGCCGCCGTCCAGGTGGCGACCTCACGCCGCGTCATCCCGTTGAGCAACACCGCCATCGCCAGCGCGCTCATCTGTTCGTCGGCGACGACGCCTCGGGTGTAGGCGTCGATGACCCAGCGGATCTCGTCGTCGCTCAACTCCCGCCGGTCCCGCTTGGCGACGATGACTCCGACTGCGTCAAAAGGTTCGCTCATCGCCTCAGAATAGGGGGCCGGTCCCACCGAGGCACGAGGTCAGTGCGGGTGCTCGGCCGCGAACTCCCGCAGGGTATCCGGGCCGAAGGCCTGTGGGAGAACGACACTCATCGGCTGGATCCCCGCGGGTGTCTGCAGCAGACAGTCCGCACCGCCGTGCTCCCACAACAACTGACGGCAGCGTCCGCAGGGCATGAGCGTCTGGCCCGCCCCGTCCACACACCACACCGCGACCAGGCGCCCGCCGCCCCCGGCGACCAGCTCGGACACCATGCCGCACTCTGCGCACAGGGTCGCGCCGTAGGCGGCATTCTCAACATTGCACCCAGCCACAATCCGGCCGTCCTCGGCCAGACCGGCCACCCCGACCGGGAACCGAGAGTACGGAGCGTAAGCCCGCGCGGCCACCTCGACGGCGCGGCGATGCAGCTCGGTCCAGTCCACGGGGGTGGTCGTCATGGACCTACTGTGACATCACGCCTTGACGATGTGGGCGAACGCAACGGTGGCCAGCAAACGAGCGCCATGGCCGATGGCCGCCTCGTCCACGACGAGGTCGCCCTGGTGCAGGTCGTAGGTCCGGCCCCCAGGGGTGCGGGTGCCCAGGCGTGCCATCGCCCCTGGGACGTGGGCGAGGTACCAACTGAAGTCCTCGCCGCCGAGCGACTGCTGAGTCGGGGCAGCCAAGAGCCCTTGACCCGCGCAGGCCACCCGCAGCGCCTCAATGGCTTCACTGTGGTTGACGACGGGGGGCACGCCCTTGACCCGCTCCAGGACGGCTTCGACGCCGTAGGGCGCGACGACGCCTCGAACGATCTCGTCGAGCAACGGTCCGACGGCGGCCCAGGCCCCAGCATCGAGCATCCGCAGCGTCCCGCTGGCCTCCCCGTGGCTGGGGATGACATTGGCGGCCGACCCGGCATTGACGGTGCCCCAGACCAGTGCGGCCCCCGCGCGTGGGTCGAGACGGCGCGAGAGGGCAGCCGGCACATCGGTGACGACCTTGGCTAGGGCGTAGGTCAGGTCCTCGGTCAGCTGCGGGCGCGAGGTGTGGCCACCCCGTCCGGACAAGGTCACCTTGAGACTGTCGCAGGCCGCCGTGAGCGCACCTTCGCGCAGGCCGACCTGGCCCACGTCCAGGGAGGGATCGCAATGGACGGCGAATGCTGCGTCGACCCCCTCGAGGGCATCGGCGGCGATCGCCTCGTGCGCCCCCCCGGGGATGACTTCCTCGGCGGCCTGGAAGATGCCACGAACGGCGATCCCTCGCTCGCGCAGGTCGCCCTCGATGTCCTTGAGGGCGAGCAGCGCCCCCACGAGCGCGGTGACGTGCACATCGTGCCCGCAGGCGTGGCAGGTCTGATGGTCCCGCGAGGCGAAGGGCAGACCGCTGCGCTCGGGAACGGGCAGGGCGTCCATGTCCGCGCGCAAGGCGACCCGGTAGGTCGCGGACTCGGCGCCGAGGTCGGCGACCGCCCCGGTCCCCGGCAAGGCATGGACCGCGATGTCGGCCTGGGCGAGTCGAGCGAGAACGGCCGCCGTCGTCCGAGTCTCGGCCCACGACAGCTCCGGGTGCGCATGCAGGTCACGCCGGAAGGCCACGAGATCATCGTGGAGGGAGGAGACGCGGTCGGCGACGGCCCGGATGAGGGCTGCATCGTCGGTCATGGTGACGAGAATCCTACCGGCCCCCGCCGTACGCTCGGTGCCATGGCTGCTGTCATCGAGACCACGGACCTCGTCAAGACCTTCGGATCGGTGCGGGCATTGGACGGGCTGGACCTGACCGTTGCGGAGGGAGAGGTCCACGGCTTTCTCGGGCCCAACGGGTCAGGCAAGTCGACAACGATCCGGGTCCTGCTCGGACTCCTGCGTTCAGACTCCGGACGTGCTCAGGTGCTGGGGCGCAGCGCGTGGCACGACGCGACCGAGCTGCACGCCCGGCTGGCCTACGTTCCCGGTGATGTCACGCTCTGGCCCAATCTGACCGGCGGCGAGATCATCGACCTCCTGGGACGGCTGCGCGGTGGGCTGAACCCCGCGCGCCGGGCCGAGCTGATCGAGCGCTTCGATCTGGACCCGACCAAGAAGGGCCGCAGCTACTCCAAGGGCAACCGCCAGAAGGTCGCACTGGTCGCCGCCTTGGCTGGAGACGTCGAACTGCTCCTCCTCGACGAGCCCACCTCGGGGCTGGACCCCCTCATGGAGCGGGTCTTCCAGGATCTGCTGCGAGAGCGCCACGCACAGGGCGTGACCGTCCTGCTGTCCAGCCACATTCTCAGCGAGGTCGAGAAGGCCTGCTCCTGCGTGAGCATCGTGCGCGACGGACGGATCGTTGATCGCGGCACCCTCGCCGAGCTCGGGCACCTGACCCGGACCCACATTGAGGCGTCGGTGACCCAGCCGGTCACCCAGGCCCAGGTGGCGGCCTGGCATGGGGTGCACGATCCGGTCGTCACTGACCGACAGATCTCCCTCTCCGTGGACCAGGAGGCGCTGGGTGCCACGGTCGCCGCCCTCGACCAACTCGGGATCGTTGCTCTCACCAGCGCCCCACCAAGCCTGGAGGATCTCTTCCTCGCGCACTACGACCAGTCCCCGGCCCGGACATGACCACCGGCCCGGCGACTGCCACCCCCCAGGCCGCGCCCGGGACGCGGGAGGCAGCCCGCGAGGGTGCGGCGGCATACCGCGGAACAGGCCCACTGCTGCGACTGGCCTGGCGACGCGACCGCGTCCTCATCCCCGTCAGCGTGCTGGCGTTGGTCGCCCTCAGCGTCGGCTCAGCGCAGGCGACCCTGGCTCTCTACCCCACACCGCAGGCGGCCCAGGAAGGTCTGGCAGCCATCCTGGCCAACCCGGCCGTCTCGGCGATGTACGGGCCAGTGGTCACCAATCGCGATGGGATGGCGGTCTTCAAGACGGTGATGATGGGCGCCCTGTTCGTCGGCATCCTCGCCCATGCTCTCGTCCGTCGACACACCCGCACCGAGGAGGAGGAAGGGCGCCTGGAGCTCATCGGGGCCGGCGTCGTCGGACGGCGGGCTCCGCTGGCCGCCGCCGTGCTCATCGCCCTGGGCGCCACGATCGCCGCGGCACTGGTCTCGACCGTCGGGCTTATCGCCCTCGGCCTCGATCCCCTCGGATCAGTGGCGTTCGGCGTCAGTTGGTTCATCGCGGGCGCCGTGATGACGGGGGTGGCTGCTGTCGCGGCCCAACTGACCACCACCTCTCGCGCGGCGGGAGCGGTCGGCCTGTCGATCCTGGCGGTCATGTTCATCCTGCGAGCCATCGGGGACACTTCGCCGGACGCCCACGTGCTCAGTTGGGTCTCGCCCTTCGGCTGGGTCGGTGAAGTCCGTCCATACGGGGACAACCGGATCTGGCTGGTCGTGCCCGCCGCACTCCTCCTCTCCGTCTGTCTCATCGTCGCCGTGGCGCTCCTGGAGAGGCGCGACCTGGGGGCCGGCCTCATCGCTGATCGGCCGGGTCCCAGCACGAGTCGGACCCTGCGATCACCCCTATCCCTGGCGTGGCAGACCGACCGCGGAACCGTCCTCGGCTGGTCCATCGGGTATGCGGTCCTCGCGATCGTCGTCGGCAGCCTGACGGCGTCGGTCGGCGAGATGATGCAAGAGCCGCAGGTGGCCGACATGCTCGCCAAGATGGGGGGCACCGTCGGCACGATCACGGACATCTACCTGGCGACCGAGCTGCGGTTCGCGGTCGCAGGCGCGGCCGCGGCAGGGATCATGATCGCGAGCCGGCTTGCGCTCGAAGAGCGCCTCGGCCGCACCGAACAGGTGCTGGCCACCGCGGCGACCCGAGCCGGCGTGTATGCCGCCCGGGCCTTGATGGCATGGGGGCTTCCGGTCCTGCTGATGACCCTGCTCGGCGTCTTGGTGGCGGGCTCTGCCGGCCGGGCCGGGGTCGCCGAGGTGACGATCGCCAATCTGCTCGGTGCGGCGCTGGCGGCCCTGCCCGCAGCCTGGCTGCTGGTGTCGATCGGGCTGGCGGCATACGGATTCGGGCATCGGTATGCCGCACCTGTGGGCTGGGCGGTGGTCGCGTTGGCTCTCGTCATCGGCGAATTCGGGCCCCTGCTCGATCTGCCGTCGTGGCTGATCGCCTTGTCGCCTCTTGACCATCTCTCACCGCTGCCCGGCGGTGCCTTCGAGGTCGTCCCGACGCTGGTGATGGCCGGACTCGCGGCTGTGATCACTGGACTCGGGCTAGCCGCCCTGCGCCGTCGCGACGTGGGCTGACGATCCCCGACTCGCGTGGCCCCTCAGATCACGTCGAGATGGCCTTGCTCCTTGAGCGCGTCGACGACGAGCTTGACGTCCTGGGCCCGGGACCGGGTGGTCACCAGAAGGGCGTCGGGCGTGTCGACGACGATCACGTCGTCAAGGCCCACCACCGCGACGAGCCGGCCGCCACCGGCCGCGACGAACCCGGTGGTGTCGAGAGCGATCACCTGCGCGTCGTCACCCAAGCGGGTTGGGGTCCGCGACGGTGCTGGCGGCAGGGCATCGTGCAGGCTCGAGAAGTCGCCGATGTCGGTCCAGCGAAAGTCGCCCGGGACGACCGCGACCCGACCCTCATCCGCGGCCGGCTCGGCGACTGCGTGGTCGATGGCGATCTTGGTCAACGTGGGCCAGACCTCCGGCAGAGACTCCGGCTCCCCTGCCAAGGTGCGCACTCCGGCCGCAAGGTCGGGGTGCCAGGTCGCCAGCAGGTCCAGCAAGGTGGCGGCTCGAACGACAAACATGCCGGCATTCCACCGGTACTCCCCCGTCGCGAGGTAGGCCGCGGCTCGCTTGGCATCCGGCTTCTCAACGAACTGGGCGACGCGGGCCGCACGTGGGTGTCCGGGCAGCGTGTCACCCATCCGGATGTAGCCGAAACCGGTCGCGGGGTGCGTGGGCTCGACGCCGATGGTGACGACATAGCCCTCGCGGGCCGCATCGACGGCCTCGAGGACGCACTGCCGGAAGGCATCGTCGTCGGGGATCAGATGGTCGGCGGCGAAGGAGCCGACGATGGCGTCCGGGTCGGCCCGTTCGATGACTGCGGCGGCCCAGGCGATGGCGGCCATCGAGTCCCGAGGACTGGGTTCGGCGAGGACCTGGGAGGTCGCTAGTTCGGGCAGCTGCCCCCGGACCTCCTGCGCGTGGGCCACCCCCGTGACGACGATGACGCGATCGCCGGTGAGCGGCGCGACGCGATCCAACGTCCCTTGAAGCAGGGTCCGGCCGCTGCCGGTGAGGTCGAGCAGGAACTTCGGGGCCGCGATCCGCGACAGCGGCCACAAACGGGTCCCGGCCCCACCCGCCGGGAGAATCGCCCAGAATCCGTCGATGAGCGTCATGAGCCCTGACCCTACCGGCGGGTCAGCGAGGACGCTGGCCCGCGCGACCCCACCCCCGGGCCAGCCTGAAAGCCACCTCAGACTCACCTGGGCGCACCGCGCTTTCCTCACCTCCGGGAACATGGCGTAACCTCCAGGTCATCTATCCCGGGGGGGATGGACACAGGAGTTGAGCGGGGATGCGCACGCGGACAGCCCGCGCGCTCTGGGCGTGCCTCCTGGCCTGTGCCGTCCTCCTGGCCACGCCCACCGCGCCGGCCGTGGCGGCCCCTGATGATCCCGTCGGCGGCCCCCTCCTCGTCGGTGCCGAGCTCATCCTCGACGCTCCTGCTGACGTGCCGCTCCCTCCTGAGGTGGGCGACGGGGCCTGGCTGATTGCCAACGCCGACACCGGCGAAGTGCTGGCGACCCGCGGCCCTCACACGGCATTCCTGCCCGCGAGCACCCTCAAGGTGCTGACCGCGCTGGTCCTGCTCCCCCGGGTGGCTCCCACGCGCACCATCGACGCGTCGCCCGAGGACGTGGCCGCGGACGGCACCCGGGTCGGCCTGGTCGCCGGCCTGCCGTACACGGCAGACCAGCTCTACCAAGCCATGCTCATGTCGTCGGCCAACGACGCGACCTACGCGTTGTCCCGCCTCAACGGCGGCCGGGACCAGACCGTGACCGACATGAATGCCCTGGCAGCGCACTTGGGAGCCCTCGACACCGTCGTTGGCGACCCGTCAGGACTCGATGCTCCTGGGCAGGCCACCAGCGTTTACGACCTGGCCTTGATGGGCCGGGCGGCTCTGCGCAGCCCCGACCTCATGACCTACGCCCAAACGCCCAATGCCCACTTCCCGGGCAACCTCAACACCGCCACCGGCGAACGCGACACGTTCGAAATCGCCAACCACAACGCCTTGCTCTCGACCTACCCGGGCGCGATCGGGCTCAAGAACGGGTGGACGACCGCTGCCCGGCGCACGTTCATCGGCGCCGCCACCCGCGACGGGACGACCTATCTGGTCACCGAACTCGCCGGTCAGGATGCCAGCTCGGCGCCCACCCGACAGCTCCTCGACTGGGCCTTCGCCTACGGGCAGCGGCTGACCCCGGTCGGTCACCTGGTCACGCCAGGCGAAATCGACGCCACGCCAGCGGCCGCACCGACAATCAGTCCGACACCCATTCCCACCCTCTCGGTCACGACTCCGGCTCTCGTCGCGGCCCCCGTCACCGTCTCGACCTCGCTCCAGGCGCTGGAGTTGCGCGCCCTGCTCCGTTCGCTCCAGGACAACGCCACCTCGACCCTGGCGTCGGCCGCGGCATCGCCCATCGTGGCGCTGACCCTGATCCTGGTCGGTGGGCTCGCGTTCACGGTCGGTCGACGCACAGCGAGGGCACGGGTGTCGCCATCCCTGACCCTGCCGTCGGCGTCGGTGCGCCGACGGTCAGCTCGGCCGGGCGCACCGCTGCGCCGAGCCGATGTCAAGGCTGGGCGCGACCGCGCCTCCGGCGGCCGGCACGCCTCCGGCTCCCATCGGGCGCGCCGCGCCCGGGGCCGTCACGGCACACGCTGAGCTGCGCTGATCCGTCCCAGGTCATGACCCGACGCCGTCAAGAGCGACGCGTCACACGACGCAGTGCGTTCGCGCACAGCGCCATCGTCGCCCCCACGACGGCCCCGGCCATGATGCTGACGCGGTCCAGGTGGCGCTGTTCGTCACCGGAACGCCCCGTGTCGAGCCGAGCCGATGCCGGCTCCGCGAGCAGAGCCACTGGGTCGGCGGTGTCCGCGACCGGCCCAGTTGACGCCGGATCGGTCGCCTCGGCATTCTCGCTCGCCTGCGAGGCGGACTCCCCACTCGGCAGCGCCGCGGTGTGTGGGTCGTAGGCGGCCCAGGCGGCGGCCAGGAGGATGACGCGAGACATGAGGTTGAGCCACACGAGCAGTCCAACGACCACCGCGAACGAGGCGTAGAGCGGGTTGTCCAGCGTGCCCGACAGCAGCAGCGTGCCGAGCCGCTTGAGGGCGGTGAGACCGAGGCCGCCGACCAGGGCAGCACCCCGCAGCCGACTCCAGGGCAAGCGGGCCCCGGGCAGGAGTCGCAGCATGAGCGCGACGATGCTGGCGTCCAGCACCACGCTCAGGACCAGGCTGAGCCCCGAGAGCAGCCACGAGATCTGACCTAGGCCGATCAGGTCCGCAAGGGCACGCGCGGTCGATCCAGCAACCGCCGACAGCACCGCAGAGACGACGAACGCCACGCCGAGCAGGGCGAGGACGGCCAAGTCCCGCCCCTTACCTACGACGAAGTTCGTTGCCGTCGCCGGGACATCAAGGATGATCTGGAATGCCGTGCGCAGGGCAGAGAGCCAGCCGGTCCCGGTGTAGACCAGCCCGAGGACAGAGACCACTCCACTCACCGATAGCGAGGCAGTACTGGGGGGCTCGACGGAGATGATCCCGTCCGGGTTGGCCTGGGTCTGGACGAAACCGGGGAGCGCCTGATTAATGCCGTCCTTGACCTGCTCGAGCAACTCGGGCCGATCGCGCAGGACATAGCCGAAGACCGTGAAGGCGAGGAGCACGGCGGGAAAGACGGAGAAGAACGCGAAGTACCCGACGCCGCCGGCGAGGAGGTTGGCCTGGGCGCCGCTGTAGGTCTGCCACACGCCCCAGAGCCGGGTGGCTTTGACCCGGTCCCACAGCGTCGCAATCCGGCTCATTCGCCCGCGGCATCCGCCTGCAGCGTGAAGCGGCGTCGCGGGCGCCACACCCCATCGCCGTCCTGGGCGTACAGGTCGAAGGCATCCACGACGAACCCGGCCCGGTAGTCGCCCAGGGCGTCGAACGCGAGGTCCAGCCGGTCATCGGGCAGGTGGTGGGCGATCGTCACATGCGGGTGGTACGGAAAGTCCAACACTCGGTGCACCGGCCCGGACCGAATGTCGCTCTCGAGTCGCTCGCACGACGAGATGCCGCGGGAGACCTGCACGAAAACGACCGGTGAGAGCGGACGGAAGGTCCCCGTCCCGCTCAGGTTCATGGAGAAGGCGCCAAAGCGGCTCGCGACCCCGTCCAGGTGTGCCTCGAAGTCGGCTAGGTCCTCATCGGTCAACTCGGTGGGGGGCAACAGGGTCACGTGGGGCGGGATCGCGCCCGCCATCGGATCGCCCGCGTCCCGGCGCGCAAGGGTGAGCGCGGCGCTATGGGGATCGGGAATCGTGACGGCCACGCCGTAGGTCGGCATGAGCCAAACCCTAACGGTCTGTGGGGGGGAGCAGGCCAAGGGCATCGCGGACCCGGCCCATGGTCGCCGTCGCCACGGGGCGGGCCCGGTCGGCACCGTCGGCCAGGATGCGGTCCAGCTCGGCCGGATCACCCAGCAGGGTCCGTAGCCGCTCCTGGAAGGGAGTGATCGCCGCCACCACGACGTCGGCGACCTCCTTCTTGAGGTCGCCGTAACCACGACCGGCGAAGGTGTCAGCGACCTCGGCCACCGGCTGGCCACTGAGCACCGAGTGGATGACGAGCAGGTTGGACACGCCCGGCTTGTTCTCGGGGTCATAGCGCACGGTGGCGTCGGTGTCGGTGACGGCCGAACGAATGTTCCTGGCGATCCGAGACGGATCATCCATGAGGTCGATCAGCCCCTTAGGGCTCGTGGCCGACTTGCTCATCTTGGCGGTGGGGTCCTGCAGATCCATGATCTTGGCGGACTCCTTGACGATGTACGGCTCGGGGACGCGCAGGGTGTCGCCGTATCGCGAGTTGAAGCGCTCGGCCAGGTCGCGGGTGATCTCCAAGTGCTGGCGCTGGTCCTCCCCGACGGGCACGTAGGCGGCGTCGTACATGAGGATGTCCGCGGCCATGAGCATGGGATAGGTCAGCAGGCCGACACTGGCGTTGTGCCCCTTGGACACCTTGTCCTTGAACTGGGTCATCCGGCGGGCCTCCCCGTCGGCAGTGAGGCAGTTCATCACCCAACCGAGCTCGGCGTGCAGGGCAAGGTGGCTCTGACAGAACACCGCCGACCGGGCCGGGTCGACACCGCCCGCGATGAACTGCGCGGCGGTCACCCGAGTGCGCTGCCGCAGGACCGCCGGGTCGGTCGGCACCGTGAGGGCGTGGAGGTCGGCGATGAAGTAGAACGCATCAAAGTCGTCCTGCAATCGCACCCAGTTGACCAGTGCGCCCAAGTAGTTGCCAAGGTGGAGAGAGTCGCTCGTGGGCTGCATGCCCGACAGGATGCGGGGCGCGCTGGCACTCGGGGTCAGTTGGGGCATGGAGCACATTGTTGCAAAGCCTGAGCGTTACCCTTGGCCCATGTCTGCCCCAACGGACCCGATGCGCATCGAGGTCGTGTGCACCGGCAACGTGTGCCGATCGCCCTATGTCCAGGTCCGTCTGCAGGCCGCCTTGGATGCGGTCGCACCAGGCAGTTTCGCGGTGACGAGTTCGGGCACGCACGCCCTGCGCGCCTATCGGCCCGAGCGGGGCACGCGGCGCGCGCTCGCCGACCGCGGACTGGTCGCGACTGGCCTGCGCAGCCGCCAGCTGACCCCGACAATCCTGCAGGGAGCCGGACTCGTGCTCGTCATGGATGACGTCCAGCGGGTCAACGTCATTGATGAGCATGTGGCGGCGGCACCCCGGACGTTCCTGATCAATGAGTTCGCTCGACTGCTCCAGTCGCTGGGGGCCGAGCAGGCGTGGTCCGAACGGCTGCGTGACATCCCGGCCGATGACGCGCGCAGCCGCTGGAAGGCCGTCACCCGCACGGCGCATCAGGCTCGCGGCCGCTTCCCCGCGACGGCCGATGAGGCCGTCCCGGACCCCTACAAGCAAAAGGACTCGGCCTTCGATGCCATGGCCGACGAGTTGGACCGGGCCCTCTCGGCGCTGGTCGAGTTAGAACGACAGGCACGCCGAGACGATCGGGCTGCCTCGTAAGGCGCTTCACGTGCTCGCGCAGGCTCGTGCGCGTGCTCCGAGGACCGGCCGTTAGGTCGTCGGTCGCAGCCGGGCGATGAACTCAACGCGGGTGCCGTGCGGTTCCCGGTTCTCCCACCGGATCCGCCCCCCGAGGTCCTGGACCAGGGACGTCACGATCCGCGTGCCCAGCCCGGCAAGGCTGGGCCGGAAGCCTTGAGGCAGCCCCGCCCCGTCGTCGGTGATCGTCACGGTCAAGGTCGAGATGCCATCCAGGGCGACCCCCCGCTGGGCATCAATGTCGATCCGCCCACCGCGATCACCGAGGCCGTGCTCCACGGCATTCTGGACCAACTCGGACATGATCATCGCCAGCGCGGTCGCGTCCTCGGCCCGGAGCAACCCGAAGGTGCCGGTGAGGGAGGAGTTGACCTGCTGGTCCGAGATGGCGACCTCGATGACCGCCTGCAGTCCTTGAAGGGCGATCTCGTCGAAGTTCACCGTCTCCTCGAAACCCTGGCTGAGGGTCTCATGAACCAGGGCGATGGTGCCGACCCGGCGGACTGCCTCGAGGAGAGCCTGCTGGGCGCCCGGCTCGGTGAGCCGACGGGCCTGCAGCCGCAGGAGCGCGGCGACGGTCTGCAGATTGTTCTTGACCCGATGGTGGATCTCGCGGATCGTCGCATCCTTGGTCAGCAGCTCCTGCTCCCTGCGCCGCAGCTCGGAGACGTCCCGTAGGAGGAGCAGCGCCCCGGTGCGTCGGCCTTCGTCGGTGAGCGGGATGGCGCGCACCGACACGCTGGCTGATCCGGTCGAGATCTCCGTGCGCCACGGGGCCCGCCCGGTGACCACAAGCGCAAGGCCCTCGTCGATAGCGAAACCGGCGCCCTGCACCAGTCCCGTCACGACCTGGGCCAACACCGCGCCAATGAGATCCCCTCGGAAGCCGAGCCGGTGGATCGCGGAGGCCGCGTTGGGGCTCGCGACGATCACCCGCCCGCGGACGTCGAGCCGCACGACCCCATCGGCCCACCGCGGGGCCGCGCAGCGCACCCCCGGCGG
>JAGOME010000029.1 GCA_017993715.1 Phycicoccus sp.
GAACGGACGCCTGGAACACCTACGCGGCTCCGCCCTCGGGTTCCGCAACCTCACCAACTACATCGCCCGATCCCTCCTGGAGACCGGCGGATTCAGACCACAGCTACACCCTCGATTCGGATGAGCCGGCAATCACCCCGGCTGATCAGCATCGTGTGGCCTCGGATCTGGAGAGTTGGAGCGTGCGTGCCGCCGTCACCACGCTCACACAGGCCGAGCCGTGAACCTCCCCCGTACGCCTTTGCTTGCGGGGCAATTGGATGCGCACATTGCTCACTTTACATCTGTTTAGTGATTGGCATAGCCTGGCTTGGGATCGCCTTTGCAGGGGATTCAGATGACCTATGCCTGGGCGACGCACGCCATCGGTCGGCACGCAGACCCGCGCCGGCCGGGTTGCCTGCGCCAGTGTGTGCCGCGACGCAGCAGGCACACTTACTCCATGGAGGAGCGATGAGCGGGTCAGGAAACCGCGTGCCTAATCGCCGCGGCGAGGGCCGCCTCCTTCGCCATGAGATCGTCGCCGCTGCCGAGCGCATCCTCGAAAGGGAAGGCGACGAGGATGCCATCACATTGCGTTCGGTAGCCCGCGAGGCCGGCATCTCCGCCCCGTCGATCTACGCCCACTTCGCTGATCGCGACGCTGTCATCGAGGCGGTGCTCGACATCGCCTTCGACCGCCTTCAGGCCCTGGTGTTGGACACTCTCTCGGCCTTGCCCGAAGACGGCGACCCCGTGGAGTCACTGCTGTACGGTTGCCGGGCCTACGGCGAGTTCGCCGAGCGCGAGCCAGCCCGCTACCGGGTGCTGTTCAGCCGCCGGCGCCGAGTCAACGCCGCACCGCCGCCGACGAGCAGGCTGACGTCGTTCCAGTTGCTGGCCGAGAGCATCGCCGCCTGCGTCCGGGCCGGCCGCTCCGACAGCACCGACCCCTTCGCTGACGCCAGCACGCTCTGGGCCGCGTTGCACGGGGCAGTCATCTTGCGTCAGTCCCAACCCGCGTTTCCATGGCCGCCACTCTCGGAGACCACGCAGGCGCTCGCTGTGCGGATCGCCCGGATCACGCCCTGAGCACGCTGTCGCGGCCACACGGCGGTCCACCCTTTCGGGAGGCCGGTGGTGGGGGCAGAGACCGCCACTCAGCAACGCCCAACTGCTCCCTATAGTCGGGGGGTGCTCGAACACCTCACAGCCACGCGGTACGTCACGCCCCTGCGGGAGGGCGGGTCGCTGCCCGGCATCGTCGAAGCGGACGACCTCGGCACCTATGTGGTCAAGTTCCGCGGCGCCGGCCAGGGGCTCAAGGTCCTGGTCGCCGAGGTGATCGTCGCCGGGATCGCCGAGGCGATCGGGGTGCGTGTCCCGCGCCTGGCCGTGATCGATCTGCAGTCGGCCATCGCCAAGTACGAGGCCGACGAGGAAGTCCAGGATCTGCTCAACGCCAGCCTCGGCGACAACCTCGCCATCGACTTCCTCCCCGGCGCCTTCGGCTACGACGGATCCAGGCCCGCTTCGCAGGCCACGGCGGAGCGGATCGTCTGGCTCGACGCCTTCACCGCCAACGTCGATCGCACGTGGAGCAACCCCAACCTCCTGGTCTGGCACGGTGACACGTGGGCCATCGACCATGGTGCCGCCCTGTACTTCCACCATGGTTGGCCGTCGCGGGAGCCGAATGCCGCCCGGTTCGCCTCGCTCCCCTTCGACCCCAGCAAGCACGTCCTCGCCGACCTCGCCCCCACCCTGGGCAGCAGCATCCAGCCGGAGGCGGCCGAGCTCCTCACCCCGGCACGGCTTGCCGCGATCCTCGACGAGGTCCCCGACGCCTGGCTTGAGACCACCGACTGGCTACCGGACGCCGAGGCGGTGCGCGCGGCCTACATCACTCACTTGACCGCTCGGCTCGGCCGGTCGCACGCCTGGCTGGACGTGTCCCGGTGATCCCCTACCAATACGTCGTGCTCCGCTGCGTCCCCCGCGTCGACCGGGGCGAGACCATTAACGTCGGCATCGTGCTCTACGCGCAGGCCACCGACGCGTTGCTGTGCGCCGGTCACGTCGACGACGCGCGCCTGCGCGCCTTGGCCCCCACCCTGGACCCGAATGCCGTGCGCGCCAGTCTCGACATCGTCGCCGACGTCTGCGCGGGCCGGAACGGCGGTGGCCGGCCCGATCTGGAGTCACTCGGCCGCCGCTTCGGCTGGCTCTCGGCCCCCCGCTCGACCGTCGTCCAGCCTGGTCCCGTTCATGGCGGCCTGACGCGCGACCCCAGCGCGGAGGTCGAGCGACTCCTCGAGCTGCTGGTGCGCTGACCCGATCGGCATCCACCTCGAGGAGGTGGTGTCCGCGCCTGGCCGGGCTGCGGACACCACCTCATGGCGCGACGTGAGGCAGCGTGGGCTACACGAACCTTCATGCCGTCGGCCGGACGCCGTGCCCAGATGCAGGGGGATATCTGAGCCAGCCCCATAAGCATGCCCACGCGCCCCAAACCCGGTCCAGCCGAACAGGTCCTTAACATTCCAGGTCGGTGCGCCACCTCCCGAGGACTCGGTCGTCAGGTGGCGGGCGCCCCTCAAGCGCCGGCCCGCCGACCGGAGCGCACGGCATTCGTTGACGTGCCGAACCGACCGTTCTAGTTTGGCTGAACCAACTCCGCGTGGGCTACGCGTCACTGCTTCCCCCACACCCTGATGGCGGCTTGGCCACCGCGATGGGGGTGCGGTGCGCCGCGTGCGCCCGATGGACGGACAGCGCGTCCTGGCGGTGGCGAGGCGGATCGGGCTGGCGGAGGATGAGCGACGTGGATGGCCGTGAGGACGCGGGCGCGACCCGACCATCTGGGCGCTCCCCAGAGCGCCAGACATCAGCATGGCTGCACCCGTTCGCGGCGCGCCTCGACCTGGCCCTACGCAACCGGGGACTCCCCCTGACTCGCGTCGCCCACCACCTGGCACAGGTCGGCGTCCCCGTCAGCCGGTCGACGTTGAGCAACTGGCGCACCGGGCAGTCCCTGCCGCGATACGGCACCGATGACCCGATCGTCACTGAACTCGAGGCCGTGTTGGGGGTCAACCCGGGAGGGTTGGCTGCATTGCTTGGCAAGGACGTCGACTCGCGGCCCCTGCCCACCCCGGCAGCAGCCAGCGGCGATGCCTCAACACCAGGTCAGGCTCGCTTCGTCATGAGCCACCTCAGTATCGAGGTCGACCTCGATGCGCGCCTGCTTGTGATCGGCCACCGGCACCTCATCGAGGCCGGTCCGGTCGCCCTCCACCGGTGGGAGCAGACCACTCGGGTCATCGAGGTCAGCGGCATCGCCGCCGCCAAGATCCCGACGATCCGCACCAAGATCCGCCAGGCGCCCACAGATCAATCCGTCTTCGGTCAGGGCTGCATCACCAGCGTGGTCAACCTTCGTGAGCCCCTCCCGCCCGGCGCCAGCCAGCAGGGGTCCTGGCATCGCACGCATCAACTGAGCGGCATCGATGCAGCCCGCGTGGAGCACGGGGTGGACCTCCATCAACCGATGGTGGTCATGCAGGTCCGCTTCCGCGGCACCCAACCCGACACGGTCCACGCCTATCACGCCGTCGAGGGCTCACCCCCCGGCAGCGAGAGCGGCCAGCTCGAGCCCCTCAACGGCCGGTACCACGCCGTCTTCCGCAACAGCGTCCGAGGCTGGTGCGGGCTGCGCTGGGAACGGGGTCCCGGTGAGTGAACCGAGCCCGCAACTGGACCCGACCCAGTTCGCCAGGCACTTGGACCTGGCCCTGCATCAAGGCAACATCAGCCTCTCGTGGCTCTCCCAGTACCTTCGTCTCGTCGGGACGCCCGTGACCCCGGCCGCGCTGAGCTACTGGCGGACCGGCCGGTCGCGACCCAAGGGGCGCTCGATTCAGGCCGTCGCCAATATCGAACACGTCCTGGACCTCCCCTCCGGGTCTCTTCTAGACCACCTCGCTCACCCGGTCGCCGAGCGGTCGATGCACCGCGGACTGCACACCTCCCGCGACCTCTTGCACGCGATGACGACTCTGGGCACCGACAACCTGAGCAGTCTGCGGGATATCCGGATCGATGGCGCCTGGATCACCTGGTATCGAGGGGACCCGACCCAGAGCTCCCGGCTTGACCACGTCTTCGCCGGCCAGGTCGTCCGGGGGCCGATCACGCGGATCCCCATCTTCGCCTGGGGCGACCCCGAGCCCGGGCCCATGGTGACCGGCCTGGAAGGCCTATTCGCAGCTGAGTTGGACGAGCCGATCGCCGATGAACAGGAGCGACTCATGGTTGCTCACATCCTGCTCGACCGTCCGGTGCAGGAGGGCGAGGGCGTCGTCTTCGGCTACTCCGCGACCTACGCCGGGTCTAGCGCCCAGACCGAATCAATCGAGCGGCGGCTGCTCTACCCCGCCGATTGTGTGGTCTTCGAGTTGCAGTTCGAGGTGCAGCCCGCGGGCCAGGTCCGCAAGTTCTTCGTTGACGACCTCGGGCGGCATTCGATCGACGAACCGGTCCCCATGGGCGGCGGGTCGATGACCGCGGCATTCGTCAATGCCCCCATCGGGCAGGCCGGGATGCACTGGACCCGTTAGATCCGACAGCGGAACCAAGACCTGTGCTCTTCCGGGCAGAGCTCAAATCCGCAACGCCCAGGCGGCCACGGCGGCCGCGGCGGCGACATTCAGGGAGTCCACTCCCCCGGTCATCGGGATGGTGACGACGGCGTCGACACCGTCGAGAGTGCGCCGGGCCAGGCCGTCGCCCTCGGTCCCGACGATGAAGGCCAGGCGCTCGGGCGCGTTGCGCGCGAACGTATCCAGGCTGACCGCATCGTCCCGCAGCGCGAGCGCAGCGGTGACGAACCCAGCCTCCCGCAAGGCGCCGATGGCGGCCGGCCAGGGCTCGATCCGAGTCCACGGCACCTGGAAGACCGTCCCCATGGAGACGCGGATTGCTCTGCGGTACAACGGATCTGCACAGCGCGGGGTCACGAGCACCGCATCAAGTCCGAGGCCCGCGCAACTGCGGAAGATCGCCCCGACATTAGTGTGGTCCACGATGTCCTCCAACACCATGACCCGCCTTGCCTGTCCAATGACGGACGAGACGTCGGGCAGAGTGGGACGGTGCATGGCGGCCAACGCGCCGCGGTGCAGATGGAACCCCGTGAGCTGCTCGATGAGGGCGTGTTCGCCGACGAACACGGGAATGCCGTCCCGCTCCGCCTCCTGGACCAGGTCCGCCAGGTCGGTGAGCCAGCGCCGCGCCATGAGGTAGGAACGCGGACGATGTCCCGCAGCGAGAGCTCGACGGATGACCTTCTCGGACTCCGCGATGTAGAGACCACCGGCGGGCTCCAGACGCCGCCGCAGGGCGACATCGGTCAACCCGATGTAGTCGGCCAATCGCGGATCATCGACATCGCTGAGCTCCTCGATCACGAACAGACCATAGGCGAGCGAGCCACCCGGGCCACAGTGAGGCCTACGGGAAGGCGAGGAACTTCACCAGCGCCGCGGTGCCCATGACGACGATGACCGCCCGTAGCACCGAGGGGCTCAGTCGTCGCCCGATCGTGCTCCCGACGACCCCACCGATGAGGGCCCCGACCGCGATCAGCCCAGCCACCGCCCAATTGACCTGGTCGGGCGCCGCGATCACGAAGACCAGGGCTGCCACCCCGTTGGCGACGGTACCGAGGACGTTCTTCCAGCCGTTGAGCCGCTGCAGGTGCTCGGTGGTCAGGATGCTCAGGATGCCCATGAGAATCACGCCCTGGGCGGCGCCGAAGTAGCCCCCGTACACACCCGCCAAGAAGATCCCGATCGCCAGCGCCCACTGATGCCACCCGCCGGAGTCGGCAGCGCGATGCGTGGCCGCCATCGCCGAGAGTCGGGGGCCAAAGACCACCAGGGTGATCCCGAGGATGATGAGCACGGGGACGATCGCCGAGAAGGCGTCCGCGGGCAGAACGAGCAGGAGCAGGGCTCCGGTCAGACCGCCGAGGAACGACATCGGCACCAGGCGCAGAAGTTCCCGCACGGATCCGCTGATCTCGCGGCGATAGCCCGCGACCCCGGTGAGGCCACCTGCAACCAAGCCGATCGTGTTGGAGACGTTCGCGACGACGGGCGGAACCCCGAGCACGACCAGCGTGGGGAAGGTGATGAGCGTGCCCGACCCGACGACGGTATTGATGGTGCCGGCCGCCAATCCAGCCAGCACGATCAGGAGGGCATCGAGCAGCGTCACGGCCTAAACCCTAAGGGTCGGCCGCGGTCGACTGGGGCGGGCGTCCTAACCCTGGCGAGGCGGCTGGTCGCTGGCGCCTGGTGCCGGCGTGGGAGGCGCGGCATCGGGCAGGCGAGCCCCAGCGTCGGGTGCCGGTGCGGCCTGCCACGGTGCGGGGGCCGAGACCGGCGGCGTCGCCCCGTGCCGAGGACCGGTGATGCTCCGCGTCTCGGCCTCACGCGTCGACTGCTCGACCTCGCCCTTGGCCTCCTCAAGCGCACGCTTGGGGTCCGGCAGGATCGTGTCGGCGAAGGCGGTCTCGAGCTCCTCGCCCGGATCCACCCAGCCCTCGTCCTCGGCCTCACCCGGCGCACCACCGAGGGCGTTGCCGATGCCCCGCAGCGCGTCCGTGAGCTCGCTGGGGACGATCCACATCTTGTTGGCGTCACCGCGAGCGATCTGTGGCAGCACCTGGAGGTACTGGTAGGCGAGCAACTTCTGGGTGGGCTTGCCCCGGTGGATGGCGTCGAAGACCTGCTGGATGGCGCGCGCCTGACCCTGAGCCTCCAGGACCCGGGCCTGGGCGGAGCCCTCCGCCCGCAGGATCGCGCTCTGCTTCTCACCCTCGGCCGTCAGGATCTGGCTGGCCTTGACGCCCTCGGCGTTGAGGATGGCCGCACGACGGTCCCGCTCGGCCTTCATCTGCTTCTCCATCGACTCCTGCACCGAGTGCGGCGGGTCAATGGCCTTGAGCTCGACGCGGTTGACGCGGATGCCCCACTTGCCGGTCGCCTCGTCGAGGACGCCGCGCAACTGACCGTTGATTTGGTCCCGACTGGTCAGGGTCTGCTCGAGGTCCAGGGAACCGATGACGTTGCGCAGCGTGGTCACCGTGAGCTGCTCGATGGCCTGGATGTAGTACGCCACCTCGTAGACGGCCGACTTGGGGTCGATCACCTGGTAGTAGATGACCGTGTCGATGTTGACCACGAGGTTGTCGCTGGTGATGACGGGCTGGGGCGGGAAGGAGACGACCTGCTCACGCAGGTCGATATTGGCGCGCACCTTGTCCACAAAGGGGACGAGGAAGTGAATGCCGCCCTCGAGCGTGCGCGAGTAGCGGCCCAGCCGCTCAATGATCAGGGCGGTCTGTTGGGGGACGATCTTGATCGTCCGGAACACGACAATGATCGCGAAGAGCAGCAGCAGGCCGAGCACGATGAGTTCGATCACGAGGACGCTCCCTTTCGTTCGTTAGGTGGCCACGGATGGGGTTTAAGTCGAGGGGAGTTCGCGTCGGGGGGCCGCCGGGGCGACAACGGCGATCGCGCCCTGGAGAGTGAGGACGATGACGTCCTGGCCAGCAGGGATCGCCGGGGCCCCGTCCGCTGTCCGCGCCGACCAGGTCTCGCCAGCGAGCTTGACCTGGCCCTCGGTCTCGGTGACGGTCGCCAGGACGCGGGCCTCACGTCCGACCAGTCCCGCCACCCCGATGCCGTGGTCCAACTCGCCATCGACGAAGTGCCGCCGCAGCACCGGCCGCACCACCCCGACCAGAGCAACGCTCACGACGACGGCCACGACGACCTGGGAGACCAGGCCACCGCCGAGGGCCGCAGTCGCGGCACCAGCCGCTGCTCCGCCGGCGAGCATGAGAAAGACGAAATCGACGGTCAGCGCCTCGATGGCGCCGAGGATGAGGGCGATCCCGAGCCAGGCCAACCAGGGGCTGTCACTGAGCCATTCCATCTGGGACTCCTCTCCCAGCAACTTCACAGAGTCGCTGTCCTGTCCTACGTGTGGCCGTGTCGCGGGGTTCCCGCACGCCGCCACCTGCGAGCCACCTTACGTGGCCCGATCGCGCTGGTCCGCCATCAGGAATGCCGTGCGCGGGCGGCATACCGGCTGCCGTGAATGTCGAGCTCCAGGGGCAGCCCGAAGGTCTCGCTGAGGTTGTCCGCGGTCAAGGTGAGCTCGATCGGCCCCTGAGCGACGATGCGGCCAGAGCGCAGCAGCAAGACGTCGGTGATGTTCGGCGGAATCTCCTCGACGTGGTGGGTGACCAGGACGAGCGCGGGAGCGCTCAGGTCACCGGCCAACGCGCCGAGTCGACGCACGAGGTCCTCGCGGCCGCCAAGGTCCAGACCGGCGGCCGGCTCGTCCAGGAGCAGCAGCTCCGGGTCGGTCATCAAGGCGCGCGCGATCTGGACCCGCTTGCGCTCGCCCTCCGACAGCGTGCCGTAGGTCCGGTTGATCAGGTGGTCGGCACCGAGCATCGCCAGCAGCGACCCTGCGCGCTCGTGATCCAGGCTGTGATAGTCCTCCCGCCACCGTCCAACCACGCCCCACGAGGCGGTGACGACGACATCTCCGACGCGCTCGCGGCCGGGGATCCGGTCGGCCAGGACCGCAGAAGCCAGGCCGATGCGTGGGCGCAGCTCAAAGATATCGACGGCCCCGAGAACCTCACCGAGGATCCCGACCACGCCGGACGTTGGGTGCATCCGCGCAGAGGCCAACTGCAGCAACGTGGTCTTGCCGGCGCCATTGGGCCCGAGGATGACCCAACGCTGGCCCTCCTCGACCTCCCAGGACACGTCATCGAGCAGCGTGGCCATGCCAGCAGCAGTGCTGCGCAGCACACTGACCCCAGCCATGGCGAGGACGTCACTCATGGCATCCACCCTAGGGGGCGGGGCACCGCAGGATCCGGCAGGCCACGCTCAGCCGTTACTGTGCCGTCGGCGCAGCGCCTCGAGATAGACCTGCTCGGTCAAGGTGGCGATCCGGGTCCACGAGAACGACTCGACCGCCCGACGCCGTCCGGCCAGGCCGAACCGGTCCGCGCGCGCGGGATCACTCACGGCCTCCTCCAACGCGGCGCCAAGGTCGGCCACAAACCGGTCCGGGTCGACGGGCGTGCCGCTGCCGTCCTGAAGTTGCTCGATGGGGACCAGCCAGCCGGTCTCACCGTCAACGACGACCTCCGGGATGCCGCCGGTCGCCGTGGCCACCACCGGCAGCTCACAGGCCATCGCCTCAAGGTTGACGATGCCAAGCGGCTCGTAGATCGACGGACACACAAAGACAGTGCCGGCGCTGAGCATGGCGATCACATCGCCGCGGGGCAGCATCTCGGGGATCCACACGACCCCGTCGCGGGTGAGCCGGAGCTCCTCGATCAGGGCCTCGACTTCCGCCTTGATGTCGGGCGTGTCCGGGGCCCCGGCGAGCAGGACGATCTGGACGTCCGGGGGCAACTGCGCACACGCGCGCAGGAAGTAGGGCAGGCCCTTTTGCCGCGTGATCCGACCGACGAAAACGACGCTCGGCTTGTCCGGGTCGACTCCGTGCGACCGCACCACGTCCTCATCGCGATGCCGTTGCCACAGTTGCGAATCGATGCCGTTGTGCACGACCTTGACGCGCGACGGGTCGATGTCCGGGTAGCTGCGCAAGACGTCGCGCCGCATGCCCTCACTGACCGCGATGACAATCTCGGCTCCCAGGTAGGCGGACTTCTCGATGAACGACGACACGCGGTAGCCGCCGCCGAGCTGCTCGGCCTTCCACGGGCGCATCGGCTCCAAGCTGTGGGCAGAGATGACGTGCGGAATGCCGTGCAGCAGACCGGCGACGTGACCACCAAAGTTGGCGTACCACGTGTGGGAGTGCACGAGGTCGGCGCCGGCGCAGTCCTGGGCCATGGCCAGGTCGACACCCATCGAGATCACCGCGTTGTTGGCTCCGGCCAACTCGACCGGATCGGGATAGCCGGTGGTGCCCTCTTCCTCACGCGGTGGCCCGAAGGCGCGCACTCGCGTGTCGATATCGCCGCGAGAGCGCAGGGCTCGCACGAGTTCGGCCACATGGACCCCGGCACCGCCGTAGATGTGGGGCGGGTACTCCTTGGTGAGGATGTCGACGCGCATGCCTGGCAGCGTAGCCACGACCGGGCCTCACGTCTGCGGAGATCGGCGAGTCCTTTCGCTGGCGCGCCCTCGCCATACCGAATGGTGGACGCCGTCGCGTGGACGACGTTCGGCGCGCGAACCGGAGGACGCAACACCGCCCAAAGGAGTGTGCAGAGTGACCGCAGACAAATAGGTTGGGGGCATGGCGTATAGGAGCGGTGGACCCAAGGTTCTGGCGATCGTCCTCGCAGGAGGTGAAGGAAAGCGACTCATGCCGCTCACGGCCGATCGGGCCAAGCCAGCGGTGCCTTTCGGCGGGATCTATCGACTGGTGGACTTCGCGTTGAGCAACGTCGTCAACTCGGGCTACCTCAAGGTCGTTGTCCTCACCCAGTACAAGTCCCACAGCCTGGACCGCCATGTCACCAAGACGTGGCGCCTGTCCACGATGCTCGGCAACTACATCGCCCCGATCCCGGCCCAGCAGCGCGTCGACAAGTCCTGGTACCAGGGCAGCGCCGACGCGATCTTCCAGAGCCTGAACGCGATGGACGACGAGCGACCCGACATTGTCGTGGTTGTCGGCGCCGACCACGTGTACCGCATGGACTTCTCGCAGATGGTCGAGCAGCACATCGAGAGCGGCGCCGGAGTCACGGTCGCGGCGATCCGTCAGCCCATCGACATGGCCGACCAGTTCGGCGTCATCGAGGTCGACGACGACGATCACACCAAGATTGCGGCATTCCGGGAGAAGCCCACCGACGCCAAGGGCCTGCCGGACAGCCCGAACGAGATCCTGGCGAGCATGGGCAACTATGTCTTCAGCGCGGACGCCCTCCGGGAGGCCGTGACGGCCGACCACGACCTCGACGGCAGTGTGCACGACATGGGTGGCGACATCGTCCCGGCATTCGTGCGCCAAGGTGGCGCCTACACGTACGACTTCAAGAAGAACGTCATCCCCGGGATGACCGAGCGGGACCAGGGCTACTGGCGCGACGTCGGCACGCTCGACTCCTACTTTGATGCGCACATGGATCTCATCTCGATCCACCCGATCTTCAACCTCTACAACTACGACTGGCCGATCTACACGACGCACAGCCCGTTCCCGCCGGCCAAGTTCGTCCACGGCGCCCACGGTCGGTTCGGCGAGGCCCTGAACTCGATGGTCTCCCCCGGCACCGTCGTGTCCGGTGCGCGGGTCACCAACTCGGTGATCTCCCCCGACTGCCGCGTCCACAGTTACACCGAGGTCGAGTCCGCGGTCATCCTCGACGGCGTCCAGATCGGCCGCAACTGCCGCATCCAGCGCGCCATTTTGGACAAGAACGTCGTGGTCCCCGAGGGCGCCAGCATCGGCTTCGATCTCGAGCACGACCTGGCCCGCGGGTTCACCGTGACCGAGTCGGGTCTGGTTGTCGTCGGTAAGGGCCAGAAGGTCACCGTGTGACCGCATTCGGGCGCCCGGCCCGGATCGGGGTCCAACTGCAACCTCAGCACGCGTCGTATGCCGAGATTCGGCGCACGGTCGCTCAGCTTGAGGAGTTCGGCGTCGATGTCGTCTTCAACTGGGATCACTTTTTCCCGCTGTACGGCGACCCCGACGGCCTGCACTTCGAGTGCTGGACCATGCTCGCGGCGTGGGCCGAGGCCACGGAGCGGGTGGAGATCGGTGCGCTCGTCACGTGCAACTCCTATCGCAACGCCAACCTGCTGGCCGATATGGCCCGCACGGTCGACCACATCGGTCAAGGTCGGCTCATTCTCGGGATCGGCTCGGGCTGGTTCGAGCGCGACTACGACGAGTACGGCTTCGACTTCGGCACGCCGGGTGGACGACTAGACGACCTGAGCCAGTCGCTGCCGGTGATCCGCGACCGCTGGAGCCGACTCAACCGCCGCCGACACGCAGGATCCCGGTCCTTATCGGCGGTGGTGGCGAGCGCAAAACGCTGCGGATCGTGGCCGAGCAGGCCGATATCTGGCACGGGTTCGGCTCCCCCGAGGACATCGCCCACAAGCATCGCGTCCTCGATGACTGGTGCACCCGCGTGGGCCGGGATCCCGCGCAGATCGAACGCTCCAGCGGTGTTTCCCAGCGTCCCGGACGCTTCCCGGAGGACGTCCCTTCGTATGGCGCCGCCGCCGAAGAGCTGTATGCCGTCGGCACCCGGTTGTTCACGCTGGGTTTGACTGGCCCCACGTACGATCTCGGGCCGGTGCGTGAGTTGTTGGCCTGGCGGGACGAGAAGAACCTCGCGACGTAGTGGCGGCCCCCCGCGCCGCGTGAGAGATCGTCGAGATGTCGCTCACCTGCGGCACACGTCTACCCGCAGGCGACACTCCACCCAAGTCCGACGCTGTATTCGCAACCGCCGGGTGGCAGGCCCGCTCCGGACAGCACATAGACAATCTGGAACCGATTGATCCTGGGGGGAGGAATGTTCGGGATGTTGCCCGCGCCGTTGATGGGAGCGGTGGGGTCAAGGGGTTGGACACCAGATGGAGTCCACGTGGCAAAGATCGGCTCATAGGGATTCCAAGGAAAGGGAGAGACCAACACCCTGGAACTCACCTCGAGGCGGAGGACCTCGAAGCTGTACGCCACAGACGGACTGGTGATGCTGAAGGTGAAGTCTCCCGAGAACTGTCCCCCAGCACAGAAGTCGTCAGGGACGTCGAGTCGCCCTTGCGCAACGACGGGGGCCGGGCTGGGACACGTCGGCACTGGGGTGGCCGCAGCGTGCGGGGCCAGCGCCCCGACGGTCACGGTCGGGACCAGCCACGCGCTGCCCTGGATGAGGGTGCGGCGCCGCACGGGGTGAAGATTCATGGTGCATTCCTACCTATGTGAGTGCGGAGGATTCACACGAGGCAGGGATGCGTGAACCAAGAGATGATCACCGCGTGGGCACGAGGACCAGCAGGGCCCTGGGGCTATGTCGCTCCGCACGACGACGTGACGATTCGATCCCTCCCGGACCGCACTATGGCGGCATTCTCGTTGGGTCGACCCGTGCCCTGATTCCCTGCTGGGCCCTTAGGGCCTCTCGGTGATAGCAAGGACAATCTAGCGCAGAGTCAAGGAATAGTCATGATTTCCAAAACTCTCCCAACTTCTGAAGAAGAAGAAGATTCTCAGAAATCCGGTTGTAAGAAGCAGTACTGAAAAGGGTCCTATTTATACGTTCGGGCCCGCCGTCACTACGGGCGCTCCCCGCTGTCGCAGCACGGAGCCACGGCGCCGCGTGTGCCGTGGGAGCCTACGCCCGGAGCCCACCATCACGGCCAGCACCCTGAGCCCGGGCACACTGCAAAGCACGCGGCATGGTTGCGAGGAACCTCGCAGGATAGGTGGCGGCCACATGCGGGGTGGGCGCGATCGGTGAATACTCACAATCACAGCGCGCAGCAGGGGCTCCGCGCATCACTATGGAAGGGGAACTTCGTGCTCTCCATCGGCTGGAAACAGCTTGTCGTCCAGGGCGTCCTCCTCATCATCTTCGGGGTGATGACGTTCATTTGGACCGGCGCCATGAGTTTGAGCCTGATCGTGCTCTGGGGTGCCTTCGCCTTCGTCGACGGCATCACCCAGCTCGTCGCCGCCTTCGGGACCAAGACCAGCGGCGGCCTGAAGGCGCTCTACATCATCGGCGGCATCTTCTCGATCATCGCCGGGCTCATCGCGCTGTTCCGCCCCATCCTCTCCGGCGTGGCGCTGGCTTGGGTGATCGGCATCTGGCTGATCGCCCGGGCGATCATCGAGGTCTACGCGGCCTTCGCCGTGGACTCGGGATCGGACCGCTGGTGGCGCCTGCTCGGGGCCGTGTTCTACGGCATCGTCGGCATCTTCATCGTCGGCAACCCGGCTGCCGGTTTCGTCACGCTGGTGATCTACATCGGCATCTCTGCCCTGTTCGCCGGCATCTTCTTCCTCATTGCCGGGCTGCGTGCCCGCAAAGCGGTCAACGAGCTGGCTGCCTGACCACGCCGGGACCGGGGTGCGGGACACCAGAGCCTTCGCCCCGGTCCCTGGCATAACCTGCCGCTCGTGACCGACGATTCTCCCACCCTCCTGGTCACCCTCACCGGCGATGACCGGCCCGGCGTGACCAGCGCCTTGTTCCACTCCCTCGCAGAGGCGCATGTGGACGTGCTCGACGTCGAACAGGTTCTCGTGCGCGGGCACCTCACTCTGGCCGTGCTTCTCGACCCGCACGGACGCGAGGACGCGGTTCGCGCGATCGTGCAGCGCACGGCATTCGATCTCGCGATGACCGCGACCGTGTCGGCTGGCCGCGGCGACAACCGGCAACGACCGACCGACCGAGCTGTGGTCGTGCTCCTCGGTCATCCCCTGCCCGCCAAGGCGATCGCGGCCGTGAGTGCCAGCATCGCCGCGCGAGGAGCCAACATCGACCGGATCCGTCGGCTGTCGCGCTATCCCGTGACGACGGTCGAATTCGATGTCTCCGGTGCAGACCTGACCTCGCTGCGCCACGACCTTGCGCTGGTCGCCGTCCAGGAGCGGGTGGATGTCGCCGTATCCCCCGCGGGGCTGGCTCGACGGGGGCGGCGGCTCGTCGTCCTTGACGTCGACTCCACCCTGATCCAGGACGAGGTCATCGAGCTCCTCGCGGCTCACGCCGGGCGCGAGGCGGAGGTCGCCGCCGTCACCGAGCGGGCCATGCGGGGCGAGCTCGACTTCGGCGAGAGCCTGCGCGAGCGGGTCGCCACCTTGGCCGGGCTGCCCGAGTCTGTCGTCGAGGAGGTGCGCGCGGTCGTCCGCCTCACCCCCGGGGCCCGCACTCTGGTGCGCACCCTCAAACGGCTCGGCTTCACCGTGGCGGTCGTGTCCGGCGGCTTCATCGAGGTCGTCGCCCCACTGGCCCACGAACTCGGCATCGACCATGCCCGCGCCAACCGGCTCGAGATCATCGACGGGGTGCTGACGGGGCGGGTCGTCGGCCCCGTCATCGACCGCGCCGCCAAGGCAGAGGCGCTGCGCGAGTTCGCGGCCGCGGAGGACCTGCCGCTGGCGCGCACCATCGCGATTGGGGACGGCGCCAACGACCTCGACATGCTCGACGCCGCTGGCCTTGGGGTGGCCTTCAACGCCAAACCTGTCGTTCAAGAGCAGGCCGATACGGCCGTCAACGTCCCATATCTCGACGCGGTCCTGTTCCTGCTCGGCATCACTCGCGAGGAGATCGAGGAGGCCGACGACTTGGCCCGGCCGTAGCGTCGATCCCGACACGCCACGGTCTCCCCTACCGGCCGATGTGCTCGCGACTGCCTCGCCTCACTAGTCTGGCGCAATGCCGTCCGCCCGCACCTCTGGTCCCACCCTGTTCATCATCGGCGGAGCCGAGGATCGGATGGGGCGCGCCTCCCTCTTGCGGCGGTTCGTCAAGCTCAGTGGTGGCCGTCGCTCTCGGTTGGTGGTGGTGCCGACCGCCAGCTCGTTCCAGGATGAGGTCGTCGACGCCTACACCCAGGTCTTCACGCGGCTCGGCGCTGCGGCCCCGGGGGTGGTCAACCCGACCTCGCGCCAGGACGCCCACGATCCGGCTCTTGTCGCGCTCATCGACCAGGCCACCGGCGTCTTCTTCTCCGGCGGCAGCCAGCTCAAGCTGTCGCAGTACTTCCCCGGGACCCCGGTCGGTGATGCGGTCCACCGTGCTCACGCCCGCGGTGCGGTCATCGGCGGGACCTCGGCGGGCGCCTCGATCATGAGCGACTTCATGATTTCGCTGGGTGGGGAGGGCACCACCGCCCTGCAGCGGACCAGCCAGATCAGCGCCGGCTTGGGACTCATCAGCGGGGTCGTCGTCGACCAACACTTTGGGCAGCGAGCCCGCTACGGTCGACTCATGTCGGTCCTTGCGGTGTCACCCAACCTAATCGGTGTCGGCATCGACGAGGACACCGCGATCGAGGTCGTCGATGGCGCAGAGTTCACCGTGCATGGCAGAGGCGCGGTCTTCGTCCTGGACTGCCGGGCCGCTCGCACCGATGCGGCCGATGCCCGCACCGGCGCACCGCTGCTCATCTCTGGCGCCATCGTGCACAACCTGCCGGCAGGATCGACCTTCAGTCTGGAGTCGATGCGACTCATCGCGTTCTCTGAGAAGCACCCCGACATCGTCGTATCCACCCAGACCGCGACGTCTTAGCCACCCTGGCCCTCGAAAGGACCCCCATGACCACCGAGCGTCCCACGCCCACCGGTCCCCTTGCTCCCGAGCTGCGGATCGTCGAGTCCCGCGTCTACCGGGGTGGCAATATCTGGTCCTACGACCCAGCCGTCCATCTGGTCGTCGATCTCGGTGTCCTGGAGGGATATCCGACCGACACGATCCCTGGCTTCACCGATCGACTCGTCGATTTGCTCCCTGGCCTGGACAACCACACGTGTTCGCGCGGGGTCAAGGGTGGCTTCATTGAGCGGATGCGGGAAGGCACCTGGGTCGGGCACGTCGCCGAGCACATCGCCCTTCAACTGCAACAGGAGGTCGGCCACGACCAGCGCCGCGGCAAGACCCGCGGCATCAAGGGGCAGCCAGGTCGCTACAACATCATCTACGGCTTCACCGACGAGGGTGTCGGGGTGGCCGCCGGCCGGCTCGCGGTCCGCCTCGTCAATGATTTGGTCGCGCATGATGACGGCTTCGACTTCGAGACCGAGCTGGAGGACTTCATCCGGCGCGGTGAGCGCACGGCATTCGGGCCGTCGACTGCCGCCATCATCGAAGAGGCCGTCAGCCGCGATATCCCCTACATCCGGCTCAACTCAGCGAGCTTGGTGCAGCTCGGCCAGGGCGTGCACGCCCAGCGGATCCGGGCCACGATGACGAGCAAGACCGGCGCCCTGGCCGTCGACATCGCCAGCGACAAGGACCTCACCATCAAGCTGCTCGCCTCGGCGGGTCTGCCGGTCCCCAAGCAGGACACCGTCCGCACGGAGGCCGGCGCGGTGCAAGCCGCCCACGACATCGGCTTCCCCGTTGTCGTCAAGCCGCTCGACGGCAATCACGGTCGCGGGGTCGGCCTGGACCTCCAGAACGATGACGATGTCCGCAAGGCGTTCGCCCACGCCAAGGAGGAGTCCCGCCGCGGCTGGGTCATCGTCGAGTCGTTCATCACCGGCCGCGACTATCGGTGCCTCATCGTCGGCGGCAAGATGCAGGCGATCGCCGAGCGCGTGCCGGCGCACGTCATCGGGGACGGCGAGCACACGATCTCCGAGCTCGTTGCTATCACCAACGCGGACCCGCGCCGCGGCGTCGGCCACGAGAAGGTGCTCACGAAGATCACCGTCGACGAGGCCGCCATCGAGCGGGTCCGCGACCAGGGCTATGAGTTGACGGATGTGCCCGCCGAGGGGGTCATGGTCAAGCTCGCGCTGACCGGCAACATGTCCACGGGCGGCATCTCCATCGACCGGACCTTCGACGCGCACCCCGACAACGTCGAGATCGCCGAGGAGGCGGCCCGGATGGTCGGGCTCGACGTGGCCGGCATCGACTTCATCTGCCCCGACATCGAGGCACCCGTGCGGGAGGCCGGGGGCGCTATCTGTGAGGTGAATGCCGCGCCGGGGTTCCGGATGCACACGCACCCGACGATCGGTGAGCCGCAGTTCATCGCCAAGCCGGTGGTCGATCTGCTCTTCCCGCCTGGGGCGCCGTCGCGTGTCCCGATCGTCGCGGTCACGGGTACCAACGGCAAGACGACCACGTCGCGGATGATCGCCCACATCATGAAGGGCACCGGTCGCAACGTCGGCATGACGTCGACCGACGGCATCGTCATCGACGAGCGGCTGGTCTACAAGGCGGACGCGTCCGGCCCGAAGTCGGCCCGGATGGTCCTGCAGAACCCCCGCGTTGACTTCGCCGTGCTCGAGGTGGCGCGCGGCGGCATTCTGCGCGAAGGCCTCGGTACCGACCGCCACGATGTCGCCGTCGTGACCAACGTCGCCGCCGACCACCTCGGCCTGCGCGGAATCGACACCGTCGAGCAGCTCGCCGACGTCAAGGCCGTCGTCGTCGAAGCCGTTCCGCGGGACGGCTTTGCGGTCCTGAATGCCGACGACAAGCTGGTGCGCTCCATGCGTCGCCGCTGCTCAGGCTCGGTCATCTGGTTCAGCACACAGCCTCCTGGGAGTAAGGTCCGCGAGCTCATCGACGACCACTGCCGCCATGGTGGGCGCGCGGTTGTCCTCGAGCCCACCGAGCGCGGGGACATGATCGTCATCCGCCATGGTCGGCGCTCCATGCAACTCGCCTGGACGCACCTGCTGCCGGCGACCTTCGGTGGCACTGCTATGTTCAACGTCGCCAACGCGATGGCGGCGGCCGGGGCGGCATTCGCCATCGGTACGGGCCTGCACGAGATCCGGCAGGGGCTGCGGACGTTCACCACGAGCTACTACCTGTCGCCCGGCCGGATGAACCAGCTGAGCATCGAGAATGTCGATGTCTTTGTCGACTACTGCCACAACGCCCCGGGGATGCGCGTGCTCGGTGACTTCGTCGAGCGGTACGCCCACACCAAGGAGGGCGCGGCGGATCTGGGCAAGATCTCGCGGATCGGGATGATCGCCACGGCCGGAGATCGGCGAGACGACGACATGCGCGAGCTTGGAGCGATTGCAGCGGACCACTTCGACGTCCTCGTCGTCCGGGAGGACCAGCGGCCTCGCGGCCGGCGTCCCGGGGAGGTGGCCGACCTGGTCGCGCAGGGGGCCCGGGCCCGGATGGAGCAGGGCGCGCGCTGTCGCCAGGTCGAGATCGTCCTGGACGAAGTGGCGGCCGTGCGGCACGTCATGGCACGGGCAAACCCCGGCGACATCGCGGTCCTGTGCGTCGACCAGCACGGCCTAGTGATGAACGAGCTGGAGCAGATCACCCACCAGGCTCAGGCCGGGACGCGGACCAGCGACTCGGTCGCCGACCCCGACCTGGACCCGGAGGCGCTGCAGGCCCTGGCCCGCGCGGGCGGGGACGACCACTCCTGACCTCAGTTCCCGTGAGGAACCCGCGGGGCGTGCGGCCCACTCCGCGCACCCGCGGGAACTTCACTCGCGCGCCGGAAATAACACCCGCGCGCGTGAACAACCCGCGCACCCCGCGAGAACTTCACTCGCGCGCCGGAAATAACACCCGCGCGCGTGAACAACCCGCGCACGCCGCGGGAACTTCACGGGCAGGTCAGGTCACCGGGCGATCGGCCAGGGCTGCTCCGTAGGCCGTGAGCGAGCGTCGGTAACGCTCGACGTCCGCGTCCGTGGAGACTCCCGCGATCATCGCGACGAGCCGCCCCAGGGCCCTGTCGGCGTGACCGGCGTCGTGGTCGATGAGGGCGGCGAAGGCCGCAATGCCCACGCTCTCGGGATAGCGAGCGCGGGCGGACTCGATGTGCTCCAGGCCGTCAGCGAAACGCCCCACAGCGCGCAGTGAGGAGGCCAACTGGATCTCCGCCCGGTGGCGATAAGGCTCCGGGAGGGATCCAGCCAGCGCCCCCTCGTAGAGCGGGATCGCGCTGTTTTCGTCACCGGCGCTGTCATAGGTGCCCGCGAGCTCATAGAGCACGCGAGCATCACCCGGGTAGGACGCCTGCAGTCGAAGACCCTGCGCGATCCGCTCCTGGTCGTCGGTCAGCTCCCAGAGCGCATCGATCTCGGCTTCGGCCTCATGCTCGCCGCGGGCGATGACCACCTTTCGCCGGATCGCCGTCGCATCGTCGGCCGTCCCCGAATGCCGCGCGAGCCAGTCCGCGATGTCGGCGCGTTCGCTGTGGCACATGACGGCGACGACATCCCCGTCACTGGCCCCTGCCACGAGGGCCCGCATCCCGGCCAGCTCGGTCGGATAGGACTCGACGGTCGCGACCCCGGCCCGGTTCAGGCCGACCAGCAACTGGTGTTCCAGATCCTCGACACTGCGGCCCCGCAGGTAGCGCTCCTTGTGGGCAGCCACAACGTGGTCGGCGCGACGCCCGGCGATCTCTCCGAGGGCTTGGAGGATCTCGTCCGTGCGGTCTCCTGCGGTGCCAAGTGCCAGGTGGACCCGGCCGCCGGGGGCCGTCAGGCCATGAGCAACATCGAGCAGCGCCTCGAGACCAGCCTCGTTGTGCGCGAGGTCGAGGACGACGGTCGCCGTCCCGGCCTCGACGGGCAGGGAGTAGACGTTCATCCGGCCGGGGTTGAGGTTCGCGTCAGGCGCGAAGGTCCGCAGCCCCTCGATGACAGCGGGGCGCTCAATGCCGATGGCCAAGGCCGCTGAGGTGGCTGCGAGGGCGTTGGCGACGTTGTGCCGCGACAGGCCTGCGAGAGTGACCGGGACATCGACGACCCGAGCCAGCCGGTCCACGGCGTCGCCGTCCAGGACACAGATCCAGTCGTCGAGCACCGTGGTCGCGCGACCACCGAGGTTGAGTGCCTCCCGGATCGCCGGCGTGGTCGGGTCGAGGCTGAAGACCCACGGCTTGGGTTTGAGGCCAGCGTGCATGGCCCACACGCGCGGGTCGTCACCGTTAAGGACGACCCAGCCGCGCGGACGGGTCGCCCGGGTGATGATCGCCTTGACCTCGGCGAGCTGGTCCACCGTGTCGATGCCGTGCGAGCCGAGATGGTCGGCGCTGACATTGGTGACGACGGAGACGTCGTTGTGGGTGATGCCCAGGCCCTTGAGGAGCATCCCGCCTCGCGCCGTCTCGACAATGCCGAGCTGGACACCAGGGCGAGTGAGGACAGTGCGTGCCCCGGCGGGTCCGGAGTAGTCGCCCTTCTCAACAAGGGACCCGTGGTCCAGGACCCCGTCGGTCGAGCTCCACGCGGTATGCCGCCCGGACACCATGCCGATGTGGGCCAGCATCCGGGTGGTCGTCGTCTTGCCGTTGGTGCCGGTGACGGAGACCACGGGGATGCGAGGGGTGACAATGCGCGCCCGCGGCCCGGACGGTGCCGCGCCGATGGCCTCGGCCCGGGCCGCGACGGCGTCGGCGAGCGGCATTCCCCCGGCGATGTCCGCCAGCGTGGGACCGACGGCATCGCCCAGGGCCTCTGCCCGGCCGCGATGCCGCCAGACGAAGGCGACGACGACCTCATCGGTGGCTGAACCCGGACGGCTGCGGACACCGAGCCGGGTCGTGCCCGACGCCTTGGCCAGGGCACGCACGACGCGTTCGACGACGCCCAGGAGCAGCCGTTGACGGGCAACCGACCCCGGCGCCCCCGGATGCGTGCGCTTGAGCCCGACGGCCTGGCCCAAGGCAATGGCCTGGCCCGGAGTCAGGGCCAAGGGCCCAGGCAACTGGAGAGTCACCTTGACCGCGGGACGCGGGAAATAGAGGTTGGGACCTTCGAGGATTCGGACCTCGACGACCCGGACATCGTGGGGTGCGGGCGGCTCACTCACGAGAGGCGAGCGTAGTGCGTTTCAGCGCAATCGGCTCAGACGCCGACGGCGTGGAAGCCTCCGTCGACGTGCACCATTTCGCCGCTGGTCGCGGGGAACCAGTCCGAGAGCAACGCCACGCAGGCCTGAGCGGCCGGCACCGGGTCGTTGACATCCCAGCCCATGGGCGCACGCTTGGCCCAGGCCTCCTCGAACTGCTCGAAGCCAGGGATCGACTTGGCTGCCGTCGTGCGGATGGGGCCGGCGGACACCAGGTTGCAGCGGATCCCTTGGCGACCCAGGTCGCGGGCGAGGTAACGGTTGGTCGACTCGAAGGCGGCCTTGGCCACGCCCATCCAGTCGTAGACGGGCCAGGCGATCCGCGCGTCGAAGGTCAGCCCGACGATGCTGCCGCCGCTGGACATGAGCGGCAGGGCCGCCTGGGCCAGGGACTTCAGCGAGTAGGCCGAGACCTGGACGGCCGTCGACACGTCCTCCCACGTGGCATTCATGAAGTCGAACGCGCCCTGGGGAGCGAACCCGATCGAGTGCACCACCCCGTCGATGTGGTCGACGTGCTCACGTAGGCGGTCGGCCAGGCCAGCCAAGTCGTCCTCGGACGTGACATCGAGCTCCACGACAGGGGGTGTCACCGGGAGGCGCTTGGCGATGGTCGAGGTGATCTTCATGGTGCGCCCGAAGGAGGTCAGGACGACCTCGGCGCCTTGTTCCTGGGCCAGCCGGGCGATGTGGAAGGCGATCGAGGTGTCCATAAGGACGCCGGTGACGAGGAGCTTCTTGCCGTCGAGGAGCATGTGGGCCCTTTCGGGTCGAGGGGGTGGGGTGTAGGGCGTGTCGGGGTCAGTGGCCCATGCCGAGGCCGCCGTCGACCGGGATGACGGCGCCGGAGATGTAGGCCGCGTCGTCGCTGGCCAGGAAGCGCACCGCCGCGGCGACCTCGTTGGTCTGGGCGAACCGGCCGGCGGGGATCGCGGCCTTGTAGGACTTCTGGGTGTCCTCGGGCAGGGCGGCCGTCATATCGGTCTCGATGAAGCCCGGCGCGACAACATTGGCGGTGATCCCGCGTCCACCGAGCTCGCGGGTGATCGAACGGGCAAGCCCGACGAGTCCGGCCTTGCTGGCGGCGTAGTTGGCCTGGCCAGGACCGCCATAGAGGCCCACGACGCTGGAGATGAAGATCATCCGGCCCTTGCGCAGCCGGATCATGCCCTTGCTCGCGCGTCGGGCGCACCGGAAGGCGCCGGTCAGGTTGGTCTCCAGCACGGCATCGAACTCGTCGTCGGACATCCGCATGAGCAGGGTGTCCTTGGTGATCCCGGCGTTGGCCACGAGGACCTCGATCGGCCCGCCGAGGGCCTCTTCTGCGGCGCTGAATGCCGCGTCGACCGAGGTGGTGTCGGTCACGTCGCCGACGACGCCGATCAAGCCCTCGGGAGGCTCACCGGAGCGATGGGTGACCGCGACATGGTCCCCGGCCTGCGCGAACGAGCGGGCAATGGCCAACCCGATGCCGCGGTTGCCGCCAGTGACCAGGACTCTTTTGGGCTCGGACATGCCCCGAACGCTAGTCGCTACCGACCGGTAGTCCAGGGGCGTGCCACGGCGTGGGCGGGCCGACGGCATACGCTTGAGGGTATGCCGCGTTCCCGCCCGGACTTGCCCATCGTGCAGTCGGTGACGTCCGTCGGCGAAACACTCGAGGCCGAGCAGGCGCGCAGGATGCGGCGCTACCTGATCACCATGGGGATCCGGACTGCGTGCTTCATCCTGGCGTTCTTCGCCCAGGGATGGCTGCGGTGGGTGCTGATGGCGGGCGCGGTGATCCTGCCCTATATCGCGGTCGTGCTGGCCAACGCGCGCAAGCCGCGCCTACCTGGCCGGATCATGCCGCCCGAGGTCCCGGCCAACCGCCACCTGACCTCCTGACGGCGGCAACCGACGGGAAGCGCCGTTGCTGTCTGGGGTGATCCTGCATCGCCTCGGCTGATCGAGCTCCCGGCGACTGGGATCGCTGGAGCCACCGTCGAGGGCTGCTCGGGTACCGACGCGCTTACCGATCAGTAGACGGGGTATGGACCCCCACTCCTGATGGGTAACCCCGTCGGTAGACCTAGGGACGCAACCTGAGACCTGCCGAAACGGGCACGCGAGGGCAAGCCGCTCTGGCTTCTCTGCCCCCCGGGCCAGCATTGACCTTCTGCGCTGGCGTGCCAGCCCTGGCGCCCTGCGGCGGCGGCCCCAGCCCTGGCTGCCTGCGCACATCATCGTTGTCGGTCTCTGTGTCAAGGGTCACCCGTGGCGTCCGTGTCAACGTCAGCCGTGCGCTAGCCGGCTCGGGATCGAGGTGTGGCGTGCACGTCGGGTCTTGGCCGGGCCCGCGCTCGGGCATAGGCAGCGAGAATCCGGCTGGTGACGTCGCCCGGGGCGCTGGTGATCCGGCGTGGAGTGACCCCGACGACCTCGATTCCCAGGGCTCGGAGGTGGTCATCGGCTTCGACGGTGCGATCCCAATCGTCGCCCTGGGAGTGGTAGCGGTGAGAGTGCACCATGATTGCCAGCCCGACGTCGTCGATCCAGAGGTCCGGGGTCGTCAGGGGGCGGCCCCGCGCATCGGTGAGGTGCGGGTTACACAGAATGTCGACGGCCCACGGCTGCGTCTGCAGCAGCTCCAGGGCTTGAGCCTCGGGGACCGACCAGCTGCCGCGGCGGGCGGCCTCGAGTGCGGGGCGGACTCTCACGGCGTCGCGAGGGCGGAGTCGCTCGACCCACTCAGTGAGAGCGTCGATGGTGGCGATCTCCTTTTGGACTGCCTCGATGATGATCGCTTCACGGGTGCGGGCGCTGCGGGTCTCCAGGCAGGCATCGACACAGGCACGCGCCCGCGATGAGAGCCGGAGCGGACCGCGCACCACCATGTCCGGATCCACCAGCTCCGAACGGCGAACGCGGACGAAAGCTCGTTCACGGCTGGTACGCGTGCGGGGCACGATGACCTGGATGCGGCCATCACCGACCGCGACCTCGATCCCATAGGCGGCGGCGGCCGTGCTCCCGGCTAGTGCGCTGTCGGCACCGGCCCACAGCAGCGCAGCAATCTGTCGCTGACGCTCCCTCGGCTCGTCGCGGCTGAGAAGGTAGACGCTGGGCAAAAGCACCCGCCAATGGCGCGCGGCATTCCAGCGGATCGTCTCGCGTGACATCCCGGCGTCGGAGAGCTGGCGTGCTGTGACCACGCCGTCCTGCTCCGCCTGGAGGTTGCAGATCAGCCCGGGCAGTTCCTTCATGGTCCGAGGCTGCCTGGGACCGACGCTCACTGGCGTACGTCGAGGAGATCTGTGGACAGCTGCGTCCGTGGACGCGACCTGGGGATAGTCGCGTGACGTGGCCTGACGAGCCCCAGCGCGATGACTGCCCTCGCCCTCGCGGCACTCACCCCACCCGGTGCCGACGCGGTTACCGATTGGTAGAGGGGGTGCAGACCCCCACTACTGATGGGTAACCGCGTCGGTCGGAGAAGGGCTCGACCCGGACGAGAGACGTGGAGCCACAATCGACGAGATAACCGCCACAATCGACGAGATAACCGCCCCAACCGGCGAGAAACCGCCTCAACCCAAGAGACAGCCGACCCAACCGACGACTAGCGGCCTCAGCTCAGCAACGTCGAGCGTCTAGCCGCCGATGGCCGACATCGGCCGATCGGGTTGGACGAAGCCCGGGCCGTCGATCCCATGCCCCGCGCGCTTGGCCGCCATCTCCGCGATGATCAGGTCGGCGATCTCCTCATCAGAGGCCCCAGAGCGCAGCGGCCCCCGCAGGTCGACCTCATGACGCGCAAACAGGCAGTTGCGCAACTGGCCATCCCCCGTCAGCCGCACCCGGTCGCACGCCGCACAGAACGGGTTCGTCACGCTCGCAATGACCCCCACTGTCGCAGGCCCACCGTTGACCGTGAACAGCTCGGCCGGGGCACTCCCCCGCTCCTGCACCGGCTCCAGCGTGAACCGCGACCGCAGCCGCTCCAACAACTCGGACTGGGTCACCATGAGCGTGCGATCCCAGTCGTGCCCGGCATCCAGGGGCATCTGCTCGATGAACCGCAGCTCATAGCCCCGGTCCAGGCACCACTGGAGCAGATCGGGAGCATCGGCGTCGTTGACGCCCCGCATGGCCACGGCATTCACCTTGACGGGGGTGAGCCCTGCGTCGGCGGCGGCCTTGAGGCCCGCGACGACGTCAGCGAACCGGTCCCGCCGCGTGAGCCGCGCAAAGTGCTCCGGGTCGATCGTGTCGAGGCTGACGTTGACCCGGTCCAGGCCGGCAGCGGCCAGCGGTGCGGCGAGCCGGTCCAGCCCGATGCCGTTGGTCGTCATCGCGATCCGGGGGCGCGGCTCCAGCGCAGCGATCCCGCGCACGATCTGCGGCAGCGAACGTCGCAGCAGAGGCTCCCCACCGGTGAGCCTGACCGACGTCACTCCCAACCCGACGGCGATCCCGACGACCCGCACGATCTCCTCGTCAGTCAAGAGCTCGGGTTTAGGCAGCCAGTCCAGACCCTCTGCCGGCATGCAGTAGGTACACCGCAGGTTGCATCGGTCGGTCACCGAAACCCGCAAGTCGCGGCCTATCCGACCGAAGCGGTCGACGAGGCGGGCGGACGGGGCAGTCATGTCCTCCAATGTACGACGAGTACGGTTCTCTGGTGCTCCACCGCCTCTTCACTCGCCGCTGGCTCGGCGCCCTGGCCGGGGCCGTGGTCTTCGCCGTAGCTTGCTGGTTCCTCGGCCAATGGCAATACGGACGGCATGTCGCCAAGGTCGAGCGCAATGAGCGGATCGACGCGCACTATGAGGCGACGCCTGTCCCGGCCACGGACATTCTGACGTCCTCCCCGTTGCCGCTGGCTCGTCAGTGGACCCATGTCACGGCGACCGGCAGTTACGCCGATGACGCCTTCTACGTCCGCAATCGCCCCAACAATGACGGGGTGTACGGCTACGAGATCCTCGCGCCGTTCGTGACTGGGGACGGCGCGGCATTCCTCGTGGACCGGGGCTGGGTCAAGAACTCCGACGGCGGCGCCAACGTCCTGCCCGACGTACCGCCGGCCCCCAGCGGCGAGGTCACCCTGACAGGCTGGACGATCCCCGGCGAACGCTCCCTTGGACGCGAGTTGCCCGCTGGCCAACTGGCCTCTATCAATGTGGCCGAGGCGCGGACCGCGACCGGAATCGAGCTCCTCGACGGCTACGTCCGGCTCGATCAGGAGACCACCGCGGACGGCGCTGAGCCGCCACGCCCGCAGGCCCTGGGCGCCCCCGACAAGAGCCTCGGCCCGCACCTGGCCTACGCGTGGAACTGGTGGCTTGTCATGCCGGCGGGGTTCGTGCTCGTTTGGCTCGGCATCCGCCGCGAGGAACGCGACGAGAACCCTGACCCGGTCCGCGTGAAGAAGACGCGGATCTGGGACGAAGAAGACGAGTAGGCGTCACGACCCGGACAGCCACGTCCGCATCTGCTCGTAGGCGGCCTCCGAGTTGAGTAACCCGAGATGACCGACCCGGGGCACAACCGCGACCTGGTCGTCCCGGAACCGCCGCACGTGCAACGCCGATCCCGAATGCCGTGCCGACGCGGCCGGCACGACGAAGTCACCGACGAGGTCGGACAGGTGCGCTGGCAGGACCCCGTCGGTCGTCACGGCCACGACGGCATAGTGCGAAATGTCGTCCGCTGGCATCGGGTGAGTCCGGCGATCACCCGAGTCGTCGGGATGGCATGCCCAGTCCTGGGCGACCACGTTGCCGTGCTCCAGGTCCCGAATGCCGCCGCTGCGCAGCCGCAGGAGGTCGGTGGCCCAGCGGCTGCTCTCAGAGCGATCCAGCGCGTTGGCGGCTGCGGCCACCCCCCGCGCGATGGGCGACCCATCGTGCGGCGTACCCAAGGTGACGGTGTCCGACACCAGGGGCAGCCACTCGGCATCCTCGGACGCCGGTCGTGACTCGGCAGCGGCACCCGCGATGGCCAGGGCGCTGTGCAGCACCAAGCCGCCCATCGAGTGGCCAATGAGCACGATCCGGCGCACCGGCACCGGCCACGCCGCCACGAGCTCGCTCAGGAGCTGATCCAGGACCGCGCCGTTGTCGGAGATCCGCAGCCCGGTGTTGAAGCGGATCAGCACCGGCGTCAGCCCAAGGTCCGTGTGCAGTCGGTCGGGGTAGAGCGTCCGCTCCTCCCCAGCCAGGCCCCAGTGGGCCTCGGTCTCGAAGAGCCCATGAAGGAAGACCACGATGTCCGACGTCGCCTCCGGAAAGGCGGCAGCGACCGACTCCCGCGACAGCGGCACTCGCCGACCGGCCCCCCGGACGTGCAGGTCGGCGGCGATGGACCGGGCCTCTCGTGCGATGGTGTCTCCGCGCAGTCCCAGACCGATCGCCAGCGCGGAGTGAGCGGCGGGGCCGTCGTGCACGCTCGGCCGGTCGCCCGCGCCCTCGCCCAAGCGGTGTGCGGCGATCTGGCCAGCAGCTCGGGCCACGAGATCGACGCCCAGGGCCGTCGCGGCATACACCCCTGCCGTCACGCCGTCGCTGATGACCTTGACCGGGGCCGCGGCCGGTCCGACGGCCTGCCCGATAAGCCCGTGGACCGCGTCGCTCGTGGCGAAGTGGGCCCCACGGACCATGGTGGTCAGGGAACGCAGGGTGGAGCCGGCCACCTGGCCGAAATCCCGGGCCTCGTCGGGTTGCACCACCCCATCGTGCCCTGGAAAGGCCGACCGTGGACGTGACGGCCGTCAGTGGACGTGTCCGCTGCCGGCCGTCACCGACTCAGCCTCGGTTTCCTGCCCTGCGGAGGTCGCCGGGATCGCCGCCGCGAACTGGGTCTCGTAGAGGTGGGCGTAGAGGCCCCCTGCGGCGAGCAGGGCCGTGTGCGTGCCGCGCTCGACGATCCGCCCGTCGTCGACGACGAGGATCTCGTCGGCCTGGCGGATGGTCGAGAGCCGGTGGGCGATGACCAGGGCGGTCCGGCCGGCCAAGGCCGAGTCGAGGGCACGTTGCAAGGCGACCTCGGACTCGCTGTCCAGGTGCGCGGTCGCCTCATCGAGGACGACCAGGCCCGGACCCTTGAGGAGCAGGCGGGCAATCGCCAGCCGCTGCTTCTCGCCGCCGGACAGGCGGTGACCGCGGTCGCCTACGACGGTGTCAATGCCTGAGGGCAGGGACTGGATGAGCGGCCAGATCTGGGCGGCCCGCAGAGCGGTCTCCAGCTCGGCATCGGTGGCGTCGGGGCGGGCATAGCGCAGATTGCCGGCGATGGTGTCGTGGAAGAGATGACTCTCCTGCGTGACAACGCCGACGGCCTCACGCAGGGAGTCCAGCGATGCGTCGCGCAGATCGACACCCCCGATCCGCACGGCGCCAGCGGTCGGGTCATACAGCCGGGCCACGAGCGAGGTGATCGTCGTCTTGCCGGCCCCGCTGGGCCCGACGAGCGCGACCATCGTGCCGGGGCGGATGTCGACGCTCACGTCGTGCAGCACCTCACCGGAGCCGGTGCGGTCACCGGTCGCGATGCCCTCAAGGGAGGCCACCGACACCTCGTCGGCCGTCGGGTAACGGAAGCTCACCGCATCCAGCTCGACTCCCACTGGCCCAGCGGGAATCGTGACCGGGTGTGCAGCCTCCTGCACCAGGGGCCTCAGATCGAGCACCTCGAAGACTCGCTCAAAGGAGACCAGCGCCGTCATCACGTCGACGCGGATGTTCGACAGCGCCGTGAGCGGCCCGTAGAGCCGGGCCAGCAGGGCGGTGAGGGCGAGCAGGGTGCCGATGGTCAGGTTGCCGTCGACGGCCATCACGCCACCAAACCCGTAGACCATGGCGGTCGCGAGCGACCCGATGAGCGTGAGAGCGATGAAGAAGACCGAACGGTTGGCGGCAATGCGCACTCCGACGTCGCGCACCCGACCGGCGCGGTCGGCATACCCCTCGTCCTCGGTGCGGGCGGAGCCGAACAGCTTGACGAGCAGGGCCCCGGCGACGTTGAACCGCTCGGTCATCCGCGATCCGAGGTCGGCGTTGAGGACCATCTGCTCACGAGTCAGCCCGGCGAGGCGTTGCCCCATGAACCTGGCCGGGAGGATGAACAGCGGGACCAGGGCGATCGCTGCAATCGTCAGTTGCCAGGACAGCGAGACCATGGCGATGACAATGACGATCAGGCCGATGACATTGCTCACCGCGCTCGAGATGACCGAGGTGAAGGCCTGCTGAGCACCCATGACGTCGCTGTTGAGGCGGGCGACGAGAGACCCAGTCTGGGCTCGGGTGAAGAAGGCGATGGGCTGGCGCAACACGTGGCTGAAGACCTGGGTCCGCAGGTCGTAGATCAGGCCCTCCCCGATCCGGGCCGACTGCCACCGTTGGGCGAAGACGACGAAGGCGTCCAGCACGGCAATCCCCGCAACCAGCAGGGCGGTGCGGATGACGTGGGCGCTGTCACCGGTGCTGACTCCCTCGTCGATGAGCGACTTGAGCAACAGCGGTGCGGCCACGATGAGGGCCGCGTCGATGGCCACGAGGGTCAGGAAGACGCCGATCCGCTGCACGTACGGCCGGGCATAGCCCATGACCCGGCGCGTCGTGCCGGGCTGCAACTGCTGCCCCTTGACACTGCTGTCGCGCGACAGGCTGTGCATGACTTGCCATCCCGCCATACTCACGGGCGCACCTACTTCTTCTCACCAGGGGTCTTGACCTGGCAGTCAACCAGAACGTGCCCCCACGGCATTCCCCGTGATGCGCTGGACGACCAGGCCGGCCACAGCCTGGGTGCGAGCCAGCTCACCGGGTATCGGCGTCAGCCCGGCGGCCACGGCCTGCTCGAGGGCCCGATCCGCAAGGACGCCAGCGCAGAGCGTGCGCGCGACAGCCCCGACAGGTGCACCGGGCAGCCCGGGGCGCACGACACGGTGACGACCTTGGTCATCAATGAGGACCACAGCACCAGTCCAGCCATGGGCAGCGGCGACGTCGAGGGCTGCCTCGGCCAGGGCCTCGGGATCGTCGAGGACCTCGGTGATGGTGACGTCGGGACCCAGCGACGCGGCGGCATTCGGCAGATCGACCCGCCAGTGATAGCCCTGGCTAAGGAGCACGGGGATGAGGACGACCGGTCGGCCCGGGGGCAGGACCGCGGCCACGTCGCCCACCTTGGGGGCATGGTGGTCCAGGAATGCCGTGTGCACCGGTCCGCAATGCCGCTGGCGGACGAGGTCGGCGAGGGCGTCGATTCCGGCCGCATGCCGCGGGTCCGGAGAGCCATGCGCGAGCAGGACGACCGACGGGTGGCCGGTCCCGCTCACGAGGCCAGCCGGATCCGGGTGCGGGCGACCGGCAGGGTGCCGTCCGCCAGACCCGCCTTGACGGCGTTGCGGACCGCGCACGCCCGACCTGGGTCTCCCCCGGCCGTGACGGCGATGGTGATCCCGGCAGCCGCAGTGCCGATCTCGCCCCGGGTGATCGCCGGTGTCCAGGCGGCCGTGGACCGGGCATCGTCAGCGCGCACACACCACACGCGCTCGGCTTCCGCCTGTGCCGCAACGATGCCATTGACGGCGGGGTCGGAGGTCGCCGCATGGACGAACCAGGCCGGCGAGGGCTCCATGAGGTCTGACGGCGACCAGGACCGACGATGCCACGTGACTGATCCGGCGGCGGCAAGGCGAGCAATCTCGGAGACCGCGTCAGGGGCGATGACCTCGACCAGGCCGCCGGCAACGAGCAGGCCGGCCGTGCGCCGAGCAGCGACGGCGCCCCCACCCACGACGAGCACGCGCCGGCCGCGCAGGCTGAGGGTCACCGGGTAGTCAGGATCGGACATGGTCAGGGCCGTCGCTCAGATGCCGTCGCCGGCGTTGCGATCGGGCGTCTCCGCCATTCCCGCCGCGAGCGTCGACCCATCGCTCTCGTCGATAAGGAGGAAGGCCCCCGTGCGGCGCAAGAGCCGATAGTCATCGACGGGCACGTCCTGAGCCAGACGGACCCGGACCCGGCCGAGCGCGTTGAGAGACAGGCTCTCTGGCGCCGTGCGCCGCTCCAGGGTCGTCACGTCGAGCTCGTCGACAATCTCGTCGACCAGGCCTCGCACGGTGCGGGTGCCCAGGCGGACCAGCACTCGGTCCCGGGCCCGCAGCGGCCGCTCGGACAACACGGACACGGTGCCGGCCAGGGTGCGCGTGACCTCGGGCGCGTCGCCGACCGCAGCCAGCAGATCACCACGCGCGATGTCGATGTCATCGGCGAGGCGCAGGACGACCGACTCACCGGCCACCGCGTGCTCTCCAGCAACGACGCCACCATCGCGATCGGCACGGTCCACACCGACGATCTGCGTGCGTCGACCGGTCGGCAGGACCATGACCTCGTCCCCCACCGCCACCACACCGGAGGTGAGCCGCCCCGCGTAGCCGCGGTAGTCGCGATGCTGCGCAGTCTGGGGACGGATGACGAGTTGGACCGGGAAACGGAACGGCTCGACGCTCGGGTCGACACCGACCGGGACGGCCTCGAGGTGCTCCAGGAGAGTCGGTCCGGCATACCAAGGGGTGAACGCGGACCGATCAACAACGTTGTCCCCGAGCAGGGCGGACAACGGCACCGCGACGACCTCGTCGACACCGAACCGGGTGGCGAGGGACGTGAACTCCGCCACGATCTCGTCGAAGCGCTCCCGGCTCCAGCCGACCAGATCCATCTTGTTGACCGCGACTGCGACGTGCCGGACCCCGAGCAGACCGGTCACGGCCAGGTGCCGCCGGGTCTGCTCGACCACTCCGTGCCGAGCATCGACCAGGATCAGTGCAAGCTCGGCCGTGGACGCGCCGGTCACCATGTTGCGGGTGTACTGCACGTGGCCCGGAGTGTCGGCCAGGACGTAGGACCGGGTGGCGGTCGAGAAGTACCGGTAGGCCACGTCAATGGTGATGCCCTGCTCGCGCTCGGCACGCAGGCCGTCGGTGAGGAGGGCGAGGTCCGGGGCGGGCAGACCGCGCTCGCGGCTGACGCGGGCTACGGCTTCGAGCTGGTCTGCGAGAACGGATTTGGTGTCGTGCAGGAGGCGACCCACGAGGGTGGACTTGCCGTCGTCGACCGATCCCGCCGTCGCCAGACGCAGGAGGTCGTGGCGAGCGCCGACGGCCGCGGCTCCCGACGGGGCGGGCTGTTCCAGGGTGACACTCATCAGAAGTACCCCTCCTTCTTGCGGTCTTCCATGGCGGCTTCGGAGAGTCGGTCGTCAGCCCGGGTCGCTCCCCGCTCGGTGAGCTCGGACAGCGCGATCTCTCGGACGACGGCGGCGATGTCACGGGCCTCGGAGTCGACGGCCCCCGTGCAGCTCATGTCCCCGACCGTGCGATAGCGCACCACTCGGGTCTCAACGGTCTCGTGCGGCTTGGGGCCGCCCCAGTCGCCGGCCGTCAGCCACATCCCGTCGCGTGCGAAGACCTCGCGGGTGTGGGCGTAGTAGAGGTCGGGCAGGGCGATCTCTTCGCGCTCGATGTAGCGCCAGACGTCCAGCTCGGTCCAGTTCGAGAGGGGGAAGACACGCACGTGCTCGCCTGGGGCGTGCCGACCGTTGTAGAGGTCCCACAGCTCCGGACGTTGACGGCGGGGGTCCCAGCCGCCAAAAGCGTCGCGCAGGCTGAAGACCCGCTCCTTGGCCCGGGCCTTCTCCTCGTCGCGCCGTCCTCCGCCGAAGACCGCGTCGAACTTGCCGTCCTCGATCGCGGCCAGCAGCGGCTGCGTCTGCAGCGGGTTGCGGGTGCCGTCGGCCCGCTCACGCAGGCGGCCGTCGTCGATCCAGTCCTGGACGTTGGCCACGACGAGCCGGGCCCCCAGGGCTGCAACGGTGTCGTCGCGGTAGGTGAGCACCTCCGGGAAGTTGTGTCCGGTGTCGACGTGCAGGAGGGTGAAGGGCATCGGTCCGGGGGCAAAGGCCTTGCGGGCCAGGTGCACCATGACCACGGAGTCCTTGCCGCCGGAGAAGAGGATGACCGGGCGCTCGAATTCGCCCGCGACCTCGCGGAAGATGTGGATCGCTTCGCTCTCCAGGAGGTCGAGGTGATCCAGCCCGGCGGTCCCGCGTGGGGGCGCAGTCGTCGTCACGTCAGTGCTTTCGGTCGTCGGGTACGGCGGGGTGGGCGGGCTGCCGCCTCACGTGTGCAGGCCGCATTCGGTCTTGTTCTGTCCCGCCCAACGGCCGGCCCGGGCGTCCTCGCCGGGGGCCACGGGACGCGTGCACGGGGCGCAGCCGATCGAGGCGTAGCCCTCGTCCCGCAGGGGGTTGAGGAACACGTTGTGGGCGCTGACGTAGCCGTCGAGGTCGGCGTCGGACCACCCTGCGGTCGGGTTGAGCTTGACCATTGACCGCTTGGCGTCCCATTCGACCAGGGCGACGTCCGCACGCGTCGTGGCGTCGACCCGACGCATCCCGGTGACCCAGGCGGCATACCCGCTCAGGGCCCGGTTGAGCGGCTCGACCTTGCGCTGGGCGCAGCAGGCATCGGGGTCGCGATCGTGCAGCGCGGGGCCATGCTGGGCATCCTGCTCAGCCACGGTGAGGAGAGGAAGGATCGTGCGCAGGCGGATCGGGAGCATGGCGGCATACGCGTCCCGGGTCCCGAGTGTCTCGGCGAAGTGGTAGCCGGTGTCGAGGAAGAAGACATCGGTGTCGGGGATGGCGGTGCCAACCAGATGGACCAGGGCTTCATCGCCCATGGAGGAGGCGACCGTCAGGCCGGCGCCGAAGGTCTGGGCGGCCCAGCGCAGGACGTCCACGGCGAGCTGGATGCGGGCGGCGGGGGTCTGAGCATCCTCCTCGAGGGCAGCGAACCTCGCCTGGGCCTCAACGGCCAGGTCGCGCAGGCCGGGGTCGGTGGCCGTGACGACGCTCATCGGGAGTCCTCCGTCGCTGTCAGGGCGAGCTCCTCGCGCACCCGGGCGGGAATGCCGTCGTCGGCGATCCGGATGAGGCTGACCGTGAACACGCGGGCACACGCCCGGCAGTGCCACGCCTCGGCCTGCTCCTGCGGCCAGAGATCCTCCTCGGCGCAGAACGGGCAGTGGCGAATGGCCGCGGAGCGCAGTGACTCGCTCATCGCAGATCCGCCTCGTCGGCCCGGTGCGCCCACGACGCGAACGACTCGCCCTCGGTGCGCTGGGCGAGGTAGCGCCCGGCGAGGCGTTCGATGTAGTCGGGCAGATCGACCGCCGCGACCTTGAGGGCCCGCGTCTTGCGCGCCAGCTGCGGCTGCGTGCCCAGCCCGCCTCCCAGGTGCACCTGGAAGACCTCGATGAGCTGGCCATCGTCGCCTGTCTGCACCATCCCCTTGAGGCCGACATCGGCCACCTGGGTGCGCGCGCACGCGTTGGGGCAGCCATTGACGTGGATGGTGAAGGGCACGTCGAAGGCGGGCAGGCGGGCCTCGAGCTCGGCGACAACCGTGGCCGCGCGGGCCTTGGTCTCGACGAGGGCGAGCTTGCAGTACTCGATGCCGGTGCAGGCAAGGACTCCGCGGCGCCACTCACTGGGCGCGGCGTTCAGGCCCAGGTCCGCCAAGCCCCGGACAAGTGCGTCGATCTCGGGCTGGGGCACGTCGAGAACGAGGAGCTTCTGGTGAGCGGTGAGCCGCACCCGGCCCGAGCCGTGGCGCTGCGCCAGCTCGGCCACCTCGGTGAGCAGGGTGCCGCTCACCCGTCCGGCGATCGGCGCGACCCCCACCCAGAACAGGCCGTCCTGTTGGGGATGGACGCCGATGTGGTCGCGACGGTGAGCGCTGGGCTCCGCCGGCGGCGGTCCGTCGAGCAGGCGGCGCTGCAGGTACTCGGTCTCGAGGATCTCGCGGAACTTCTCGGGCCCCCAGTCCGCCATGAGGAACTTCAGTCGGGCCCGGTTACGCAGTCGGCGATAGCCGTAGTCCCGGAAGATCCCGATGACGCCGGCCCATACCTGGGGGACCTCGGCCAGTGGCACCCATGCGCCCAGGCGCTGAGCGAACATCGGGTTGGTGGACAGCCCACCGCCGACCCACAGGTCGAATCCTGGACCGTGCTCAGGGTGCTCGACCCCGACGAAGGAGATGTCGTTGGCCTCGTGGGCGACATCGAGGCTGGGGCTGCCGCTGATCGCTGTCTTGAACTTGCGCGGCAGGTTGGAGAACTCGGGGTTGCCGATGTAGTCGCGCAGGATCTCCTGCACCGCGGATGAGCCGTCGATGATCTCGTCTGCGGCAATGCCGGCGACTGGCGAGCCGAGGATGACGCGCGGGGTGTCGCCGCACGCCTCCGCGGTGGTCAGTCCGACCGCCTCGAGCCGCTCCCAGATCGTCGGCACGTCCTCGACGCGGATCCAGTGCAGCTGGATGTTCTGCCGGTCGGTGATGTCGGCGGTATCCCGGGCGAACTCGGTGCTGATCCCGGCGATGGTGCGCAGCTGCTCCCCTGACAGCGCGCCGCCGTCGGAGCGGACCCGAAGCATGAAGTGCTCGTCGTCCAGCTCGGCGGGGTCCAGGGTCGCCGTCTTGCCCCCGTCGATCCCGGGCTTGCGCTGGGTGTAGAGGCCCCACCAGCGCATCCGACCGCGCAGGTCCTCACCCGGGATGCTCGCAAACCCCTGCTTGCTGTAGATCTGCTCGATGCGCGCCCGCACATTGAGCCCGTCGTCGGCCTGCTTGAAGGCCTCGTTGGGGTTGAGCGGGGTGCGGTCACCGTCAGCCCAGGCGCCGGTGGCGGTGGTCCGGGTTGGGCGCGGGGTCGCGGTCGTCGTCACCACACCATACTCAGTCAATGAGTTATGGAATGCATAACCGTCCGTTATCTGGACCAACGAGAGACCGCTGGTGACTCACGGCATTCGGGCCCCGACCTAGCCAGACGCCGACGGGCGGGTGACGATAGGTCTCAACACCGGGCCGTCCGGTGTTGCCGCCTCGAAAGGTACTCCGTGAGCGAACCCCTGCAGCGCAAGGTCGTCCTGCGCGACGATGAGATGCCGACGCGCTGGTACAACATCCTGCACGACCTGCCGACGCCCCTGCCGCCGCCGCTGCACCCCGGCACCGGGCAGCCGGTCGGCCCTGAAGACCTCGCCCCCCTGTTCCCGATGGACCTCATCCTCCAAGAGGTCTCGACCGACCAATACATCGACATTCCGGTCGAGGTGCAGGACGTCTACCGGATGTGGCGGCCCTCCCCCATGATCCGCGCCTACGGCCTGGAGCGGGCGCTCGGCACCTCGGCCCGGATCTACTACAAGTACGAGGGCGTCTCCCCGGCAGGGTCACACAAGCCCAACACCGCTGTGCCCCAGGCCTTCTACAACAAGAAGGCCGGCATCACCAAGCTCACCACCGAGACCGGCGCTGGCCAGTGGGGCACGGCCCTGTCGTTCGCGTGTGCCCAGTTCGGGATGACCTGCGAGATCTGGCAGGTGCGTGCCTCCTATGACGGCAAGCCCTATCGCAAGGTCATGATCGAGACCCTCGGCGGAGTCATCCACCCCAGCCCGTCAGACCTGACGGCCTCCGGCCGAGCCATCCTCGAAGCCGACCCGCACAGCACCGGATCACTGGGCATCGCCATCTCCGAGGCCGTCGAGGTTGCCGCTCAATCCCCCGACACCAACTACGCACTGGGGTCCGTGCTCAACCACGTCATGCTGCACCAGACGATCATTGGCGAGGAGGCGCTGCTGCAGTTCGAGCAGTTCAATGACTGGCCGAGCCTGGTCGTCGGCTGCGCAGGTGGCGGGTCCAACCTCGCCGGACTGACGTTCCCGTTCTTCCGGGAGCGCTGGCTGAGCGGTCGCGAGGTGACGATCCGGGCGGCGGAGCCGGCATCCTGCCCGTCGTTGACGCAGGGCACCTACGCCTATGACTTCGGCGACACGGCCGGGATGACGCCTCTGATGAAGATGCACACGCTCGGTCACGACTTCATCCCCGACCCGATTCACGCCGGTGGCCTGCGCTATCACGGCATGAGCCCGATCATCTCGCTCCTGAAGGACACCGGGGAGCTGCAGGCCGTGGCCAAGACTCAGCGTGAGTGCTTCGAGGCGGGGGTGCTGTTCGCTCGCGCGGAGGGCATCATTCCGGCTCCGGAGGCCACTCACGCGATCGCCGAGGCCATCGAAGCGGCCCGATCCGGGGCGCACGAGAGCATCCTCATCGGGCTGTCCGGACACGGGATCATCGACCTGGGGGCCTACCAGGCCTACCTCGCCGGTGACCTGACCGACCACACGTGGGCGGACGAGGAGCTGCAGGAGTCCGTCGCCGCGGCGCTGACTCGTTTGCCTGCCATCCCCGGCGCCTGACCCACTCGCGTCCGGCACGGCATTCGCGCAGAATGCCGTGCCGGACGTCGGGCGCGCGGGCGCGTCAGGCGAGGGTGACCAGGTCGCGGTAGTCCGCGCCCCAGAGATCCTCGACGCCATCGGGCAGGAGGAGCACGCGCTCGGGCTCGAGCGCATCGACGGCACCCTCGTCGTGGGTGACGAGCACGACGGCACCCTTGTAGGTCTTCAGGGCACCGAGGATCTCGGCGCGTGAGGCCGGGTCGAGGTTGTTGGTCGGCTCATCGAGCAGCAGCACGTTGGCCGATGAGACCACGAGGAGTGCGAGCGAGAGCCGCGTCTTCTCCCCACCCGAGAGCACCCCGGCAGGCTTATCGACATCGTCTCCGGAGAACAGGAACGAGCCAAGCACCTTGCGGACGTCGGTCTCCCCCAGCTCCGGCGCGGCGGACTTCATGTTCTCCAGGACCGACCGTCGCACGTCGAGGTTCTCGTGCTCCTGGGCGTAGTAGCCGATCTTGAGGCCATGGCCGGGCACGACCTCACCGGTATCCGGCGCGTCGACGCCGGCGAGGATCCGCAGCAGGGTCGTCTTGCCGGCGCCGTTGAGGCCGAGGACGACGACCCGGCTCCCGCGGTCGATGGCCAAGTCCACGTCGGTGAAGATCTCCAGCGACCCGTAGGACCGGGACAGGCCGTTGGCCGTGAGCGGCGTGCGACCCGAGGGGGCCGGGTCGGGGAAGCGGAGCTTGGCCACCTTGTCGTGCGCTCGTTGCTCCTCCAAGCCGGTCAGGAGGCGCTCGGCACGGCGCGCCATGTTCTGGGCCGCAACGGTTTTGGTGGCTTTGGCGCGCATCTTGTCGGCCTGCGCCATGAGGGCGGCGGCCTTCTTTTCGGCATTGGCGCGCTCGCGCTTGCGGCGCCGCTCGTCGGTCTCGCGCTGCGCGAGATAGGGCTTCCAGCCCAGGTTGTACTGGTCCATTTCGGCGCGGTTGGCGTCGAGGTGGAACACCTTGTTGACCACGACATCGAGCAGGTCGACGTCGTGGGAGATCACGACAAGTCCCCCGTTGTAGCCCTTGAGGTGATCGCGCAGCCAGGCGATGGAGTCGGCGTCGAGGTGGTTAGTGGGTTCGTCGAGGAGCAGGGTCTGGGCGCCGGAGAACAGGATCCGGGTCAGTTCGATCCGTCGCCGCTGCCCACCGGATAGCGTCCCCAGGGACTGGTCGAGGTGGCGCTCCTCCAACCCGAGGGCGCCAGCAATGCGGGCCGCCTCGGACTCCGCGGCATACCCGCCGGCGGCGTTGAACTCGGCGTCCAGCCGCGACCAGCGCCGCATCGCCTTCTCCTGCTTGGCCCCGGTCTCCTCCGCCATGGCCTTCTCGGCGCGGCGCAGGTCCCGCACGATCTGGTCCAACCCGCGGGCCGAGAGCACCCGGTCGCGAGCGGTGATCGTCAGGTCGCCCGTGCGGGGATCCTGAGGGAGGTACCCCACCTCGCCGCTGCGGACGATCTGGCCCGCCGCCGGGATGGTTTCACCGGCGAGCGTCTTCGTCAGGGTCGTCTTGCCGGCCCCGTTGCGGCCGACCAGACCGATCCGGTCGCCGGGTGCTACGCGGAAGGTCGCCGCATCAAGGAGGAGTCGGGAGCCGGCGCGCAGCTCGACGCCTTGAGCGGTGATCACGGGAAGGTCCTGAGGGCAGGGAGAGGGGCCGATCAAGGATACGTGACCCCGCGGCATTCGGAATCTCGCGTTGCCCTTCTCGCAATGCCGCCCGCCACCGTTTAGGCTTACCCCGCCGCGGCCGCTGGTGCCGGTGGTCGCGGTGGTGACACGCGATCCAGGGGGCGATCAGGGTGTGGGGAACAGCGCGAGCGCGCACCTCGGCAGCGTGGGCCATCGGTCTTCCATCCCTGCTGGTCGGGGTGCTCACGTGGCACCGCCGCTGGGTCAGCGACGATGGCTACATCAACGTTCGGGTGGTTCAGCAATTGGCCGCCGGCAACGGACCCACCTTCAACCTGTCCGAGCGCGTGGAGGTGGGCACCTCCACGCTCTGGCTGGCCTTGGTGACCAGCGGCCATCTCGTCGTCCCCGACGCATCAGTGGGCCAGGTGATGGTCGGGCTAGGGACGGCATTCATGGTGTCGGCCATGGTCCTGCTCGGCCTGGGCGCCCTGCACCTGGCCCCGTCCAGCTCCCCGCTGATCCTGCCCCTCGGCACCGCGGCCCTTGCCGGCATCTCCGTGTTCTGGGACTTCGGCACGTCCGGCCTGGAGACCTCCCTCACCTTCCTGTGGATCGCTGGATGCCTGTGGGGGCTCTCACGCAGGTGGGCACGGCAAGGCGAGCACCCTGCGCCAGCCTGGCAGCCCTGGCCCCTCACGGTCGCCATCGGCCTGGGAGTTCTCGTCCGCCCGGACCTCGCCATCGTCAGCGTGGTGTTCGCCGTCATGCTGCTGGCACAGTCCGGTCGCCGCCTGCGCGACGTTCTGGCCGCCGCGGGTATCGCCTTGGCCCTCCCGCTGGCCTATGAGGTGTTCCGCATGGGCTATTACGCGTCGCTGGTACCGAACACCGCGCTTGCCAAGGCCAACGGGTCGGTCAGCCAAGGTCTGAGGTACGTCGCGGACTACGTGCTCACCTACCACCTCTACATCCCCGCGATCGTCGTTCTTGGGCTCTATGCGGGCGGGCTGGCTCGGTCCGTCTCTGCACGTGACCGAGGTCAGTTGGCGCTCTGGCTCGGGCCGCTGGTGGCTAGTGCTGCCCATGCGAGCTTCGTGGTCTACGTGGGTGGCGACTTCATGCATGGCCGCTTCCTCCTCCCGGCCACGATCCTGGCCCTAGCCCCTGTCGCCGTCGTTGGCGGCCCAGTCTGGGTGCGCGCCGGGACAGTCCTGACGCTCGGGTGGGCGGTGGTAGCCGGCCTGACCCTGCGACCTGCCCCGTCCACCATGATGATCACGGACGAGCGGAGCTACTACGCCGCCGACAAGTCGGTCGGTGCCACCACGACGACGGCCGGATGGGCCACCGATGTGGGCTACGTGCTCGGTCGAGCTGCCGCGCAGGACCTCGCCTCGGGCGCGTCGTACCTGGCCGTCAACACCCCTGTCACGCGCGCCCGAATGCCCACGCGAACGGGAGTGGGGGTCGACATTCTCACCGGCTCCCTCGGGGTCACCAGTGTCGGTGCCGGACTATCGGTCACGGTCACGGACACCCCCGCCCTGAGCGACCCCGTGGGCTCCCACCTCGCTCTGCCGCCCGAGGCGCACTTCCGGGTCGGCCACGCCCTCAAACCGGAGGCCTGGGCCATCGCCCGATACGGGGCGTTGGCTCCGCACGCGGGGAATGCCCAGGTGGTCGATGCGCGAGCTGCCCTGGCGTGCGGGGACTTCCCTGAGTTGGTCGCGGCCGTGTCCGAGCCGCTGACCCCCGAACGCTTCTGGAACAACGTTCTCCTGGCTCCGCGGCTGACCTTCTTCAAGGCACCCGCCGATCCCGCGCAGGCGCGCGCCGAGTTGTGTGGCTCGGCTGGCTGACCGACGCGCGGCATTCGGAATCTCGCGTTGCCCTTCTCGGAATGCCGCCCGCCACCGTTTAGGCTTACCCCGCCGCGGCGACGCCGCTGCTGCCTCCGCACGAAGGGCCCCCCATGAGTTTCAACGAGAACGCCCGGTTGGACACCTCGCAGGTCGAGTCCGGGGGGCGCGGGGGCGGTGGACGCGCGCCGGGCGGCATGGTCGTCGGGGGCGGGATCGGCGGCATCATCCTGCTCATCATCGCGATGTTCCTCGGGATCGACCCGAGCAGCCTGCCGACGAGCGGAGCAGTCACCGACACGAGAAACGACTCCGGTCAGGTGCAGAGCGACACCGATGCCTTCGGGCAATGCCAGTCCGGGGCCGACGCCAACACCAACGACGAGTGCCTGGTCATCGGCACGGTTAACTCGGTCCAGGCCTACTGGACGGCAGAGCTGCCTCGCTACGGCAAGGAGTGGCAGCCAACCAAAACCGTCCTGTACTCGGGAGCGACCGCGAGCGCCTGCGGGACCGCGAGCAACCAGGTCGGTCCGTTCTACTGCCCGGTCGACTCAAAGGTCTACATCGACGCCTCGTTCTTCGACCTGCTCAGCTCGCAGTTCGGCTCGGACACCGGCAACCTCGCCAAGGAATACGTCGTCGCGCACGAGTACGGCCACGCGCTGCAGGACCAGCTCGGCCTCCTCGGTCGCGCCCAGCAGGACCCCCAAGGCGCGGAGTCCGGCGCCGTGCGGGTCGAGCTCATGGCCGACTGCCTCGCCGGGGTGTGGGCGCACCACGCGTCCGCGACCACAGACAATGGCGGCACCCCCTTCCTCAAGCAGTTGACCAATGACGACATCACATCTGCGCTGTCAGCCGCGTCCGCCGTCGGCGACGACCAGATCCAGGAGAAGACCACCGGGCAGGTCAACCCGGAGTCCTGGACTCATGGCTCGGCCGAGGCTCGTCAACGCTGGTTCCTCCAGGGGTACAAGACGGGTGACCTCAACCAGTGCGACACCTTCAGCGTGCAGAGCGTCTACTGACCGTCGGAGATCGTGACGCGGACGGATCGGCCGCGGTCGAGCGCCTTCTGGAGCACCGTCAGACGAGGGTCGGGCAGGTCGTAGAGGTCGCGCCGCGGCAGCGGCGTCAATGACTCCAGGCGCGGGTCGTCGAACACGTCGACGATGAGCGCCTTGTCCCCGCCGACGACGAGCCCGGCCAGCGCGGGCCCCGTCCACTCCTCACGGATCCGCACCACCTTGTCCGCGACGGCCTTGACGAGCGCATCGGCCTGCCCGGAGCGGCGGCGCGCGAACCGCTGTTGCGACCAGCCGCCGGCGGCCGTGCGGGACTGCACGTAGCGCGTGCCCGTCGAATGCCGTGCCAGTCGGCCCTGAGCACCCACACCGATCGCATAGCCGCCCCGGCGCACGAGCACCAGGAAGATCGGGTCGACCTCGAACCGGTCGACGGCCACGATGTGCTGGGGACCGTCGGGGTTGTTCGCGGCAAAGCGCTGCGACCAGCCCTCGAACCGCTCGGGTGCCACCTCGACGACGCGCAGGGCGGGAGCGGGCGACATACCGTGAGCGTAGGCCTGGTTCGGGCACCTAGGCGCCCACCCGCGCACCCTCCTGAAGGGCCTGCGCGACCAGGTGACCCACCAGGGCGCCGGCGGAGATCAGGGGGGCCGTCGAGCGCAAGGTCCGGCTCAGCACGAACGTGCCCTCGAGCGTCGCGACGAAACACGTCGCGAGCTCGGTGGCTCGCTGGCCGGGGACGCCGGCCTCGACCAGGTGTCCGGTCGCGGCCTCGATCCACGACACGAAGACGGCGGCGGCGGCCAGGCGCAGCGGCTCGCGCGTGTGCGCGACCTCGCGAGCCAGGGACCCAATCGGGCAGGGGTCGAGATAGCCAGACTGCGCGAGGACGACCCCGGCGCCGGCGAAGAAGTCGACATAGGCGCTCGCAGGATCGGTCGCCTGCGCGGCGATCGACTCGAACAACTGCCGATAGCTCGCGCCGGTGGTCTCGATGACCGCGACAGCCAAGGCCTCCTTGCCCCCGGGAAAGAAGTGGTAAATCGATCCGATGGTGGCCTCGGACGCTGCCGAGATCTGACTCAGGGACGTGCCGTGATACCCAGAGCGCCGAAAGAGCTCGTGGGTGGCGGCGATGATGCGGTCGCGCGTTTCGGCCATCCCCCACTGTAGAAGCAGCGTTCTAGACAAGCCGAATTGGCCCGCCTAGAGTGATCGCTCTAGTCGGCAGCGAGAGGCGGATCCATGTACAAGGCGCTGGTCAGAGTGGCACTGCGCCAGGGCATGAGCCGGCTCAACCGAGGCGACTATGCGTTGATGCTGACGCTGGCTCACCCAGACTTCGAGCTGTCCTTCCCTGGCCGGAACTCTTGGTCGACCATGTTCCGGGAGCCGAGCCTGGGTCGGCACCGCAAGGCCACGCATGTCGGGATTTCCGAGGGCAGGGCCTTCGCCGACCGCTTCGTCGCCGCGGGCATCCAGTTTGAGGTCGAGGACATCCTGGTCAACGGTCCTCCGTGGAACACGCGGGTGGCCTTGCGAGTCCACGACTTCGTGCCCGGACCGGCGGGTCAGGGCGACCTCTACAACAACCGCGCGGTGCTCTTCCTCGAGCTGCGCTGGGGTCGGCTCGTGCGCTGGGAGGACTACGAGGACACCGAGCGCACCGCGAGGTGGGACGCGACCCGGGGTGTCTCCCCCGTCAGGACCGGCTGAATGTCCACGGCGCACCGCGCAGGCTGAACGGGCGCGATCGGGCCCACCCCGGATCAATCCGCGTGGGAGTCTGCGCCGCGCCCACGACTCGGCCAGACTGCGAGGGTGGATCATGACGCCCTCCTGCCGAGCCTGCTGGCCGGCGACCGCGCCCCGGCACCACGCACCCTCGTCGACATCCTGCTGGCCACGGCCGCACGCTTTCCCGACGAGTTGGCCATCGACAGCGGCGTCGACGTGCTCACGTATGGCGAGCTCGAGTCCGCGGCGACCGATGTAGCGGACGAGTTGGCGGCCGCGGGGGTCGGTCTCGGGGATCGCGTCGGGGTGCGGGTGCGCTCAGGGACCACTGACCTCTACGTCGCGATCCTCGGCACCCTCCTCTCTGGGGCCGCCTACGTCCCGGTCGACGCCGACGACCCGCCCGAGCGGGCCGGCACGGTGTTCAGTCAGGCTGCCGTGGCGGCGGTCATCGGCAACGGGCTGGAGCTCACCGACCGCGATGGCCAAGCGCTCATAGCCGTTGTTGCCCAGCCCGATCCCGCCGAAGTCAGCCCGGATGACGATGCGTGGATCATCTTTACCTCGGGATCGACCGGCCTGCCCAAGGGAGTCGCGGTCACCCATCGCAACGCGGCGGCATTCGTTGATGCCGAGGCACAGTGGTTCCTCCAGGACAACCCCATCGCTCCCGGCGACCGAGTGATGGCGGGTCTGTCGGTCGCCTTCGACGCATCGTGCGAGGAGATGTGGCTGGCCTGGGCCCACGGGGCCTGCTTGGTGCCGGCGCCGCGTTCACTGGTCCGTTCGGGCGTTGACGTCGGACCGTGGCTGCTGGCCAACGGCATCACGATCGTCTCCACGGTGCCGACGCTGGTGTCCCTGTGGCCGCTCACATCGCTGAATGCCGTGAGGCTCCTCATCCTCGGCGGCGAGGCCTTACCCGCGGAGTTGGCGGCACGACTGCAGGCGCCGGGCCGGGAGGTCTGGAATACGTACGGCCCGACCGAGGCCACTGTGGTCGCCTGCGGCACGCAGGTCGATGGCAGCGACCCCGTGCGGATCGGGCTGCCCTTGGCCGGCTGGGATCTCGCCGTGGTCGATGCGCAGGGTGAGCCGGTTGCCGAGGGGGCGCTGGGCGAGCTGGTCATCGGCGGCGTCGGCCTGGCCCGATACCTCGACCCGGCCAAGGACGCCGAGAAGTACGCACCGATGCCGACCCTGGGCTGGGCACGGGCTTATCGATCCGGTGACGTCGTCCGCAACGAGGCTGCCGGGCTGGTCTTCGCTGGCCGCCAGGACGACCAGATCAAGCTCGGCGGGCGCCGGATCGAGCTCGGTGAGATCGACGACCAGTTGCTGCGCCTCCCCGGTGTGACCAGCGGCGCGGTCGCCGTCCGTGGCACGGCCTCCGGCAACAAGATCCTCGTCGGCTACCTCACCGTCGACGACGGCTACACCTCCGGTACCGCATTGGCGCAACTGCGCGAACGCCTCCCGGCCGCGCTGGTCCCCCGGCTTGCGATCGTGGACAGCCTGCCGACGCGCACGAGTGGCAAGGTCGACCGCGATGCGCTGCCTTGGCCGCTCCCCCAACGCGCGCCCGCGACCACTGCGGGTGACTTCACGCCCACCCAGACCTGGCTGGCAGACATCTGGCGGGATGTGCTCGCTGCCGAGGTGACGACACCCAGCGACGACTTCTTCGACTTCGGTGGGGGCTCGCTGACGGCGGCCCAGACCGTCGGCCGGATCCGTGAACGCCACCCCGAGGTCGCGGTGGGCGACCTCTATGCCAACCCGACCATCGGTGGGCTCTCGGCCTATCTCGATGCCCTCCAGGGCGGCAACTTCCGCACCGACCGCAAGGTCCGCCCCATCCAGTTCCGCACCCAAGTGGCCCAGCTGCTGGCCATGATCCCGCTCCGCACGCTCGGCGGGGCCCGATGGCTGGCGTGGATCCTGCTCGGCAGCGCCCTGCTGCGGCCCACGATCTCGTGGCTGCCCGCAGCCCCGGTCTGGGCGATCGCGCTGCTCTTCGTGGTGTTTGTCCTGCCCCCGGGCCGGATGCTCCTGGCAGCGGGCCTGATCCGGTCGGTGCTGCGCGGAATCGGGCCCGGGAGCTACCCGCGAGGCGGCAAGATCCACCTGCGGCTCTGGCTGGCCCACCAGCTCCAAGACCAACTCGGGGCGACGACCCTCGCCGGCGCGATTCTCATCCCGTGGTACGCCCGGCTCCTCGGCTCCCAGATCGGCCGGGGGGTTGACCTGCACGCGTTGCCGCCCGTGACCGGCCTGCTCGAGGTCGGGGATGACGCCAGTGTCGAGCCCGAGGTCGACCTCTCCGGCACCTGGGTCGACGGCGACATCGTCCACATCGGCCGGATCCGCATCGGGGCCGGGGCCCGGATCGGCGCACGCTCGACCCTCGCGCCGGATGCCCGTGTAGGCGCGGGGGCTGAGGTAGTCGCTGGCTCCTTCGTCACCGGCCGCGTCAAGGGCGGTCAGACCTGGTCGGGTGCCCCCGCCGAACGCATCTCGACCAAGACCCGAGGTGCCTGGACCACCGACCCGGCGCCTCGGGCACCGGGCTGGTTGCTCGGGTATGCCGTGGCGGCCGTCGTCCTGGCCGGGTTGCCGTGGATCGCGGCGGCATTCGGGTCCCTGGTCGTGTGGCCTCACGTGCGCGACACGACGTCGCTGGGGGAAGCCCTGGCCCGCGGGCTGCTTTGGGTGCCGTTCGCCGGTCTGCTCGGCTTCCTCACCCTCATCGTGCTCGTGCTGATCATCGTGCGCATCTGCGGGCTCCTCATCCGCCCCGGCCCCACTCCGGTGCGCAGTGCCCGAGGACTCGCGGTGTGGGTGACCATGCGGGTCCTGGACGACGCCCGCGATTGGCTCTTCCCGTTGTACGCCGGAGCCCTGACACCGCTCTGGCTGCGAGCTCTCGGCACCGATGTGGGCGCCCGAGTCGAGGCCTCGACGGTGCTGCTCATCCCAAAGCTGACGTCGATCGGGGATGAGGCCTTCCTCGCCGACGACACCCTCGTCGGTGGCTACGAGCTCACGGACGGCTGGATGCGGGTCGAGCGGGTGCGGATCGGCAAGCGGGCCTTCCTCGGCAACTCCGGCATGGCGGCTCCGGGACGCAAGATTCCCAAGGAATCGCTCGTTGCCGTGTTGTCTGCCGCCCCGCGCCGCGGCACCGCCAAGGCTGGCACGTCCTGGCTCGGCAGCCCTCCGCTCCCCCTGCGCCGTGTCGGCGAGCAGGCCGACGTCGCTCATACCTACGCGCCGCCGGGGTCGCTGAAGGTGCTGCGTGGCATCGTCGAGACTTTCCGGGCCGTCCCGCTCCTCCTCGCGGTCTATCTCGCTGTGGCCACGGGGTCGGCCATCCTTGGCCTCTCGTTGGTCCATCCGCTACTTGCGCTGGTGCTCGGGGGCGTCGTCCTGACGCTGGCTGGGATCCTCGCTGCGGCCGTCACGGTCGCAGCGAAGTGGGTCCTCGTCGGGCGGCATCGCGTGGGCGAGCACCCGCTGTGGTCCTCGTTCGTGTGGCGTAACGAGCTCGCCGACACCTTTACCGAGGTCCTCGCGGCTCGCTGGTTCTGCCCGAGCGCTCTGGGGACGTTGGCGCTGAACATGTGGTTCCGGATGCTCGGTGCCCGCATCGGTGATGGCGTGTGGTGCGACACGTACTGGTTGCCCGAGACGGACCTCGTCGAGCTCGGGGACGGTGCGACGGTCAATGCGGGCTGTGTCGTGCAGACGCACCTGTTCCATGATCGGGTCCTGGCCATGGAGCGGGTCGTCCTCGATGCCGGCGCGACCCTCGGACCCAACTCGGTCATCCTGCCCGCAGCGCGGATCGGCCGGAACACCACCGTTGGCCCGGCTTCCTTGGTCATGCGGGGCGAGTCAGTCCCGAGCCGCACGCGCTGGATCGGCAACCCGATCGGACCCTGGGAGGAGGAGGCATGACGGGGACCGATCCCTACCTCCCCGGGCATGGTGACGCGGCATTCTCCGTGGGGCACTACGACCTCGCGCTGACATATCGGCCGGCGACCAACCATCTGCAAGGCCTGGCGATCCTGTCCGTGCGCCTTCTCGAGGAAGCCAGTCGGCTCAGGCTGGACCTGCACCACCTGACGGTCCGCGATGTGCAGGTCAGCGGGCAGAACCGCACACGGTGGAGCCATCGCGGTGGTCGACTCACGCTCACCTTCAAGGAGCGGGCGCCTGCAGGGACCGATCTCACCCTGACCATCCGATATGCCGGAGTGCCCGGACCCGTGCGAATGCCGCACCTCGGCGAGGCCGGGTGGGAGGAACTTACCGACGGGGTCATCGTTGCCGCGCAACCCCATGGAGCACCCTCGTGGTTCCCCTGCAACGACCGCGCCGACGACAAGGCGACGTATGCCATCTCGGTCACGCTGCCGGCCGCGTACACCGTGGCGTTCAGCGGGCAGACCGTCAGCGACCAGCGGCGGGGGGCGAGTCGCACCTGGACCTTCGCCCAGGACCGGCCGATGGCCCCGTACTTGGCGACCCTCCAGGTCGGCCACTACACCGCGACCGAGGTCGCCGGCCCTGCCGCCGGCCCTGCCGCCGGCCTGGGGCCGATCCAGGTGCTGCATCCGGCGGGGCTCGACCCGGTGGGGTTCGCGGCGACCATGGGGCGTCAGGGCGAGATGCTCGCGGCGTTCGAGGAGCGCTTTGGTCCCTATCCGTTTGCCGGGTACGCCGCCGTGGTCACCGATGACGACCTCGAGATCCCCCTGGAGTCTCAGGCGTTGTCGACGTTCGGCCGCAACCACTGCGAAGCCACGTGGGAGGCCGAGCGGCTCGTCGCCCACGAGTTGTCGCACCAGTGGTTCGGGAATGCCGTCACGGTCGCCAGGTGGCGGGACATTTGGCTCCACGAGGGGTTCGCCTGCTACGCGGAGTGGCTGTGGTCGGAGGCCTCGGATCGGTGGACGACTCACGCCTGGGCGGGACTGCATCACGACCGCCTGCGCAAGCTGCCGCAGGATCTGCTCCTCGGGGATCCCGGACCGGAGTTGATGTTCGACGATCGGGTCTACAAGCGAGGGGCGCTCACGGTGCATGCGCTGCGGCGCGCTCTGGGCGACGCGGCCTTCTTTGCGGTGCTGCAGTCGTGGGTGGCCCAGCACGCCGGCGGCTCGGTCACGACCGCTGATTTCGTCGCGCAGGTGGCCATGACGACCGGTGTGGATGTGTCAGAGCTCATTGACGAGTGGGTCTACCGGTTGCCGCTGCCGCCGTTGCCCTGACCGCGAGCGTGACCCTGACTACCAGCGCCCCGACCGACTCTCCCTGACCTTAGAAGGGTGGGATGTCGCAGGGTGGGTCCCAGGCCCGCTTGGTTGGGGTCGTCGTGGGGGTGGGCCAGCTCGCGCGGATGATGTCGGTGTGGGAGCGAGGGTCGTAGGTGCAGCGGGGTGTGAATCCGTGGCGTTGCAGGATGCGGGTGATGCGGTCGCTGAGGGGGTGGTAGGGCTGGGGTGGGTGCGTTTGCCGGTGTCGGGGTGGTGCGGCGGGGTGGGTCAGGTCGGTGTCAGCG
>JAGOME010000075.1 GCA_017993715.1 Phycicoccus sp.
CACGGCCGATCTGGCCCGCACCATGAGTCCGGAGACTCTCGAACGCCTCGCCGACCTTGCCGCAGTCGCGGCACCGGCCGTCGCTGAGTTGGCGGTCCAGGCTCGCCATGGCCAATCCGATGACCGGACCCCGCCCCGACCACCCCAACCCGCCCCCCGACCGACCGCCCAGACAGTCCCCGTCACCGACGACCCCGAGGAGGAACGATGACCACCCCGCTCGCGATCGGCATCGATATCGGCGGTACCAAGGTCGCCGGAGGAGTTGTCGACGGCGACGGCACGGTCCTGTTACGGGCTCGCCGGGACACACCTCATCGGTCCAAGTCACCCCAGGTCGTTGAGGACACAATCGTGGGCGTCGTCGACGAGCTGCTGGCGCTCGCCCCCGCGCCCGTCGAGTCGGTCGGCATCGGGGCCGCGGGCTTCGTCTCGGCCGACCGCGGCACCGTGGTGTTTGCGCCACACCTGTCCTGGCGGGACGAGCCCCTTCGGGCCCGCCTTTCGGGGAGGATCGCCCTCCCGATCGTCGTGGACAACGATGCGAATGCCGCGTGCTGGGCTGAGTACCGCTATGGCGTGGCCCAAGGGGAGAGCCACGTCGTCATGATCACCTTGGGGACCGGCATTGGCGGTGGGCTGCTGCTCGACGGGCGCGTGATCCGCGGTCGATACGGCATCACCGGGGAGTACGGCCACATGCAGGTCGTCCCTGGAGGCCAGCGCTGCGAATGCGGCAACCGCGGCTGCTGGGAGCAGTACGCCTCTGGCAACGCGCTCGTCCGCGAAGCCCGCGCGCTCGTCCTCGCCAACTCACCGATCGCCACCGATCTGGCCGCCCGGGTCGACGGACGCATCGAGGACCTCACCGGCCCGGTCATCACCGAGGCCGCCCAGCAGGGTGACGCCTTAGCCATCGAGCTCATTGCCGAGATCGGTCAATGGCTCGGCACGGGGATCGCCAACCTGGCCGCGGCCCTGGACCCGGGGCTCTTCGTCATCGGTGGCGGGGTATCGGCCGCGGGAGAGCTGCTTCTCGGCCCGGCCCGCGAGCAGTTCCGCCGGCAACTGACCGGTCGCGGCTACCGACCAGAGGCCCGGATCGAGCAGGCGGCGCTGGGCAACGAGGCAGGCCTGATCGGGGCAGCGGACCTCTCCAGGGCCGATCGTCTCGAATGACCGCGCTGCGGGTCGCCAGCTACAACACCCGCGACTTCCTCGACGACCGTCGCGCCGCGGCGCGGGTCGTGCGCAGCATGGATCCCGATGTCCTGTGCGTGCAGGAGGTTCCACGCCGGCTCCTCGCCGGACGACGGGTCACCGGGTTCGCTCGCGAGTGCGCGATGGTCTGGCCGGGAGGGCACCGCGGGAGCGGGGGCACGACGATCCTCGTGCGGCCGGGCCTGACTCTCGTCGGTTCCCGACACCACCGACTGAGCACGCCAGGAGTGGATCGCACCCGTGGTTTCGCCGTCGTGCAGGTGGCCCTCGGAGGGGTCATCCTCACGGTGGTCAGCGTCCATCTCTCGCTCAAGCCGGGGGAGCGGGCCAGGCACGCCGCGGCAATCCTCGAGGCCGTGCGGTCAGTTCCTGGTCCCGTCGTGCTCGCCGGTGACCTCAATGAGGGAGCGGACGGCGCGGCATTCCAGTTACTCAATCGATCTCTGCGCGACGTTGGCCCGCGCGGGCCGACCTTTCCCGCGTGCCGACCACGACGGCGGCTCGACGTCATCCTCGCCAGTGCGGGTGTCGGCGTGGTGCCGGGGCCGCCGGTCGACCTCGATGAGGACGATGTCCGCACGGCCAGTGATCACCGGCCGATCTGGGTCGACGTCGAGGTGGGGGGCGCGCCGGGTCCGTGAGCGTGACGGCATTCGGTCAGACGCGGGCACCGTCATCGTCGCCGGGGTCGCGGTGCGTGGGCATCCGCAGGACGAGCAGCGCGAAACCCGCGACCGTCAGCCCGATCCCGGCGAGCAACCACCACCCGGACGACGCCGGTCCGCCGAAGGCGACCCAGAGGACAAGGAGCGGCCCTGCCACAAGGCCGATCACGGCCCCCCAGTAATGCAGGTCCTCGCCCGGGGGCAGCTCGACCGGTGGCGGGGTGAAGCCCTGGGCCTCCTCGGCGTCCAAGATCTCATCCCACGTGGGGCGGTCGGCGGGGCGCCGCCAGGCTGGGTCGACCGAGATGACGAGGTCGGGGGGTTCGGCAGCCGTGGGTGGGGAGACGTCGGCCTCGGTGGGGGCGGGCTCGACCTCGCCTGAAGGCTCGTCCCGGGTGCGCCACTGCTCAACGATGTCGGCGAACCGCTCGTCGACCTCGTGGTCGTCCAGGGGTTCGGGCACGACGGCTCCTCGTCCGGGTCGCGGTGGGCCCCACCATCCTGTCATGGGACGGTGAGAGCTGACTCGATTGACGGGCACCGCGTACCGGACGTCAAGCACGGTGGACAAGGGCTGCGCCGGATCCTGGTGCGGGCACTAGGCTCTGCGTTCAGTCGTGGTGCTGGGGGACAACCTTCGGGGCCGGAAAGGGCGCATCGTGATCTACTGGTTGATCAAGTTCATCCTCGGCCCCATCCTCAAGGCGATCTTCCGGCCGTGGGTGCACGGTGAGGAGCACGTCCCGGAGGAGGGCGCCGCGATCTTCGCGAGCAACCACCTGTCCTTCTCCGACTCGATCTTCCTGCCCCTCATGGTGTCGCGCCGGATCACGTTCCTGGCCAAGGCCGACTACTTCACCGGCGAGGGGATCAAGGGCCGGCTGACGGCCGCATTCTTCAAGGGTGTCGGCCAGTTGCCGGTCGACCGTTCCGGCGGCAAGGCCAGTGACGCCGCGCTGCGCAGCGGCCTCAAGGTGCTCAACCGCGGTGACCTGCTCGGGCTGTACCCGGAGGGGACCCGCTCCCCGGACGGCCGCCTCTACAAGGGCAAGACGGGCGTGGCCCGCATGGCCCTCGAGGCGGGTGTGCCCGTCCTGCCCGTCGCCATGATCGACACCGACAAGGCCCAGCCGACCGGGCAGGTGATCCCCAAGATCATGCGGGTGGGAGTCAAGATCGGTCAGCCGCTGGACTTCTCCCGCTACGAGGGCCTGGAGAACGACCGCTTCGTCCTGCGCTCGATCACCGACGAGATCATGTACGCGATCATGGAGCTCTCCGGCCAGGAGTACGTCGACATGTACGCGACCTCGATGAAGGACCGGCTCCTGCGGATCACTCGCGCCCGCTCCCGCGAGGTGGCGCGCGCCGCGGAGCCGGGTCGTGCGGTCAGTGAGCTCGAAGCGGCTTTGGACCTGCCCGAGGAAACGCCCCGCGCGAGCTGAGCCCGCGGCCCGTGCCGGCCTTCCGGATGGCGGGAGCCCGACAGGCCTGACGGCGCAGCCACCTATCCTGTTGCCGTGAGTACCCGCACCGACCTCCACCCGCTGCCGACCGTCGGCGACACCGTCGCTGACGGCCCCGACAGCGGCGCCGACCTGCCGGCGGCCCAACAGCCTCATTGGCCCGACCAGGCCGCCCTCGCAGCGGCGGTCGGGACACTCGCGAGTTACCCGCCGCTGGTGTTCGCCGGAGAGTGCGATGTCTTGAAGACCCGGATGGCCTCCGCCGGGCGGGGCGAGGCGTTCGTCCTCCAAGGCGGCGACTGCGCTGAGACCTTCGCTGGCGCCACGGCCGACAACATTCGCGACCGGGTCAAGACGATCCTGCAGATGGCCGCCGTGCTCACCTACGGGGCCTCTGTTCCCGTCGTCAAGGTCGGACGGATGGCAGGCCAGTACGGCAAGCCCCGCTCGAGCAACACCGAGACCCGCGAGGGAGTCACGCTCCCGGCCTACCGCGGAGACATGGTCAACGACTTCGACTTCAATCCGGCAGCCCGCGAGCCGGACCCGCAGCGCTTGGTCCGCGGCTACCACGCGAGCAGCGCGACCCTGAACCTCGTGCGCGCCTTCACCACCGGTGGCTTCGCTGACCTGCGCAACGTCCACGACTGGAACAAGGGTTTCGTCGCCAACTCGGCCTTCGCCAAGTACGAGAAGATCGCCCGCGACATCGACAAGGCGATGCGCTTCATGGCCGCCTGTGGCGCCGACTTCGAGGCGATGAAGACCACAGAGTTCTTCGCCGCGCACGAGGCCCTGCTGCTGGACTACGAGCGGCCACTGGTGCGCATCGACTCGCGCACGGGGGAGCGCTACAGCACGTCCGGCCACTTCGTGTGGGTGGGTGAGCGGACCCGGGACCTGGACGGGGCGCATATTGACTTCGTCAGCCGGATCCGCAACCCCGTCGGCGTCAAGGTCTCGGCCAACGCCGACCTGGACGACTTGCTGCGGATGGTCGACAAGGTCGACCCGGACCGCGAGGCCGGCCGCCTGACCTTCATCACGCGCATGGGTGCCGGTCGGATCCGTGAGGCGTTGCCGCGCATTGTGGAGGCCGTAACGGCGGCGGGCGCCCAGGTCACGTGGATCTGCGACCCGATGCACGGCAACACCTTTGAGTCAGCCTCGGGCTACAAGACCCGTGACTTCGAGGATGTCGTCGACGAGGTGCGCGGCTTCTTCGAGGTGCACGAGGCGCTCGGCACCGTGCCCGGCGGCATTCATGTCGAGCTCACCGGCAATGATGTGACCGAGTGCTTGGGCGGCTCCGAGAAGATCCTCGACGCCGACCTCAACCTGCGTTACGAGAGCGTTTGCGACCCGCGCCTAAACCACCAGCAGAGCCTGGAGCTGGCGTTTGTCGTGGCCGAGATGCTGTCGCGAGACTGACGCGGGCACCGCACCGATGACGAATGCCGTGGGCTCGCCCTGGCGGGCCGACCTCCTCTCCGACACGGTCACCCGCCCGACGGACGGTATGCGGGCCGCGATGGCGTCGGCGGTCGTCGGGGACGACGTGTTCGGTGAGGACCCGACCGTGCGGGCCCTGGAGGAGCGGGTGGCCGGATTGCTCGGACACGAGGCTGGGCTGTTCTCTCCCACCGGATCCTTGGCCAACCAGCTCGGTCTGCGGCTACATGTGGGGCCCGGTCGGGAGTTGATCGCCGACGAGATGGCCCATGTGTTGCGTGCTGAGCTCGGTGCGGCGGCGGCCTTCTCCGGGATCACGAGCCGGTCCTGGCGCGCTCCCCGTGGGCTGCTCGACCCTGGCGTGCCGGCGTCGATGATCCAGACCGGGGTGGGTCCCTATCAGGTCGAGACCGGGCTCGTCGTCGTCGAGAACACGCACAACTTCGGTGGCGGCACGATCCAGCCGATCGAGGCGATCCGGGCACTGCGGGCGGCGACGTCGTCTCGCGGTGTGGCCATGCATCTCGACGGCGCCCGCCTGTGGCATGCCCATGTGGCGACGGGGGTGCCACTGGCGGACTACGGGCGGGAGTTCGACACGGTCTCGGTGTGCTTGTCCAAGGGTTTGGGTGCTCCGGTCGGATCGGTCCTGATCGGCTCGACGGCAGCGATGCAGGAGGCGCGCGTCTGGCGCAAGCGCTACGGCGCGGGGATGCGCCAGGTCGGCATTCTCGCTGCCGCGGGCCTGTACGCCCTGGACCATCACGTCGAGCGGCTCGCCGACGACCATGCGCGGGCTCGGCGGTTCGCCGAGGTGGTCGCGCAGGTCGCCCCCATCGTCGATCCCGGCTCCGTGGAGACCAACATCGTCATCCTTGACCTCGCCTCAAAGAGTTGGAGCGCGCCGGATTTCGTTGCAGCACTGGGGGAGCGCGGCATTCGAGGCTATTCGGTCGGTCCCGGCCTGGTCAGGCTGGTCTGGCATCTCGATGTCGACGACGCTGCCACCGATGCCGCAATCGTGGCCTCCCGGGAGCTCCTGAGCGTCGGCACCTGACACCCGCCGAGGGTGGCTGCTACACGTCGTGGTGCAGCGCCTCAACGGGTGGGTCATCAATGGCCAGGGCCTCGCTTGGCGGATGGCCGCGTAGCTCGACCAGATAGGTCGAGGCAACGACGAGCGCGCCGCCGAGCAGCATCCGTGAGGTCAGGGACTCGCCACCGAGGAGCACGGCGAACCCGGCCGCGAACACCGGCTCCAGCGCCATGACCAGGGCCGCCCGGGTCGCTGCCAGATGCGCCTGCGCCCACGTCTGGGCCCACAGGGCGAACGCTCCGGCGATGAGCGCCATGTACAGCATGGAGGTCCACTGGCCCACACCCGACGGCAGCGTGATGCCGCCCGGGAGGGCGCCGATGGTGCAGACCGCGGCGATGACGGCCGCCTGGATCGTCGCGAGTCCGACCGCCGCCGAGGGGGTCGACCAGCGCGAGAGCGCGAGGATGTGTGCGGCATACAGGAATGCCGAGGCCAGCGTGAGCCCCTCACCCAGCCCGACCGACACTCCGCGCAGCGACAGCGTGGCGAGGCCGATCGTCGTCAGGACGACGGCGACCCACATCACCGGAGTGATGCGTTCCTTGAGCAGGGCCGCACCGAGCAGGGGAGTGAGGACGACGTAGGAGCCGGTGATGAAGCCCGATACCGAGGCCGGCGTGTGCGCGAGACCGTAGGTCTGCAGGATCTGGGCGACTCCGTAGAGCACGCCAAGGACGACGCCGATCCGCACCTGGTGCCGATTCAGCGCCAGGACCTGGCGTCGGAAGACCAGGAACATCGCCACCGCGGCGATGGAGAACCGGACGGCGAGGAAGTCGACGGGCGGGACATGGACGACCAGGTCCCGGATGAGGAAGAAGGTCGACCCCCACACGGCGGTGACGGCGACGAGCAGCAGTACGGCGATCCGACCGTGGCGGATCGAGGAGGTCGCGACCACCTCAGACGGCCTGGATGGTGATCGTGCTGCCCTCGGGCACCTTCTCGCCGGGTCCGGGATCCTGGAAGCGCACGGTGCCGAAGATGCCGCCGAAGAGGTTCTCGACCTTCACCTGGAAGCCGGCTGCCTCGAGGATCGACGTTGCGGCGTTGACCTGTTTGCCGACGACATTGGGGACTTCCTTGAGCGGCGGTCCATCGGAGACGACCACGGTGACGGTGTCGCCCTTGAACAGGGTCCCGCTCGCCGGGTCCTGCCGGATGATCGACCCCTTGGCAACTGTCGTGGAGTTCTCATGACCGGTGGAGTCCACCACCAGGCCAGCGGCTTCAAAGGCGGCGGCCGCGTCGGCGAGCGGCTTGCCCGTGTAGTCGATCACGTCGATCGGCTGGCGGCCCTTGCTGACGACGAGGTCGACCGGAGTGTCGCGCTTGAGCAGCTCGCCGGCGGCCGGTGTGGCCGAGATGACTGAGCCCTCCGGGACGGTCTCGGACCAGTCCTGCGTCTGGGCGCCACCGGTGAGGTTGGCCGCGGTGAGGGCGCTGAGTGCCTGCTCCAGCGGGGTGCCCTCGAGGGTCGGCACGGCGTAGCGCTCCAGCCCCTTGGAGACGACGAGGGTCACCGGCTGGAGACGCCAGATGCTCGTCCCGGCCGGAGGATCGGTGGAGATGACCTGGCCGGCGGCGATCTTCTCGGAGAACTCCTCGCGGGTTGACGTCGTCAGGCCGAGGTCGGTCAGGGTCTGTTGGGCGGTGGCGACGGGCTGGGTCGCGACCTCGGGGATCGTCACGGCCTTGCCCGGCCCGGCGAGGAAGAACCAGCTCGTGCCCGCGAGGAGGAGCGTCGCGAGGGCGACCAGGACCCAGGGCCAACGTCGACGACGGGGTCCCGATTCGGCGAGCATCGGCCGCGCGGGGGTGGCCACCACCTGGGCCCCTCGCCGGATCCCCTCCGGCGGGGTCGTCGCTGACAGCACGGGCAGGCGTGCGGTGTCCGAGGCCGTGACCCGCATCAGCTCCTGGGTCGCGTCCCGCGAGGACGCGGCCGCGGGCTCGGGCAGGCTGCGGGGGGTCGCAGCCGTGTCGAGGAAGGCGGTCGGCAGAGACCGGGTGACCCCGCGGACCGCGTCGCGGAACGCGCCCGCGTCGACCGGGCGATCGTCGGGGTCACGGGCTGTCGCCGCGCCGACGACGGCGTCGAACTCGGCCGGCGTGTCCGAGAGCAGTGTGCCCAGCCGGGGCACACCCCCGTGAACGTGCTGATAGGCGATCGTGATGGGGGTCTCCCCGTCGAAGACCTTGGCGCCGGTGAGCATCTCGATCAGGACCAGGCCCGCGGCGTAGACGTCGGATCGGGGGTCGGCGATGCCGCGCTCTACCTGTTCGGGCGACAGGTAGGACACGGTGCCCATGAGCATGCCCTCGGCGGAGGTGGCCGTGTGCGAGCCGACGGAGCGGGCCAGGCCGAAGTCGGCCACCTTGACCACGCCGTCCTCGCGCAGGATGACGTTCTCGGGCTTGACGTCTCGGTGGATCAGTCCGGCGCGATGGGCCGTGGCCAGGGCGTCCAGGACGGGATCGATGATGTCGAGGGCCTCGCGCGGGGTGAGCGCACCCCGCTCGTCGAGGACCTCGCGCAATGTGCGACCTGGAACGTATTCCATGGCGAGGAACATCCGCCCGTCGTCCTCGCCCTGGTCGTGTACGGCCACGATGTGGGGGTGTGACAGGCGGGCCGCCGACCTGGCCTCGCGGCGGAACCGGGCGACGAACGTCTCGTCGTGCACCAGGTGCGGTCGCATGATCTTGAGGGCGACATCGCGGTCGAGTCGGGTGTCCACCCCCCGATAGACGTGTGCCATGCCCCCATCGGCGATGTGGTCGACGATGCGATATCGGCCGTCGAGGAGCGTGCCGACAAGCGTGTCGGCGGGGCGGGTGGACACCACCTGAGTGTACGGAAAATGCCTGTTCGGCCATTTCACGCCGCGCCGGGGCTGTTGTGGCTCATGTGACCAGAGTGAATGCCGTTTGCCGCCCGCCCGCCTCTTCCCCAGTCTCGGACCTCCGGCGGACAGCGCGTGCGGATCGGATGCTGGGCCAGGCTGTGGCACCCTGGTCGGCGTGAGTGCGCTGTCTGCCCCCGAGGCCTGGCTGACCCTGCCCGATATCGCCGAGCGACTCGGCATTCCGGTCACGGCGGTGCGCCGGCTCCTGGAGGACCGCGAGCTCCTGGCCTCCCGCCGAGGTGAGCGGGGTGTCTTGCGGGTGCCCGCGGCATTCCTCGACGACGAGGGCGTGCTCCCGGCGCTCAAGGGCACGTTCACGGTGCTGGCCGACGCGGGGATGGACGACGAGGAGATCATCGACTGGCTCTATGAGCCCGACTCGACGCTCCCGGTGCCGGGTGGGCCGATCGACGCGATCCGGGCCGGTTTCAAGACCGAGGTGCGGCGCCGGGCCATGGAGTCGGCCTTCTGACGTGGCTGGGACCGACCGCTCCGAGCATCGGGATGTCGCCCGGGTCCTTGCTGCCCTGGCGGACCGCGGGGTCACCCCACCCGTGAGGCACCTCGATGACGCCGTGCGCACCGCCCAGGCCGCCGCTGACGCCATTGGCGTGACGCCTGGGGAGATCGCCAACTCGTTGGTCTTCGCCGGTGAGAATGCCGATGGCGACCTGGCTCCCGTCCTGGTCCTCACCTCCGGGGACCACCGGGTCGACCCGCCCCTGGTGGCGGCGGCCCTCGGCCTGGCCCGGTTGAAGCGGGCCACCCCCGAGCAGGTGCGCGAGTGGACGGGCTTCGCCATCGGCGGCGTCGCCCCCCTCGGCCACCTGACCCCGCCGACAGTTGTCGTCGATCACGCGCTGGACCGGTTCGACGCGGTCTGGGCGGCGGCCGGGCACTCCCACTCGGTCTTCCAGACGAGCTACGCCGAGCTCGTCGATCTCACTGGCGGCACCCCGCTCGACGTCGCGTAACTGGCGGTCGCGAGCGGGTGGCGGACCTGCCGCGTGGGTGTCGGCGCGCCAGCCAAGGTGGGACGTCCGGGGGCTGTGGATGAAGCCGCCCCTGGTGAGGGGCTTTCCCCTAGGGTGATGGCGGGACATCGTGAGGGGGTTAGCGTCGATGCAGGGATTTCGCCGGGGGCGGTTGCGTTATCGGTATGCCGTGGGTGCCGTGGCGGTGGCGTGGATGCTCGGGGTGGCCGGGTGCAGTGGGGGTTCGGATCCGGCGCCGAGTGATTCGACCACGAGCGCGGTGCCGACTCCGACGGTGACGTCGGTAAGTCCGACGCCGAGTCCGTCGGTGTCCGTCCCCGAAGCAGCCCGAGCACACACCCAAGAGGGCGGCATCGAGTTCGCGAAGTACTACGCGACTCTGATGAGCGACAGCTACACAGTGCCCAGTTCGGCCGAGGTGCGGGCGCTCTCGCTTGATACTTGCGGCGCCTGTGACGTCATCATCGAGAGCCTGGATGACTACGTTCGTGATGGGTATCGAGTCCGTGAATCCCGGATTGAGCTCGAAGGCGCGCAGCTCTCATCGGCGTACACGGATGCAGAGTTCACGGTGGATGTTCTTGGCCGAGAAAAGGCGACTGACATCGTCGACATGTCCGGGAAGGTCATCAAGCCTGTGCCCGAGACCACTGTCCGGCTGCGACTGAAAGTTGAGTGGACCGCTGACGGATGGCGGACAGCTGGAGCTTGGACCTTGACGCCATGATCCGCACCGTCCTCACAGTGGCAGCGCTCTTCGCGTTCATTCTGGGTCCCGTTGGGCCAAGCGCGGCAGCCGAGAACGACCCGGTTAGTCCAGGTCTAGACGCTCAGATGGGCAACTCAGGCTTTTCCATGCAGGCGCAAACTCTCCTGGACTGGAACGGAGGTGGCCCAGAGAATGTCGCCTTGGGGGTGACGCCGGTCAGTCAGGTGGAGTACAAGTCGACGTTGGGGTGTGGGGATACTTCGGATCCGGCCGCGAATCTTGACCCGGCGGCGTGCTCGTTGGCTCAGGTGTATTGCGCGGCGGTGGGTGAGCCCGACGGGGTGCTGTATTACACGTGGTTCCGGCGGGCGGGGTCGGGTGGGGCGTGGCAGTTCGGGGGGCAGACGTGTTCGCGGGAGGCGTTGCCGCCGGGTGAGGTGCCGCCGGCGGTGCCGTCGATGGCGCAGATTCAGCAGGCGTTTGCGCAGTTGCCGTTTGGGAAGCCGACGGTGTCGATCCAGCCG
>JAGOME010000001.1 GCA_017993715.1 Phycicoccus sp.
GTGACCGTCTGGCCCGAGATGCTCGAGGTAATCGGGAAGGGCTGCGTCTGCGGCAAGACGACATTCACGGGTGTGAGGCCCGAGTCAAGGACGTCGGTGAAGACCGAAGGTCCACAGGGGACGGTGAGTGAACTGCACGACAGGGTGAGTTGATAGCGGACCAGCGAGCCGACCTCAAATGTGCCCGGTTCAGTGAACCCTGCCCCCTGCACGTCCGCCAGCTTCTTCTGGATATCTGCCTTGGCGGCAGGCTCAGCGGCCACCGCCGCTGTGGGGACCATGACCCCAAGCAGGGTCAGGGCGATGGCCACCACACCCGCAAAGAAGGCGTGAAGCCATCCGCTCGACCCTGCGGCCCCGTGGCCGTTTCCCCGGTGAAGACCGACGTTGCCACGCCTGATGTCGTTCATCCCACTGCTCCCTAAGCCCTACTCCTGCGTGGTCACCCCAAATGGGTGACCTACTCCAGGGGAGAACATAGGAGTATCGCGACGATTGCTTACGTTTCCTTTACCTTTTCAGAGGGCTTTCGAGAAGTTTCATCTAAAGTTGATTAGTCTACCCATCAGATGACGACCTGAATCCCATGCCGTACCTGAGGGCCTACCTATGTAAACGGTTCACGTTCGCCCGATGGCCTGCTAGCCTGCGCCCCAGTGGGGGCTAGGGGATTTCGTAGCGCTCAGGGGCAATCCAGGGGAAAATCATCCTTGGGAGTGCGGTAAGGCGACGGATCACGCGCAATTCACCCCCGGTCCCCCTCCACGCCGGAGTCGTGTCGACCCCGCTGAGCAGAGGAGTCAGTGAGGTGCCCACACAGACGAAGACCGGTCTGTACTCCGCGGAAGCGCTTCAACGCTTGCGGCTGGTTCCTCGCGGATCCCTCGTCTTAATGACTGCCCCCTGGGGCTTCGGCAAGTCGGCGCTCTTGTCGGCCTGGGAGCGGACGCTCGGGGCCTCGGGACTGCTGCGTGTGGCCCTGTCCCCCCAAGACCAACGTCCGCGGGATGTCCTCCAGCAGCTCGCATCGTCACCTCAGCGCCGATCCGGACACCACAGCGAGCGCGGCCGGGACACCACTCTCGTACGCGCCCTCGGACGCCGCGATGCCGTCATCGCCTTCTCCGGTATCGACGCGGTCAGCGACAAGGAGACGGTTGCCCTCATCCACGACTTGGTCATTGACGATCCCCAGGAGCGCACCATCGTCCTCGTGGGCTCTCACGTGCCCGACTGGGATTGGCCACGAATCCGACGCACCCGCAGGGTGGTCGAACTCGGCCCCACCGACCTGCGCCTCGATATCGATGACGTCCTGTCGAATCCCGCGGCGCAGCACCTGGAGCGACGGGGCGCGCAGCGACTGGTCCACCTCGTGGGGGGCTGGAGCGCCGGGGTCACGGCTGGCCTGGCTCAGGCCGAGCTAGGCGGTCCGGGACGCGACAACGGGCCCGAGATCGATCTCGCTGTCCAGGACTTCGTCCGCCACACCGTCGTTGAGGCGCTGCCCAAAGAAGCCTTGAGCTCGCTGAGCATCCTGGCTGCCACCGGAGACCTCCCGGCCGCCACGGACGCGCAGCACCTCGACGACGCGATCCCGCTCGTCATGCCCGGCGAGCGCCCCGGCGCCCCGCCATCCTTGGCACCTGCCCTGCGGGACGTGCTGATCTCTTCGGCGATCGAGCGGGACCCGGACGGGGCGGCGGCATTCATTGAGTCGGCCATCGACGCGCGCCGCGTCCGCCACGATCCTGTCGGTGTCCTTCGGCTAGCCACGCGGTTCCACCGCAGCGACATTCTGGTCGACGAGCTGACGGACCATGGCGTTCCCCTCCTCTTCGCGGGCCATTCCGGCGTGGTCGCCGATGCACTCGACGCCATCCCCGTGTCGAACCTGGTCAGCAGTGCAGCCCTGCTGCATCTGAGCGCCGCCATGAGCGTCCTGCGGAGTTCGGTCGCGGAGGCGGCCCACTGGATGACTCTCGCGGATGCGCTGCGGCCCGCCTCGACTCCTTACTGGGACACAGGGGGCGAGGGCCCAGCCTCACTCATTCATGCCCTGCTCGAGACCGAGGGCCGCCCCGTCACCGTCCCCGCTGTCGGTCCCGACGCCGCGGCCATCTGGCAGGGGCTTTCGTCGACGCTGGCGGCACTGGATCTGCTGCGGCAAGGTGACATCGCGCGGGCCGACGGTCTGCTGGCTGCCGCCAGCCGCTTCACGATCAGCCAACCCGTCGTTGAGCTGCACCGACTGACGGCCCTCGCGCTTGTCCAACGGGCACGAGGCGACGACCGTGAGTGGGAGGCACGCCTCTCCGACGCCGAGAGATTTCTGGCTCAGGCACGGTTAGAGGCACCGACGCCGCTGCTGCTGCACGCCCAGTTGGCTCTGCGCAGTTTCCGCCGGCGTGAGCTCGACGCTGCAGAACGTGGCCTGGCGTCGGTGATGGCCGGCTTGCGACTCCCCGGTCCGTGGCTGCGCAGCGTGCGGCTGATCTCGGGCGTGATGGCTCTGGAGATCGCGGAAGGACTGGGCCAGACCGAGACCGCCGTGCTGATCCGGGTCACGAACTCTCAACTGCTGCGTCTTGAGCCGCCGTTGCGCTTCCCCCCGCCACTCCTCGGGCGCGAGACCTCCGACCCGACCCCGCTCCCGGCGACCAGCATCCGCCTGAGCCCGGCCGAGCTGCGCATCCTGCAGCGACTCGCGGGCCCCCACCCCGTCCCCCGGATCGCTGCGGCGCTACACGTCTCGGCGGCAACGGTGCGCAGCCACATCCGCTCGATCTACCGAAAGCTCGGCGTGAGCACGCGCAGTGACGCCGTCGAGGTGGGGCGACGGCAGGGACTTCTCGACTGAGCCACGACCGGCCTCGCGTCAACATCTCGGCATCGATGAGAGCATGACGCCATGACGAACTTCCTCATCAAGACCGGGATCGGCGCAGTCGCCCTTTGGGCCGCCGCCTATGTCGTCTCCGGGTTTCACCTCGCCGACGGAGCCGTGGACTGGCAACACAAGGCGCTGACCATCGTCCTGGTCGCGCTGCTGTTCGGGGTGGTGAATGCCGTCTTGGGTTCCCTGGCCCGCTTCCTCTCGTTCCCGGCGATCGTCCTCACGCTGGGGCTATTCACGTTCGTGGTGAACGCCTTCCTGCTCCAGGTCACCGAGTGGCTGGCGCAGCCCTTGGGACTGGACTTCTCGATCGACGAGTTCTTCTGGGATGCGGTCTTTGCCGCCCTCATCGTCTCTCTCGTCTCCTGGGGCCTGGACCTGGTCCTCCCCGGCGACCGCAGCGACCGCGACTGACCTCTCCCCCGCGCGGCGCCCCCAGATCTCCCTCGGCCAGAGCATCCGCGGGGCGTCGACGTTTCCGGCAGCACCGCTGCGCGCCTCGCTCCTTGTGCCCATCCTGAGGATCGGTTGCGGATCTCCGAGATCTCAGGTTCCCAGCCGCGCGCCGTCGGGCCAAACTAGTTGCCGTGTCAACCATCGTTTTCGTCCATGCCCACCCAGATGACGAGGCCACCCTCACGGTGGGGACGATGGCGCGCGCCGTTGAGGCCGGTCACGACGTCCATGTGGTGTTCGCGACCGACGGAGCCCTCGGGGACACGCCAGAGGACCTTGGCCCTGGCGAACGAGTGGGTGACCGCCGACGCGCCGAGGGTGAGCGCAGCTGTGGATTGATCGGCACCACCCAGGTCCACTGGCTGGGTTTCCACGACTCGGGCATGACCGGATGGCCACAGAACTCGGCCGACGGCGCCTTCGCCGCGGCGCCGGTTCTCGACGCCGCCACCGCCCTCGCGGAGATCCTCGACGCGCACGGCGCGGATGTCGTTGTCGGGTACGACTGGCACGGCAACTACGGCCACCCTGACCACGTCCAAGTCCACCGCGTGGTCAGGGTCGCCCGGGAATTGGCCCAGCGTCGCCCCCGCCTGCTTGAGCGGTCCCCCAACCGCGACATGCTCCGCGAGCTCTTTCAGCTCCAGGCGAGCGCCGGACTCTCTGCGGAGATCAACGCTGACGGCCCGATGGACGACGGCAACCCTATGGGGTCTCCGGAGAGCGAGCTGCGGTGGCAGGTGGACGTGTCGCCTTACGCGGACCTGCGTCGCGCGTGCTTGCGTGCTCATGCCAGTCAGACCTCGGACGCCGGAGCGATCCTCGCTCTCCCGGATCAGATGTTCCGCAAGTGGTTCGCCTGGGAGCACTATCGCGAGGACGATCTCGAACAGGCGATGACCGTGGGTTGGCCTTTCGGGGCGGACCCGGAGCCCAGCGCCGACTGACGGCTCGCAGGCACCGGCGGCGGCCCGGCATTCGCCAGCCGTGACCGGGCGGCCAGCCCGGCTTTCCCCAGCCGCGGCCCGGCGGCAGCCCGGTATTCCCCAGCCGTGGCCCTGCGGCCCGATCGCCAACCCGGCGGGACCGGCGGGCCCGGCATATAGTCGCCCAATGCGTGTTCTCGTGACCGGCGGAGCCGGCTACATCGGGTCCCACACCGTTGTCGTCCTCATCGAAGCCGGGCACGAGGTCGAGATCGCCGACTCGTTCGTCAACGCCAAGCCGACCGTGATCCCTCGCCTGGAGGAGATCACCGGGACCTCAATCCCGGTGCACCGCCTGGACCTCACCGATGCCGCGGCCACCGACGCATTGTTCGCGACTGGCGGGTATGACGCTGTCATCCACTTCGCGGGCTTCAAAGCGGTGGGTGAGAGTGTGGCGCAGCCACTGGAGTACTACGCGAACAACCTCGACAGCACCATGCGCCTCGTCGAAGCCATGCAGCGCCACGGGGTGCGCCAGCTCGTGTTCTCCAGTTCCGCCACGGTCTACGGCGACCAGGCGGTCGTCCCCTTCCAGGAGAAGTTCCCCACCTCAGCGACCAGCCCCTATGGCTGGACAAAAGTCATGATCGAGCAGATCTTGCGCGATGTCGCCGTGGCGGACTCGACCTGGCGGATTGCGTTGTTGCGCTACTTCAATCCGGTGGGGGCGCACGAGTCCGGTCGCATCGGCGAGGACCCCCAGGGCATCCCCAACAACCTGCTGCCATACATCGCCCAGGTCGCTGTCGGCCGCCAGGACTACCTGCGGGTTTGGGGCCACGACTACCTGACCCCGGACGGCACCCCCCTGCGCGACTACATCCACGTCATGGATCTGGCCGCCGGCCACGTGGCCGCGCTCACGACCCTGGGGATGCGCGAGGGGGCGGTGCACACCTGGAACCTCGGCACGGGCCGCGGGACGTCGGTCCTGGAGATGCTCGCGGCATTCTCTCGGGCGGTGGGGCGCAACCTGCCCTACCGGATGCTGGAGCGACGCCCCGGGGATATCGCCGAGTCGTTCGCCGACCCGACGCTGGCCGAGCGCGAGTTGTCGTGGCAGGCACGGCGCACCGTCGACGAGATGTGTGCCGACACGTGGCGCTGGCAGTCGGCTAACCCTCAGGGCTACCCCGACGCGTAGCCGCCCCGCCGGCCCGCCCCCCTCCGTCCGCGTGCCCGCCACACCTGCCCGCCCCGCTTCACGCGGCAAACGAATCGTTTCGATACGACTTTCAGCCGCAGACCCCGCTCGGCACCCAACAATTAAACGTTTCGATACGACTTTTTGACCCGCTCTCCGTTCGAATGCCGCCGCCCGAACCCATCGGGTGCCCGCACGGACCGCATGCCATCCGCCGACCCGAGCCTGTGGATAACGCCAGCGACGGTTGGCCGCGATCCCGCAGCCTGGACCCATGACCGATCCGGATCGTCGCCCCGCTGTCGATGACGCGCTCCCCACGCTCAACCTGCACCAGCCGTTCCGGCGGTCGAGCGCCATCGATCACGGCATCAGTGATCGACGCCTGCGCTCCCCCGAGTTCCGCCAGCTCTACCGTGGGGTCCACGTCGCGTCTTCCGTGCCTGTCACCCCGACCCTGCGCGCCCGTGCGGCAGTCGCGATCGCGCCGCCCGACTCGGTCCTTTCTCACCAGAGTGCGGCTCGCCTCTGGGGCGGGGTCGTGCCAGAGGGCGCCGCCGTGCACGTGACGATCCCCATGGGTACGCGATTCACCAGAACAGGCATCCAAGCCCACCTCGGCGACGTCCGCACAGATATCGCTGTGCGACAGGGCATTCAGCTCACCAGCGCCACTCGGACCTTCGTCGAACTCGCCCCGCACCTGGGACTCCTGGACCTGGTCACCCTCGGCGATTCCTTGGTCAAGGCTCGTCAGGTCACCTCAGAACAACTCATTGCTGCCTGCCGGCAGCTGCGCGGTCGGTATGCCGATCACGCGCGACGGGCGGCTGGGCTGGTCCGCCCAGGGGCCGCCTCCCCGATGGAGACGCGCGTCCGCCTGCTACTCGTGTTGGCCGGGCTCCCCGAACCCCTCATCGACCACCAGATCAGTCACCCCGACGGGAGTCTGCAGTACCGGCTCGACCTGTCCTACCCGAAGGTTCGGCTTGCGATCGAGTACGACGGGGCGCACCACGACCTCATCGGCCAGCGCGGCCCGGACCTGGTCCGCCGCGAGGACCTCGAGGGACAGGGGTGGGTGTTTGTGGTGATCGTGGCCACGCAACTGCTCGCCAACCCCGCCGGCGTGCTCGCTCGCGTGGTCGCGGCCATGGGGCGCTGCGGAATGCCGGTCGCCCCTCTGCGGGAGGAATGGCGGCGGCACCTCACCTCACGACCCGCGTGACGGCATTCGCCCAGGTCCGCCGTGCCAGAGACGAAACTCGTATCGAAACGATTCGTTTGCCGTCCGCCGAGCGGGAACCCCCGCTGAAACTCGTAGCGAAACGATTTTGCGGCCCGTCGGAGTCGTGCCGCGAGATCGCGAGGAAGGATCCCCACGCTGGTGACTCGCGCCACCTCTGAGACCAAGGCAAGCCTATGTGCATCAATTCACAAGCCTGCCGAGCCGTTCCGCTAAATTCCTGCTACTACGCGGCGTAGTATCGCCGTCGTCCCACTGAACGTAGGTCACCTGCGCCCGCCTCAGGAGCTCGGCATGGATTCGCTGGATCTGGCTCGATGGCAGTTCGCCATCACCACCGTTTATCACTTCCTCTTCGTCCCGATCACCATCGGGATGTCCTTCATCGTCGCGATTTTCCACACCATGTGGGTCCGCACGCACCAGGAGCACTGGCTGCGCCTGACGAAGTTCTTCGGCAAGTTGTTCATGATCAACTTCGCCCTCGGCCTGGTCACCGGCATCGTCCAGGAGTTCCAGTTCGGGATGAACTGGTCGGACTACAGCCGGTTCGTCGGTGACATCTTCGGCGCGCCACTGGCCTTTGAGGCCCTGCTCGCCTTCTTCATGGAGTCGACCTTCCTGGGCATCTGGACCTTCGGTTGGGGCCGCATCCCCGAGAAGCTCCACGCCGCCTCCATCTGGCTGGTCCACATCGGCACGGTCCTGTCGGCCTACTTCATCCTCGCCGCCAACTCGTTCATGCAGAACCCGGTCGGCTACACGTTCAACCCCGAGACTGGTCGCGCCGAGATGGCCGACTTCGCTGCCGTGCTGACCAACAAGGTCCAGCTGGTGACCTTCCCGCACGTCGTCACCTCGGCCTACATGACCGGCGGTGCCGTCGTCATGGGCGTGGCCCTGTGGCTGCTCATGAAGCACCGCGACAACACCACCGACGCTCCCATGTACCGCACCGCCACCCGGATCGGTGCGTGGGTTGCTCTCGTCGCCAGCCTCGGCGTGGTCATCACCGGCGACATCCAGGGCAAGATCATGACCGACGTCCAGCCCATGAAAATGGCTGCGGCGGAGGCGCTTTACGACACCACCGAAAACGCCCCGTTCTCCGTGCTGTCCATCGGCAACCTCGACGGCACCGAAGCCACCCGCATCATCGAGATCCCCGGTCTGCTCTCCTTCCTCGCTACCGGCGACTTCGGCGCCGAGGTCGAGGGGATCAATGACCTCAAGCCGCAGGAGGCCGCGCTCGCTGCCAAGGTCACCGAACAGTACGGCCCCGAGGTCGGCAAACTCGCCTACGACGAGACCTACACGCCCAACATTCCGTTGTCCTACTGGAGTTTCCGGCTGATGATGGGCCTGGGCTTCGTGACGATGTTCCTGACGGCATTCACCCTCTGGGCCACCCGCAAGGACAAGATCCCGAGTGCCTCATTCTTCTGGCGGCAGACCGCGATCTGGACCCCGTTGTTGCCGGTCTTCGCGATCTCGTTCGGCTGGATCTTCACCGAGGTCGGCCGTCAGCCCTGGATCGTCTACGGCCTGATGACGACCACCTACGGCGTCTCACCATCGGTGTCCGCCGCCGAGGTGCTCATCTCCATGACGGTCTACACGCTGCTGTATGCCGCCCTGGCCGTCGTCGAGGTCAAGCTCTTCCTCACCTACGTCCGCCGCGGCGCCGACCCCTTTGTCGACCCGAAACCGGTCGGGGACAGCCAAGATGCTCCCCTCCAGTTCGCCTACTGATCACGGGATAGGACGACAATCATGATCTCCCTCACCACTTTCACGATGGCGACCTCCACCGATCCGACGGCGCTCCAGATCATCTGGTTTGGCCTGATCGCCGTGCTGTGGACCGGCTTCCTCGTTCTCGAAGGCTTCGACTTCGGCGTCGGCGCACTCCTGCCGGTCCTCGGCAAGGGCAAGAATGCCGGCGAGTCCGAGAAGCGCAAGCGCGTCATGCTCACCTCGATCGGCCCATTCTGGGACGGCAACGAGGTGTGGCTGCTCACCGCGGGTGGCGCAACGTTCGCGGCATTCCCCCACTGGTACGCCACGATGTTCTCCGCGTTCTACCTGCCGCTGCTGCTCGTCCTGGTCGCTCTCATCGTCCGCAACATGGGCCTGGAGTACCGGCACAAGCGGGACAACGACCAGTGGCGGCGCAACTGGGACCTCGCCATCACCGGCGGCTCCATCGTCGCGCCGTTCCTCGTCGGAGTCGCGCTGACCGACACCGTCAAGGGACTGCCCATCGACGAGAACCTGGAGTTCACTGGCACCTTCTTCACGCTGCTGCACCCCATGGGTCTGCTCGGTGGTCTCGTCGTGCTCGGTCTGTCCCTGACGCACGGCGCGTTCTTCCTCGCCCTCAAGACCGACGGCCCCATCCGCAAGGACGCCCAGGCCCTGGGGACCCGCCTCGGGCTCGTCACCGCGGTCGCCGCCGTCGTCCTGCTGCTCTGGGTTGGCCTGACCCGCGGCACCGTCGCGAGCTGGGCGACTACAGTCCTCGCGGCCGTCGCGCTGCTGTTCGCCATCTGGATGAACCAGCAGGGCAAGGAGGGCCTGGCATTCACGGGCACGGCGGTGACGATGGCCATGGCTGTCGCCACGTACTTCCTCGCGCTGTTCCCCGACGTCATGCCCACCACCCTCGAGGGTGGCACGAGCCTGACGATCATGAACGCCTCGAGCACGCCGATGACCCTGACGATCATGACCTGGGCTGCGGTGATCTTCACCCCGATTGCCCTGATCTACACGGCCTGGTCCTATTGGGTGTTCCGCAAGCGGATCACGGTGCAGCAGATCCCCAAGCCCGTCGCAGTGCCCTGATCGTCGGCACTGCACCCTCACCATGAAGCCCTTCGACCCACGCCTGCTCAGGACGGCGCCGACGATCCGCTCGTCGGTCGCCCTCCTGGCGGTCGTCGGTGTCCTGCAGGGGTTCTCCACTATCGCGCTCGCCTTTGCGTTGAGCGCGCTCGTCGTCGCCGTCGTCCAGGAGGGACCAGTCGCCATTGCGGCGGCATGGACGGCGGCGATCTTCGTGGTTCGCGCAGGACTGGGCTGGCTAGCCGAGCGCGTGCAGGCACATGCCGGCGTCGAGGTGAGCCTGGTCCTGCGCGAACGCCTCCTCGGCCAGTGGCTGCGCACCACCGCGGATCGTCGGCCCCCGGCCGATCGAGCCGTCGTGCTGGCAGCGCAGGGTGCTGCGACCGTTGAGCCGTATGCCGCCCGCTTCCTCCCCGCGCTCGTCGCCGGGGCCGTGGTGCCCGCCTGCGCCGTTGTCGCGCTGTTCACGGTGGACTGGATCAGCGCCCTCATTGTCATCGCCACCTTGCCATTGCTGCCGCTGTTCGCAGCCCTGATCGGCACGTCCACGAGCGACGACACGGCCACCCGCTGGCAGGCCTTGGCCGCGCTGTCCGGTCACTTCCTCGATGTCATGCGCGGCCTGCCCACATTGGTCTCGTACGGACGCGCGGAGCGGCAAGTCGGCGTCATCGGCGATGTCTCGCAACGCCATCGCGTCGCCACCATGCGTACGCTGCGGCTGGCGTTCATGTCATCTGCCGCGCTCGAGTTGCTCGCCTCCATTTCGGTCGCCATCGTCGCCGTCACCGTCGGTCTGCGGTTGACGCACGGATCGATGACCCTGACCGCCGGCCTGACCGCGATTCTCCTGGCGCCCGAGGCCTACTGGCCGATCCGTCGTGTCGGTGCCGAGTTCCATGCTGCAGCGGACGGGGCCGAGGCCGTCGACGGCATTCTCAGCGAGCTCTCTCCCACGCAGACCGAGCAGGGCTCAGGACACCCCACGGAGGACGTGGGCGTCCGCCTTGATGACGTGGCCTATTCGTATGCCGCCTCCTCCTCCCCGGTGGTGCAGGCGCTTTCGCTCACGGCAGGCCCCGGCCTGACGGTCCTCACCGGGCCGTCGGGGGTGGGCAAGAGCACCGTCCTCGACCTCATCGCCCGGCTCCGCGAACCATCCCACGGCACGGTCGCCGCTGGCCGGACCCACTACGTCACTCAGCGCCCCTTCCTCAGTGCCGGCACGCTGCGCGCTGCTCTCACGATCGCCGGCCCGGCGACCGACGACCACCTCTGGGCGGCCCTGCGACGCGTCGGCCTGGATGGATTCGTTGCGGGACTGCCCGATTCGCTCAACACGCGGATTGGAGACGACGGGTTTGGCCTGTCCGCCGGACAGCGGGCGCGGATCGTGCTCGCCCGAGCCCTGCTCTCGTCGGCGCCGGTGATCCTGCTCGACGAGCCGACCGCCCACCTCGACCAAGCCTCCGTCGACCTGGTTGAGGAGGTCCTCGTTGAGCTCGCCACCCGGCATACAGTCATCGCCGTCACCCACCGCGGTGGGCTCGTCAGGCACGCCGATCGACACGTCCACCTCACCGGCGCCGGCGCCGAGGTGCGCGCATGACGACCACGACCACCCACCCCGCACCGACCCGGCGCGCATCGCATCCGGCGACCAGCAGTCGGCTCACGCGCCCGATCCTGCTCGCCGGGCTCGTCGGCGGAGCCGCGACAGCCTCAGGCATCGCCCTGACTGCCACCTCGGGGTGGCTCATCGTCCGAGCCAGCGAGCGGCCCGTCATCCTCACACTGCTCACGGCGATCGTCGCCGTCCGCGCGTTTGGCATGGCGCGGCCGACGTTCCGGTATGCCGAGCGCCTGCGCTCCCACGACGCGGCCCTGGCCGACCTCGCCGAGCGCCGACAGTCGGTGTTCGCCTCGCTCATCCCGCTGACCCCTGCACGCCTCGGCAGGCGCGCCCGCTCGGACGTCCTGACCGGTGTCGTTGACGACTTGAGCGATGTCGTCGACGCGCAGGTGCGCGTCACCGTGCCGGTCATCGCCAGCGCGGTTGCCGGGTTGTTGGCCGTCGCCCTGACCGCCGCCCTCTGGCCGCCGGTCGGTGCGGTGCTCGCCGCGCTCCTCGTCCTGGTCGCTCTCGCCTGCCTCTTGGCCTGGCGACTGGAGTCACGCGGCCGGGACGAGATGCTTGCGGCGCGGGCCGAGGTGGCCCGCGTCAGCGACCTGGTCGCCGGCCAAGCAGACGCGCTGCGAGCGGTCGGCGCCGAGCAGACCGCGCTGCGCTGGCTCACTGATGCCCACGACACGCTGCGCCGCTGCGTCCGGCGTCAGAGCCACGGCCGGGCGCTGGTAACGGCCCTCCTGCTCCTCGCCAGTGGGGCGGCGACGCTGCTCGCAGCCTGGCTCGCGTTGGGCGCCGACGTGTCCGCACCGATCAAGGCGCTGCTCGTCGTGGTCCCTGTCGCGACCGGTGACGCCCTGGCCCCCCTCGTTGATGCCATGCGGTCCCGAGCCCTGGCCGACGGTGCGGTCGCGCGCCTCGACGACCTCCTGGCACAACACCCTGCGGTGGCAGCTGCCACGCTCGCCACCCCGCAGTCGCGCCCGGCCTCCACAGGTGGTTCCGACGCGGCACACCCCTCATACCCCGCTGCCGCTGGCACAGGCGTCTCGGCGGCAGCGGCCCCCACCTCGGATCCGGGACAGCACACGGCATTCCCGGCACCGGCACAGCCCGACCCGACAGCCCCAGCACCGGCATTCAGGACCACGGCACCGGCCCTACAACTTCGCGGCGTCACGGCCTCCTGGACTGGCCAAGGCACCGACCTGGCCGCGCTCGACCTCGACATCGCTTCCGGCGAGCGCCTTGCCATCGTCGGCGCCAACGGTTCAGGCAAGTCGACACTCCTCGCCGTGTTGGCGAGGCAGCTGGACCCCACGGCCGGCGCCTACACGATCGATGGGCAGGATGCCCTGAGCGCCGACCTCGCAGACACCCGGGCCCTCTTTGCCGTGCTCGATGACGAGCCCCACATCTTCGCTGGGCCGGCCGACGCCAACCTGCGGGTCGCGGCCCCGGACGCCGACGATGACGCCCTTCGAGCTGCCCTCGTCGCCGCCGGACTCACGAGCTGGCTCGGCACGTTGCCCCAAGGCCTGGCCACCCCGCTCGGGGCCGGTGGCCGTGGGCTGTCCGGCGGCGAACGCGCCCGGTTCGGGCTGGCGCGCGCGCTGTTGTCTGAGCGCCCGGTGCTGCTGCTCGATGAGCCCCTGGCTCATGTGGACCACGCGACGGCCCTCGGGATCATCGAGGACCTGTCCCGCGTTGAACGCACGAGGAGCATCGTTATGGTGAGCCACCGACCCGAGGGCATTGACGGTTTCGACACCGTGCTCGACCTGAGCCCGAGGTTCGCCCGAAAGGAGTTCTGACATGCCGGTTTCGACATCCCAGCCGCGTCTGGGCGATCTCGAACGCGTAGTGATGGAGCACCTATGGACCCTGGCTCACGACCATCCCAACGGCGTCACGGTCCGCGAAGTCCTGTCCCGACTCGAGGATGACCGCGAGATCGCCTACACGACGGTGATGACCGTCCTGGATCGCCTCACCAAGAAGGATCTCGTCACGCGCGAGCGCGACGGCCGGGCCTGGCGTTACCTACCGGCAGGCACGCGCGAGTCGCTGACCGCGGCGACCATGCGACGCACCCTGGATGACATGGATGTCACCGATCGGCGCGCCGCCCTGCTGCATTTCCTCGATGCGGCCGACGAGGACGAGATCGAGGAGTTCAAGGCGGCGATCGCGGAGATCGAGACCCGGCGACCACGGCGCGGATTGCGGCGACTGCTCCCCGGTGCGCTCCAGGACGACTGAGGTGGCGGGGCGTCAGCCTTGGGCGATCCGCGTCGACCCGGGGAGAATCTTCCTGTGATCACGGCCTTACTCATTGGGTTGACCGTGATCCTCGCGTGGGCCGCCCCGCGGATCATGGCGCGCCAGACGATCTTTCGTCGATCGCCGCGTGCCGCCCTCTTCGCCTGGCAAGCGGTGACGTTGGCCGCCATCATCGCCGGCCTCGCGGCCGCGCCGACCATCTTGCCCATCGTCCTGTTCGACGGTCAGGCCATCTGGCAGCACGGCATTCTGGTCCTCATCGGCGTCGCCGTCAGCCTGCTCCTGCTGGCGCGGCTCCTCTTGGCAGGCCATCACATCGGGACCCGCATGCGTGAGTTGCGACGCGAGCATCGCGAGCTCGTCGACATCATCGCGCGGCAAGACAACGACCACCGGGGGCTGCGGATCCTGGAGCACCCGACGCCCACCGCCTACTGCCTGCCTGGTCGCCACCAACGCGTCGTGCTCTCTCGCGGCGCGCTCGACGCACTGGATCCCGAGGAGTTCGCTGCCGTCCTCACCCATGAGCGGGCCCACCTGCGCGCCCGGCATGACCTGCTCGTCGAGTTCTTCTCGGTCATTCACGAGACCGTCCCCGCCCCCTTGCGCAGCCAGGCGGCCATGCGCGAAGTCCGGCTCCTCGTCGAAGTCCTCGCCGACCGTTCCGCCGTGCGCGAGGTCGGCGCCCCCGCCATGCAAAGCGCCCTGCTCGCGCTGTCCGGGGCGCGCGCGCCTGAGGCGGCGATGTCGATGAATGCCGTGGCCAGCGCGCCGGTGCGCATTGACCTGCTCCAGCGCCGCTCGTCGGCGCTGCTCAGTGTGGTCATCTACGGGTATGCCGCCCTCCTGCTGCTGCTCCCCGTGGGGCTGTTCGCCGCAGCCTGGGCTTGAGTGCGGCCGAGCCGCCCCAGCCGAGGACCGGGCTCGACGTGGGCCGCGACACGACTGGGTCATGCAGTGAATCGAGCGGGCTGCGGGGTCTGCCCATGCCGAGACCGGTCATGTGCCGTACGGGACTCTGAGGCCTTGCTGTCCCGCTAGCGCTGCAAGCCGGTTGGGGTCTGCGCACCGTGAACCAGAACGGTGACGGTGGCGGCGTAGCCTGACGCAGGTGAACCCTGGCGAGCCGCTGATCCCATTTCCCGCATCGGCGCCACGGCAGCCAGGTGTGGCGGAGTCAGGTGTGGCGGGGCCTGATGTGACGTTGCTGTCTGGCCTGCAGGCCCAGGTTGCGGCGACGTATGGCGCCAGGGATGCGGCGCGCGGCATTCCTTCGACGGTCGCCTGGATCGCCGAGGAAGTCGGGGAGCTCGCGCAGGCGGTGCGCAAGGGCACGCATGAGCAACGGCTTCACGAGTTCGGGGATGTGCTGGCCTGGGTCGCCTCACTGGCCAATCAGGTAGGGGTCGATCTGCGTGAGGCCGTGCAGCGGTATGCCGACGGATGCCCGCGCTGTGGCGGCATTCCGTGCCAGTGCCCGTAGCCCCGAGCAGGCGACACCAAGTCCGACGGGAATCAGAGTCCGGCGCATCCGTGCCAGGAGCGGGGCAGCTGGGGGCCCCAGGAACGCCAGCGAGCACGTCACGCCTGAGCGGGGCCGCCGCGCAGGAGGGCCCGCACGGTGTCAATGGTGTCGGCATCGGCCGGCGATCGATCCGGACGGTAGCCCCTCACTCGGGCGAACCGCAGCGCCACCCCGCCCGGATAGCGCGACGAACGCTGGACCCCGTCGACAGCGATCTCGACGACGAAGTGCGGCTCGAGCCACACCACCCCGGGGGTCTCCCGCACGGCATGCGCCGGGAACGTGTCTGTCTGCCACCGCAACAACTGATCAGTCAGCCCCTTGAACGTCTTCCCGACCATGATCGGCCGCCCCGGGGTCTGCGAATCGCGCGCGCCCAGGTGCAGGTTGGACAGCCATCCGGTGCGCCGGCCATAACCCCATTCGGCAGCGAGGACAACGAGATCGAGCGTGTGGACCGGCTTGACTTTGCGCCAGGCGGTGCCCCGACGGCCCGCGGCATACAGGGAGTCCGCGTCCTTGACCATGACACCCTCATGGCCCGCCGCCAACGCCTCATCCAGCATCGTCTGAGCCACACCGGGGTCGTCCGTGAGGACGCCAGGGATGCGATATGGCCCCACCAGGTCGCTGAGCGCTGTCAGTCGGGTGGTGAGCGGCTCGTCGATGAGGTCTCGTCCATCGAGGTGGAGCACGTCGAAGAACCGAGGGGCCAGCAGCGTCTCGCGGTCGGTCGTCGCACCGAACCGACTCATCGTCTCCTGGAACGGTCGAGGCGCCCCATCCTCGTCCAGGGCGAGGCTCTCGCCATCGAGGATGAAGGTATCCCCAGGAAAGCCCGCCACGAGTTCGATAATCTCGGGAACGCGATCGGTGATCTCCGCGAGGGATCTGGTGTAGACACTCGTGCGTTCAGCGTTGCGGTGCACCTGGATCCGGGCGCCGTCGAGTTTGTGTTCGACGTGGACGAGCCCCCCGGTCATTGCTGCCGCGACATCCGCCGCAGTCGCGGCGAGCATCGGCTGGACAGCAGTGCCCGCGGCCAACGTGACTGTGTCGACAGCGTCGGGGTCGGCGAGGAGTTGCTGGGCAGTCTCGCCCAGGCTGCCGGACAGCATCACAGCCCTCCGGACGGCGTCGAGCGGACGATCCACCGCCATGGCGAGCGCATCCGTGAGGACCCCGGCGAGGGCACCGGTGCGGACGTCGCCCAGCATCGCTCCGCGCAGGAGATCACGTTCGGCATCGGTGGCCCGGGAGAGCAGGTCGCGCAGCGCTGTGTGCCGGCGGGCCGTGGACCCCGGGCCATCGGCGTTGGCCAATACCGTGAATGCCGTGTCGACGTCGCCGAGGGTGAGCCGGGCGTCCGCAGCACCGTCGGAGCCGGACGTCACCAGGTCCGACTCGACGGCCTGCACGGTGCGCCACCCGACGCCGAGTCGCCCCTGTCGTGGTCGGCCGAGCAGGATCCCGGTCAGGGCAGCGGCGTCCTGCGGCCCGGTGGCGCGCAGGAGATCCGCGAGGACCGAGGACTTGGTCCGCCGGGACCGGGTGTCGCGCAGGGCGGTGACAGCGTCGACGACCCGCTCGAGCGGCACACTCATCGGTCGGGGGTCTCGTCATCCACCCCAGCAGGCACGTCCACGCGGACCCGGACGTCGTCTTGGGCAGGGGCATCGACCCCAGCGGGCCGCTCGATCTCGAGCAGGGACTCTTGCAGCAGTGCCTGCGCTGCCTCGATGACGAGCTGCTCCGACTGCGGATGTGGCCCAATGCTCTCGACGGCGAGGGTGTGCAACTGGCCCAAGGTGAGCGGCTCGCTGGCCAAGAGCCACACATGCGCGCTCAGCCCCCCGAGCGCGATCGGCCGATGGCCGCGCAGGAGCAACACGTCGCCCTGGCTGGAGATCGCGTCGGAGAACGGTGCCCGGCGCACCAGGCTTGCCCACTCCAGGTCTGCACGAACCTCGACCTGCGTCTCATCCGAGGAAGGGTCCGCAGTGGGACGCACGAGGTCCTCGACGTCCGGGTCGCCGGGGATGTGGGTCCACTCCGGCGCCAACCCGTCGCGTCGAGGATCATGCTCGGCGAGCTCGGCGATGACGTCCAAGCAGGCATCGATCTCGGAGTAGGCAAGTCGATAAGGTCCGCCGTTGCGGATGAGCGCCTCGGCCAGCCGTCGTAGGGGGGCAGCAAGTTTGGGCAGAGCCGAGGTCTCGGGGAGCACGGCCAAGGCGGCCTCGACGAGCCCGATTGCTTCGATCCGGGGATCAGCCTCGTCGGGGTCACGGACGAGGACGACCACGGCACCCAGACGCAGGCCTTCGGGCGGCACCAGGAGGTCGAGCTCGTTGGGAGAGTGCTCGATCTTGGCGTGACTTTGCTGCGGGTCGGTGATGATCGACAGGGGCTTGGGGTACGGACTCACGCTGAAGTCGTCCTCGATCACCACCGTCTCGTCGGTGACATAACCGAGTCGGCGGCCGAGGTGCGTTGCTGCGGTCGTCTTACCGGTGCCGGACTTGCCGACGAGAGCGACGACGTCACCCGTCCCGCCCGCGACCCCGACGGCATGGAGCATGAGCGCCTCCCCGGTACGCCGACGCACCCCGGCCAGCGTGAACGCGCGAGAGACGGCATACGGGATGGCGTCGGGGGCCTCGGGGACGACCACCCGATCCAGCGGGAGATCGTCGCCGCCCAGCGACCGCGTGATGACAAAGGGGAGCCGCTCGCCCACGCCAGGGTCCGGATCGACGAGGGGTTGGTCGACCGTTGCGGAACCGACCACGGCGGGATCGACGAGGTCGGCAGCGAGCGGGCCGGCACCGACCGGATCGGTCCGCGACCAAAGGTCGCGCAGATGCACGGCCATCTCCGCGTCGATACGTGACGTGTCGAACCACCATGAGAGGCCGAACGCCTCGACGGGAAACCCGAGCACGCACCCAACCTATCGCCGCCGGACCGAGGTTGCGTCATGGCTTGCTCTACGCTCGGGACCATGCCTCGACCGCACGCCGCCGCGATCATCGAGGACGCCTGGAACCGGCGCAAGGCAGGGCTCTTGGCGGACCGCGGATGGGGCTTCCGGCTGCTGCCATTCACCGGCTACGGCAGCCCGATGTTCGTGCGAGTGTTGGGCCGAGTGGTCATGACCCGCCCGGACGGCGGCTCCACGCGGACCCCCGCGCGAGCCCCGCATCTTGAAGGTGACGACAGGCGCGGCTGGCGCTCGTTCTTCACCGCACCGGTCGCGGACGCGGCGATCACCGTGGTGGTCGGGGACCAGCGCGTCGCGGCGCGCAGCGACCGGTCCGGACTCATCGACGTGACCGTACGCGGGCATGGCCTGGCTCCGGGGTGGCGACGCATTCGCATCGAGGCCGACGGCGCGCACCCGATCGAGGCCGACGTTCTCATCGTCGGGTCTCGGGTCACCCTTGGCATCGTCAGTGACATCGACGACACCGTGCTGTCGACGTCGCTCCCGCGCCCCCTCATCGCCGCCTGGAACACGTTCTTGCGCACCGAGGGCAGCCGACGACCGGTGTCGGGGATGGCCACGCTCTATCGAGAGTTGCGCGCCGTCAACCCCGACATCCCCGTCTTCTACGTGTCGACCGGGGCCTGGAACACCGCCTCTCAATTGCGCCGCTTCATGCGTCGCAACGGGCTGCCCGAGGGCCCCATGCTGCTCACCGACTGGGGACCGACCCAAACGGGCTGGTTCCGCTCAGGACAGCAACACAAACAGGCCTCACTGCATCGGCTGGCTCGCGACTACCCCCAGATCTCGTGGCTGCTCGTGGGCGACGACGGCCAGCACGATCCCAAGATCTATGCGGCCTTTGCCAAGGCCAAGCCCGCGAGTGTCACGGCCATCGCGATCCGCGAGTTGTCAACGAGTGAGCAGGTCCTCTCCCACGGGTTGCCGGTCGCCAACGACCAGCTCGACCCGGCACCGGTGGAGGAGCTCACCGTGCCGGTCGTGCGCGCCCCGGACGGCTACGGCCTGGCTCGCCAGTTGCGACCCCTGATCGCCTCGGTCTCCGCGCGGCGCGGCCGGTTCGCGGTCGACCACCTGGTGGGGGCCGACGATGCCTGAGCTCCCCGAAGTCCAGGCCCTGGTCCACTTCCTCGGCGAGCGGCTCGACGGGCTAGCCGTGACCGGGGTGGAGCTCGGGTCGTTCTCGGTCCTCAAGACCTTCGATCCACCCCCCTCGGCGCTCGTCGGCGCGCCCGTGACGGGGGTGGATCGGCATGGCAAGTTCATCGATATCGACTGTGGCGGAACGCACTTCGTGTTTCATCTGGCTCGGGCGGGGTGGCTGCGCTGGTCTGATGTCGCACCCAAGGCGATGCTGCGACCCGGAAAGTCTCCGATCGACCTCCGCATGCGCTTTGACGACGGGTCGAGTTTCGACCTGACCGAGGCTGGCACCCGCAAGCGGCTCGCCGCCTACGTCGTCCACTCCCCCGCCGATGTGCCGGGCATCGCGTCGCTGGGACCGGATCCGTTGTCGGACGACTTCACGCGCGGCGCCTTCGCGGCGATCCTCACCGGACAGCGCACCCAGATCAAAGGGTTGCTGCGCAACCAGTCCGTCATCGCGGGCATCGGCAACGCCTACTCTGACGAGATCCTGCACGTGGCCAAGCTGTCGCCGTTTGCCATCTCCGCAAAGCTCTCAGACGAGGAGGTCACGCGTCTCTACGACGCCCTCCGCTCGACGCTGGCCTCGGCGATCCATGCCGCCTCCGGCAAGCCGGCCACGGAGCTCAAGGACGCCAAGCGCGCCGGGATGCGAGTGCACGGGCGCACCGGGCAGACCTGCCCCGAGTGCGCAGACGTCGTGCGCGAAGTGTCCTTCGCCGACTCGTCACTGCAGTACTGCGCCACCTGCCAGACCGCAGGCAAGCCCCTGGCCGATCGCCGCACGTCCAAGTTCCTCAAGTAACACCTTGGCCTGGCGGACCCTCACGCGTCACGACGGACGGGCTGCACGCCAGCTAACCCGCGAGGTCCAGGGCCAAGAGGAAGTCCGATACTCGCGGCCCGAGGTCGTCGGCCAGGGTCACCAGTCCCAGGTGGCCGTCGTCGTAGACGTGCAACTGGGCATGGGGCAGGAGCGCGGCCATGACACGCGCGTTAATGAGCGGGATGAGCGGGTCATCGACTCCGGCCAGGATGAGCACCGGTTGGCGGATAAGCGGGAGGGCGGGCAAGGACGACCAGCCGACTCCGGCGAGCAACTGGAAGACATAGCCCCGGGTGGAGCCGAGCCGCTCGGGCTCCATCAGCAACTCACGGACCCGACTCGGGTGGGTCCGCAACGTCCCGCCGTAGATGGTGCCCGCGATAGCGCGCGCATAGCCAGGGTCGCGATAGCGGCGAGGGGTGAGCATCTTAGACAGGACGCGCGGGTGCGCAGGCACCATCAGCCCGCCGGTCGCGGTGGCCACGAGGACCACTCGACGGCAGCGACGTCGGTGTTGGAAGGCCAGTTGCTGGGCCAGTCCGCCACCCCAGGAGATGCCCAGCACGTCGTACCGGTCGTGCCCGAGACGCGTCATGAGGTGATCCACCAGCGCGGCCATCATCGCGTAGGTATAGGGCACCGGTGGTGTCGGTGAGCCGCCAACCCCAGGGATGTCGAAGCGGATGACCTCGATGCGGGGATCGACGGTGTCGACGAAGGGCTGTAGCAACTCCAGGCTGGCCCCGATCCCGTTGCATACCAGCAGTGGCAGGCCAGGCTCAGTGCCGGGGCGGATGTTGACCCGGATGTCGAGCCCCCACACCCGGACCACCTTGTGGTGCACGGCGGGTGAGGCCGGTGCGGTCGGCGCCGTCACGCGAACACCCCGAGCCCGACAGGGGTCGAGTGGAGGTGTGTGGGTGTGCTCATGGCCCTGCTCCTGAGGTGGGTGGTCGCCGGATCGGCCAGGAGGTCACGCGTGCGATCAGCTGTCGTAGACGTACGTACCGGGGGCGGCTTCGAGCGCGGGGTGCTGCATGCTGCCGACCTCGGATGGCGCAGGCTTGGTCTCGGGGAAGCGATCCGTCAGCCACTGCGCAACGTCGGCCCACCACGTGCCCTGCTCGGTGGTCGCCTGCGCACGCCAGGCCGCAGCGGTCGGGGGGTTGTCGGCCGCGACCTGGAAGCCCGACTTGGGGTTGCCGGGAGGGTTGACCAGCGCCGCGATGTGGCCGCTGTTGGAGAGCACGAACCGGGTCTTGCCGCCGAGCAGCTGCGTTGTGCCGTAGCAGCTTTCCCACGGGGTGATGTGGTCCGCCACCCCGGCGACGATGTAGGAATCGACCGTGATGCTGCCCAGATCAATGGGGACCCCAAAGAGCTTCTGCTCTCCAGGGTGGACCAGCGCGTTGCTCAGCGAGAGGTCAACGAAGTCGGCGTGCAGGGCAGCGGGCATACGCGTGGTATCCGAGTTCCAGAAGAGGATGTCGAAGGCGGGGGGCCGCTTGCCCAGGAGGTAGTTGTTGACCCAGTAGTTCCAGATCAGGTCCCGGGGCCGCAGCCAGGCGAAGACCTCCGCGAGCTCCCGCCCATCGACGTAGCCGCGTCGCTTGGATCGGGCCTTGGCGACCCGGGCCGTCTCGGGGCCGGTCAGGGCCCCGGCCATCCCGGCACGCCGGTTGTCGATGACCGTCACGGCCAGGAGGAATGCCGCAATCCGGTCCTGGCGTCCCGTCTGGGCGAGATACGCGGCGGTCATCGAGGCGAGAATGCCGCCCGAGCAGATCCCGGCGAGGACGGACTGGGGACTGCCGGTGATCTCCTCGACGACATCGAGGGCCTGGATGATCGCCTCGGCGTAGGTCTCGATGTTCCAGGCGGCATGTCGGGCATCCGGGTTGCGCCACGACATGACGAACATCTGGCGGCCCTCGCGCACCGTGAACTCGATGAGGCTGCGCCCGGGAGCGAGGTCGATGGCATAGAACTTGTTGATCGTCGGCGGGACGACGAGGACCGGGACGACATGCACCTCCTGCGTCTGGGGTGCGTACGAGACCAGTTCGAAGACCTCGTTGCGGAAGACCACGGCGCCCGGCGTCGCGGCGATGTTGTTGCCGACCTCGAACCCGCGGGAATCGACCATCTCGGGGATGCGGGGTGCGGCGACGAGATCCTTGAGGAGTTGGGTGCCACCTCGCACGAGGCTCTCGCCGCCGGTATTGATCGCTTCTTTGGCGGATGCTGGGTTGACCAGCGGGAGGTTGCTTGGCGACAGCAGGTCGTTGAGGTTGTCCACGAGGAACTCCACGCGCATCCGGTCGCGCCAGTCCAGGTCGGCGTCCTGGACGAGTTGGGTGGCGGTGTTGCCGGTCGCCAGATACAGCTGCAGGGCACGCTTGAGGAGCGGGTTGCCGGCCCAGGCCTCGTCGGCGAAGCGGCGGTCCTTGCGCTCAGGCGCGAGACCGGAGGCGCCGACAGCGATCTTGGCCGTCTCGGTGCCGAGGTCGGTCAGCCGCTTGAGGGTGGTTGCGGGGCGCTGAGCGAGATGCCAGGCCCAGGTGGCTGTCGAGGAGTCGGGCAGGAACCTGCCGGCGACTGACCTGCCGGGTTCGACCAGGAGCGCATCGAGGGGGGCCGCCTGGTCTGCGAGGTCCGGCGTGGCGGACGTGGCGTTCGTCGTCGGGACGGGGCTCACGGCATTCTCCAGGGTTCGTCAGACGTGGCATGTATGTTGTTCTGAACAAGTCTGCAGGGCGAGATCTGTCGGGCGATATGGGTTGGGCCACGAAAAGGCCAGACGAGGCATTGTGGTCACGCACAAAGCGCCCTAGCGTTCGAGGTATGCCGACGAGCAGATTCGACCCCACCGTCACGGCCCTGAGCGTCGACCTCCTCACGGAGATCCCCGAGCTGAGCGAGCGGCTCGTGGAGCGCATCCGCGCCGAGATCCCCCTCTATCAGGAGGCCACGCTCGTGGGGGTGGAGCAACTCGCGGCCTCGTGTCGGCTCAATCTCCGCTACATCCTCAGCACGCTCGTCGCGGCACCGTTGCCGGCGATGGGGTCGCCGTACGAGACGGGGGTGGAGCGAGCGGCGTCCGGCGTGCCGTATGCCGCGGTGCTGCAGGCCTTCCGGATCGGCGGGCGGTTCGTGTGGGAGCTGCTCGTCGAACGGGCGGCGCCTGAGGTGCGCGATCGGCTGCTCCTCGCGGCGGCCGAGGTGTGGTCGGTGACCGATGACCTGTCCGCGCAGGTCACCGAGGGGTATCGCGAGGCATTCACGCAGGTGGCGCTGCGGGACGACCTGCGGCGGGCGGCGCTGCTGGGCTCCCTGTTGGACGACAACCCGATCCCCGGCAGCGCCGCTCTCGCGGAGTCGGCACGCATGCTCGGGCTGGACCCATCAGCGGGATTCGTCGTGGTGGTCGTGCGCGGCGGCGAGGGCGAGGAGGCCCCGCTGCCTGGCGCGCAGGAGTGGCTGCGACGGCGGCAGGTCACGTCGGCGTGGCGCCTCGAGGGGTCGGTCCAGGAGGGGCTGGTGGAGCTGCGGGCCGGCTTCGGCGCCGCGCAGGTGCACGAGGCGCTGGAGCGGGCGGGCGGCGGGCGGTCTGGGGTGAGCGAGGTGTTCGCTGGACTCGACCGTGCGCAGCTGGGGTTGCAACAGGCGCGCCTGGCGTGCGCGGCGGCGACTCCGGGCTCCACCGAGGTGGTCTCCTTCGATGGTGGCGCGCCGGCGATCCTGTTGGCGGCGCGGCCGCAGTCAGCGGCGGAGTACGCCTCGACGGTGCTCGCGCCTGTGTTCGCGATGCCCATGTCCGAGCGAGCCGCCCTGGTGGAGACGATCCGGACGTGGCTGGCCCATGCAGGGTCAACGTCGGCAGCTGCGGAGGCGTTGTTCCTGCACCGCAATACGGTGCGCTATCGGCTGCGCCGGCTCGAAGAGCTGACGGGGCTGGAGCTGGGCCGGCCGATCGACGCGGCTCGGCTGCATTGGGCGCTGGAGGCGGCCCGGATCACGGGGCTGGCGTAGTGCTGGGTGATGGCCTCGGCGGTCCCGGTGCAGGGTCCGACACGTCCAGTTGCACTCGCATCTGGGCCGGCTGGGTCGCGGGCTACCGGAGAGCGGTCTGATGGCTTCACCCGCATCGGTTACCGCTGAGTACTGCAGTGAGGGCAGCGGTTACCCCTTAGTACATGTGGTGGATGCCCCGTTTACTAAGGGGTAACCGCCGCCATAGTTCCTGGGCGATTGCCCAGGAACGCGCGCGCCCCGCTCGGGCTGCGGCCGGCGCTCGCCGAACGACACGGCATACCGGTTTCTGGGGATATATGCCGTTTGTGCTAGATATCCCTATACCCTCCAATCCATGGACCCGATCCGCAATCCCTACGCGCCTGGCGCGGGCCAGCGCCCGCCGGAGTTGGCGGGGCGCGACGAGCAGCTCGCGGCATTCGATGTCGTGCTGGAACGGGTGGCGCGCGGCCGGCCCGAGCGGTCGATTGTCCTGACCGGGCTGCGAGGCGTGGGCAAGACGGTGCTACTCAATGCGCTGCGATCGGCGGCGGTGCGGGCGGGCTGGGGCACGGGCAAACTCGAGGCCCGGCCCGACCAGTCACTGCGGCGACCCCTGGCCTCGGCACTGCACCAGGCGATCCGCGAGCTCGGGCCGTCCGGAGGCGCCGGGGAGCACGCGCTCGGGGTGGTGCGGTCGTTCGCGCAGAAGGAATCGGGAGCCGGGGCCAAGCTACGCGATCGCTGGAACCCCGGGATCTCGGCGCCCGCCGTCGCCGGTCGCGCGGACTCTGGGGATGTGGAGATCGACCTCGTCGAGTTGCTGTCCGATGTGGGCGGGATGGCGCAAGACACGGGGCGCGGGGTGGCGATCTTCATCGACGAGATGCAGGATCTCGGAGCGGACGACGTGTCGGCGCTCTGCGCGGCGTGTCACGAGATCGCCCAGGCGGGGCTGCCGCTCGTGATCGTCGGGGCTGGGTTGCCCCATCTACCGGCGGTGCTATCAGCGTCGAAGTCGTACTCGGAGAGGCTCTTTCGGTATGTGCGGATCGATCGCCTGGATCGCTTAGCTGCAGACCTGGCGTTGGTGGCGCCGGCTCAGGATGAGGGGGCGGGCTACTCCCCCGATGCCCTGGGCGAGTTGTATGCCGTGACGGGTGGCTATCCGTATTTCCTGCAGGCCTATGGAAAGGCGGTGTGGGACAAGGCAACCGCGACACCCATCACGCTCGAAGACGTGCGGGTGGCGGCGCCGGAGGCAGAGGCGGAGCTGGCTGTGGGGTTCTTTGGGTCCCGCTACGAGCGGGCCACGCCGGCCGAGCGGGACTACCTGCGGGCGATGGCGGAGGTGGCTGACGCGCTGTCTGGGGCAGGAGGCGAGGGCTCCGGGCTGGCCGGTGGTCGAGGGTGGGTCGATGCGGTGCCGACGGCTGAGGTGGCGCGGGTGCTGGGCAAGCGCCCGCAGTCGCTATCGCCGGCCAGGGATGCGCTCCTGAAGAAGGGGCTGATCTACTCCGGCGAGCGCGGGCAGATCGCATTCACGGTGCCGCACTTCGGAAAGTACCTGCTCGACCAGGCCTGACAGCAGTGTCAGCGGGCAGCGACTTTGGGAAATACTCGCGAGTTCGGGACACGTGGGACAGATCGGCCACTTCCGCGGAGGACTCGGGGACACCTGCGACGGAATCTGGGACTGGTGCTCTCGGCTACATCCCCATCTGGCGGTTGATCGCGGTTGCCCCGATCTCCACCGCGAGGTCGCGCCCAGCGCTACCGAGGTAGGCCGCTGACTTGCGGAGCCAGCCCTTCCGCTCGGGGTCCGGCTCTCGCTCCGCTGCCTCATCCAGGGCGCTCACGAGGCGGTCTGCGAGGGACTCGGGCGTGGGCCAAGCCCCGACGGCACGCCGTGCATGGCCCGTTGGTGCGCCGATGAAGATGATGTCTCCGGTCAGCACGCGTTCGAACCTTGAGACGAAGGGCGGGTCCTCCGAGTCGAGAGCGCGCAAGGCGGCTTGCACCTTGCCTGCCTCGAAGCCCGTGGCGGACTCGATGGCTTCGCGCCCCATGGGGCTCCCGGTCGATTCGTACATGTCGACGATCGCGCGTAGAACGGGGAGGTCTCGGCTGCTCCAGGTCTCATCCATGTCCCCATTCACGCAGAGACCACTGACAGAGGCGACGACTGCGGCACCCCAGACAACATGGCAAGTGGCGACGAGACCCTCGAGCGTGAGGCCCTACCACGTTTGGCCGCTGTGATCGACGAGTTGCGCTACCTCCTCCTATCGTTCGACGCGGTTGAGCCCCCTTCATGGACGCGCGCTTCTACATCCACGTCTACAACGAGCTGGACCTGGCGGGGCGCACGACTATCGAAGCGTTCGACCGCGAACGACGAGCACGGATGACCGTCGGGCGGAGTAGGGCGGGTACCGGGACGGGGACGGGGGTCGACGTTTAGGGTTGTGAGCAGTGAATACCGGTAACGGCGACCCACAACTGGCGGACGAGCTGACTACCTGCGGAGATGGGAAAGCAGAGGGATCGATGAGCCAGCAAGCCCCTAGCCGAGGCCAACCGGGCGGCTTCAAGGTAGGTGTCTACGTCGATGGCTATAACCTCTACTACGGAGGTCGTCGGCAGCTCGGCAAGTCCCCTGGTTGGCGCTGGCTCGACATCCGCGCCCTCACACATACTGTCGTTGGCGCTCAGCGAGGCTGGCCTGGCGCCACGATTGACCGGATCATCTATTGCACTGCTCGGATCGATGCTTCGTTGAATCTGCCTGGACACCAAGAGCAGGACATCTACCTCAAGGCCCTTCTTGCCAGTGGCAGTGTCGATCACATCGAGTACGGCAAGTACATCACCGGTATCCGTAACCGACCGCTGGCAGTCAAGGGGCAGAAGAAGGGCGACGCACCGGTCGTGGTCACATCGGCCTGGCCTGTCATGGTTCAGTCCACCCTCGGAAACCCGGTCAAGGATGCACTATTCATGGTGTCTACTCTCCATCAGGAAGAGAAGGGCACTGACGTCAACGTCGCGAGTCATCTGCTGGTGGACGTGCTCACCAGACGGATCGACGCGGCGGTGGTGATCTCCAACGACTCGGATCTCAAACTCCCCGTAGATCTGGCCAGACAACGTGTACCGGTCGGTCTGGTGAACCCAGCGGGGGGCTACTTCGCTGGCGACTTGACTGGCAAGCCGTCGGACGGCGCAGGCAAGCATTGGTGGCGGAAACTTGGGCCGTCAGACTTCCTGAGCCACCAGCTCGCGGACCCTGTTGGGACCTACGCGAAGCCCTCCCCTTGGTAGCCGTTGGTTGATTCCTGGGTTGCTCCGGGCTACTCTGGTTACATAACGCACCCGGTCCCTCGTGGGCCGGGTCTTTCTTTGTCGATGCCCCGGGGCCCAGTCACTGCGTCTCAGTATTCGCGGCAGAGCGTGTCTCGGAATTGCTCGGACCTGCGAGGTCGTGTCTCAAAGTCGTCCACCGCTGACAAGCAGATGTCGCTCCAGATCAGCTCCAGGGATCGATCACCGTGAGCCCCGAGCAGCGCAGGCCCGCGACATCCCTCGTGGCTACCGCCAGCCCGCGACTGCGGGCTATCGCCGCGATCTGCGCGTCCATCGTGGTGATCGGGGCCCCAAGGTCGCGACGTTCGATGACGATCAGCGCATACTCGGCCGCCGCACCCTCGTCGAAGGCCCAGATCCGACCGGCGAGGGACTCGAGGACGCTCGCCACGGCCAGCACGAGGGAGTCGCGCTGACGCCCAACTGGCAGGGCCTGGACGCCGAGGAGAAGCTCTGCCACGACGGGCGCTGCCGTGCTGAGACCGTGATCCTCAGCCTCAGCTAGCCACGCCAACACTGACGGCGCCGGCGCGGGCCGGATGAGCTCGGACAGGACATTCGTGTCGAGCAGGATCACAGGCCAGGGACCTCCGCCGCCTCCTCGCGTCCGGGCAACTCCAGCTCGACGCCCCCGGTTGCGCGACGGAACCGCTCCGTCGCTTCGAGCAGGGTGGGCCGTCGCCGAGCGCGGACGTATCCCGTGAGCACCTCTCGCACCTCGGCCTCCATCGATCGGCCGTTACTCGCCGCGAGGGAACGCAGCGCATCGCGCACGTCATCATCGAGGTCGCGGACGGTGAGTGTAGCCATGTGTCACCTCGGAATGTAAGCAATGACGTCATTGACAGCATACTGCATGGTGTCGGCGTGATCTACCGACAAGGCCGAACGCCCATCAGGTCTCAGATCCCTGCGCCGAACGCTGCCGGACCCGCCGACGGCACGCCTCCCCCGCGTCGGCGGACCCTGTCGGATCGCGCTGCTTGGATAGTCGGATGCACCGGATCGTTATCGGAGCGCTCGTGCGCGACCGTCAGGTCCTGCTCGCGCTGCGCAGTCCGAGCAAGCACGCAAACCCCGGCGTGTGGGACCTGCCCGGCGGGCACGTCGAGGCGGACGAGTCGGAGCTGGCGGCCCTGGCGAGAGAGCTTCACGAGGAGCTCGGCGTGCAGATTGCCCCGTCCTCGGCGCTGCCCTTGGCCCGCGTCGACACCGGTCCCGCTGACGACAAGGCGAGCATCAGCGCCTGGCTCGTCCGGGATTGGCTGGGGATGCCGGCCAATCTGGCATCCGACGAACACGACGAGATCGCGTGGTTCGACCTCGACGACCTGCCGCCACTTGCGCACCCCCCGGTCCACGCGGCTCTGATCGCGGCAGGCGCGCCTCCCCGCCCCTGACCCGACACCACCACGCACCATCACGGCGGGTCATCCCAGATCCAGCGCGCTCCTGGCACGGCACAGGACCGACGAACGGCATTCGGAATGCCGTGCCACGCACGACCGCGGACCGGCCTGGCCGGCTTTGCCGTGCCGACGGAGCTGCTCCGAGAGGGAGGCATCAGTCATGGCTGGCCCGTTGCCCCGGCTGTCCTCATTCAGCCAACCCTCGTTGCTGGCGTCGAACGCGCGGGAGACCTTGCGCGGGACCACCATGCGCCAGGCGTCGATCACGAGCTCGCGGGCTTCAGCCGGATCGAGCGCATCTAACTCTGCCTCAACCCAGTTGAAGCGCAGGTCCGTGGCGGACGGCATCCGGAATGCCGTCGGGTTGCTGGCGATGAATGCCGCCCGCTCCTCCTTGGGGAACGCGAACCCCATGACCGTCTCGTCCGCGGAGAAGGCGACATACACGATCTGCCCCACCCGGAACTTCAAGCGATCCCGGACATACACCTCATAGGAGCGCTCCAAACTCGACCCGAGGTGGCGCACATCATCGAGGTCAGCCACTCCGATCCCCCTGCCCCGTAGCGATTCTTGGCCGCCTGCGGAGTTCGCAGAGCGGGGGAGGATGCCGTCCCATCACTCCTGCTTCACCTCCGACGTTCGGCGCAAACTACCCCTCGATTGCCCTCTTGATCAGCGATGACGACAAGCCCGGGCGCATGGCTGTCATCGACCACGACACCACCGGCCGCCACCGCGGCGGCGATCCGTGCCCGATCCAGCTCGGGCGCCAGATAGACCTTGACATGGAACCCCTGCGGCGAATCCCCGTCGGGCGGGGCGTCCCCAAACCACAGGTTCGGCACCCGGCCCGTGGCATCGCGGATCTCATCACCGGGCGTCCCACGGCCCTGGGCCTCGGCGTCCTCGGTCAGCAGTGCAGCCCACACCGGGGAACCACCGCTGAGTCCGCGACGTCAAGGCCCAGCTCGATATCACCGGCGGAGGAGGGGTCGGGAGTCAGCCAGTGATCGGCCGCGATCTGCGTGATCCGGCGGGCCAGGTCGACATCCTCCTGGGTTACCCACTGGACGACACGTTCGGTCCCCTCGTCACCGCGATTAATGTCATCGTCGCTGACCAACGTGAGGTCGACATAACCCTGGCCCATCGACACCCGCAGGTGGTCGCCAACGGCTTCCGCCGCGTCGCCAATCGCGACGAGAAACCCTGCGCCAGAGCCGAAGTCATCGACCAGATAGCGGGCGTGCAACCCCTGGGCAAGCTTGCGCCAGTCGGTCAGGTTGGCCTCGGCAATCTGGGCGCCCCGCAGCATGTCCATGCCCAAAGAACCTAGCCTGGATCGTGGCGCGAGGGCACGGCAGCCGACACCCTTACGATCTGACGATGAGCCATTTCGACGACCGCGCCGCCACCTGGGACGACGATCCCACACACACGCAGCGGGCCGCGGCTATCGTCGCCGCGCTCCGCGCCCACGTTTCACTCACACCCCAGACCACGGTGCTCGAGGTCGGCGCCGGCACTGGCGCCATCGGTCGCAGCCTCGCCCCCGTCGTGCAGTCCGTGACGTTGCTCGACGCCTCAGCCGGCATGACGAATGTCGCCCGGCAACGGATCGAGGAGGCCGGCCTGACGAACGTCACCGCGGTCCACGGTGAACTCGATGCGCCTCTGGGACAGCGCTTCGACCTTATCGTCGGCTCGCTCATGCTCCACCACGTCGACGACATTCCCGGCGCCCTCGTCCGGCTCGCTGACCTCCTCGCCGAAGGCGGCACGCTGGCCATCGCCGACCTCGATGAGGACGTCACCCGCGAGTTCCACGACGAGGGTTTCGCCGGGCACCACGGCTTCTCCCGGGAGAGCCTGGGCGCCGACCTGACCGCCGCCGGCCTGACCGACCTGCGTTGGAGCGCGGCATTCGACATGCCCAAGACCACTGCCTCGGGCCACACCCGCATCTTCCCGGTCTTCCTCGTCACCGCATCGGCCGCTCACACAACGGTGGGCGACCCGTGACCCGGATCGCCCACCGCCGCTGGAGGTCAGTGTGAGGACAGTTGGCTCGCCGACGTGATCGCAGTCCCGTTGGCGGTCAGGGTGGCATTCTCAAAGGTGATCTGACCATTGGCGTCGACCGCCCCACTGCCCCGACCCGACTGACTGGTCACCGTGATGGTGCCGCCGGTGATGCTCACCGAGCCGTTGGCGTCGAGGCCGTCGCTGCCCGCCGCGACGGTGAGGGTGCCGGCACTGATGGCCAGAAGCGAGCCGTCGTCGCCCTCAGTGCCCCCGGCCTGCGTCCCCAGCGTCGTGTTGATGCCGTCGTCGGAGGCGGTGATCGAGACCGTGCCGCCGCTGATGGTCACGTTCGCCGACTCCAGGCCCTCCGCCGATCGCGCCACCGTCAGCTCCCCGCGACTGACCTCGACGGCTTGGGCGGCATCGATCCCGTCCGAGCCGGCATCGAGCGTCACGGCGCCGCCACTGATGAGCACCCAACCGCGGTCGGCGTCGTCGGCGTTGTCCGAGGTGATCGCGTCCCCACCGGCGGTCACCGCGACCGTCCCATCAAGGACGGAGACGTAGTCCTTGCCCCGAATGCCGTCGTCCGTCGCCTGCGCCGTGATGGTGCCGCCCGCGATGACCAAGCCATCGCTGGAGTTGATCGCATCGTTGGTGTTGCCGGTGACAGTGAGCGAACCCGTGCCGGCGATGGTGAGGTCGGCGGCGGAGGCGAGCGCAGCCACTGGGGTGGCGTCGTCGGCCACGGTGTAGCCGGAGCCGTCAGTCAGAGCATTGGTCGTGTTGGCGGCGAGGCTGATGGTCACCTCGTCCGCGGTGGTCACCGCGACAGCAGGGCCGGTGGAGTTGGTGATGGTGACGCCATCGAGGATCAGGGTCACGCTCTGGTCGTCCGGTGCGGCGACAACAACCTGTCCGTCGCTCAGCGTGCCGGATAGCCGGTAGACGCCACCCTGCGTGATCGTGATCGTGTCACCGCTGACGCTCACGCCGCTCGCACTCGAGGCGGACGCGCTATCGGCGAGCGTGACGACCTGCTCCTCCGAGGCGTCCCAGGTGAGGTCGTCGTCGTCGAAGTGGGTATCGATGCTCGCCAGCGCGCCGACTGGCGCGGCGACGGTGGAGGTCACGGCGGCGGCATTCTCGGCGGTTGTGCTCGTCGTGACAGTGCCTGCGTTCGAGACATCCGAGCTGGTCGAGGTCACGGAGGCGGTGCCGCAGGCGGCCAGCGCCAGCGTGGCAGCGATGGTCGCGGCGACGGCGTGGCGGCGAAGGTTGCGGATCATGGTGGAGCTCCTTAGAGGGAAAGTCGTGATCGGAATAGCCATGACCTTCCCTGCCCTACCTAGGCAGGCCGCATGCCCCCGCTGGCCGCTTCCTGTGAGTGCACTTTCGGCCTCTGGGGCTCGCCTGGTCCACGTCCGCGGCCCGACGTCAGCTCGTGCCCGACGCGGTCCTCCTCGGCTGGGGATGCCGTCGAGCGCGCCTGGGTTGGCACCATGCAGCGGGTGGCGGCGATGCCCACCGGCACGGTCGACGCGAGCGTCGATGGCGAGTGGTCCTTCGCTCAGACCCTGCGACATCTGGTGATGGCAACGGATACCTGGCTGGGCAAAGCCGTTCTGCGAGTTGTGGATCCATACCACCCCATCGGCCAGCCCTATGACAACGCCGGGGACAGCGCCGCCTTCGACGAGGACACCTTCTCCACCGAGAAGCCATCGTTCGACGAGGTGCTGCGCGTGCGTGCCGAGCGACAAGCCATGATGCGTGACTTCCTCGCCGCTACGACGGCACAGGAGCTGGTCGAGCCGCGCCGCAACCCCCACGCGCCCGACCACGAGAAGAGCGTGCTCTCGTGCCTGCACACGGTCCTCGAGGAGGAGTGGGAGCACCACCGCTATGCCGTGCGCGACCTCGAGGCGCTCACTCTCTAGCCCGCGATGGAGCCACGTCTGGAGCGGTATCTGGTGCGAGTGGTGCGCACATCCGACCACATTACGGATCACTTACGTGGGCAACCGCAGGCTCGTGGCGGGGACACGTTAAGGCTCAAGATCTGCCCAGTTGCTGACGGATCGGCAACGCAAGCAGACGGAAGAAGGAGAGACATGACGATTCGTCGAACCCTTAGCGTGGTGGCTGTCGCCGCCTTGCTCAGCGGCATCACTGGTGCCGCGAGCGCCCAGGCTCGAGGCTATGACAAGGCAGGACCCAGCACCTCTGCCACCCGCGGGGCGACCACCGTCGACCGGCGCGCAGGCGGAGGCGGCGGCAGCACGACGGGCGGAACAGGCACGACCATTCCGACAGCCCCAGCGCCACCCGTTGCCTCGAACCCGTTCCCCGGGTTCGCGAGCCTGAGCCCCGCGCCGGGGGCCACCCGGGTTGCCCTCAACGTGCGCGCCTTGCTGCAGTTCACGGCCTACCCCACCAACGCCAGCGCAGCGACCATTGTCGTCACCGACCCGGCGGGCGTCCGCGTGCCGATGGAGATCTACCCCTACCCCGTCTACGGAGGGGCGGCCCCGCAGAACGTGGTTGTCGTTCAGCCCGCGGGCACGTCGACCCTGCGCGCCAACACGACCTATCGAGTCACGGCAACCGGGATTGTCCTCCAGAACGGAGTGGCTGTGCCCCGAGCCAGCTGGACGTTCACGACCGGGACCGGCTGGCAGTACTGACGCCATCGAGCCCGCCGGCCGTGCCGCTCTTGCGGGGCGGCCGGCTCGTCGCTGCGGGACGGCATTCGTGGATGATCGAAATCAGCCGCCCGCCCCACCGTTGATCCCCATGTTGCCCAGCCAGTGTTGTCCACTCTGCCCATCCGCGACCGCGGGAGGGCACTGTGCACATGGCGCCGCGGCTCCTCGCGCGTTTGACTCCTGACCATGACTGATCCCCGGACGAACACCGCCGAGCCCACAGCGCGCGTGGTCCCGCCCCCTCACGACCCGCTGTTGCGCGCGGATGCCGACGAGCTCGCGCGCGCGCTGCGCGCGCGGGAGATCACCGCCGTCGACCTGCTTGATCGCGTCCTGGCCCGCGCGAACGAGGTTGGTGCAGAGGTCAATCCATTCGCGATCCGACTCGACGAGCGGGCTCGCCGAGCGGCCCACGAGTCCGACCGCCGGATCGCGGCCGACCAGGCACGACCCCTCGAAGGGGTCCCGATCGCGGCCAAGGACTCTCAATGGATGGCGGGCATCGCCACCTTCTCAGGGACAACGGCAGCTCCGGTCATCCCCGAGGTGACCGCCGGCATGATCGAGCGGGTCGAAGCCGCGGGTGCCGTCATCTTCGCCAAGACCACCACCTCCGAGTACTGCTACTCCGGCATCTCGTGGGCGCCGGGGTTCGGGCATACCCGCAACCCGCGGGGGCTGGACCGCACGGCAGGGGGCTCCTCCGGCGGATCGGCGGCCCAAGTCGCCGCCTTCATCGGGCCGGTCGGGCTCGGCGGCGACGGCGGCGGGTCGATCCGGATCCCCGCGGCATTCTGCGGGGTCGTCGGGTTCAAGCCCACCTTCGGGCTGGTCACCCACGAACCCTCGGGACCGGCCTGGAAGACCCTGATCAGCCAAGGTCCGCTTACCCGATCAGTGCGCGACGCCCGGTTGCTCATGTCCGTGCTCGCCGGCACCGACCTGCGGGATCGACACAGCCTGCGCCTGGCCGAGTCTCCCGCCGGCCGGTTGCGTGTCGCCTACTCCGAAGATCTCGGGTTCGCGGCTGTCGACGACGACGTGCGCGCCTGTTACCGACGCGCCCTGGCCGCTCTCGAGAACACGGGCGCCCAGCTCGTGGCCGTTCCGGAAAGCATGGGCTTCACCTCCTCGGTGCGGACCTGGGCGACAATCGCCGCCGTCGAGGCCCGCTGGGCGCAGACCCCGTTGCTGGAGGGAGAAGCGCACGTGTCGGAGCAGGTGGGCAACTTCCTCGCTTTCGGTCAGAGCTTCAGCGCCGAGGAGTACGTCGAGGCCCAGTTCGAACGGGAGCGATTGCACGCGCGCTATGTCACCGTGTTCGCCCCGGCAGAGGAGGGAGGGCTGGGCGCCGATGTCCTGTTTACCCCAACGGTGGGCTGCACGGCATTCGACAACAGCCTGGCCTTCCCGCACACCATCGCCGACAGGGTGATCAGCGATCCCTGGCGTGACTGGGCGAGCTTCATGTACGACGCGAACTTGGTCGGAATGCCGGCGATGTCGGTCCCGATCGGCGTGGATCGCGCCGGCCTGCCGATCGGCGGCCACCTCGTCGGGGCCCGCCTGTTCGACGACACGGTCTTGCGGGCCGGGGCAGTCCTCGAGCAGGCGCTCACCCCCTGAGATGCCGAAACGGCTGCCGGCCAGGTGCCGGCAGCCGTTCCCCCGGCAGGGGTCTAGGCGACGACGCGAATGAGCTTCTTGTTGATGAACTCCTCGATCCCGTACCGGCCCAGCTCACGACCGAAGCCGGAGCGCTTGACTCCGCCGAACGGGAGCTCGGCCCCATCGGCGCCCACCCCGTTGACGAAGACCATGCCGACTTCCAGCTGGTCGGCGACCCGCAGGGCCTGCTCGGCGTCTGTGGTGAAGACGTACGAGCCGAGGCCGAAGGGGGTGTCGTTGGCCAGCTGCACCGCCTCCTGCTCGTCGGCCACCTTGAACACCATGGCGACGGGCCCGAACAGCTCCTGATAGAAGACGGGGTTCTCCGCGGTGATGCCAGTCAGCAGGCCCGCCGGAACGTAGGCCCCCTGGCTTGGTGCGTCACCAGGGGCGGTGACCAGGCTCGCGCCGGCAGCCGTTGCCCGCTCGACCTGCGCGGCGAGGTTCTGCGCGGCCTGCCCCGACGACAAGGGTGAGGCCTGCGAGGTGGCAAACAGGGCCCGGGTGAAGGCCTGAACGAAATCGTCGTAGAGGTCCTCGACGACGATGAAGCGCTTGCCCGCGTTGCAGGCCTGCCCGGTGTTGTAGCCTCGCGCGGCCGCCGCCGCCTCCGCCACCGCATCGAGGTCGTCCGTGCTCAGCAGAATGAAGGGATCTGATCCACCGAGCTCCAACACCACCTTCTTGAGATGGCGACCGGCGATCTCCGCCACGGCGGCTCCCGCCCGCTCGGACCCGGTGAGTGACACCCCCTGAATCCGCGGATCGGCAATGATGTCGGCGCACTGCTCGTTAGTGGCATACAGGTTGACGTAGGCACCCTCGGGGAATCCCGCATCGAGGAAGAGCTGCTGGAGGGCTGCGGCCGACTCAGGGCATTGGGGTGCATGCTTGAGGATGATCGTGTTGCCCGCCACCAGGTTCGGGCCGGCGAACCGGGCCACCTGGTAGTACGGGAAATTCCACGGCATGATGCCGAGCAGCGGCCCGACGGCCGTGCGACGAATGACAGCGCTGCCTTCGCCGGCGAGGAGCTCAACCGGCTCGTCCGCGAGGAATCGCTCGGCGTGGTCGGCGTAGTACTCACAGATCCAGGCCGAGAAGCCGACCTCCTCAAGTGCCTCAACCTCGGGCTTGCCCATCTCGCGCATAATGATCGCGGCGAGCTCGGTCGTGCGCTCGGTGAACAGTCGCGCAGCCTCCTTCATCAAGGCCGCGCGCTGCGCGACAGTCGAGTTCTTGGACCACCCGCGGTAGGCCTGGGACGTGGCGGCCAACGCGTTGGCGACGTCACGGGCCGTGGCCGTCGGATAGGTCTGCACGACCACGCCGGAGTGCGGGTCGGTGACTGCGTACGTGAGGGTCATGCTCTGCTCCGATTTTTGTGACGTCGCGACATTGCGGCTCTCGACAAGCATGCCATCGTGCGCTAAACCTGTGTCAAGTCATGTTTGAAGATTAATGCCAAACATGAATGACCCCGGTCGACACACACCGACGTGAGCTCGCGTGTGCCCCTTGCCGACCCCTGCGACACACTCCTGAGGGGAGCCCATGAGCACACGACGTCACCTCAACGGCATGGCGGAGATCCGATCCTTCTTCCGCACCAACGACCAGCCGGTGTACTTCTTCGGACCGACCGCCTTCAACCTGCTCGGGATCGACGGCTGGATGCGCAATCTCGAGTACGTCGTCTACTACGACTCCTGGGATGGCGCGCACCCGCGGGTGTTCACCCCTCGCCGGAAGCCGTTCGTCCCCTTCGAGTCCAGCGAGCAGATCACCAACTACCTCCTGCGCGACCCGGAGGTGCAGGCTCATCTGGAGCGTCGCGGCGGCACGCCCATGGTGTGCATGGTCTTCTTCGACCGGGAGACCGAGGAGATCTGCGAGGAGCTCGGCTACCAGCTGACCATGCCTTCGGACGCTCTGCGACGGCGGCTGGACTCCAAGATCGTCACGACCCAGCTCGGCAACGAGGCAGGCGCGCCCTCGGTCCCGAACGTCCTGGGCGAGGCGGACTCCTGGGAAGCGCTGACCGAGCTCAGCCAGGCCCACGACCTGGGCACCGACCTGGTCGTCCAGACCCCCTACGGCGACTCAGGCAAGACGACGTTCTTCATCGCCTCCGCCGACGACTGGGACCGCCACGCGCAGGACATGGTCGGCCAAGAGCTGAAGATCATGAAGCGCATCCGCAATAAGGCGGCTGCGGTCGAGGCCTGCATCACGCGCCACGGCACGCTCGTCGGCCCCTTCATGACCGACCTGACGGGCTACCCAGAGTTGACGCCGTACCAGGGCGGCTGGTGCGGCAACGACCTCTTCCCCGAGGCGCTGACCCCCACACAACGTGACAGGGCCATCGACCTGTGCCGACGCCTGGGCGACCGGCTCGCCGAGGAGGGCTACATCGGCTTCCTCGAGATCGACGTGCTGATCGACCTGGCCGACGACTCGGTCTACCTGGGCGAGCTCAACCCCCGCATCTCCGGCGCCTCCTCCATCACCAACGTCACCGCCGGCGCCTATGCAGACGCGCCCCTGTTCCTTTTCCACCTGCTGGAGTACATGGACGTCGACTACACCATCGACGTTGACGTGATCAACGAGCGGTGGCGGGACCTCGCGGCCGTCGACGTGTGGGCCCAGCTCATCCTCAAGGAGCCGCACGACTGCCTCGAGCAACTGGTGAGCGCCCCCCGCACCGGGACCTACCACCTGGACGAGGACGGCCGCCTGAACTTCGTGCGGGTGAGCAATGACTGGCACGACATCACGCATGAGGACGAGGCCTTCTTCCTTCGCGTGTACGGCGCCGGGGACTACCGCTACAAGGGCGCCGACCTCGGGATCCTGGTGACCAAGGGCCGGATGCAGGGCCCACAGGGGCTCACGCGACGCTGCCGCAGCTACATCGATGGCATCCGCGCGCAGTACGTCGGCCGCCCGATCCAGGCCGGAGCGATGCCCACCTCGACCGCCGGCCTGAAGTAGCCCTCCAGTCAACAGTCACCGACCAGAAAACCTGTGTTCCGCATTTCCAACGATTACCAGCCCTCAGCCAGAAAGAAGCATGGACATGTCCTCCTCCCCCGGTGACGAGCACACGAGCAGTCAGGCCACGGCATCGCATGCCGACAACCACCTCGCGATGCTCGGCTACACCAGCGAGTTCCGGCGGGAGATGTCCCTCTGGGCCAACATCTCGCTCGGCTTCACCTATCTCTCGCCCCTGGTCGGCGTCTACTCGCTGTTCGCCTACGGGCTCTCCCTGGCTGGGCCGCCGGCCTTTTGGTGGATCGTCATCGTCGGACTGGGGCAGTTCCTCGTCGCCCTGGTCTTCGGCGAGGTCGCCTCGCAGTTCCCGGTCGCCGGCGGCCTCTATCAATGGGTGCGCCGCTTGGCGAACCGCAAGGCCGCCTGGTTGGTCAGCTGGGTCTACGCCTTGGCGATGATCGTCACGGTCACCTCCGTCGCCGAATACGGCGGCGCCTTCGTCGCCCCCCTCTTCGGGTTCACCAACACCCCGAATGCCGGGCTCGCCACCGCCCTCGCACTGCTCCTGTTGGCCCTTGTCCTCAACTTCACCGGCACCCGCACCCTTGCCCGCGTCGCCCAGATCGGTCTCGTGGCCGAGCTGGTCGGGGTCATCGCCGTCGGGGTCTACCTCCTGGTCTTCGAGCGCAAGAACTCGATCTCCGTTCTGCTCGACCCCATGGGCGCCATGGGCGCGCACTCGAGCTACCTGGGCGCCTTCTTGTCCGCCGCCCTCACCGGCCTGTTCCTCTTCTACGGTTTCGAGGCCTGCGGCAACGTCGCCGAAGAAGTCAGCGACCCCAGCCGGCGTATCCCATCGGCCATGCGCTTGACCATCGTCATCGGGGGCGTCTCTGCCGCCATCTCGTTCTTGGGCTACCTGCTCGCGGCACCGGACCTCCCGGCGATCATCGCGGGCGAGATCGCCGACCCGATCCCGGCGATCCTCGAGGGCTCGCTGGGCTCGGTGGGCGCCAAGGTGTTCCTCTGCGTGGCCGTCCTGTCGTTCATCTCCTGCGTGCTCTCGCTGCAGGCTGCAGCCAGCCGACTGATCTACTCCTTCGCCCGCGACAAGATGACCCCAGCCAGCTCCTGGCTGGCGACAGTGTCCCCCCGCCATCAGGTGCCCACCCGCGCCCTGCTGGTGGCCTGCGTCGTGCCGATGCTCCTCTGCGTCTGGGTCAGGGTCAGCCCCGAAGCCCTGGCGCAGATCACGGCATTCGCCGTCCTCGGGATCTATCTCGCCTTCCAGACGGTCGTCTTCGCCGCGTTGCGGATGCGGTTGCGCGGCTGGCGTCCGGCGGGCGAGTTCACGTTGGGACGCTGGGGCCTGGTCGTGAATGTCGTGGCGCTCGCCTACGGGATCGTCGCCATCGTGCTCCTGGCCTGGCCGCGCAGTGAACTCACGGGCATCGACTCGGCCCTGCCGCTGTTCGGCGTCAGTGTGGTGTTGGGCACCGGTGCGCTCTACCTCATGCTGGCCCGGCCCGACCGTCACTCGACCGGCCCCGAGGGGGATGCGATCGAGATCGCCGATCGGCTGCGCGAACTGCGCAGATCCGCGTAGGTGAGGTCCGCCTCGAGGGGTGGTTCCGGACACGCTCGACCCCTCGATGCGACAGTTATCATTCGGGACTGGAGGTTTCCTGCGCACGGGCGGGACCACGACAATGCCGAGGTGGTGAGTCATGCCGGCCCTTGAGGCGGACACCGCCGAGTTCGACGGCGCCGACGTCGTCGGCCTGACCACCATCACGTCGAGGGTGCTGTTCGGTGGCGCCATCCAGTTGTCACGGCCGGACCTGGTCGCCCAACGGCTGGCAGAGGCGATCAGCGTCGGCATCCTCCTCGATGGTGAACGCCTGCCCTCCGAGGCGCGCTTGGCCGAGGAGCTCGGCACCGGGACAGCCACGTTGCGCCAGGCCCTGGCCCAGCTGCGGGCCCAGGGCCTGGTGGAGACCCGGCGAGGGCGCGGCGGCGGGACGTTCGTCCGGACCGACGCTCGGGCCCGCGCGGGCACCCTGGTCGACCAGGCGAATGCCGCCAACCTCGCCCACGCGCATCTCCTCGGCCAGCGGCTCGATGGCTTCAGCATCCTCGCCTTGACCGAGCTGGGTGATCTGCGGCAGGCGATCTCGGGGACGGCCGCGGCGTTGGCGGCCGACCGCGCGTTGCCGGACGATCTGCGACTCCTCCATCACCGGTTGGACGTCCTGGCTGCCGCAGTCGGCACCAGCGCTCAACGCCGGGCGGACACGCAGTTCGCCATCGCGGTCGCTGCGAGCGCCCAGTCGTCGATCCTCGCCGAGCGCGAGCTGTCGCTGCGGGCCGAGCTGGGTGACCTGCTGTGGTGGCAGGTCAGCGAAGAGCAACAGGCAGTCGGGCTCGCCGAGCGTCGCACGCTGGTCAAGGCGATCGAGCGCCGTCGGGCGGACCAGGCCCGCGCAATCTGTGTCCGGATCATCACCCACGACACCGAACGCCTGGTGGCGCTGCGGCTGGAGCACTACGGAGCTGACACGTGATGGCGCCGCATCCCACGCCGACCGCGAGCGGTCTGCGTCGACGTCAACGGCTCCCCGCCGGCGCCCGCGACATCTTCGTCCCGCTCCTGGAGGACCTCGAGGCTCTGGCTGCGCAGGCTCAACGCCTGTTCAGCGCCGCGCAAGCACCGACGGCCGATGATCTGCTCCCCCTGAACGACCTGCTGTTTGCGATCCTGCACACCCACGCCGACCTCGTCGTCGGGTCCGGGGTGGTCGTCATGCCGGGCGCCCTGGCCGATCGTGACCGGTATCTGCACTGGTGGTGGGTGCGTGAGCAGCGTGGGCCCGAGCGCCTGCGGGTCAACCTCGACCTGGCCGCTCCGGATGCCTACGACTACACCCGATTCGAGTGGTTCAACGCCCCGATCGACCTGGGCGGGACAGCGATGACCGGCCCCTATCTCGATGTGGCGTGCACCAACCAGTACGTCATCACCGTCGGCACCCCGGTCCTGGTCGGTGGCCGGGTCGTCGCCGTCGCCGCGGCCGACCTGCCGATGAACCGAGTGGAGAGCAAGCTGTTGCCCGTGCTCAAGGACCTGGGCGCTGGCGTGCTCGTCAACCGCCACAGTCGCGTCGTCGCGTCGACGCTCCCGACGATCCTCCCGGGCTCGCGATTCTCCGCGAGCGAGCCGCTGCCACCCACGCGAGACTCCATCCCGCCCTGGGAGATCTTCGTCGCCCCGAGGTGAGCATGACGGTGCCGACGGTCGCCTCGTTGTCCGGAACGCTGGGCCACCACCTCCAGCCGGTCTGGGGGTCTGCCCTGCCCGACACCCCGGTCACCGGGATGCACATCAGCGAGCTGCTCGACCCGGCTGCCTACCTCGAAGGTGGCGAGTTGCTGCTCACCACCGGTATCGCACTGCCGAGCACGCCCGCCGGATGTCGCCGCTACGTCGACGCCTTGCTCCGGTGCGGTGTCAGCGCCGTCGCCCTCGGCCTGGGGCCGGTGCATTCGAGCGTGCCCGAGGCCTTCAGCCAAGCCTGCGCGCTGGCCGGACTGCCGCTGCTGGTCGTGCCCGACCGCACACCCTTCCTGACGATCACCCGGGCCTTTTGGACCCAGCTGACGGTTTCGAGCACCCGCCAGTTGCTGGACGTGATCTCGGCCCATGGCGCCCTCGTCGATGCCTGCGCCTCGGCAGATCCCTGGGGGGGCGTGCTCGCGTGCCTGTCGAGCCGGCTAGACGGATGGGCCGCCGTCCTGGACAGCACCGGCTCGGCGACTCGGATCTACCCCGAGGGTTTCGCAGAGCCGAGCGAGCAGTTGGGCGTGGAGGTCGCCAGACTCAGCGCGGCCGGACGGCATTCGGCCGCGTCGTTCGTCACCCCAGGAGGCGCGGTGGTGGTGTTCCCGATCGCCGGTGAACGCGGCATTGTCGGTTTCCTGGCCGTCGGCACCGAGCGCCCGTTGGCAACCACCCAGCGCACCGTCGTCCTTGCCGCGTGCCGGCTGCTCGGCGTGGCCTCGATGCGAGCCGGCGACGGACTCTCGATCGACGCCGCCCGCCGCCAGAGTGTGGCGCTGCTCATCCTGGACGGAGAGGTGACCGCGGCCGAACGCCTCGCCAGTCACTTCGCCCTCACCCCCCTGGGACGGGAATGCCGGGTGATGTCCCTGCGGGGCCAGGACGCCCACGCGCTGGACCTGGCCGTGCAGCGCTGGCGCCCGGGGGTTGTCGGGATGACCGGCCCGCGCTCAACCCTGGGCTATGTCCTGCCGGCGCCGCATCCCGGGCTGGACCTGCTGGTCGCCCACCTGCGCGAGCAGGACCCGGGCGTGCGAGGGCTGATCTCGGAGCTGGTCCGCATCGAGCGAGCGGGCTCGGCCCACCTGCGTCAGACCCTCCGGCTCGACACCCTGCAGCCAGGAGAGGTCGGACTGCCCCCCGAGCAGACCGATGACGAAGCCCTGGACCGCCGACTCGACGCTGTCGTCGCTGCCGGCCCGGCGCTCGTCGATGCCCTGGCGGCCTATCTGCGCGCCCACGGGCAATGGGCGCAGGGTGCCCGCGCCAGCGGGCTGCACCGCAACACCCTGCGCCACCGCGTCGACCGCGCCCAGGCCGCGCTCGGACTCGACCTGACCGACACCGACGTCTCCGCTCGCCTGTGGTTGCGGATGCGCCAGCGGGGACTGGCCTGACGGGCCCCTTGGCAGCGCGCGACGCGGGTAAGGGTCAGACGCATGGCGGTCACGGTGGCGAGTCCTGGCGACGACTCGTCCCCGCAGGGATCCACGATGCGAGCGCGCTGCATAGAGTGTGCTGCGGTGGGCCAGTTCAGTGGCTCACCGACCCGCTACGGACAGCGCCAGGAGGCCGCGATGGCACGAGTGGGCGACGGCCGCCGCGCCACCCTCGAAGAGGTTGCACGCGAGGCCAAGGTGTCGCGCGCGACAGTCTCTCGCGTCGTCAACGGCTCCCCCAACGTGGACGCTGCCATGGCACGTCGAGTCCGGGCGGCCGCCGAGAAGCTCAACTACATTCCCAATCTGGCGGCCCGCAGCCTGATGACGCAGCGCACCGATACGGTCGCGCTCATCGCCAGCGAATCCCAGGACCGCGTCTTCGGTGACCCCTTCTTCGCCTCGGTCCTGCGCGGGGTCAGCCAAGGCCTTTCGGGCTCGGGCTGGCGGCTCATGCTGCTCATGGTCAGCACCGATGACGAGGTCCGCGATGCGACCCGCTACCTGCTGGGTGGACACGTCGATGGCGCCATGCTGATCTCCGAGCACGGCGGCCACCCGATTGCCGCACCCCTGATCGAGGCCGGGGTGCCGGTCGTCATCGGTGGACGACCCATGGACCCGGCCGTCCGCGCCCCCTACGTCGACCACAACAACATCGGCGGCGCTGAGCTCGCCGCCCGCCACCTCCGGTCCCTCGGGCGCCAACGCATCGCGACGATCAGCGGGCCCCAGGACATGTCCGCAGGCGTCGACCGACTGACCGGCTTCGTGCGTTGCCTCGGGCCGGACTACGACCCCACGCTGGTCGAGGCGGGGGACTTCACCACCCAGTCCGGATCCGATGCCATGTCCCGCCTGCTAGAGCGCGCCCCCGACATCGACGCCGTCTTCGCGGCCTCGGACCTGATGGCGCTGGGGGCCTTACAGACGTTGCGCCGCGCCGGGCGGCGGGTCCCGGAGGACCTTGCCCTGGTGGGCTACGACGACATCGGCGTCGCCGCGGACGCGGTGCCGCCGCTGACCACGATCCGTCAGGAAACGACGGAGCAGGGGCGCCGCATGGCCGAACTCCTCACCCGGACCATCCACGGGAGAGCGCGCACTGACGGCATCCCCTCGGAGCAGGCCGGGCCGGAGGGCATCATTCTCCCTGTCGAACTGGTCATTCGCGAAACGGCCTAGCCCGATCCCTTGCGTGGGTCCCGGGCGGACTCCTAGTCTCAGGGAGAGCGCTCTCTCACCCAGGAGGTCACCGATGATCTTGCGTCTCCGAACGCTGACGGCCACAGCCGCCGTCCTCACCCTGGCCGGAGTCGGCCTCGCCCAACCAGTCCTCGCCGCCGACCTGCCCTTGGTCGATGACTTCGAGGCACCCTTGGCCCAGGGCGCGGCCGGGTCGGTGCCGATCGGCTACTACCAAGCCCAGTCCCCCAACAGCACGCTGTCCTACCAGCAGGCCATTCCCGACCCGCAGGTCCCGGACCATGCTGCAGGTAACCAGGTTCTCTCCCTGACCGGCGACATCGATGCGTGGGGCGTTGTCGTCCACGCCTTCGAAGACTCAACGGTCACGAACTGGGTCACCCAGGACTGGAGCACGTACGCGGGCATGCAGTTCTGGTTCCGCGGCGAGGGTCAGGGCACCTCGATGTTCGTCGATGTGATCGACAACCGCCCCGCCGGGTCCACGACGGACAATGCCGAGCGCTGGTCCATCGCCTTCACCGACGACACCGCCGGTTGGCGGCTCGTGCAACTCCCCTTCGATGCCTTCGCCCGCAAGGAGATCGGCAACGGAGCCCCCAACGACGGTTTCCAGCTGAACGCCGTCCACGGCTGGGCGATCGGATCCCTGGCCACGGGCGGGGCCAAGACGTTCGCGCTCGATGACGTCTCGACGTACGGCGTCGCACCCCCGCGGGCACTGACCGTGGGGTTCGACGGCGTTGACACCAGCGCCGTGGAGGGCAATGCCGCCACGGTGCGGGTGCGGCTGAGTACCACCTCGGAGTCCGCGGTGACCGCCAGGGTGAGGTCGACAACCGGCACCGCCCGCCCAGGGGTCGATTACACCCCGATCGACACGATCGTCTCGATCCCCGCAGGGAGCCGCGAGGCCACAGTCACCGTCCCGACGATCGACAACGGCTCCTTCCAGGGCGAACGCGGTGTCGTGCTCGAGCTCAGCGACGTCTCCGGAGCCGAGCTCGGACGGCCGCCACTGACGCGGGTCCTGGTGACCGACGACGAGAGCCGGCCCGCCGTCGAGGTGGCCGACTTCGAGGGGAGCTCACTGGCGTGGAGCCCCGCGGCCGGCACCACCGCCAGCGAGATCGTCGTCGCGCAGGACGAGGCCCTCGCCCAGGCGGGCCAGAGCGGACCCGAGGGAGTTCTGGAGCTCACCAAGGGACGCGGCCGGAGCCGGACGGCAGGGGTGCGCTTCCCCTCGATCCAGGACTGGAGTACCAATGCCGGTCTAAGCCTGTCGTACTACGGCCAGAACACCGGGCGGGACGTCTCCGTCCAGCTCGGTCAGGCGACGGCCGACCCCACCGCAGGCAACTCCCGTCGGTGGCGGCTGGTCTGGGCCGACGAGTTCAACGCCAAGCGCGGCTCCGCCCCCGACAGCACCAAATGGACCAACGAAATCGGTGACGGGACGATCATCGGCAAGCCGGGCTGGGGCAACGACGAGCTGCAGTACTACACCGCGGGCTCCGCGAATGCCGCCCACGATGGCCGCGGCAACCTCGTCGTCACGACGAAGGAGAACACCGACCCGGATCTGATGTGCTACTACGGCCCCTGCAAGTACACGTCGGCGCGACTGGTCGGCCAGTACAAGGCCGAGTTTGAGTACGGGCGCATTGAGGCCAGGCTGCGGGTCCCGACCGGTGACGGAATCTGGCCGGCCTTTTGGGCCCTGGGCTCCGACATCTCGGTGAACCCGTGGCCCGCCTCAGGCGAGATCGACATCATGGAGAACGTCGGCCGCGATCCCAACGTCCTGTTCGGCACGATCCACGGACCGGGCTACTCCGGCGGGCAGTCCTACGGCGGCACCCACGATTTCGGCACCTCGATGAGCGACGCCTTCCACACGGTCGGTGTGACCTGGAGCCCCGAGCACATCGTGTGGACCATCGACGGGCAGGAGTTCCACGAGGCGATTCCTGCGAATGTCGCCCCGAACGACTGGGTCTTCGAGCACCCGTTCTTCCTGCTCATCAACACGGCCGTCGGCGGCAACTTCGGTGGCCCCGTCAGTGAGGACACGGCATTCCCTCAGACATATGCCCTGGACTACGTCCGGGTCTACCAGGGTGACCGTGCCGAGCGGACCTACACCGCCACCTTCACCGACAACCAGGTGGGCTGGCAGCAGGTGACGATCCCGTTCGACAGCTTCACCCCGGACCGTCGCCGCGGGCCGGCCCTGGATCTGACGCGGATCTCGTCCCTGAGCATTGACGCGCCGGCCAAGGGTTCCAAGGTGGTTGCCGTGGACGACATCCGCCTGACCTGCGCGGCCACCACCACCGCCACGTCGACCGCTGACGCCGGCCCCGGCTCCTTGCGCAATGCCCTGGGTGCCGTCTGCGATGGCGGCCAGGTCAGCGTGTCCAGCGAGCTCGCGGGACAGACCATTGCCCTGAGCAGCCCGTTGTCGACCTCTGGCACCGTGTCGGTTGACGGCAACGGCGTCATCCTCGACGGTCAGGGACAGTCCCGGATTCTCGAGGTCACCCAGGGTGCGGACGTGTCCGTGAGCGAGGCGACGATGACTCACGGCTATGGCAGCGAGATCGGCGGCGCCATCATCAACAACGGCACCTTGCGGCTGACCGACGTCACCGTTGCCGACAATCTGGTCACGACGACCGGGAACGAATTCTGGAAGGGCGGCGGCGGCATTTACACGGGAGAGAATGCCGTCCTCGAACTCACCCGGAGCTCGGTCGCCGACAACGCCGTCGACAATGGTCCCGGAGGTGGCCTCTACGGCTTCTTCGGGTCGAGCATCACGGTGTCGCAGAGCACGATCAGCGGCAACACCTCCTCTGACGTCGCCGGTGGGATCCGCAGCCTGGGATCACTGAATGTGTCGAACTCGACGATCAGCGGCAACACGGCCACCGGGTGGCACGGCGGCGGCATCTTTGCCACCGACGGCACGGTCACGCTGAGCTACTCGACGGTGGCGGGCAACACATCACCGGCCGACACCGCTGGCGGGCTCTTTGTCGGGACCTTCGGTGAGTCGAGTGCGACGCTTGAACTGGACAGCTCGATTGTCGATGGCAACAGCGGAGCCCAGTGTCTGGCTGGACACTATGGGGCGGGCGCTGTCGCACTGACCTCCCTCGGGCACAACGTGTTCGGCGACACCTCGTGCGGTCAGACCGCCACTGATGTGGTGGGCTCCGCGCTTCTGGGAGCGCTCGCCGACAACGGCGGGCCCACGCTGACGCTGCTGCCCGCCGCGGGTAGCCCGGCTGTCTCCCACGGCAACCCGGGCACGGCAGCGGCGCTCGACCAGCGCGGCATCGCCCGCGACGCGTCGCCGGACGCGGGATCGGTGGAGCGCACCTCGTAAGTCCTCGTTCGCGGGCACTCACCAGGAGGGGCTGACTGAGCCGGGTTCACACCCGACTCAGTCAGCCCCTCTCGCGTATCTCGGGACTCTCGGGCTCTCCGGACTCTCGGGACGACACCGCCGTCGAGCCCGACGCCCGCCACCCAGGTGTGTCACGGCAGGGCAGGGTGGCGGTGAGTCGGGTGATGCACGGTGACGGGGTCTGGATCTCTCGAAGCACGGCCCGCAGAGCGCCGCGGGCACCTCACATGGCTCGCGTCAGCGTGGAGAGTCGGCCAGGTGGCCCACTCTCCGACGCCCCCAGATCAGCACAGACCGGCGGACGCGATCAGCTTGTTCCACAGGACGTCCGAAGCCGCGTCCGTCACCACCGGCGGTCGCGACGGCACGTCCGCCACCGCAGCCATGATCGGCCGGGGGTTCAGCGCCTCAGCGCTCACACCGGGACCGCCAACAGCCAATCCCCCACGTCGTGAGGGGCCCGGCCAACAGCCGCTTACCCTCGCTCGGGGTCGGCGGGGTAGCTCACGGTCAGCTGCGCCACCTCACCCGAGCGGTGGATGATCTCGCGAACGATCGACACGGGCAGCTCCTGGCCCGGTACCACCTGGAGGCGGCCGTCCCGCCAATGGACGATGATCCGCCTGTTGTGGCCTCCCGGCGAATAGATGACGGGGGTGCCGCACCACGTCAGTCCGAGTCCGCCCGCGGGGACGAGCAGCCCTCCGTCGGCATTCTCACGGGCGGGGATCCTCCACGCGACGTCCGACGAGAGCCACTCCCGCGGGTCGACCCGCTCGGGGTCGAACCGGACTGCACCGGCCCGACAGCTCAGGCCGAGGTCACGCCATCGGATGACGATGTCTTCCTTGACCTGTCCGGTCATGCCCGGTTGCCGAGCCCCGTTGCCGGCTGGGGTGTGTGAATACGGGTCGATGGGGATGGCACCGGCCTGCTCAGGGCCCACCGAGACCAGGAGGCCGGCCCGTACCTCGTGCGCGGCGGCGGCCAGGACCTCGGCCTCGGCGGCGGCCTCGGGGTCCTCAGCGGCGGCATCGAGAGCACCGAGGATGGCATTGAGGTACTTGCTGACCATGTGCCAGTACACGCTGCCCAGGCCCTCGTAGGCGAAGAAGGTCCCCGCGCGCCCGGTGTAGGAGGAGTGGGTCACTGCCTCCTCGAAGGTCGCGAGGACCGCCTCCGCATCGCGGGAAACATCGGAGGCCCACGCGGGGTCATCGGCGAGCTCCTGCAGGATCCGTTCGACGTCCTGAGCGTTGCGCAGATCACCGCCGAAGTACCAGTAACCGTCCGCATCGCTGGCCACCAGCCGTCGATCGGAAGTCGCGATCAGGCGATGCAAGAGGGGCACGGCGTCGCCGCTGGGTGGCACCGCGGCCCGGCTCAAGAAGCCAGCCGGTGTGCGGTCGGGATACAGCAGGAAGGTCCCCCGGTCCGGGGCCCACAGCGGGCTCGCTCGGACGGCAACGACGAGCGCAGCCGCCTGGGCAGGAGTCAGCGTGCCACTGCCCAGGACGGCGACCTGGCCCTCAAGCATCGGCCCGAGTCGGCGAACCTCCGGGGGATCGGCGCCCTCGGCGCCATCGACGAGGACCGCGTAGCTCGTGATGAGCCCGTCGGGTTGCCAGGCGCAGGCGAGGACATCATCGAGCCAGGCCCCTGCGGCGCGCAGCACCTCGCGCAGTCGGCCTACGTCGGCGGGGCGTCGACCCTGCACACTGGGTCCGTAGGCGCCTGCGCGCAGCGCGTCACCGATGTCACCCAGCGCACTCATGACGGCGTACCGGGTCGACGGGTCCCAGTCGCCAGCGCGCGCCGGGCCATCACCGAGGACGACGCCGAGCTGCTCGAGGGCCTGCGCCAAATGCTCGGCGAGCTCCACGCTGGCCACGCTGCCGTCGAGCTCGAGCAGGAGGTGGTCGACCTCCCGGACGAAAGCGGCCAGCTGCGCTGCCGTGACAACGGACAGGCCCCGGCCCACCAAGGCGTTGTTGGCGTCATTCCACTCGGGCCGCTGCGTCGTCATCCAGATGCCCGCCCCGGGGACGAGATTGACCAGCTTGGCGGTGACGATGAGCAGGAGCTTCTCGAGCAGACTCGCCCGCACGACCTGCTCCTCGCCGTCGTAGCGCAGCTTGCCCTCGGCGCCCCAGCGCTGCACCCTCTCCTGCGTGCGGGCAGCGGCTTCGTCGTCGAAGCGCACCATGTCCCCGACGCGGTCCAGGACCTCCCGCCACGGGGCCAGCCGATATGGGACGTCCGTATACACATAGTCGGGACGCACCAGCTCGCCCGATGTCCACGGGCCCAGCAGGTCGGCGCGCAGCCGCAGCAACTGGTGGAGGTAGACCACCTGGTGATCGGACCAGTAGCCGATGTTCGACCACGGATCGTCATGGTCCGGCACTTCCCAGTCGGGGCCCTCGGTCGCGAGGCGGTAGGGGTTGTAGCCGTCGACGGTCATGGCGTCCAGGACGTTCTGGATCATGGGGTCCAGGAGCGGCGGGAAGGACAGCGCGAGCGCCTCCCAGTTCTGCAGGACATCCCGCCAGTTGCCCTCATACCGATGGATCGGGCGGCCGTGACCGTCGCGCACGGCGATCGAGAAGCGGTTCCACGGACGACTTGGGTCGCCGTGTCGGCGCGAGAAGGTCAGCGGGAGGTAGGCCCGCAAGAGTCGCCGCAAGTCGGGGTCACCCACCTGGGCAGCATGGTCGGCAAGGCCGCCGATGGTCAGCACCTCGGGGAGCGTGGCAACGACATCGGCCCACTCCTGCGGGAGCGCGCCACGGCGCAGCTCCAGGAACGTCGCCACCTCGCGCGCAGTGATCGTCAGCCCCAACGGCGGCACTCCCCCGCGCAGGATATTGAAGACCGTGGTCGAGGTGTGATGGGCAGCGCTCACCGCATCCGCGCCCACCTGGAAGCCGTCGACCGAGGCGACGAGGTTGCTGAGTTGGGTTCGGGCAGAGTCGAATCCACGTGTGATGAGAGCGTCCCGCCCGGCGGTGTCCAGCTCCCCCAGCCGCGCCCGCCAGGTGGCGACCTGCGCGGCATCCAACCCGGTGTCGATCGCTATCCTCCAGGAGACTTCCTGGCCGGCCTTGAGGGTCACATCACCGGTGAGCCGGAATGCCGCCCGCTGCCCGCGCGTCGTCTGCGGGGCCACTCCGGTGGCCCGGGTCGACCGGGCAGGCGGGCGAATGTCGACCGTCAGCGCGACCGGGGCAGCGGCCCAGATCGCGCTGGCTCGCCACGACTCCGCCGGCTCGGCGAGATCGGTGAGCGCTGCGTTGAGCCGGGTCCAGACCAGACCTGAGCCCGGGTCCAGCTCGGTCAGCTTGTAGGCATCCAACAGGGTGGAGAGCTCGCGTTGGGTGCGCGCATCCGCCCCGGGGGGAAGCACGTTGACCACCCCATCGTCGACGCTCACCTGGCAGTCCTCGGCGCCGTGGCACCGCACGGTGGTTGACCGCACCAGGCCCACGCCGTCGCTGAACCTCCAGGCAACCTGCACGGTCAACCCGAGGTCGTCGTGCCGTTCCTCGATCACGATCTCGTCGCTGAGCACCCCCTTGTCGACAGCCCGAGTGACGCCCGGCGAGGCGACTCCCTCGAACGGAGTCCAGGTGATCGGTGGCCGGCCGTCGACCAGGACCACGAACACGCTGCGCGAACCGCTGCTCCCCGAGCTGTCCAGGAGCTGGTCGTCGGTGCGATAGGGGAAGAACGACTCGTCAGCGGTGCGGCGTCCGGCGGTCAGGACTCCCGAGCTGGCCACAAACCCCCAACCGTCATCGGCACTGATTAACGGCATGAAGAACGGCTCGAGCGACTCAACGCCCTCGACCCGATAACTGGCGTCCGGACCGACCCGATCGATGGAGCCGGAAGCCTGCACTTGGAAAGCGCTCTCTCTCATGGTTCCCTATCGGATCACACACCCAAGGTCTCGCGCCACCCCAGCACTGCAACCGAACTATCGATAACGATTCGGCGTCGCCCTCTAGAACTCTTGACCATTCTGGATCAATCCGGGCATGGTGTGAGAGAGCGCTCTCTCTGGGCGTCGGCAGATTGATATTGGAGGAAGCAGGACCATGCGAACACCTCGAGTCATCGGGATCATCGGCACGATTGCTCTCGCTGGAGGGCTACTGAGCGCGTGCGGAGACGACTCGGCCACGACCGCCAGCGACGGGGGCGACGTCACCTTGACCGTCGCCACCTTCAACGAGTTCGGCTACGACGACCTCTTCGCCGAGTACGAGGCCAGCCACCCCGGCATCACCATCGAGCACAAGAAGGCGGCCACGTCGACCGAGGCGCGGGACAACCTCAACACCCGCCTGGGCGCCGGCTCCGGCCTCTCCGACATCGAGGCCGTCGAGGTCGACTGGCTGCCCGAGCTCATGCAGTACCCGGACAAGTTCAACGACCTGGCCAGCGACGACGTCGCTGACCGTTGGCTGGAGTGGAAGACCAAAATGGCCACCACCGCCGACGGCAAACTGATCGGCTACGGCACGGACATCGGGCCGGAGGCCATCTGCTACCGGGCCGACCTCTTTGGGGCCGCAGGCCTCCCGACCGATCGGGAAGCAGTCGCGACCGCGCTCGGGACCAGCTGGGAGGACTACTTCGCCCTCGGCGAGAAGTTCGCCGCGGCGTCCGAGGTGCCCTGGATGGGCTCGGCCGGCGAGGTCTTCAACGCGATGATCAACCAAATCCCCAACGCGTATGAGGACAATGACGGGACCGTCATCGCCACGTCCAACCCCGAGGTCCGCGCGGCCTACGACCAGGTGCTTGATGCCTCGGCGGCGGGCCTGTCGGCCCACCTGTCGCAGTGGAGTGACGACTGGACAACATCGTTCCAGAACAACGGATTCGCGACCATGCCCTGCCCGAGCTGGATGCTCGGTGTCATCGAGGGCAACGCGGCCGGCGTGACCGGTTGGGACATCGCGGACACGTTCCCCGGCGGCGGTGGCAACTGGGGTGGCTCGTACTTGACGGTGCCGACCCAGTCCGAGCACCCGGCCGAGGCGATCGAGCTCGCCGCCTGGCTGACCGCGCCCGAGCAGCAGATCAAGGCATTCAAGTCCAAGGGCACGTTCCCGAGCCAGACCGAGGCCCTGGCCTCGACCGAGCTGACCTCGGTCAACAGCGCCTTCTTCAACAACGCCCCGACCGGGTCGATCTTCGCCGCCCGGGCTGAGGCCGTGTCCGTCGTGCCGTTCAAGGGCCCGAAGTACTCCGGCATCAACGACGCCATGCAGCAGGCCATCAGCCGAGTCGACATCGACCAGACCGACAATGCCGACGCGTCCTGGGCCACCTTTGTCAGCGCCGTCGAGTCGCTCGACTGACCTGCGGTCCACGCCATGAGTGTTCAATCAACCACTCGCCCCGCGGTGCCGGCACCCTCGCCGGCACCGCGGGGGCGGACCCTGCGCCAGCGATTGCGGGCTGTGGACGCGATCACCGCGCCCTACCTGTACATCTCGCCGTTCTTCATCCTGTTCGTCATGGTCGGGCTGTTTCCCCTGCTCTACACCGCCTGGGTCTCCCTGCATGACTGGGACCTCATCGGCGGCAAGGGTGCCTTCGTCGGCTTCGACAACTACACCCATGCCCTCGGCGAACCCAACTTCTGGGTCGGCTTCCGCAACACGGTCAGCATCTTCCTCATCTCGGGTGTCACCCAGACCTTGGGCGCGATTGCCCTGGCCGCCGTGCTCAACCAGAACATTCGCTCCAAGACGTTCTGGCGCATGGGGGTGCTGCTGCCGTTCGTGGTGGCCCCCGTCGCCGTCGGGGTGATCTTCAGCAAGATGTTCGCGGACCAGTCGGGCCTGATCAACAGCCTCCTCGAGGGCGTAGGCCTGCCTGCCGTGCGGTGGCACTCGGACGTGCTGGCCTCGCATGTGGCGATCTCGACGATGGTCAACTTCCGGTGGACCGGCTACGTCACGCTGATCTTCCTCGCCGCGATGCAGGCCATTCCGACCGAGCTCTACGAGGCAGCCGTGCTCGACGGGGCCAGTCGCGTGCGTCAGTTCTTCTCGATCACCGTGCCGATGCTGCGGCCAACGATCATTTTCGTGGTCATCACCGCGACGATCGGTGGGCTGCAGATCTTCGACGAGCCGCGGGTGTTCGACCAGAGCGGCCTCGGCGGATCGGATCGTCAGTGGATGACCATGACCATGTATCTCTACGAGCTCGGCTGGGGACCTCAGAAGAGTTTCGGACGCGCCGCCGCGGTCTCATGGATGCTGTTCCTCTTCATCATCTTCATCGGCGTCGTGAACTTCTTGATCACCCGTCGGATTGCCTCATCAGCGAGTGGGAGGTCCTGAGATGTCGCAACCTGCAGCCACGATGACCGAAGGCATTGCCGGGCGAGGCGCGGCACGCGCCCAACGCCGGCGCCAGCAGCGCGCGGGCGGGGTCGCGGGCCGCCCCGGCTGGGTGACCTACACGATCTTGACCATTGTCTTGCTCCTGTCGGCCTACCCGCTCTACTACTCCTTCCTCCTCGGGTCCTCCGATGCGGCGACCATCGCCCGGGATCCCATCCCCTCCCTCATTCCGCAGGGGAACTTCCTGGAGAACGTCCAGCGGGTGGTCACCTCGGACATCAAGTTCTGGCAAGCACTTGGAAACAGCGTCCTGGTGTCGGTGGCGACGGCGTTGTCGGTGGTCTTCTTTTCGACCCTGGCCGGCTATGCCTTCTCGAAGCTGAACTTCCGGGGCCGCGGCCCGCTGCTTGTGTTCGTGGTCGCCACCATGGCGATCCCGACTCAGCTCAGTGTCGTGCCGTTGTTCATTCTCGTGACCAAGTTTGGCTGGTCTGGGAACCTCCTGGCCGTCATCGTTCCCGGCCTGGTCACGGCATTCGGCGTCTTTTGGATGACGCAGTACCTCGAGTCCGCACTGCCGTATGAGTTGATCGAGGCCGCCCGCGTCGACGGCTGCTCGATGATCCGGACCTTCTGGAATGTCGCGCTCCCGGCGGCTCGTCCGGCCGCCGCCATGTTGGGGTTGTTCACCTTCATCGGATCCTGGACGGCCTTCTTCTGGCCGTTCATCGTCCTCGGCTCAACGAACCCGACCCTGCCGGTCAGCATTCAGCTGCTGCAGGCGTCGTACTTCAAGGACTACTCCCTCATCCTGGCCGGGGTGACCCTGGCGGCGTTGCCGCTGATCCTGCTGTTCTTCGTCGCCGGGCGTCAGCTCGTCGCCGGCGTCATGCAGGGTGCCGTCAAGGGCTGACCCCTCAGCGTCGCCCCGGGTGCCCGCTCATCGCGCGGATCCCCGGGGCGACGCCCGTTGTCCAGCAACTCTGCGCCCTAAAGTCTGCGTATGGAGTTCGGACTCGACATCGCCCAGCAGCGGATGACCTTCGATGAGGTGGTGAGCCGCGCGCGGTTTGCCGAGGAGGCGGGCTTCACCGGTGCGTGGGGCTTCGACCACTTCGTCCCGATGTATGGCGAGGGCCCCGGTGAGTGCTTCGAGGGGATGACCACGCTGGCAGTGCTGGCCGCCGCGACCTCGCGGATCCGGTTGGGGCTCATGGTCGCCGGCGTGACCTATCGCCACCCGTCCGTGTTCGCCAACCAGGCCAACACCATCGACCACGCCAGCCACGGCCGGCTGGAGATCGGGCTTGGCAACGCCTGGTTCGCACAGGAGCACCGCGAGCTCGGCATCGACTTCCCCTCGACGGGGAGGCGGTTCGACCTCCTGGAGGACCAGCTCGAGATCCTCACCCGCTTGATGACCGGCGACGAGGTCTCCTACGCCGGCAAGGTTGTCTCGCTCGACGGTGCGCGGATGCGCCCCCTCCCGGTGCAGCAGCCCCATCCGCCGATCTGGATCGGCGGGACCGGGCCCACCCGCACGATGCCGATCGTCGCGCGCTATGCCCAGTACTGGCACTCCTGGGGGGGCTTCAGCGCCGACCAGATCGCTCGCATGGCCGACCTCTGCGCCGAGGCCGGGCGCGACCTGCGCGACGTCACCCGCGTCGCGTCGCTGTCCCTGGACGGCAGCACCGATGAGATCCGGGCCGAGATCGAGCGACACCGCGAGGCGGGGATCGGCTACCTCTACTGCGGCTGGCCCGGTGAGGGTCGCCCAGCCATCGAGCGATTCACCAACGCCTTCCTCGCGCCCTGAGCGGGAACCCCCGCGGAAACTTCACACCCGCGCCGGATATAACACCCGCGGGTGTGAACAACCCGCGCCCCCCGCGGAAACTTCACACCCGCGCCGGATATAACACCCGCGGGTGTGAACAACCCGCGCACCCCGCGGAAACTTCACACCCGCGGAGGGCGCGGGACGTGTGCGCCGCGGGGATCAGTGCAGGAACGGCACCGCCCGGCTCACGGCGTACGTGATGACCGATGTGGCTGCCGTGGCGATCGTCCCCCAGGCCATGTCAATGGGCACGATCGAGGCCGGAAAGTCCTTCAGGACAGCCAGATTGGTCAGATCCCAGGTCGCGTAGGCGACGAATCCCAGCGCGGCCCCCGCGATGAGCGCCTTGGACCAGGACCCCTCAGCGATCGCCGGTTGGGTGACGAAGTAGGTGATGCCACCGATGTAGATGGCATAGAAGGCGACTGCGGCCACCATGTTGGGCCGTTCAGCGAGGAAATTGCCCATCCGCGCGTCATAGAGCGGGCGGCCGATGCTCCCTAACCAGATCGCGTCGAGGACCCCGAAGATGACGGCCGAGACGACGTACTGGCCAATGACAGCAGGCATGCCCCTGACCGTAGCCCGGGCAATCCCGACTGTCGAAGTTATGTCTAATCTTGGCCGGCGGCCTACGCGGCATGTATCAGCACCGCGAAAACAGCGCTCCTCAGGACAGACCCAACGACCCGAGGAGCGCGCCGTGACCGAACATGAGGGAAGCGTCCCACCAGGCAACCCATCGACCGACAGCTCCACCCCGGTGGTTCGCTACGAGGTCACCATCGGGGCAGAGGACACGCGCGGACCCCTCGCCGTCGACCGCTTCGACCTGGACCGACTGCCCGACCGCCGCGGCGCGACACGAGCCTTGGTCACACAGGAAGAGCTCGGGCAGCTCCGCAACGCGGGAGTCCCGCTCGAGGTCGGGGAGCGCCTCGACGTCGCCCCGCTCGATCCTGCCCTGACCGTCACCGATGACCAGGCTCACCGCTGGCTCAAGCGGCGCGTGCACGGCATACCGACAGAAAAGCAGGCCCCGTGATGTACCGCACCGTGGCTCAACTCGACAGCGCAATGGGGTTTCTCGCAGGTTTCTGGCCGTCCTACTTCACCCGGATCACCTTGCCGGAGAACTCGATCCAGGGCCGCCCTGTCCATGCGCTCCGGCTCCGCGCCGGCACCGCAACCAACCGCCGCGCCGTGCTCATGGTCGCCGGGACGCACTCGCGGGAGCTGATGAACCCCGATGCGCTCCTCGAGGTCGCGATCGATCTCATGGTCAGCCACATCAACAACTCCGACATCGCCTACGGCGGATTCTCCATGCCCGCCGATACCACGAAGACGATCCTGGAGTCGCTGGACCTGTGGTTCGTCCCCTGCATCAATCCCGACGGACGCCATCACGCTATGACGCGGGACGACCTGTGGCGCAAGAACCTGCGGGACAACACCAGCTCGGCCTGCGATGGCGTCGACCTCAACCGCAACAGCGACTTCGTCTTCGGGGTCGCTCAGGGTGCCACCTCCTGCTCGCCGTGCGCGGACACCTACTGCGGGCCGCACGCCTTCTCTGAGCCCGAAACCCGCAATGTGCGCTGGCTGCTCGACATGGGGCAGGTCGTGACCTTTGTCGATGTCCATTCATTCTCCGAGCTCGTCCTGTGGCCCTGGGGACACGCCCCGAGCCAAAGCACGGACCCGAGCAAGGTCTTCACGACGCTGCCGACCGGCACCTGTTCGGCCTCCATCCCAGCCTCGTATGCCGAGTACCTCCCCCCGCGCGACCACCAACGGCTGAGCACAGTGGGACAACGGATCTCGGAGGCGATCGCGCAGGTGCGCGGGCGGCAGTACACGAGCCAGGCCTCCCTCGACCTGTATGCGACGACCGGCACCCTGGACGACTACGCCTTCGGCCGGCACATCGCCAATCCGGCCCTGGGCAAGACCTATGGCTTCACCTTCGAGACCGGGCCCGACACGGGCAACATCCGGGAGTCCTTCCACCCGGCCGACCCCGAGCCGATCAAACTCGATGCCAAGGCGGGCCTGCTCACGCTGATGCAGCAGAGCATCTGCGCCATCGACTTCATCGGCGCCAAGAGCCGCACGGCCCTGGCCGGCGTGCGGGTAGCCCGGGAGCTGCGCGATCAGCGACTCGCACGGACCCCGGCAGGACGCGCCTGGATCGGCTTCGTCGAGGAGCTGAGTCCCAGCGTCGCAGCCGCGGCGATTCGCCGACCTGCCCTGGTCAAGCGAGGCCGCAGCCTGCTCACGCGCCTGGCTACCCTGGCCGACGACCCGCGCGCCACGCTGACCGACCAGGACCTCACCCAGGTAGCCAACCTGCTCGACGACCTCGGCCAGGTCGCGAGCCACCACCGCGAATCGGTGGAAGTCTGCCGGGCCGCGCTCAACGGGCTCGCCGGCCTGACCCTGGATCAGGCGGTCACGCGGCTCGGGCGCCGGTCGTCTCCGGCCCGCGAGGACGCCACCACTGCGCCCTGATCCGGGTCAGGACCCAGGGATGACCGTGTCAGCGGCATCGGGCCGCGTCGGCAGGGTCACGCCGCACGCTTGGGCCGCCGCGGCCATCTCGGCACGCACCGACGCGCGCTCGTCATCGCTGAGCCGGCCGAGCGGCCGGGTGACGTCGGCGTCTTGGAGGCACTGCTGCTGGCTGTCCGAGAGTGTGTTCCAGAAGGCCCGGGCTTTGGCGAACGGCAACGTCACGCCGCACGTGTCCGCGGCAGCCTGAACCTGCTCGCGCACCGTCGCGCGCTCCGAATCGGACAGGGGACCGACGGGACGACTCAGCCCGGCGTCATTGAGGCATTGGCGCTGGGTGCCGTCCAGGCCGCGCCACCATTGCCGGACGGCGGGCCCATGGCCCGGTGAGCCCAACGAACCGTCCGCGAATGCCGTCACCGCCTCCACGGGGGCGGCCGCGGCATTCGACGCGGTGCCGACAACGGCGCCGGTCACGGTGACCGTGCCGAGGGCGAGTGCGGTCAACGAGGTGCGTAGACGATTCATGGGGGCTCCTGGTGATCGGAGGGGAGGGGGGCGTGGCCAACCCTCGCGCCGCACCCTGCGCGTCTAGCGGAGGAAACCTGGCGACTTCCTGCAGACCCCCGGGGACGTGTCTCCAGGAAGTCTTCAGCAACTCCCCAGGCGCCCGCGCACCGGACATGAGAACGTAGCCGCGTGCCCGCCCCCGCGCCTCCCGCACCCAGGGTCCTCGTGGTCGACGACGAGGAGAACATCGCCTACCTGGTCTCGTCGGCCCTGCGACTGGCTGGGCTGGACGTCATCACCGCGGCGAGCGGCGTCGACGCCATCGTGGCCACACAGCGCGATCGCCCCGACGTGATCGTCCTCGATGTGATGCTCCCCGACCTCGACGGCTTCGAGGTCCTGGCTCGCCTGCGCGCGAGTGGATGCCAAGCACCCGTGCTCTTCCTTACCGCCCGGACCGCGACCAGCGATCGGGTGCGCGGGCTGACCAGTGGAGGCGACGACTACATCACCAAGCCGTTCGCGCTCGAAGAGCTGGTCGCCCGCGTCCAGGTCGCCCTCCGACGACGTGGCAGCGCCGCCTCCCCGGGCCGCCACGAGATCCACGACCTCATCCTCGACGAGGATCAGCATCGGGTCTGGCGGGGCACCACCGAGGTCCACCTGACGGCGACCGAATTCAGTTTGCTGCGGCTCCTGATGATCAACACCGGACGCGTGGTCAGCCGCGGTCAGATCCTCGATCACGTCTGGCAATACGACTTTGCCGGTGAGAGCGCCATCGTCGAGTCCTTCATCTCAACGTTGCGCAAGAAGGTCGATGCGGTCGAGCCCAAGCTCATCCACACCGTGCGCGGCGTCGGCTACTCGATCCGGGAGCCCTGAGTCCCATGACCCTGCGCCGCCGTCTGGTCATCGCTGTCGCGGCCCTGATCGCGGTCCTGACTGCGGCCGGCTTCGCCGTGCTCGGCCTCCAGCGCACCTATCTCCTGGGACGCGTGGACGCCGAGCTCCAGGCACTGGCCACCAGCCCGCGCGCCCTCCTGCTGGCCGCCCAGCGTGACGATGCCACCGCCGCCATTGACCCCACCACGTCTGCTCTCAGCGCTGTCTATCTCGGCCGGCTCTCCCCGACTGGACGCCTGACGACTGTCTCCGCCCCTGCCGCCGATCCCGAGCTCGTCCCTGATCTCCCTGATGATCTGCAGATCGGCACTGCGACAACGCAATCCACGTCCGCCGGGAAGGCCGTCCGGGTCCGTGTCCTCATCGTCGACCTTGACACGGGTCGCGGTCAGGCCGTGCTGGCCGTCCCGCTCAGCGGCTTCGATGGCGCCACTCGGCGTCTGGCGCTCACCTTGATGCTCACGGCATTCGTCGTCCTCATCGTCCTCACCCTCGTGGTGTCCTGGGTGGACCGTCTGGGCCTACGCCCGATCGCGGACATGACCGAGGCGGCCGAGGCCATCACCGCCGGTGACCGGGAACGGCGCGTCCCTGCCGGTCCCGCCGGCAGCGAAGCCGAGCATCTCGGGTCCGCCCTCAACGCCATGCTCGACGCCACGGCCGCCTCCGAAGCCCAGATGCGTCGCTTCGTCGCCGATGCCTCCCATGAGCTGCGCACCCCGCTGACGACCTTGCAGGGGTATGCCGCCTTGCATGCAGCGCGACCGCCGGGGCCCCTCGACGCCGCCGGCCGCGCCGACGTCGACGACGCCATGCGGCGGATGGGCGCGGAGTCTGCACGGATGCGCCGACTCGTCGAAGGCCTACTCGAACTCGCGGACCTCGAGCAGCCCGCCGCGCTGCATCTCACGAGGATCGACCTGATCCCGCTCGTCGCAGACATCGCCGCCGATCTGCGCGTCATTGCCCCTGATCGCGCTGTCACCGTGACTGCGCCCGAGTCCATATCAGTTGTCGCGGACCGGGATCGGCTCACTCAGGCCATCATCGCCCTCACGGCGAATGCCGTACGGCACACCCCTCCCGGCACCCCGATCACCATCGCTCTCGACGACACGGCGGGCCGCGTCAGCATCGAGGTGCGCGATGCCGGCCCTGGCATTCCATCGGCCGACCTGCCACACGTCCTCGAACGCTTCTATCGCGTGGACCGGTCCCGCTCGGCCGGGAGCGGAGGCAGCGGGCTCGGCCTGGCCATCGTCGATGCCATCGCTCGCGCACATGGAGGATCCGTGACGATCCACTCCTCCCCCGGCAAGGGCACCCAGGTGCGGATCACGGCGGACCAGCAGGCCGTGGACTCGACCACCGGCGCCTCCGCCTCCGCGTGACCACCCACCCCGCCATAGCCCGCGGTTCACAACGGGCGGGGATGGCAGCCCACCCACGGATGCGACGCCACCAGCGCTTGACGCATCAGGGGGTGCCCTGACCGACCGTTGGGCACGGATCACCATTCCCGTGGGCTGACGGTCCGGCCCTACGGACGGATGTAGAGCTTTCGTCGGTGCAGGAAGATCGCCAGCACGGTCCACGAGGCGATCATGAAGAGGATGAACCGCGTGGGGTCGGTGTCGGTGGCACCGACGTCATAGGCCAAAGTCCTGGCCCACGACGTGTTCGAGCCCTCGGGGTAGCTGAAGGTCAGTGATCGCAGCAGCACCTGGTCGCCGAAGTACACGAGCAACGCGTTGCGCCCGAGAGCAACGAGGGGATAGGTCAACACCGTCAAGATCAACGCCCCTCGCCCGTGGTCGAGCACTGCGGTGAGGATGACCCACAGCAACACCAAGGCCACGCCCGTGCCGAGCGCAAAGGGGGTGGTCCAGAGCCGCTTCATGGTGACCGTGACCAAGGAGGCAGCCCAGGCCAGGCCGGCGAAGACCGCCAGACACAACAGCGCCCGCACGTAGCGACGCCCTGTCTCCCTGGTGCCAAACGGACGGGCGGGGCGCAGGCCGAGCGCGTGGGCCACGGTCACTCCCACCGAGGCGGTGATGACCATCCCGAACATCGCCCACAGCCCCTCGGGATCATGGCCGCCGAGGCCCTGGTCATACAGATGGGCCAGCCCGAACACCGCTCGGTCCAGAGGGAACCCGGGATTGCACTGCTCCGTGAGTTGCGCGTCCGCACACCCCTCGGCGACGACACGCAGGATGGTCACCTGGATCAGGGCCATGACGCACGTGCCGATGCACCAGGCCCACCAGGTGGTGAGGGCGTAGTGCAGCAGCCCGATGACGATCGACACGACGGCGAAAGCCTGCAGGACACCGGTGATGCGCAGGGTATCCACGCTGAGTTGGCCGGTGACGACGAAGGACTCGTGCAGGTTATAGAGCAGCCCGAGGACGACCAGGATGACGAACCGGTTGAGTGTGGACCCCAAGCGCACCCCGCCCGCGGAGGCAAACCCCAGGCCGATACCGCTCACGGCGATGAAGAACGGGAAGACGAGGTCCTGGCCGTGGACGCCCTCCCAGGCGGCGTGGTCCCACCATGCCGGCATCGTGTACCAGGCATCGACCGACAGGATGAACACACACATCATGCCGCGGACGACGTCGAGGCTTAGTCGTCGAGGCTTAGCTGCGGACGGGGATTCGGCTCGCACAGGCCGTGTCGTCGCCCGGTTCTCGCGAGGCGCCAACTCTCCCGGCCCGGCCCCAAGGTCTGGCTCGGGCGACGTGCCCTCGAAGGACGAGCCGGTCGCGCCGAGCGGCGCAGTCCCCGGCCATGCCGCGGACTCTGGTGCGGAGTGGGGATGCTGCGGCGTCCCCTTGGCCCACTCGCCCGCCTGCACCTGGGCATCGTACGGCGCGCAGACCCAGGCTGCATCAGCCTGGGGTCTGCGCGCGGGACTCCCCCACGTGCTGGGTCAGCCAGTCCACCAGGGGGCGCACCTGACGCCATAGCCCAGCCACGTGATCGGTGACGTCCGGCGTGGATAACCACGACGGCTCACCCAGCGCTCGGACGGCGATGAGGGTCCGATAGCGCAGGAGCTCCAGGCGCGGGTGGTCGGCGGGGACGCCGCGCGGCCTGGTGGCGACGGGGTCGGCGCCGAGCTCAAACCCCTGGGCGACCAGCGCATCGGCAATAGCCGCCAGCGCCAGCCCGGTCTCCGGGGCATCGATCGCGGCCCGCTGCCGGACGAGCTGGTCCTTGCCCGTCGGGTAGTACCCGCCGCCGATCCGCAGGCCGTCAGCCGACAGCTGCACGTAGTAGCCCATCCCGGGGGCGGTCAGACACAGGGCACCCTGATGGTCCTTATAGGGCCGCTTGTCGGGGCTGAATCGCACGTCGCGATGCGGACGGAACAGGTGCGGGGTCCCGAACTCGTCGGCCAGTTCCTCCAGGAGCGAGGTGAGGGGCGTGCGCACCGAGGCGGCATACCGATCCTTGTTCGCCTGCCACCAGGTCCGGGAGTTGTCCGCTCCCAGATCCTCGTAGAAGTCGATCGCGTCGATCGGGATCCCAGTAACCGTCATGCCTCGGCAGTCTGCCGCACGGGTTCGGGTCGAGACACCCGTTCGGGCCGGGCCACCCGGTCGAATGCCGCGAGCGCCTCCGCGGACATCGGCCGTGGGCGGGAGACGACGTAGCCGACAACGATCATCAGCGCCGAGACCGCGAGCACCTGGGCCAGCGAGCGGGCGGGGTCACCCTCGGCCAGGCCTGCGGCCGCGGAGGCCAAGCCACCGAGGGCGAACTGGACAAACCCGAGCAGGGCGGACGCCGTGCCCGACGCCCGAGGGACCGACGTGATGGCGGTCGCCGCGACATTGCCCTGGGAGAGCCCGAACCCGAGGAGCATCACGGGCAGCGCCGCCGCGACAACGCGCGTTTGCGCACCGGTGAGGGCGGCCAGGACCATCGTGGCCATGGCGAGGACGACGATGCTCAGACCGACCGTCACCATCGTGCGCGGACCGGTGCGGCCGACCAGGCGGGCGGACACATAGGTGGCGCCGACAAGAGCTATCGAGTTCCCCGCGAAGGCGAGCCCGAACTGGGCCTGACTCAGCCCGAGGGCGTTCTGGTACAGGAACGGCGACACCGACACATAGGCCATGATCGCGGCGAACGAGAAGGACGCGATCATCGCGTTGCCGATGAACGTGCCCGACACCAGATCGCGCAGTGGCGAGCCCGCGCGGGTCCGGCTGGCGGCGATGACGGCACGTCGACGCAGCGTGAGGGTCTCGGGGATGCGGAGGGCGACGGCTAGGGCCACGACGGTGAGCCCGACGACGATGCCGAGAAGTCCCCGCCAGCCGAGTGGGGAGGCGAGCAGCCCGCCGAGGACGGGGGCGACGATCGGAGCGACGCCGGTGATGGTCATGAGCAGGCCCATGGCTCGGGCGGCCTTGGCCCCGGAGGAGATGTCGGCGATGATCGCCCGACCGATGACCATGCCGGCCGCGCCGGCCGCTCCCTGCACGAACCGGGCACCGACGAGCATGGGCAGGGTGGGGGCAAGGACGGTGACGATGCTCGCGATCGCGGCGACGGCCGCGCCGCTGACGAGGGGCAGCCGACGGCCGATCCGGTCGCTGAGCGGGCCGAGGGCCAACTGTCCGAACGCCACCCCGACGAGGAATGCCGTGAGGGTCAGTTGAGCGCCCGAGGTCGTCGTGCCGAGGTCGAGGGCCAGCTGGGGCAGGCCAGCGAGGTAGAGGTCGGTCGCGAAGGGCGAGACGGCAGTCAAGGTCGCGAGGCCGATGAGCAGGCGGGTCGGCACCGTGGCCGAGTCGACGGATGACCCGCCGCTCGGTCGGGGCCTCGATGCCGTCACAGGCGGTGCGTCGGTCGAGGCGGTAGCGGGGAGGGCAGTCGTGCTGTCGGTGATGTCCAGGGTGGACATGGGGGCAAACTCCATACATCTGCCGGGCAGATCGTGCCCAGGCGGTCGTCAATCAGGTGCGGTGGTCCCAAGAGGGAAAGGAGCGGGTGACTCCGTCGTCACACCTCTTGGCGGCCTCGGCGGCTGATCCCGGATCGGCGGGGCGCGGGCACAAAGACCATAGGGTGAAAGCCTACGGTGGCGGCGGCATTCCCCGACGCCCCGGTCGCGTTCCGCGATCTCAGCCCTCGGACACGTCACGCAGCCGGTCGGGCTCAGCGCGACGACATACGGAGAGACCAGGAGGCGGGTGGCCGTGACGGATCTGGCCTCCTGGGTGCGCACGAGTCATACCGACGAGGGCATCACGCACGACGTCTACCGCAAGGGCCGCGGGCCTGGTGTCGTGATCATCCACGAGTTACCCGGGCTGACCCGTGAGGTCTTTGCCTTTGCCGAGGAGGTCGTGGCGGCCGGCTTCACGGTCGCCCTCCCGCATCTGTTCGGCGCGGTGGCCGGGGTGGACTCCCGAGTCGTCTCGGCCCAGGCCTTTCGCCAGGTATGTGTGAGTGGGGAGTTCACCAAGATCGCCCTCGGGGTGACCGCGCCGCTCACGTCCTGGCTGCAGAGCCTGGCGCGAGCGGTGCACGCCGAGGCAGCAGGTCCAGGAGTCGGCGCGCTGGGGATGTGTTTCACGGGAGGGTTCGCCCTCGCCATGATGCTCGACGAGAGCGTGGTCGCTCCTGTGCTGGCTCAGCCGGCCGTTCCTTTCCCGATCGATCGCGCTCGCCGCGCCGACGTCAATCTCAGCGAAGGTGACCTGGCACGGGTGGCGGACCGCGTCCGGGCCGGCTGCCCCGTCCTCGCGCTCGCCTACCCTGGCGATCCCGCGGTGGGGACCCGGTTCGAGACGTTGCGCACCGCGTTGGGGGAGAACTTCATCGAGGTCCCGCTGACCGGTAAGGGACATGCCACTCTCACCCGCGATCGCAGTCAGGTGGCCGTCGACGCCGTCCTCTCCTTCTTCGCGCAACGGCTGCAGCCCCAGCCGGACTGACGCGCGTCAGCGCGATGCGTCATCGTGGTCCCATGCACACCACCCCGTCTGCCCGGGTCGCGACCCTGCATGACCTGCCCGGTCTCTACCGCGTCTGCCGCCTCACCGGCGCTGCGGGAGCCGACGCGAGCGGCGCCCATGCTGATCCCGACCTGCTCGGGCATGTCTGGGTCGGGGCGTATGCCGTAGCCCCCGATGCTGTGGCCCTCGTCGTCCAGGACGAGGGCGGGATCGCCGGCTACTGCGTGGGGTCACCAGACACCATTGCCTTCGAGTCGTGGCTCGAGCAGCAGTGGCTTCCCCCTCTGCGGCAAAGGTATCCACTGCAATCAGCCGCCGCCTCGGACGCACGCCTTGTCGAGCGGATCCACGCGTGGCCGCGCACCGACGCCGCGCTGGCGCAGTCCCAGCCGGCCCATCTCCACATTGATCTCCTCCCCCGCCTGCAAGGGCAGGGGTGGGGGCGTCGCCTGATCACCGACATGGCGATCCGACTCCACGCTGCTGGCGCCCGCGGTCTACATCTGGGGGTCAGCCCGGACAACACCCGGGCCCTGGCCGCCTATGAGCGGTGGGGGTTCTCGATGCTGAGCCGTCGTCCTGACGTGGTCCTGCTCGGTATCGGCCTGGGACCGGCAGGCATGCTGCGGCCTCCTGCCTGAGTTCGTCGGCGTCGGCACCTCGAACACGACCGAGCCCCAATACGGCAGAGCCTCAAGACGACGGAGCCCCACACGGCGGAGCCCCCAAACGCTGAAGCGCCGGGGGCTCGGGGACACCGTGACGGGGTCAGCTGGTGGCGTCCTCGACCTGGGCCTTCGCGTCCGCCGCGGCGTCCTCAACGACAGCTTTGGCGTCGTCGGCAGCATCCTTGGCGCTGTCCGCGGCATCGCCCGCCGCATCCTTGACATCGCTGGCGGCGTCCTTCGCGCTGTCCACCGCGTCCGAAGCCGCGTCCTTGGCGTCGTCACCGGCGCCGTCGAGGGCGTCCTTGGCCTTGTCCCAGGCCCCATCAGCGGCTTCCTTGGCCGAGTCCCAGCCCTCCTTGAGCTTGTCTCCCGCTTCGTCGGCCAGCGCCTCGGCCTTGTCCTTGAACTCGTTGAACTTGTCGCTGAATGACGACATGGTGGGTCCCTTCCGGTCATGGTGACGATGCGGCCATCGCCTAGCACGGACCCTAGCCCGGTTGCCCGCTGCGTGGCAGGTGGTTCGGCGCCGCGGACACCTGCAACCTGTGAGATGGGGGACGGCCCGCTGAGACGACGGTGCCACGGCATTCCCCACGCTTCTAGCCTGCGGCAGTGACCCACATGGCTCCTCTGGTCGCCGACTCCGGCGACACCGCCTGGCTGCTTATCTCGAGCGCGCTCGTGCTGCTCATGGCCCCGGCTCTCGCCCTCTTCTACGGCGGCATGGTCCGTTCCAAGAGCGTGCTCAACATGATGATGATGACCTTCGGCGCAACGGCCGTCGTGCTCGTGTTGTGGACCCTGGTCGGCTACTCCCTGGCCTTCGGGGATGACCTCGGCTTGGGCCTCGTGGGCGACCCCCTCCAGTTTGCCGGCCTCTCGACCTTCCTGACCGAGCCCACGACGGGCGGGGCGAGCTATCCCGCGATCCTGTTCGTCGTGTTCCAAGGCCTGTTCGCCGTCATCACGGCGGCCCTGATCTCCGGGGCGATCGCGGACCGCGCCCGGTTCACGACCTGGCTCGTCTTCGTGGGGATGTGGCTGCTGATCGTCTACGCCCCCGTGGCCCATTGGGTGTTCGATGTGTCGACAGACGCACCGGCCCACACCGGCGGCTGGCTCGTCAATACGGTCGGACTCGTCGACTTCGCCGGCGGCACCGCCGTCGAGGTCTGCTCCGGTGCCTCCGCGCTGGCCCTCGCACTCGTTCTCGGGCGGCGGATCGGCTTCGGCAAGGAGCCGATGCGGCCGCACAACCTCACCTACGTCATGCTCGGCGCCGGCCTGCTGTGGTTTGGGTGGTTCGGGTTCAACGCGGGATCGGCGTTGTCCGCCGGCCACAATGCCGCCGTCGTCTTCGCCGCGACCCTCCTCGCCGGTGCCACGGGGATCATCGGCTGGCTCGTCGTCGAGCGCGTCCGCGACGGTCATCTGACCTCCTTCGGCGCCGCCTCGGGGCTGGTGGCCGGCCTGGTCGCCATCACCCCCTCCTGCGGGGCGGTCTCCCCGATCGGCGCCCTGGCTATGGGCGCCGTCGCGGGGGCGATCTGCTCTTGGGCGGTGGGCCTGAAGTACCGCTTCGGCTACGACGACTCGCTCGATGTCGTGGGGGTCCACCTCGTCGGCGGCATCGTCGGGACCCTCGGCATCGGCTTCCTCGCGACCGATCTCGCCCCCTCGGGGGTGTCCGGGCTGTTCTACGGCGGCGGAGTCGGGCAGCTCGGCAAGCAAGCCATCGGTGTCGCCGCCGTGCTTGTCTACGCCTTCGTCGTCAGCGGACTCCTCGGCCTCGCCCTCGAGCGGACCCTGGGGTTCCGGATCGAGCGCGATCATGAAGTCAGCGGGATCGACGTCGCGGTCCACGCCGAGACCGCCTACGAGCTGCATTCGATGTCCGCGGGCCGGGCCAGCGGACACGGCATACTCGCATCGCTGCACACCAACCGGGAGGACCCCTCGTGAAGCTCGTGACCGCCGTCATCAAGCCCCACATGCTCGAACCGGTCCGCGATGCCCTGAGCGCCTTGGGGATCGAAGGAATGACGATCAGCGAGGTCAGCGGCTACGGACGCCAACGCGGACACTCGGAGGTCTACCGCGGAGCCGAGTACGTTGTCGACTTCGTCCCCAAGATTCGCGTCGAGGTGGTCGTCAGCGACACCGACACTGACGATGTCGTCCGGACCCTGGTCAGCGCCGCCCGGAGCGGACGAATCGGTGACGGCAAGGTCTGGGTGGTCCCGGTCGAGACCATCGTTCGCGTGCGGACCGGCGAGCGCGACGACGCCGCCCTCTGATCTGTGAATGCCGGGTGAGTATCCGGCATTCACCCGGCGATTCGGGGCACAGTGAGGGCCTTGCGCCAGTCGGCCCGAGGGATGAGCCAGACTGTTTGGTGCCAGGTCGTCTCAGGGAGGCCCGATGACCCCCATGCTCGAGTTTGCGTCGATTCTCGTGGTCACCGCACTGATGATGACGCTGATCCCCCTAGGAGTCCTCGCGTACTACTCCACGGGGGCGCCCGCAGCGCGACATGCTCTGTATGCGACGACGGCTTCCCAGGTGCTCGCGCTCAATGGCGGTCCGATCACGCTCGGCCAGCGCGCCCGGGGTTTCGGTTCGAGTCTGCTGCGCGGCGTTAACCCGCTGCGCTGGACGACCGTCGACTACCCCGGCTGGGCCCATGGCGTGCTCACCAGGGCTGCTCGCAGCGCGGATGAGCAGGAGCGCACGGCCGTCTATCAGGTCCTCGCGCACGCGGCCGCGGACGCCCGCGGCGTCCCCGGGCTGACCGCACGAGAGCAACGCCTCATCGACCGCACCCTCCGCCGGGACGAGATCATGGGGGCCACCACCTTGGAGCAGTTGCACACCCGCTTCGGCAGCCAACAACGAGGCCGCTGGGCCACCCTGGCGCGCCGCCCTCAGGACTGGGTCGACGCCGCCATCCTCGGGCCCGTCATCGGGCGCGGGCTGGACTACGTCGGTCGGGGCACCACCGTGGGCCTGCTGATCGGCGCTCTCCTCTCGACGACTAAGGACATGTCGAGCATCGTCGAGACCGTAGGCCTGACCAGCCTGCTGGGCGGGGCCCTCGGCTCGGTGCTCTTCGCCGGCTACCTCAACACGCTGCTCCCTCCCCTGACTGACGCCTCCAGCGGGCCCAGCCTGGTGGAGCGGGTCCGCGGCAAGCACCCCTACCTCACCGCCGCTGTCCTGCCCGTCGCTGTGACCGTGCTCCTGCGCGTCGTCCTCGACACCCGGATCCACTCCACGCTCACCGGCTGAACCCTGCGAGCGGGCGCGACGACGCGCGCCGGCCGATGGGCTAGGTTTCCTGGTGTCGCGGATCTCGCGCACTGACGTCACCGGAGGACGAACGCCATGAGTGCACCCGCTGGTTGGTACCCCACTCCCGAGGGTCACGAGCGCTATTGGGATGGGTCGGCGTGGACCGAGCAAGTGCGGTCGGCCGACCCCGGACCGGCCGACCCCGGACCGGCGGACGCCGGGTCCGCGGAGACCAGGGTGCTGCCCCAGCAGGGCGGGGGGTCCGACTCCTCGTACGGCGGGTCCAGCCAGGGCTCCTCCTCCAGCGGAGGTCAGGGCTACGCGCCGGCCAGCGGTCTGGGACCCGGGACGGCCGCCGGCGGGTCCCAGGACAGCGGTTACAGCGCCCCCGGCTACGGCGGCTCGGGCTATGGCGACCAGCAGGGCTACGGCCAGCCGGGTTACGGCCAGCAGGGCTACAACACCCCGGGCTCGGCCCCGGCGGGATACGGCGCCGCCGGCTACAGCGCCCCCGGCGGCCAGGGCTACGGCACTCCCGGCTACGGCGCTCCTGGCATCGTGGCCGAGCCCAAGAAGGGCAAGGGCTGCCTGATCGCCGGCATTATCGCTGCCGTTGTCGTGGTGATCCTGGCCATCTTGGCGATCTGGGGCATCCGGGCCTTCAGCAAGAAGGCCGACGAGGTCGTGGCGTCCCTCTCCTCGGCGGCGTCAGAAGCAACCAGCCTGCCCACGGACCTGGCAACCCCATCGACCGATACCCCCAGCCCGGCCAACACGGCGCCCGTAACGGGCACGATCTACAACATCGGTGACGGGTTCACGGTCGGCGACGTCTCCGTGGCGTCCGGATGGACGATGGAGACCGACCCCACCTTGGACTGGACCACGATCGAGGGCATGACGGTGACCTCCGGCGGCACATCGACCTGGTGGGTGCGGGCAGTCGATGCCGGTGGGATCCAGCTCGACGAGACGTTCTGCACCTCGATCGAGAACGACCCCGAGGCGGCCTGCGCGCCGTTCTTCGAGGATGTCACCGGCGCGGTCGGAGTCACCGTCGAGTCGGCCTTCTGACCGACCGGTGGCCCTTTAGTCGGCCGAGCCTGCTCCGGCGACCAAGGGGACGACACGCAGGTCGTCGCCCGCGAGTCCGGGAGAGAAACCGAGCCGCACCACGACCAGTTCCTGGGACGGCACCACGTACATCCGCTGTCCGTCGTGGCCTTGGGCCCAGTAGGCGTCTGCGGGTAACCGCGGTTCTACGGGTGAGCCGTCCAGGCGCGTGTTGACCCGCCAGCCGGCGGCATACGCCTCCTCATCGGAGGACGTGACGGGCTTGAGCGCCAAGGACTCTGCCATCCAGTTGGCCGGCAGGAGCTGTTGACCGTCCCACTGCCCGTCCTGGAGGGCGAACTGTCCGATGGCGGCCCAGTCACGCGGCGTCGCCCACAGATACGAACTGCACACCGGGTTGCCCACGGCATCGGTCTCGAGCACCGCAGACCCCAGGCCGAGCGGGCGGAACATCAGCTCGGACCCCAGCATCGAGGGCTGGATCCCGGACTGACTGGCCAGGACCGAGCAGAGCAGGGTTGTGCTGCCGCTGCTGTACAACTGCACCTCGCCCGGGATGGCGACCGAGGGTTGGTTCGCGACGAACGCCGGCATGTCTGGCTCCAGATAGAGCATGGTCGTGATGGGCGTCCCGAGGTCATAGGTCTCGTCCCACTGCAGGCCGCTGGTCATCCGCATGAGCTCGTCCATGGTGATCTGGGCACGGTCACCGGTCCAGCCGGGCCAGAGTTGCGTCGCCGCGATGTCGGTGCCGCGCGTCTGCACGGCGAGGCCGACGAGCAGGTTGGTCACGCTCTTGGTCATCGACCACCCGAGCTGGCGTGTGGTGGGCTCGAACCCAGGCGCGTAGCGCTCGGCGACGATCTGGCCGCCCTTGAGCACGACGATCGCCCGCGTTCCCAAGGCCTGACGATCCGCCTCATTCAAATCCGCCCCGAATGCCGTGTCGAGCAGGGCCTCAAGCGCCGGATCCGGGGCGGGAGTCGGCGCGGCGGCATACGGATTGGGCGTCGTGTCGATCGGCAGCGGGAAGCTCGCTTCGGCCGGGGCCTCATCGGAGAGGATGCACCCGTTGGGCGTCGCCCAGGCCTTCTGGGTCGCCAGGAGCCCCAAGACGCTGGACTGCGAACTTCCGTCGCCGGTCGCCGTCGTGCGCAAGTAGGGCACCAGCGGATTGGGCGGCAGGTCGGTTTCGGCATTCGCCCGACCCGCGAGGGCGCCCACGGCGCAGGCATTGTGGGCGGCATACCCCGTGCCGGTGAGGAGGAGGGGGCGGGCATACCAATAGCCACCGACGAGTGCCAGCACGACAAGCACGAGCAGTCCGGCGAGGACCCGCCGCGCGATCACGACCCAACGCATAGGGCGAAACGTATCGTGACGGCATGACCGAGCGGGGACGCGCGCACTGGAACGCGAGGTATGCCGCCGGCCACGACCTGTGGTCACGTGGTCCCCATCCGGCCGTGACGGCGCTCGTTCCCGGTCTCCCGATACCCCTTGACGGCGCTCGCCGAGCCGTCGACCTCGGGGCAGGCGAGGGCCGTCACGCGGTGTGGTTAGCGAACCAGGGCTGGCAGGTCGAGGCAGTGGACTTCGCCGAGGAGGCCGTCCAACGGGGCCAGGCCTACAGCCGAGCGGCCGGGGCGGAGGTCGCCTGGCATGTGGCCGCTGCCGAGGAGTGGCAGCCACTAGCTCCGGTCGACCTGCTCCTGCTCTGCTATTTCCATCTCGAGCCGGACGCCTTCCGCCGGTCCTTGACGTGGCTCCGGCCGAGCGGACACGTCCTGGTCATCTCCCACGCCGACGACCCGACCGCTGACAGCACCGACGATGGGGCTGACGGCGGCATTCCTCGCCGTGGCCCACGCAATCGGCGATTCCGACACTCGCCGCAATCGCTGCGCGGGATGGCCACCGGCCTCGACATCCATTTCTGCGACCACTGGCCACCCGCGGGGGTCGGCACGAGCCGGGCCGCCGGCTCTGCCATGGCGGGCTCACGGTCAGACGTCGTGTTGTTCGCACGAGTCCAGGCCGTCCCGGTCGAGGGGTCCGGACCGCGCCGGTGAGACTCCCGGCCTCAGTCGAGGTCCGCGGGATTCAGGTCGAGGGTGGTGCGGTCCTTGCTCCCGAGGAGGTCGAACGTGGGAGCGGTCTTGGGCAGCTCATACCGATAGAAGTAGCGCACGGCGGCCCGCTTGCCCCGCGCGAAGGCATCGTCGCCAGCCACCGCGAGCAACTGATCTAGCCACAACCACGCCACGACGGTGTGCCCCACCGCTTCGAGGTAGAGCGTCGCATTGGCCAGTGCAACCTCAGCGTCTCGGTCGGCCCACAGGGTCGCCGTGACGTCCGCGATCCGGCCCAGGGACAACGCGAGTTGCTCGGCGTAGGTCGCCGCATCGCCGCCGGCCACCCGTGCCTGCTGGACGGTCTCCTGCATCGTCGCCAGGAGCAAGGCCAGCCCGGCGCCGCCGTGAGCGGTCACCTTGCGGCCGAGCAAATCCAGTCCCTGAATGCCGACCGTTCCCTCATGAATCGGGTTGAGTCGGTTGTCGCGATAAAACTGTTCGAGAGGGTAGTCGCGGGTGTATCCGTAGCCACCGAGCACCTGGATGGCCATGGCGTTGCCCTCCAGGCACCACTGCGACGGCCACGACTTCGCGATCGGCGTGAGCATGTCCAGCAGCTCTGTGGCGCGCCGCTTGGCGGCCTCATCACCACTGCGCTGCTCATCGACCAGTCGGGCGCAGTAGAGGCTGAGGGCTAGCCCTCCCTCGGCATATGCCTTCTGCGCCAGGAGCATCCGCCGGACGTCGGGGTGCTCGATGATCGGCACCATCGGCGTCTGAGGATCACGGTCCGCCAGTGGACGGCCTTGGGTGCGCTCGCGGGCGTAGGCGAGCGAATGCAGGTAACCCGTGTTGCCCAGGGCCACCGCTCCGAGGCCGACCCCGATCCGGGCCTCATTCATCATGTGGAACATCGCCGCGAGGCCTTGGCCGACCTCACCGACCAGCTCGCCGACGGCCCCAGGGGCGCCACCGGGGGTCCAGCGGCCCTCACCGAAGGAGAGCAGCGTGTTGGTGGTGCCTCGGCACCCCATCTTGTGGTTGAGCCCGACAAGCGTGACGTCGTTGCGCTCACCGAGGCTCCCGTCCGGCTCTACGAGCACCTTGGGCACGACGAAGAGCGACAGGCCTTTGACACCAGCGGGACCATCAGGGGTGCGGGCCAGAACGAGGTGAATGATGTTGTCCGACAACGATTGATCGCCACCGGAGATCCACATCTTGGTGCCGAATACCCGCCAGGTACCGTCATCCTGAGGGACGGCGCGCGTCGTCAAGTCGCCGAGGGATGACCCCACGTCGGGCTCGGACAGGCACATGGTCCCGTACCAGCGGCCCTCGACCACCGGCACGGCAAAGCGGGTGATCTGTTCCGGTGAGCCATAGGCATAGAGCAGGGCGGCATTCCCGGCGCCCAACATCGGATAGCCGGCGGCGCCCATGCTGGCCGCGTGCAGATGCACGAAGACCGCCTGGACGACGCTGAACGGCAGGAGCATGCCGCCCAACTCGGGAGGGAAGGCCGCGCTGGGCAACCCGCTGTCGGTGTAGGCGGCCAGGGCCTGCTTGAGCCCGTCGGGATGGAGCACCGTGCCGTCGTCGGCCATGGTGGGCTCCTGGGCATCCAGGAGCTGGTTGATCGGCGCGAACTGCTCTTGGGCGATCTGGGCCCCGAGGTCGATGACCGAGGTCACCGTGTCCCGGTCATGGTCCTCATAGAGGGGGCGTGCGAGCAGGTCGTCCAGCCGCAACCAGTCGAACAGCAGGAAGTCGATGTTGCGCCGGGAGACCAGCTTGGACACGTCAGTCCTCCTGACCCGTGACGAGCAGCGCAAGGGTCTGGGCCACGCAGGCAGGACGTTCGCTGCCCTCGATCTCGATGATCGACTGGAAACTGGCGAGGTGCATGCCCGGCCCGGTCTGGGTGACGTCGGTGAGCTCGAAGCCCCCGCGGATGCGGCTGCCCACCGGCACCGGCGCGGTGAAGCGCACCTTGTTGCTGCCGTAGTTCATGGCCATGGCCATGCCGTCGAAGGCGATCACCTCGCCCATGAGGATCGGGAAGAGCGACATCGTCAGGTAGCCGTGGGCGATGGTGCCGCCGAACGGACCCTGCGCAGCGCGCTCCTGATCGACATGGATCCACTGGAAGTCGCCGGTCGCTGCCGCGAAACGGTCGACGCGATCCTGCTCGATGGTCAGCCAGTCGGAGTAGCCCAGATGGGTGCCAACGGCCGCGCGGACCGCGTCGATGCCGTCAAGTCGGGTGGGTGCCATGGGGAGTCCTCGGGGTCTGGTCGGGCCGGTCAGGACAGGCGCTCGATGATCATGGCCATACCCTGCCCGCCACCCACGCACATCGTGACCAGCCCCGTCTGGCGGTCGGTCTCCTGGAGGGCATGGATCAAGGTGGTCGTGATGCGGGCACCGGTCATCCCGAAGGGGTGGCCGACGGCGATGGCGCCACCGAAGATGTTGAGGCGGTCCTCGTCAATGCCGAGCTGACGCGCCGAGGGGATCACCTGGGCGGCGAACGCCTCGTTGATCTCGACCAGGTCGAGGTCCCCTATGGTCATCCCGGCGCGCGCCAGGGCCTGTCGGGTCGCTTCCACCGGGCCGAGGCCCATAATTTCCGGCGACAGACCCGTCACGCCGGTGGAGACGATTCGGGCCAACGGAGTGATGCCGAGCTCGGCAGCCTTGGTGTCGGACATGACGACCAGGGCGGCGGCGCCGTCGTTGAGCGGGCAGGCGTTGCCCGCGGTCACGGTCCCGTCGGGGCGGAACACCGGCTGGAGGGTGGCCAAGGCCTCGACCGTCGTCCCCGCGCGGGGGCCGTCGTCGGCCATGACGACCGCTCCGTCGGGCGTGGTCACAGGGGTGATGTCGCGGCCCCAGAAGCCACTGGCGATCGCGGCCTCGGCCCGGTTCTGCGAGCGCGCAGCAAAGGCATCCTGTTCCTCGCGCGTGACTCCGGTGAAGGCGGCGACATTCTCGGCGGTGTGGCCCATGGCGATGTAGGCGTCGGGCAACAGGCCTTCCTGACGCGGGTCGGTCCAGGGAATGCCGCCCTCCGCCAGCCGGGCGGTGCGCGCGGTTGCCTCCGCGAAGCGCGGGTTCTCGGCGCCCGGGACGTCGGCGAAGCTGTTGTTGCGGAATCGACTCACCGTCTCGACCCCGCCGGAGATGAAGATGTCGCCCTCGCCGGCGCGGATCGCGTGCATCGCCATCCGGGTCGACTGCACGCTCGAGGAGCAGTAGCGGTTGACGGTGACGCCGGGCAGGTGGTCCATGCCCAACTGCACGGCGACGGACCGCGCCATGTTGAACCCGGCCTCGCCCGCGGGCTGGCCGTTGCCGAGGATGAAATCGTCGATCGTGGCCGGATCGAGCTGCGGCACCTGGGCCAGGGCCGCCCGGACCATCTGCGCGGCGAGGTCATCCGGGCGCAGATCCACCAGTGATCCCTTGTTGGCGCGACCGATCGGCGAGCGGGCGGTGGCGACGATGACAGCCTCAGGCATGGGGGGCTCCTCGGAAGGTTCGATAACTAATTGATCAGTTACCAAAGTATGCTGACCCGATCCACGAATCGTCAACCATGCGTCCAGAGAGGAAGGTCACCCTCGTGGCTCGGCCCAAGGACCCCGACCGCACCGACGCGACCCGTGCCCAGCTGCGCAGCGGGGCGATCACGGCATTCGGGGAGCGCGGGTTCCACGGCGCGACGATCAAGGACATCGCGACCGAGGCCGGCCTGTCGACGGCCGCGATCTATCTGCACCACCCGACCAAAGAGGACGTGCTCTACCAGATCTCCTGGGATGGGCACCGGGCCACCGTCGATGTCATCCGCGCCGCCCTGGCCCGGCGCGGCGAGCCGGCCGATCAACTCGACGAGGTCGTGCACGACTTCACGCTGTTCCACGCGCGAGGACATCAGATGTCCCGGATCATCAACTACGAGCTCGGAGGTTTGAGCGCACCACATCGGGCCGAGATCCTCGCGATGCGGCACGAGATCGAGCAACTGATCGAAGACCTCGTGCGCCGCGGCGCGGCCGCGGGCGTGTTCGAGGTCAGCGATCCGCGGCTGACGGCCACCGCGCTGCTCTCCCTCGGGGTCGACATTGGCCGGTGGTACCACCCCGGGGGTGGCTGGTCACCCGAGGAGCTGGCCCGCCACTACGCCGGCCTCGCCCGACGCATCGTCGGGCTCCGCGACTAACCAGACCAGCGTCGAATGCCGTGGCGCGGCATTCGGGCTCGTCAGTGCGCGGCCGCCGTCGACCGGCGCGGGATCACATGCATGATCGCGACGACCACGGCTCCGACGATGAGGCCGAGCACCGCCGAGGCGGCAGTGTTGGCGAGCCAGGCGAGCAGTCCTCCCACGCCCGCGACATCGGAAACCAGCCCCTCGAGGCTGTGAACCCAGCCGTAGAGCGTGTGCCAGCCCAGATCATCGGTGCCGACCAGGAGGATGTGGCCGCCGACCCACAGCATGGCGATGATCCCGACGAACGAGAGTGTGGCGAGGATCCGGGGCATGAGGCGCACGAGGAACCTGCCGAAGCGCTGCGCGCTCTCGGAGTCCCGCTGGGCGAAGGACAGGCCGATGTCGTCGAGCTTGACGATCAGCGCGACGACGCCGTAGACGAGCGCGGTAATGAGGAAGGAGACCAGGACCAGGATGACCGCGCGGGACACGAACCCTTGGTCAGCCACCTCGTTGAGGGCGATGACGATGATCTCGGCGGAGAGGATGAAGTCGGTGCGGATGGCGCCGGCGGCCATCTGACTCTCCTGCTCCGGGCCCGACGCCACGGCGGGGGCCGCCTCCTGCACCTCATCCCCGTGCTCGTCCTTGTGCGCGATCAGCTCCCAGACCTTCTCAGCGCCCTCGAAACATAGGTACGTGCCCCCCACCATGAGCAGCGGCGTGAGCGCCCACGGGAGGAACTGGCTGAGCAGCAGGGCCGCCGGCACGATGAAGAGCAGCTTGTTGCGCAGCGACCCGAGGGCGATCTTTTTGATCAGCGGCAGCTCTCGGTCCGCCGTAAATCCCTGGACATACCGGGGCGTCACCGCGGTGTCGTCGACGACCACCCCGGCCGCCTTGGCACTGGCGCGCCCCGCTGCGGCGCCCACGTCATCGATCGATGCCGCCGCCAGCTTGGCCAAGGCGGCGATGTCGTCGAGGAGTGCGGCCAATCCGCCGGCCATGTCGGCTCCCTGCAGGTCGAGGATGTCGGCCCGAGTCTAGGGCGAGCATCGCCGACGGCCCGAATGCCGTCCGCTGCCTTCCCGGGGCCGTGATCCTCCCACGCCCACGGCATTCCACCCCGTTCATCTCCCCACGCAATCGGGAGCGGTCAGGTTTTGCGACCCCGACGAGGCATGACCTCCACCACGCAGGTCGCGGCGCGGCGCCTCACCGCTGGGCCCGTGACGTCGCGGTACTGTCGGATCGAGTGTCGGCACGAGGGAGGAGAAACCATGATCACGCACGGACGCATCGCCGTTCTCTGGGTCTTCAGCCTGTTCGGCTTCTGACCCAGCCAGCATCTGTGGTGCTCGCGCAGCGGATCGTGGGCGAGCACCGCAGGCGCCAACCGAGGGCTGCGGACACCGGCTGACTCGTCGAAAGAGCGGCCACCCGTCCCACTCTCCGCCCGGCTGAAGCGACCGGGCGACAAAACCCGACTCCAGTCGGACTTTCACCCCGCCTGCCCCGCCCGCGGGTGACACAACCCGACACCCGTCGGACTTTCGCGGCCCACCTCCCCGACCTCGCCAGTCCCGGAAAGCGCGACGTCCCCGGTTCCCACTGGGTCACAGCGGAACCGGGGACGACAGGCCACCCGCGAGCGGGCGGCATTCACACAGTGGACGCGATCAGCGGCCCAGCTTGCGCTTGCGCTGCGCCTTCTTGATCTCCAGGCGGATGATGTCGCGGCGGCGGCCTGTCCGTCAGATGTCCATGCCATCACCTTCGGTGGCAACCGGCTGCGAAAGGTACCGCTCAATGAACCACTGCATTGATCAGTCCAGGCACTTGGCTGTTCTCGACCTCCAAGGAACCTTGGACGCACGCCCAAACCCTCAGGAGGCGTGACATGGCGACCTGGGACTCGGTGGTCACGTACATGCGCTCGAACTATCGAATCCAGGAGGAGATCCGAGATCGGGCCGGCGTCCTGACGGGTCTGCGTCTGACGTTCGGCTTGGATGACCTTCGCTCGCAGGTGGTGTTCCTCTTCCACAACCAACTGCGCGGCGGCGAGGAGTCCTGGGTCAACATCAGTTCGCCCTTCGGCATGGCGGCCGGGCTCGACCTCACCGCCGTCCTCGACGAGGTCGGGAACTACGTGTGCGGTGGGCTCGGCAAGGTCGGCGACCTGATTGTCCTGCAACACGCCGCACCGTTGCTCAACCTCGACATCAACGAGCTGGAACGTCCAATGTCGCTCATCGTGAACAGCGCTGATGACCTCGAGCGTCGATTCGGCTCGGCGGGGGACAACTTCTAGCACGCCGCTGCGGTGGGCGCGGAGCAACGCGATGGCCCCGGTTTTCGTTGCGTCGCAACGAGGACCGGGGCCGTCGATGTCACCCGCGAGCGGGCGGCATTCACACAGTGGACGCGATCAGCGGCCCAGCTTGCGCTTGCGCTGCGCCTTCTTGATTTCCAGGCGGATGATGTCGCGGCGGCGCCGGCCTTCGACCTTGTTGGGCAGCGAGAGCTGCACGACCTTCCAGTAGACCGAGGCCGCCTGCTTCCACAGCGGGCCCGTCACATATGGCAGGTCGTAGCGGTCCATGAGGTCGCGGATTCGCGGCGCGATCTCGGCATACCGGTTGCTCGGCATGTCCGGGTACAGGTGGTGCTCGATCTGGTGGGACAGGTTGCCGGTCAGGACGTGCATCGCCTTGGAGCCGGAGATGTTGCCCGAGCCGAGCATCTGGCGGACGTACCACTCACCGCGGGTCTCGCCCTCGATCGACTGCTTCTCGAAGGTGGCGATCCCGGGCGGGAAGTGCCCGCAGATGATGACCGTGTTGGTCCACAGGTTGCGCACGAGGTTGGCGACGATGTTGGCAGTCAGGGTGCCGCGGACCGCACGCGTGCCGCCGACGACCGACAGCGCCGGGGCCACGAGATAGTCCTTGGTGGCCTGTTGCTTGATCTTCTGAACGACCTCTTGAGCGTTGGCGCGGAACTCCGCCTTGTCCTCTTCGCTCATCCGCTTCTTCTTGGCCATGTAGCCGCCGAGCTCGAGATCGTAGGCGGCGATGGAGTACTCGAAGACCAACGCGTTGCCCACGTGCCAGATCGGCTGGAACAGCGCGAAGAGCGACCACTTCTGGTCCTCGTCGACCCGCAGAATGCCGTAGCCGAGGTCGTTGTCGCGGCCCAGCACATTGGTGAAGGTGTGGTGGATCTGGTTGTGGGAGTGCTTCCACTGGCTCGATGGGGAGGCGTTGTCCCACTCCCAGGCGGTCGAGTGGATCTTGGGGTCACGCATCCAGTCCCACTGGCCGTGCATGACGTTGTGGCCGATCTCCATGTTTTCTAGGATCTTGGCGATCGACAGGCCGGCCGTGCCGATCCACCAGGCCGGGCGAATGCCGCGGACCTTGACTCCCGAGAACAGCAGGACGGCGCGGCTGCCCAGCTCCAGCCCCCGCTGGATCTTGATGACCCGACGGATGTAGGCGGCGTCGCGCTCGCCGCGGCTGGCCATGACCTCGTCGCGGATCTCTTCGCACTCGCGGCCAATGGCCTCGATGTCCTCGGGGCTGAGGTGATAGGCCGGGTTGGGGCGCCCGGACCTCTTGAACTCCGGCCGCTGCGGACGCGGGTCGGCACTGGTCAGCGCCAGGCGCGAGTTGATGTCGTGGTGGGGGACGGCCGTGTGCACCGTGCCCTCTTTGTGGGGCTCGGTCGGGGAGATCTCCCGGCGCGGGTGCGGGGAGAGGCTCGTGGCGCGGTCGGGGGCGAGGGTCATGGTCTCGTCACTCCTTGGGTGTCGCGATTCCGGTCGATGGTCAGGTGCTGAGGTGCTTGGGGAACAGCCTGCGGTATGCCGGGTGCTCCCGGGAAGGTCACAGGTCGAGATCGCAACTGCCGGCGACGGCATTCACGCAGGTCTGGATGGGGAGCTCGTCGCCCGGCTCGGCGATGGTGATCTCTCCGGTGCGCAGGTCGCGGACCGCGCCCTGGTGCAAGGTGACCACGCAGCCCATGCAGATCCCCATGCGGCAGCCGCTCGGCATGAGGACGCCGGCGTCCTCCCCGGCGTCCAGGATCGTCGTCGAGCCGTCGGCGTCGATGGTGACGTCACTGGCCAGGAAGGTGATCTCGCCGCCTTCGCCGCCCTCGATCAGGGTCGGGCGGAAGCGCTCGACGTGCAGGGCGTCGGCGAGGTCGGCGTCGGCCCAGTAGCTCTCGGCAGCATTGAGCAGGCCGGTTGGGCCACAGACCCACGCCCGGCGCTCGCGCCAGTCCGGGACGACCTGATCGAGTGTCGCCAGGTCGAAAATGCCGGACTCGTCGTCGAGGTGCTGGACCAGTCGCAGGCGACCCGAGGCGGCATACGAGCGCAGTTCGTCGGCGAAGATGACGTCCTTGGCGCTGGGCGCCAGGTGCACGTGGACGACGTCGGATAGGTCGGACAAGCGGCTGCGCAGCATGCCCATGACGGGGGTGAGCCCCGAGCCGGCCGTGATGAAGAGAATCTTGGCCGGCGGGGTGCTCGGCAGGACGAAGTCCCCAGTCGCCTGGTCGAGGTGGACCAGGATGTCGGCGGGCGCCCGCCGGACGAGGTAGTTGGACACCAGCCCGTCCGGGATCGCCTTGCTCGTGATGGAGATGAGCCCATCGGCGCGGCGCACATCGTGGGTCAGCGAATAGGCCCGCCAGTACCGCACACCGTCGATGTCGACGCCGATCCGGATGTACTGCCCTGGCGTGTGACCCGCCCAGTCCTTGCCGGGCTGGATCGTGATCGTCGCGGCATCCGCGGTCTCGGCGGTGATCGACACGACCTTGCCGCGCAGGTCGGCGCCGGCGCGCAGGGGATCGAACAGGTCGAGATAGTCATCGGGCACGCGGGGGGTGCTCATCGCGCTGGCGATCCGCTTAACCACGCTGGTCAGGCCAAAGCCCCCAGTCGGGGCGGCCCAGCGGCTCTGTGCTTGGCGCACGGCGTGGGCCCGTTTGGGCCTTCTGCTGGCAGGGTCGCTGGAGCGGTCCTGGGTCGTCGTCACACGGGCCACCCTAACCTACGGTCCCGTAACCTACGAAACCGTAAGTTGAGGCCTCTGCTCCGATTGAGCGCGCACCATGGGGCCTGCGCGCCGCCGCCCACACCGGGAGCCCCGACCGATCCTCAGCAGGTGATGGTGATCAGCGCGAGGAGCTCCGCGGGGACACCCTCGGACGCGTAGTCGGACCGGCAGAGCGTGTTGGGGAACTGAATGTGACGCTCCCAGGTCGCCCCCGACGCCTGATAGATCGCGCTCCCGTCCCCGGGGACGCCCGGGTCGTAAAGGGCCCACGTGCCGTCACAGAACCGGATGGTGGGGGGCGCCATGGCATCGGCGTGAATGCCGAGGGCTTCGGTCGTGCACGGCGCCTCCCCCGCCGCTGGGGTCGCGGGTGCCGACGTGGGCTGAGCGCCTGAGGTCGAGGCTGGCGGCGTCGCGCTCGCCGAGGACGAGGCGGACCCGCTCGCCGAGGACGAGGACGACGCTGAGGTGCTTGCGGAGGTGCTGTCCGAGGCACTGGACGACGCCGTCGATGTGTCGTCGCCGCTGCATCCCGCGAAAAGCCCGCCACCGCCAAGCACCAGGGCCGGAATGGCCAGCCAGAGCCAGCGCGCGCGGGGGGCTCCACGGCGGGCTGCGGTCACGTGGCGATCAGCCCGACGCGAGGGCGGGGGGACTTCGGCTGGCACCTTTCGTATGCTGCCACGCCCGTCGGCCCGGCTCCGGGATCCGACGTGGCGAGTTGGGTGCGGGCGGCGGGGTTGGGGGCGGGCCCCAGCACGGTCAACGCGGGATGGCGCGACCGATCACGTCGAGTGCGTCGGCCGCCAGGGCCAGCCCGTCGTCGTACGGCGTGCGCCAGATGGCCAACTTGTCAGCCGGTGGCTGCGCCAGGACACTGCGCGAGAACGCCTCGATACCCCAGCGGCCGGCGTAGCCGTCGGCCAGCGCGCCCGCAACAAGGCTCGCAATGTCGACCGAGCCGGACCCCAGCCGCCCGCGCCCGGACTGCCCGAGCTCCAGGTAGGCCAACTTGGGCAGCGCCTGCCGGATCGCCGCAGACAGGTCGGCTTCCTCGACGGCCATGTGGAAGGTGTCCAGGTGAATGCGCAGGTGCGATGAACCGCTGCTCTCCACGAAGGCCATCGCCTGGGCGGCCGTGTTGATCGCCGAGGTCTCGTAGCGGTTGAGCACCTCGAAGGTCATGACGATGCCCTGCTCGTGGGCATGGTCGGCCACCCGGCCCACCGCCGCCGCGGCGCGCGCGAACGCGGCCGGGGACGTGGGCGCGGTCGGATGGCCGAACAGACCGTAGGGAACACCGTTCATCTGATCGCCACCCAGGGCCGCGGTCAGCGCGACCATGGATCGCAGGAACGCCTCTCCCGCCGCGCTTTCCGCCGGATCAGCGGAGGAGACGTCGGCGCCGGGAGCCTGGCCGGCGATGGTGATCGGGGCCAGGCCACGGTCGGCGAACTGAGCACGCAGCGTGGCAACATCGGTGGCCGCCGGGTCGAGCGGCGGCAGGACGACCCGGCGATAGCCGAGAGCCGCGATTCCATCGAGCGCGTCGAGGTAGCCGGGAGGCGTGAGGTCAGGGCACACCACATTGAGGTGGCAGGCCAGGTCCAAAGTGGTCGTCATCGGGAGCCGTCCTTAAAAGACCGGCAGGTCGAGTCGCTGCTTGAACACGGAGTAGCCGTCGTCCAGATGGACCACCGTCCCGTTGATGACGTTGGCCTCGTCCGAGGCGAGGAAGGCGACCGCGTTGGCGATCTCCTCCGGCTGGGTCATGACTCCGCGCAGCTGCTCGGCGGCGAAGGTGCTCTTGAGCTCCTCGGAGAACTGGTTGATGATCGGCGTGCCAACCCGTCCAGGCGTGACCGCGACCGCCCGAATGCCGTACTGGGCCAGCTCGTAGGCCGCGGAGCGGGTGAACGAGATCACCGCCGCCTTGGCCGCGCTGTACGTGAAGGACAACTCGGCCGCCTGCTCGCCGTAGATCGACGACGTGCTGATGATGACGCCACCGGTCCCCTGGGCGCGGAACTGCCGACCGGCGGCGAGGATTCCGTAGTAGACGCCGTCCTGGTCCACGCGAATCATCGGCTGGTAGTCGACGTCGGGGTCGTGCTCCAGCAGGGGCTTACCCCCGGCGATGCCGGCATTGTTGAAGATAACGTCGAGGTGACCGAACTCGGCGACGGTTGCCGCGACGGCGGCCTCGACCTGCGCAAAGACCGACACATCCACGCCGACCGCCGCGGTGGCGCCCGGGGTGCGCGTGTTGAGTTCGCCGGAGACGGACCGGGCCCGCTCGAGGTCGATGTCCGCAATCATCACCTTGGCGCCCTCGGCGATGAACTTCTCCACCGTGGCCAGCCCGATCCCACTCGCGCCGCCGGTGATCAGGGCGACCTTGTTGTGCAACCGCATGTTCTCGTTCCTCTCCTTACATCCACACCGGGGATCGGCGGGGGCACGCCAGGGCGCCCCCGCCGATCGAGGTCAGTTGCCGAGCTTGTCCGACGGGGTGATGTCGGCGGCATTCGCCTTGGTCACCAGCGTGGTGTTCACCGTGTCGAAGGCCTGGGTCGGGAGCGTGCCCGACTTCTGGAACTCGACCATGGCCGCGATGACCGAGTCGTTGATCGTCGGCCACGGCTGGTCGATGGTGGCGAGCATCTGCCCGTCCTGAATCGCCGCGATGGACTCACTCACCGCGTCGACTCCGGTGACGGGGACGGTGGCGCCGGCCTCCTTGACGGCCTGCGCAGCGCCCAGGGCGGCGTCATCCCACCCGACCCAGATGGCATCCAGCCCACCGGGGTGGGCGGTGAGGTAATCAGCCACCAGGTTCAGCGCCTCGGTGCGGCCGGTGGCCGGGGACTTGACCTGCTGGATGGCCCCGCCGGCGATAACCGCACCGGCGTCCTGGAACGCCGTGAGCGCCAGGTTCGAGCGCATCCGGATACCCGGGTGCGGGTCGTGCCCGATGACCATGATGTTCTTGCCCTTGAGTCCGCCGAGCTCGGTCTCGATGGCCCCGACCGTCTGGTCGACGATGCCCTGCTGGTTGGTCGTGATGTTCAGCTTGAAGGCATCGGTCTCCTCGGTGCCGGCGTCGATGGCGAAGATCGGAATGCCGGCATCCTTGGCTGCCGTGGTGATCGAGGAGATCGCGGCATAGTCGGTGTACCCGTCGAACACTGCGTCGGCACCCTGGCCGATGGCGCTCTCGACCTGCGGGTTCATCTTCTGGAAGTCGAAGTCACCTTGGATCATCGTGAGGTCCCAGCCCAGCTCGGTGGCCTTGGCCTGGACCGCTTTGACCCACCAGCCACCGACGGGGGTCTGGTTCCCCGAGGTGAAGGCAACGACCTTGAAGGGCTTGGCGGCATCGCCGCTGCCGGCCGAGCTGGACGAACCCGACGTGTCTGACGACCCGCTCGAGCAGCCCGCCAGGGCGACGACGGCAGCGACCGCGACGGCTGCCGCCGTCCTGAAGGTTGCACGCATTTCGTACTCCTTTGTCTCATTGCGTTGGCGAAAAATGGTGACTGGGATTGCCTGCGGCACAGCGGTTATGCGGGGCGCAGGAGAATTGGCGGACAAGGCTGACCCGCCAGATGGGCTGGTGCCCTACCTCTCTCGCTTGCGCAGCGAGGAGAGCATGACGGCGGCGACGATGATCAGGCCGGTGATGACCTGCTGCACATACGCATTGACGCCGAGAATGTTCAGTCCGTTGGCCAGGACCCCGATGATCATCACGCCGATCATGGTTCCGCCGAGATTGGCGACGCCGGACTTGGCCACGGTCATCCCGAGGAAGACCGCGGCGACGGCGAACATCATGTTGTTGCCGTCCTGGACCGCGCTGGCACTGCCGAGCCGGGCGGCCAAGAGAATGCCGCCGAGCGCCGAGACGAACCCGGCGACGACGAAGGCAAGCATCCGGGACTTGCGAACATTCACGCCGGACAGGCGAGAGACTTCATGGTTCCCGCCGACGGCATACCAACGTCGTCCGATCGTGGTATAGCGCAACACGAACCAGGTGACCAGCGCGACCAGGACGGCGAAGTACACCGGGAGCGGGACACCCAGCAGCCGACCCTGGCCCAGATTCTGGAAACTCTGAGGCAGCCGGAACAAGGTGGTGCCGCCGGTGACCAAGTAGGAGATGCCGATGACCGAGGTCATCGAGGCCAGGGTCGCGACGAAGGCCGACACCTTCATGTAGGCCACGAGGTAGCCGTTGAACACCCCGATCAGGGTGCCGACAACGAGGCCGGCGAGGATGGCGACGGGAATCGACGTCCCGCCGAGCATGAGGGAAGCCGCAGTGGCTCCGGCCAGGCTGGAGTTGGCCCCGACCGACAGGTCGAAGTCTCCGACGACCATGACGCAGGTCTGGGCAGCCGCGATGATCGCCAGGATCGACACCTGGAAGAGGATGTTCCGCACGTTGGTGAAGGTGAGGAACACATCGGGGCGCATGAGGAAGAAGAACAGGATCAGGGCAATCAGGGCAACGACTGTCCCGCCCTGGATCATCGTGCTGCCGAGCGCCTTGGCGCGGCCGGCGGCAGGCAACGTACTGGGTGCCGTATCAGTCATGGCGTACCTCGGACTTTCCGTAGCAGTAGGCGAGCAGGGTTTCTTCGTCCGCGTCCGCGGCCGCGATTTCGCCGGAGACCCAGCCCTCGTGGAGGATCATGATGCGGTCGCTCATCCCAATGAGTTCGGGCAGTTCTGAGCTGACGACGACGATGGCCGTGCCGTCCTCGGCGAGCCGGCGGATCAACCGATAGATCTCGGCCTTCGTCCCGACGTCGATCCCGCGCGTGGGCTCGTCCATGAGCAACACGTGCGGTGTCCGGGCGAGCATCTTGGCCAAGACGACCTTTTGCTGATTGCCACCGGAGAGTTCTTCGACGTGCTGGCGGGAGCTGCGGGCCTTGATCTGCAACTCGGCGATGCCGCGCTTGGCCAGCTCGACGACCCGGCCACCGGCGACCACTCCCGAAGAGCTGACCGCTCCCAGGTTGGCGATGGCGATGTTGTCCTGGATGGAGGCCTTGAGCATGACGCCCTGGCTGCGGCGCTCCTCCGGCACCAACGCCACACCGGCCTCCAGGGCCCGCTCGACACCGGGCGATGCCGGGAGGGTGCGGTCGCCGACCGTGATCGACCCCGTCGTATGCCGTTGCGCCCCAGCCAGAATGCGCAGCAGTTCGCTACGCCCGGCTCCGGCCAGGCCACCGATGCCGAGAACCTCCCCGGCGCGCACGCTCAGGGACACGTCGCGGACCTTGTGCCCGGATAGTCCCTCGGCGGTCAGGGCCGTGTCAGCCACGGCCGTGGCACGTGGGGGAAACAGCTCGGACGCGGACCGCCCGACCATCAACGAGATGACCTCGTCGACGTGCGAGTCGGCCACATCCTTGGTGACGATGGTTTCGCCGTTGCGCATGATGGTCAGCCGGTCACACAGCTCGAAGACTTCCTCGAGGCGGTGGGACACATAGACGATGGCGACCCCGCGATCCCGCAACGACCGCAGCACCGCGAACACGTCGACGATCTCCGTGTCGGTCAGGGAGGCGGTTGGCTCATCGAGGATGAGCACCCGCGCGTCGGTGGCCAGGGCCCGCGCGAACGCCACCATCGTCTGCTGCACCGGGGACAGGTCAGCGCCGAGCCGACCCAGCGGGATGTTCTCGTTGAGGATCTCCAACTGGGTGCGCGCCTGTCGGCGCACGTCCTTCCATCGCACGATTCCTCGCCGGGCCGGCAGGTGCTCGCCGAGGACGATGTTCTCGGCGACGCTGATCGTCGGGATGATCGAGAGCTCCTGGTAGAGCGCCACGACCCCCGCCTGCTTGGCCTGGGCCACGTTGCCGAACTCGATGTCGGCGCCGGCGACGCGGATGGTTCCGGAGTCCGGGGCGTGCAGGCCGGTGAGGATCTTGATCAGGGTCGACTTGCCCGCGCCGTTCTCGCCCAGGAGCGCGTGGATCTCGCCGGGGCGCACGTCCAACCGGGCCCGGTTCAGCGCGTGAACTCCTTCGAACCGTTTGATGACATCGACGGCCTCGAGGGCGTAAGGCGCCGAGGTCATGACGAGGCCACCGGGTCCGGCACGTCGTTGCATCGGATGATGACTTTGGGGTGGGTGCCGCTGAGGTGCATTCGGAATGCGTTGGCGGCATCTTCGAGGTCGAAGATGGCGGTGGTTAACTCGTCGACGTGGAGGTGGGGCAGGACCGCCAGGGCGCGGGGGAACGCGTAGGGGGAGATGAAGACCCCCGAGAGCGTGAGTTCTTTGAGGTAGAGGTAGTCGGAGAGGTTCAGGGGCATTTGGTAGGTCGCGGGGTACATGGCGCCATAGATCACGGTGGCGCCCTTGGCCGCCAGATCGAGCAGGCCCGCGACCGCCCGGGTCGAGCCGGAGGCGTCGATGACCACGTCGAAGCCTCGACCGTGGGTGAGGTCGTCCACCACGGCCTGCTGGTCTTGGGCGATCGGGTCGATGACGTGCTGGGCGCCGTGACGCAGCGCCAGGTCGCGCCGCTCCGCGATCGGTTCGATCATCGTCAGTGAGGTCGCGCCGTAGCGCTTCATCACCTGCAGGACCAGCTGCCCGATGGGGCCTCCCCCGCACACCAGCACGGTGTCACCGACCTTGATCCCGGTCTTGTCGGCGATGCGCACCGCGACCGAGGTGGGCTCCAGCAGGCAGCCCTTGAGGAGGGAGACGTCGTCGGGGAGCCGGTAGACCTGTGATTCGTGCCAGGTCACTCGCTGGGCCATCCCGGGCCGGTTGTAGTCCTGGATGAACTCGCAGAACTGCTGCGTGCCGGCTTGGCAGGCCCGGCAGGTCCCACAGAACCGAATGAAGTTCCCGGCAACCCGATCACCGACGGCCAGGCCGTTGCGCTGGGCCCGCTCCCCGAGGGCCTCGACGACCCCCGAGATCTCGTGCCCGAGCCCGATGGGGACCTCGGTGCGGAAATAGCCCTCCGCGACATGCGGATCCGAGCCGCAGATGGCCGCGTACGCGACCTTGATCCGCACGTCCTCCGGGCCGAGCTCGTGCTCGGGGAAGTCAACGACCCCGATGGCGCCACGTTCACTCTCGTCCGTGGCGCGCAGGTTCCCCAGTTTGGTCACTGCAACAGTTCTCATCACGATCCTCGATTCCGCTCAGCTGCGTGTCAGGGTGCGGCGGGCGGCGGCCAGGGTGGCGCGGTGGCCGTAGCCGTGCTTGTCGCGCAACTCCACGTCGTTGCCGAAACCGGCGTAGACCTGGGGGATCCCCAACCGTTCGAATGCCGTGAGGCAGATGCCGTGGTCGGTCACAACGTCCGCGATCCGGGTCGCCAAGCCACCGTAGGCCAGGTGGTCCTCCAGGACCACGAAACGGCCGTGGGTCTCGGCCGCGCAGCGGACCACCAGATCCGCGTCGATCGGCTTGATGGTGAACATGTCGACCACCCGAACCGAACAGCCTTCCTCAGCCAACTCCTCCGCGACGTCAAGGGCCTGCGCCACCGTCGTGCCATGGGTGAAGATCGTCAGGTCGTGCCCATCACGGGCCACGATGCCCTGACCGATCCGGATCTCGTGCTGGCCAGGTTCGTACAGCACCCGATCAGCCTTGCCGACCGCGAGCCGGATGTAGAGGGGGCCGTCCATGCTCATGGACTGGCGCAGCACCTCGCCGACCATCTGCGGGTCACCGATCGAGGTGACGGTCATGTTGGTCAGCGCCCCCATGAGGGTCAGGTCCTCGACCGCGTAATGAGTCGATCCACCGTTGCCGACCAACCCGCCATGGGTCCCGATGATCTTCACCGGCAGGTTCGGGTAACACACGTCAGTGCGGACCTGCTCCAAAGCCCGCATGCTCAGGAAGGGCAGCATGCCCGACACGACGGGAATGTTGCCGTCATACGCCAGACCAGCCGCGACCCCGACACAGACCTGCTCGGCCAGGCCGACATCCAGGAACCGATCCGGGTACTTCTCCTGGAACTCCACGAGAGTGGCCCCGATGTCCGGGGTGAGAACCCAGAGGTTGTCATGGCTCTCCCCGAGCTCGGCCAGAGTGCTCCCGATGACCGAGCGAGCAGAGAGCATCTCTCCGAACGTGAACGTGACCGGCATCAGATGCTCGCCTTCTCGCGGGTGGAATTCAGCGCCGCCAGGGCGCGTTCGAGATCGGCGGCGCCCAGCGATCCGGCATGCCAGGCCAAGTTGTGCTCCATGAAGTCCACACCCTTGCCCTTGACCGTCTCGGCAATGATCACCGTCGGGACATCGCTGCCAGGATCGGGCAGGGCATCGAGGGCCGCGACCAGCGCCGCCATGTCATGCCCATCGCACTCCACAACATTCCACCCGAACGCCCGCCACTTATCGGCATACGGCTCGAACGCGACACGGTCCTCCGCGAAACTCGTCATGAGTTGACGGTTCCGGTCGATGATGGCCACCAGATTGCCCAAACGGTTGCTGCGACCGGCCATCACGCCCTCCCACACCGAACCCTCACCGGTTTCGCCGTCGCCCATCAACGTGAAAACCCGATGCCGCTCACCGCGATGCCGCGCACCCAAAGCCATACCAACCGCAAGCGGAAGCCCATGACCCAGCGACCCGGTCGAACACTCAACCCCAGGCAACTGCACCTTGCACGGGTGCATCCCATACGCGCTATCGAGCTGGCCGTATGTCGCGACGATCCCCTCATACGAAAAGAAACCACGCATCGCCATCGCGATATACATGCACACCGCGGCGTGACCCTTACTCAGGACGAACCGGTCACGGGCCGGGTTGGCCAGGTCGGTCGGATCGACCCGCAAGCCGTAGTGGTACAACGCAGTGAAAATGTCAGCCGCGGACAAGTCCCCACCAATATGCACCGCCCCCTCGTACGTCCCACACAACTCCAAGAGTTTGGTACGCAACTCGAACGCGCGATCCTCCAGTTCGGCGACGCTGGGCGATGCCCCGGTCGCCAGCCTTGGCTGGCTCATCATGCCTCCTCATTGATGACACGAACGTCGCTGGGGTTCCCCTGCGCGACCCTCCCTGAAGCTCTCGAAGTCCTTGCGGCGGACGGCTTTCGCTGGAAGTGACGGTGACGCTAGCACGAAGGCGTTTACAAGTAAACAGGTATACCTCTAGACTTTCGCGTGACGCGGATCATGCGTCGTCGACGCGCATCGCGGGTATCGACTGACTCAAAACACAGAGAGGTGGTTTGTATGTCTGACACGGTGACATCAACAGGGACCCGGACGGGGCTGTACATCGGGGGCGAGGAACGGTGGACCAACGAGGTGCTCTCCGTCGCCGACCCGGCCAAGCCGGGCACCGTCGTCGGCGAGGCCAGCGCGGCATCGACTCAGGACGTCGCCGACGCGGTGGCGGCGGCCAAGGGCGCATTCCCGGCCTGGTCCGCCCTCTCGGCTGCCCAACGTGCGGAGGCCATGGCTGAGGCGATCGCCGGGATCGCCGACGATCGCGACGAGGACGCGGCGATCCTGTCTCAGGAGAACGGCAAGGTCCGGTTCGAGGCCTGGGTCGACGCCCTCGTCTTCGAGATCAGGTGGAACCTGGCTCTGATGCTGGCCGACCAGGTTGACGCCGGCACCGTGCTTGAGCCCGCGCCCGGTATCCCGATCACGACCCAGGTGGGCTATCAACCCCTCGGTGTTGTCACCGTGATCGTGCCGTTCAACTGGCCGATCGCCATCCTCGGCGCAGCTCTCCCCCACGCCCTGCTGGCCGGCAACACCGTCATCGTCAAGCCCCCGCCGTCGGCGCCCCTCGCGACCGCCCGCGTGGTGCAGCGGGTCGCGGCCAAGCTGCCCCCCGGCGTGCTCAACGTCGTCACCGGCGCCGACGCCAACATGGCCGGACTGATCGAGAGCCCCGACATCGCCAAGGTCTGCTTCACCGGCAGCGTCAACGGCGGCAAGCGCATCATGGAGATGGCCAGCAAGAACCTGACCCGGGTCACGCTCGAACTCGGCGGCAACGATGCGGCAGTGTTCCTGCAGGACGCTCAGGTCGACGACGTCCACCTCGACCGGCTCTATTCCGCCATCTTCGACACCACGGGCCAGATCTGCATGAACGCCAAGCGGGTGTTTGTCCACCGGTCGCGGATGGACGAGGTGGTCGCTGGGATCGCGGCTCGCCTCGACCAGGCGGTGCTGGGATACGGCCTGGACCAAGGCACGACCATGGGGCCGCTCCACCAAGTCGCCCAGAAGGCCTTCGTCGAGGATCTCATCGCCGAGGCCAAGGCCGCTGGTGCGGATGTCCGGGAGTTCGGCACCCTGCCCGAGGGGGAGTTGGCCGGCGGCAACTTCGTCCGCCCGGCCATCATCGTGGACCCGGATCTGTCCCTTCGGGTGGTGACCCAGGAGCAGTTCGGCCCGGTGATCCCGGTCATCCCGTTCGACACCGAGCAGGAGGCCATCACCTTGGCCAACGACACCTGGGGTGGTCTGTGCGGCTCGGTCTGGACCGCCGATCCCGACGCCGCCCAACGGGTCGGGTCCCAACTCGAGTGTGGCTACGTCTGGGTCAACGACCACGGCGCCACCCGGTTGGACCTGCGCGCCCCGTTCGGTGGCATGAAGCAGTCCGGCTTCGGCCGCGAACAGGGCATTCAGGGCGTGCGGGCGTTCCAGGACACCCGTTCCATCGCCACCATCGACCCGGAGGCGCTGGCCGCGATGGCCCACTGAAGGCGCAGCCACCGATGGGCCCGTTTCCGAGTCGGAACGGGCCCATTGGTCTGCGAACATGGGCCAACTGGAACGAGCATCAGCCCTGCCTGGGCCACTGAAGGAGATCGCATGGCCGATGACGGCACCCCGGGACCCGAGACCACGGCCCAGATTCCCGACCTCGTGACCGAGCCGTTGAACCCGGTCATCGACCCTGACAACTTCACGCCCCGGCTGCTGTCCCTGCTCTCCAACGCCCTGGTGTGGCGCGAGTCGGCAGAGTTGCGCCGCCGGTTCGGCCTCGGCACGAACGACTGGCGGGTGATCTCCGTGCTGGCTCTCAAGCCGGGCGCCTCGGCGACCGAGGTGTCGGAATTCATCGACGTCAACAAGGCCATCGTCTCCAAGAGCATGACCGTCCTGGTCAAACGCCAACTCATCACCCTGCTCGACGGGCCCCGCGGGTCGCGGCCGATGTATCTGACTCAGGCCGGAGCCGCGATGCACGCACAGATGATGCCCATCTCCCTGAGGGGGCAGGAAATCATCCTGGCGCACCTCTCCCCCAAGGACATCACCCGCCTGAACAACCTTCTCAGGCGCATGCTCGAGGAGACCAGGGCCATGCGGAGCACGGAGATGCAGGAGGCGGCCCGCGACCGCGACCAGTCGGCGGACGCGCACTGACGCACCCGAGGGGGCAACCCAAAACGAGCTGAGTGCGCTGACACGCGCCCTGGGCCTTCCGCGCGCACTCGACTCGGATCCCGGCGGCGGCATCGGCGGATTGTCCTGGTCAATGCCGTCCGCATGGCGCATGACAGCGGGACGCCCTCGACGGAGCATTGCCTCAGGTGGAGGCCGGGCGGACGCGCAGCCCAGGCCGGCAGGCCCTCAAGGTGGACATTGCGACCCGGCTCTACTGGCTGCACACCCATCTGACAGGAGCACGCGATGAGTCTGGACAAGACCTACCAGAAGGTCCCAGGAACCACGATCTTCGACGCCGAACAGTCGGCCAAGGGATACCACCTCAACCAGTTCTGTATGTCGTTCATGAGTCCGGAGAACCGGGAGCGCTACAAGGCCGACCCCGAGGCTTACATGGCCGAGTGGCCGATGACCGAGCCGCAGAAGCAGGCGCTGCGGGACCTGGACCTCAACGCCGCCATGCGCGAAGGCGGCAACATCTACTTCCTTGCCAAGTTCGGCTCGGCGCTGGGGTATTCGTTCCAGCAGTTGGCCGGCTCCATGACGGGCATGAGCGACGAGGAATACCGCGACATGATGGTCAGCGGTGGTCGCACCCCCGAGGGCAACCGCCTGGCCGACATCGTGGCCCAGGCCGAGTTGGCGACCCAGGTCGAGGACGCCGCCCTGGAGGAGGACGCTCCCGCCACTCCGGCCAAGATCACCGGCGCGGTCTTCACCTCACACGTGCCGGCCATCGGCGCGGCCTGGGACCTCGGCAAGGCTGAAGAGCCGTACTGGCAGAAGGTCTTCGCCGGTTACGAGTTCTCCAAGAAGTGGGAGAAGGAGAACCTCCCGGACGTGATCTTCCTGGTCTACAACGACCACGCCACGAACTTTGACCTGAGCCTGATCCCGACCTTCGCACTCGGCACCGGTCCGGCATTCGCCACGGCCGACGAGGGCTACGGACCGCGGCCGGTCCCCGGCATCGAGGGTGACCCCGAGCTGGCCGCCCACATCGCCCACAGCCTGATCCGCGAGGACTTCGACCTGACGCTCGCCAACGAGATGATCGTCGACCATGGGCTGACCGTGCCCCTGACGGCGATGTTCGGCGACCCCGGCGACGCCTGGCCGTGCAAGGTCATCCCGTTCCACGTCAACGTCGTGCAATACCCCATCCCGTCCGGTGAGCGCTGCTTCAAGCTCGGCCAGGCCTTGCGGCGGGCCATCGAGAGCTACGACAAGCCCCTCAACGTCCAGGTCTGGGGCACCGGAGGCATGAGCCACCAGCTGCAGGGACCCCGGGCGGGCCTGATCAACCGTGAGTGGGACAACGCCTTCCTGGACCGGCTCATCGCCGACCCGGCCGGCCTGGCCGAAGTGCCGCACCTGGAGTACGTCGATGAGGCCGGATCCGAGGGCATCGAGCTCGTCATGTGGCTGATCGCGCGTGGCGCGATGAGTGACATCGACGGGACCGGCGACGTGGAGGTCGTGCACCGCTTCTACCACGTCCCGGCGTCCAACACCGCTGTCGGACACCTGATCCTGGCCAATCACCCGAACGAATCCGCCGACGCGGAGGCGTGAGACGACCGAGCAGCCCGTGCAGGATGTCCGTGCGCCGCGGTCTCGATGGACGGGATCGAGCTGCGGGATTAGGAGTTCGTGATCTCGATCCGTGCGGGGCATGAGGCCCGATGCCGTGATCGCCTCGGTCATGCCGTGCGACGCACCCCTTCGAGCAATGCAGGAGCAACTCGTGGTATTCGGCGGTCGGTGACTCTGCCTTCGGGTATGCCGCAGCGGCCGGATATGCCGTCGCTGCGGCTCGGGGGGCGCCCCCCACCGGCCTTGGTTGCATGGATCTCAGCCATGTCTCGTACCCGCTGCCATCCGGATCACCGGCGAAGGCGGTGCTGCGCAGTGCGCTGGACCCCGGGATCGCGCACTTCGACACCGCCCGCGCTGTCCAGCCAGGGCGCTGAGGAGGAACTCGTCGGCCGAGTCTTGGCCCACCGTCGTGGCGAGTTCTTCCTCGCCAGCACGTGCGGTCGCGCCCCGGCGCTGGTCCGCAAGCGGGATATCTCCGAAGGCTTGCGTCCCACCATGAGTGAGATGACCTCGTCGACGTGCGAGTCAACCACATCCTTGGAGACGATGGTTCAGCACCGCGAACACGTCGACGATCTCGGTGTCGGTCAGGGAGGCGGTCGGCTCATCGAGGATGAGGACGCGCGCGTCAGTGGCCATCGTTCGGGCAAAGGCAAACATCGTCCGCTGGACCGGCGAGTGGTCCGCCCCGACCGTGCCGAGAGGGATGTCCTCGTTGAGCGCAGCGAGTCCGGAGCGCGGACGGCACCGAGCCCCTTGATCAGTGTGACTTGCCCACCGTTCTCGCCCAGGAGCGCGTGGATCTCGCCGGAACGCACCGACAACCGCGATCCCTTACGGGCAGGCAGACCCTCGCGAGCTCTTGACGAGGCTGATCGCCTCCAGGGCTGCCGATTCCCCGGTGGTCATGCCACCGGGTCCGGCACGTCGTTGCATCGGATGATGACTTTGGGGTGGGTGCCGCTGAGGTGCATTCGGAATGCGTTGGCGGCATCTTCGAGGTCGAAGATGGCGGTGGTTAACTCGTCGACGTGGAGGTGGGGCAGGACCGCCAGGGCGCGGGGGAACGCGTAGGGGGAGATGAAGACCCCCGAGAGCGTGAGTTCTTTGAGGTAGAGGTAGTCGGAGAGGTTCAGGGGCATTTGGTAGGTCGCGGGGTACATGGCGCCATAGATCACGGTGGCGCCCTTGGCCGCCAGATCGAGCAGGCCCGCGACCGCCCGGGTCGAGCCGGAGGCGTCGATGACCACGTCGAAGCCTCGACCGTGGGTGAGGTCGTCCACCACGGCCTGCTGGTCTTGGGCGATCGGGTCGATGACGTGCTGGGCGCCGTGACGCAGCGCCAGGTCGCGCCGCTCCGCGATCGGTTCGATCATCGTCAGTGAGGTCGCGCCGTAGCGCTTCATCACCTGCAGGACCAGCTGCCCGATGGGGCCTCCCCCGCACACCAGCACGGTGTCACCGACCTTGATCCCGGTCTTGTCGGCGATGCGCACCGCGACCGAGGTGGGCTCCAGCAGGCAGCCCTTGAGGAGGGAGACGTCGTCGGGGAGCCGGTAGACCTGTGATTCGTGCCAGGTCACTCGCTGGGCCATCCCGGGCCGGTTGTAGTCCTGGATGAACTCGCAGAACTGCTGCGTGCCGGCTTGGCAGGCCCGGCAGGTCCCACAGAACCGAATGAAGTTCCCGGCAACCCGATCACCGACGGCCAGGCCGTTGCGCTGGGCCCGCTCCCCGAGGGCCTCGACGACCCCCGAGATCTCGTGCCCGAGCCCGATGGGGACCTCGGTGCGGAAATAGCCCTCCGCGACATGCGGATCCGAGCCGCAGATGGCCGCGTACGCGACCTTGATCCGCACGTCCTCCGGGCCGAGCTCGTGCTCGGGGAAGTCAACGACCCCGATGGCGCCACGTTCACTCTCGTCCGTGGCGCGCAGGTTCCCCAGTTTGGTCACTGCAACAGTTCTCATCACGATCCTCGATTCCGCTCAGCTGCGTGTCAGGGTGCGGCGGGCGGCGGCCAGGGTGGCGCGGTGGCCGTAGCCGTGCTTGTCGCGCAACTCCACGTCGTTGCCGAAACCGGCGTAGACCTGGGGGATCCCCAACCGTTCGAATGCCGTGAGGCAGATGCCGTGGTCGGTCACAACGTCCGCGATCCGGGTCGCCAAGCCACCGTAGGCCAGGTGGTCCTCCAGGACCACGAAACGGCCGTGGGTCTCGGCCGCGCAGCGGACCACCAGATCCGCGTCGATCGGCTTGATGGTGAACATGTCGACCACCCGAACCGAACAGCCTTCCTCAGCCAACTCCTCCGCGACGTCAAGGGCCTGCGCCACCGTCGTGCCATGGGTGAAGATCGTCAGGTCGTGCCCATCACGGGCCACGATGCCCTGACCGATCCGGATCTCGTGCTGGCCAGGTTCGTACAGCACCCGATCAGCCTTGCCGACCGCGAGCCGGATGTAGAGGGGGCCGTCCATGCTCATGGACTGGCGCAGCACCTCGCCGACCATCTGCGGGTCACCGATCGAGGTGACGGTCATGTTGGTCAGCGCCCCCATGAGGGTCAGGTCCTCGACCGCGTAATGAGTCGATCCACCGTTGCCGACCAACCCGCCATGGGTCCCGATGATCTTCACCGGCAGGTTCGGGTAACACACGTCAGTGCGGACCTGCTCCAAAGCCCGCATGCTCAGGAAGGGCAGCATGCCCGACACGACGGGAATGTTGCCGTCATACGCCAGACCAGCCGCGACCCCGACACAGACCTGCTCGGCCAGGCCGACATCCAGGAACCGATCCGGGTACTTCTCCTGGAACTCCACGAGAGTGGCCCCGATGTCCGGGGTGAGAACCCAGAGGTTGTCATGGCTCTCCCCGAGCTCGGCCAGAGTGCTCCCGATGACCGAGCGAGCAGAGAGCATCTCTCCGAACGTGAACGTGACCGGCATCAGATGCTCGCCTTCTCGCGGGTGGAATTCAGCGCCGCCAGGGCGCGTTCGAGATCGGCGGCGCCCAGCGATCCGGCATGCCAGGCCAAGTTGTGCTCCATGAAGTCCACACCCTTGCCCTTGACCGTCTCGGCAATGATCACCGTCGGGACATCGCTGCCAGGATCGGGCAGGGCATCGAGGGCCGCGACCAGCGCCGCCATGTCATGCCCATCGCACTCCACAACATTCCACCCGAACGCCCGCCACTTATCGGCATACGGCTCGAACGCGACACGGTCCTCCGCGAAACTCGTCATGAGTTGACGGTTCCGGTCGATGATGGCCACCAGATTGCCCAAACGGTTGCTGCGACCGGCCATCACGCCCTCCCACACCGAACCCTCACCGGTTTCGCCGTCGCCCATCAACGTGAAAACCCGATGCCGCTCACCGCGATGCCGCGCACCCAAAGCCATACCAACCGCAAGCGGAAGCCCATGACCCAGCGACCCGGTCGAACACTCAACCCCAGGCAACTGCACCTTGCACGGGTGCATCCCATACGCGCTATCGAGCTGGCCGTATGTCGCGACGATCCCCTCATACGAAAAGAAACCACGCATCGCCATCGCGATATACATGCACACCGCGGCGTGACCCTTACTCAGGACGAACCGGTCACGGGCCGGGTTGGCCAGGTCGGTCGGATCGACCCGCAAGCCGTAGTGGTACAACGCAGTGAAAATGTCAGCCGCGGACAAGTCCCCACCAATATGCACCGCCCCCTCGTACGTCCCACACAACTCCAAGAGTTTGGTACGCAACTCGAACGCGCGATCCTCCAGTTCGGCGACGCTGACCTTCTGGCCATGGGCCCGATGTGGCTGGCTCATCATGTCCTCCCTATTGATGACACGAAGCCGCTGCCGTTACCCGAGGCGGAACAGTTCCGAGCCCCTGCCGTGCGAGCGGCCGTCCGGCTGCTTTGGCCGGAAGTGAGGCCGACCGTAGCACGATGACGTTTATAAGTAAACAGGTATACCTCTATACTCTGTGAGGGCCGGTCGGGAGATGCTTGAGCTCTTCGGGCATGGGACACGGACGCAAAACACCACAGAGATGGTGGGTGACGTCCACGATGGGTGCCTACCGGCCTGTTCGTGGAGGTCGTGAGCGATTCACCGATGATGTTCTGGCAGTTGCTGATCCGGGCGACGCAGCGATCCTGTGACAGGAGAACAGCAAGATTCGGTTCGAGGCCTGGAACGACGCCCTCGTCTTCGAGATCCGCCGGAATCTGGCCTGGCCGTCGCCGACGGGGTCGACACGGGAAGGACCCTCGAGCCCGCCCCGGCATACCGGTTGCCACCCAGGCGTCCTACCAGCCCCCGAAGGGGTGACGGTCATCGGGCCGGTCAACTGGCTGATCGCCACACTCGGCGTCGCATTGCCGCATGTCTCGCTCAGGCGGGCCTGCGGCGAGGTCCTTGCCGAATGTCACCGGTGGTTCTGCCGGAGTGGCGCCATAGTTTGCGTCGATGGCTGCGGAAGGTAGTCGGGGTCTTCCAGGCGTGGCCCATAGGCCGCAGGCTGAGGTCACCGCAAGGGCGCGGACACAAGCGTCTCTGGCCCAGCGCAGGACCTGACGAGGAGCTCGCCATGATGACAGCACACCTTTCCCGGCGTACGGCACTGACTGCGGCGCTGGCCACCCTTGGACTCGCGGCGACAGCCTGCACCTCCGACGACCCCGGGGGTGCGTCGGCCTCAGGTACAGCCTCCGGCGGGGCCGACCTGATCCCGGTGACCATCGGCGCGGTGTTCACCACCGCGGCGGTGCCGTTCTGGGTGGCTCAGGACCAGGGCATCTTCGCCAAAAACGGCCTGGCCGCCACGATCACCCAGGCGCCAAACTTCGCCGCTTCCGCACCGTCGCTGCTCAATGGGCAGATGCAATTCGCCAACGCGGCCACCGCGCCGATCATCACGGCGATCGCCCAGGACATGCCCATCCAGATCGTCGCCGGCGTGCAGGCGGAACCCAAGGACACCAATGAGGGTGACGAAGGGGTGATGGTCCCGACGGACAGTCCGATCAAGCGTCCCAAAGACCTGCAGGGCAAGATCGTCGCAACCAGCGCGATCGGCTCGGGCCCCTACGTCGGCGTCATGGCGAACTACCTCGCGGATGGCGGAGCCCCCGACGGGATCAACTGGGTGGTCATCACCCTGAGCGAGCAGATTGCCGCCCTCGAGAAGGGCCAAGTCGACGCGATCATTGCCTCCGAACCATTCACCGCAGCTGCGCGCAAGGCGGGCTTCATCTCAGCCTTCGCGGCCTATCGCCCCGATGGGCTCGATGTGATTCCCGCTGGTTTTCCCGATGCCGTTCTCGTGGCGAGCGCGGCATACCTCAAGGACAACCACGACACCGCCGCCAAGATGCGCCAGGCGATGATCGAAGCGAACGACTACGCACAGAACAACCCAGATGCGGTGCGCAAACTGCTGGTCGACAAGCTCAGCATGGACCCTGCCATCGTGCAGGACGTCCGCCTGCCGGCCTTCATCGGTGAGGTCACGGCAGCCGCGGTCCAGCCCATGGTCGATGCCATGGCCCAGATCGGCCTGATCGACCGGGAATTGGATGCGACGTCAATGGTGTGGATGCCGTGAGCGGGGCGTCGGGAAGGCCGCCCGGGGGAGGCACGACCGCGCCGGTTGCACCCACAGCGCCTGACCTGCAGGTCGACCGTCAATCGTCCCCGGAGGCGACCGGCCCCTCGGTGGGGTTGTCCGCCCGCCGCGAGCTCCTGCTCGGCGCCTTGGGACTGGTCACGATCCTGCTCGTCTGGCAGATCGCCAGCTCCACCGGGGCACTATCGGCCAATGCTGTGCCGCCGCCGGCAACGGTCCTGTTGACTTTCGCGGGCTTGATGATCAACACCACCTTCTGGAGCGCCGTCTTCGCCACCATGTCCGTGGCGATTCTCGGGATCGTCGTCGTCATTCTGATCGCCGTCCCGATGTCGATGGCAATTCACCGGTCCTTCGCGGTGCGTGAGTCGACCTGGTTCATCGTCGAGTTCCTCAAGCCGATCCCCCCCGTTGCCCTGATCCCGTTGACGATCCTGCTCTGGGGCCCCACCAAGTCGGTCGAACTCTTCCTCGTTGTCTTCGCTGCGCTCTGGCCGATGCTGACTCAGCTGGGGTATGGGTTGCGCGAGATCTCCGGAACCGCCTTGGACGTCGCGCGGGTATATCGGTTCACTCGGGCTCAGCGCACTGTCCGAATCGTTGTGCCGAGCCTGACACCCTTCGCGATGACCGGTCTGCGAATTTCGGTGACCATGGCCCTCGTCGTGGCGATCGTCACGGAGTACATCATCGGCATACCGGGCCTCGGGGCCATGCTCTCGACGAGTCAGGCGGCCGGGCGGCTCGATCGGATGTACGCCTTGATCGTCGTCATGGGGCTGCTTGGCTTGGCGCTCAACGGCCTGCTCTCCCTCGCAAACAGGCCGCTGTTGTTCTGGCACCCCTCTCAGCGTGAGAGGGCGGGATCATGACGCGTTCAGCAACCGAGATGCTGCGACTCCTGCTGTGGCGGCTGTGGCTCCCCGCCCTCATTGTCGGGCTCTGGTGGATCACCAGCACGACCAACTCCTCGCTGTACTACCCGCCGCTCCCGAATATCCTCAGCGAGATCGTTGACGACTGGATCCTCGGACCGCGCCTGACTCGGGACCTGCTTCCCACCCTGCAGAACTTCTTCAAGGGTTTGTCCATCGCCCTCATCGGCGGAACCGTCGTCGGTGTCGTGCTCGGCCGCAGCTCCCTGCTCCGAGCGTTGCTTGCGCCCATCATCAACTTCCTTCGGTCGCTGCCCTCCCCGGCCCTGATCCCGATTGTGCTGGTGATCTTCGGCATCGGGAACTCGATGAGCGTCGCGCTGATTGCGATCGGTGCCTTCTGGCCGACGCTGCTGAACACCATGGACGGGGTCCGCAGCGTTGATCCGCAAGTGCGGGACATGGTGCGTTCCTATCGGCTCTCCCCGTGGCAGAACATCTGGCGCGTCGTCCTGCCCAGCGCCATGCCGCAGATCGTCGCCGGATATCGCATCTCCCTGCAGATCTCCATCATCCTCATCGTGGTCAGCGAGATGGTCGGTTCGGCCCGCGGCCTCGGCTACTTCGTCCTGGAGTCCCAGCAACTGTTCCGAGTGACGTCCACCTGGGCAGGCACCATCATGCTCGGCGTCCTCGGCTATCTCCTCACCTCGATCTTCGTGGTCATCGAGCGCCGCGTCCTGAGCTGGCAGATCCGGATGCGGGCGGCCACCGGGGCTGCGTGAGCCCCCCTTACCGAGAACAGAAGGTGTTCTGTATGACTTCACACATCCTCGCGGTGCAGGACCTTGGCAAAGTGTTCGTCACCGATGATCGCGTTGCTCAGATCCTCGACGGGGTCGACTTCGCGGTCGATCCCGGCCAGTTCGTCTGCGTTGTCGGCCCCTCAGGATCGGGCAAGACCACGCTGCTCAAGTGCATTGCGGGGCTCTCGAGCCCCACGGCTGGCCAGGTGGTCTTCGAAGGGGAACGGGTGAGCGAGCCTCCGGCCAAGCTCGCCGTCATCTTCCAGGACTACTCGCGCAGCCTGCTCCCCTGGTTGACCATCGCCAAGAACGTCGAGCTGCCGTTGCACAAGGCGAAGTTCCCTAAGGCCGATCGACCGGCGTTGGTCGCCGAGGCACTGGCCAATGTCGGCCTGGCCGGCAGGGGGGAGCTGTACCCCTGGGAGATGTCCGGTGGGATGCAGCAACGTGCCGCGATCGCCCGCGGCCTGGCGTATCAGCCAGACGTTCTGCTCATGGACGAACCGTTCGCGTCGGTCGATGCCCAGACGCGCATCGAACTCGAGGACCTGGTCCTGAACATGAGCCAACGCCTCGGGATGACCGTGCTCTTCGTCACCCACGACATTGACGAGGCTGTCTACCTGGGTAACCGGGTTGTGGTGTTGTCCGGCGCGCCGGCCAAGGTGGCGCGGGACATCGTCGTCGATCTGCCGACCGAGCGACATCAAGTGCAGACCAAGAACCTGCCTCGGTTCGGGGAGCTGCGTGCCGAGGTCTTCGATCTCATCCAAAAGGCGAAACAGCCCGACGTGGCCGCCGCTGCGCCGGTCCAAGCATGAACACGAAGCCGCACGTCATCACGCTCGGAACTGCGGGCGGACCGGTATGGAGCAGTGACGGTCGCCGTGCCGGAATCGCCACGGCGATCGTGGTCGGTGACCGGACCTACTTGGTTGATGCCGGCTCAGGGGTAGGGCGGCAACTGCGACGCGCCGGGCGTGAATTCGACAGCCTGCGGGCGGTCTTCATCACGCATCTGCACTCCGATCACATCGTCGATCTTGCGGCGCTCATGGTCTTTGGGATCATGCGCATGCCGATTCCACCAACGCATCGGATCCCGGTGCTGGGTCCCGGCCCGCGCGGTATGTTGCCTTCGCTCAGCCCCCGGGCGAACGGACCCATGGATCCGGTGTTCCCGGAGAACCCCACCCCGGGGATCAGCGACACGATCGACCTGCAATTGCGGGGTTTCGCCACGGACCTGAACGACCGCCGCTTCGACTCACTCAAGCCGATGCCCATGGACTGGTTCTGCGCGCAGGAGATCTCCATTGCGGATTCGGTCGGCTTCCACCCCAACGATAATCCGACACCAATGATGGACCCCTTCCCGGTTTTCGAGGACGACGCGGTGCGGGTGTCCGCCATGTTGGTCAAGCACGCACCGATGGCGCCTGCGTTCGGTTATCGCATCGAGACCGAGGGTGGGGTGGTGGCCATCTCCGGGGACACCGGCCCGACACCCAACATGGTCCGGCTGGCCGCGGATGCTGACGTGCTCCTTCACGAGGCGCTGGACTCGGGCTGGGTGGAAGAACAGTACGCCCGGACCCGGGACGATTCAGCCCGTGCGGTCCGAGACCACCACTACGCCTCGCACACCACGCCCGCAGAGGCGATCAGGATCGCTCAAGAGGCCGGCGCACGGCAGCTCGCCTTGCACCACTTGGTGCCCAGAGCGGCGGCCCCGGAGGTCTGGACGGCACAAGCGTCGGGCTTCGCTGGTCGGTTCATCGTGCCTGAGGACCTTCAGGTCATTCCGCTCAGCTGAGGCTGGTCCGGTGTTGGTCGCGACGTTGTGCGCTGCGGGGCTGGGTCGTCCGGGCGCAGGATCGCCCCCGCGACCTCGATGAAGTGACCGATGGTGGGTGTGGCGTGGCCAGCGCGTCTCAACAGTGAGACGTCCAGCGGGGCGGGGCCGTCGACGATGTGCCGCAGCACCAGATCCGGTGACTGGATCGCCGGTCGCATCGCCTCGGGGATGATGGCGACCGCCAGCCCGGCCATCGCCAGCGGAATGGCTTCGAACAGTGAGGGGACGTCGCGCACTTGGGGGGTGGGCAGCCCTGCCTGGTCGAATGCCGCGAGCATGCCCGAGCGTAGGCCGAACGTCCGCGTCGATTGTGGTGGGATGGTGATGGCCTCGTGAGCGAAGGCCTCGAGGCAGATCGGATCCGGACTGTCGGCATATCGTCGCGGCAGAGCGGCGATCAGTTCGACCGATCCCATGGCTTCCACGACGAGTTTGCCCCGGTGCAAGTCGCGCAGATGAGCGCTCGAGGTGGTCGCGACCAACCCGACGTCCAGGTCGCCGGCCAGGACAAGGTCAATCACGTCCGAGGCGTTGGCCTCGCGCAGGGCGACCTCGGCGTGGGGCCACAGGTGGATGAACTCGCGCATGATCGCGGGCGCGACCTGCCAGGCAAGGACGGGGACGATGCCGAAGCTGACCGCTCCCTGTGCTCCCGAAGCCATCGACCGTGCGGTGTCGCGTAGCTCGTCGACGCTACGCAGCACCCGAGCAGCCTGGCGGACGACATACGCGCCGGCAGCGGTGGGAGTCACACCTCGAGAGCTCCGTTCGAAGATGCGAATCCCGAGTTCGCTTTCCAGTTGTGCGATCGCGGTGCTCAGTGACGGCTGGGCCAGGTGCAGTTCGGCCGCCGCGCGCGAGAAGGACCCTTCTTGGGCCGTGAGCACGACGTACCTCAGCTGACGGAGCTCCACCGTGGTCCCCTAGTCGAAGCGAGGGGGCTCGAAGCGCTGCTTGAAGGCCGAATAGCCGTCATCGACATGGACGACGGTTCCGTTGATCGCGGAAGCGTCATCGCTGGCAAGAAAGGCGACGGTGCGGGCGATCTCTTCGGGCTCGGTGAGCCTCCCGCTTGCCTGCTGCTCGGCGAACATCCGACCTAGTTCGGGTCCGAGTCGCTGAATCATGGGGGTGTTGACCCGCCCAGGGGTGATCGCGACGGCGCGGATGCCGAGGGGACCGAGCTCGAAGGCAGCCGAGCGGGTGAAGGAGATGACGGCGGCCTTGGCCGCGCCGTAGGCGAAAGCGTTCGGGGCGGCCGATTCTCCGTAGATGGAAGAGGTGCTGATGATGACGCCGGGGGAGCGCTGAGCGACGAACTGCCGGGCGGCGGCAAGGATGCCGAAGTAGACGCTGTCCTGATCGACCCGAATCATGGGGAAGTAGTCCCTCTCCGGGTCGTGCTCCAACAAGGGGCGTCCTCCGGCGATGCCCGCGTTATTGAACATGACATCAAGTCGCCCGTACGTCATGACGGCGCGAGCGACGAGTTCCTCGATCTGGGAGTGGGAGGCCACATCCACCTGATGAGCCATCGCGTGGCTCGCGCCGACCTCATCGACAACTCGCTGAGCGGCGTCGAGGTCACGGTCGGCGACAACGACTCGGGCACCGTCCCGCACCAGCTGGGCGACCGTTGCTCGTCCGATCCCGCCGGCGCCGCCGGTCACGATGCACACCCTGTCCTTCAACCTCATCGGCTTCCCCTGTGATCGATGTTGGCATTTTCGCTGTCGCTGATTGCGGTTTGCATGTAAACTAGTTTAAGTTATTGATCAATCTACGCGACGCGCGCCGCCCGCGCAATGCTCGGTGGTCCACGTGGATAGGCGGCCGGCGGAGGGAGAATCATGATGCGAGGCGCAAGAGAGACGGTGTCTACCCAGCTCTACATCGGCGGGGAGTGCCGCAGCACGAGTGGGCGGTTGAGCATCACTGACCCGGCCATGCCCGCAACCGTTGTCGGGACCGCTGCTGCGGCGACCGAGCGGGACGTCACCGATGCGGTGACGGCAGGGGTGGCAGCCTTCGCGGCGTGGTCCGCTCTCAGCGTGCGGGAGCGCGCGCATCGGCTCGCTGCCGCGGTCCGATCCGACGTCGATGACCTCGCCATGGACGCCCGAATCCTCACCCGGGAGAACGGCAAGGTGCTCGCTGAGAGCGAGCGCGACGTCTCAATGCTGCAACGACGGACGATGGCCATGCTTTCGCTCGCTGAGGACGTCGAGTCATCCCGGACCTTGGCGGCGACACCCGAGATACCCGCGACCACGTGGATCGGCCACCAGCCCCTCGGCCTGGTCACCATCATCGTCCCGTTCAACTGGCCGATCGGGATCTTGTCCAATGCCTTGCCGTATGCCCTGCTCGCCGGCAACACCGTGATCGTCAAGCCTCCACCGTCCGCGCCGCTGGCCACCACGCGCATCGCTACCCGGATGGCCCAGGCCCTCCCACCGGGTGTGCTCAATGTGGTGACTGGTCCGGACGAGGCAATGACCGATCTGATTCAAGGGCCGCAGATTGCCAAGGTGTGCTTCACCGGTTCAGTCAGCGGCGGCAGCCGCATTATGGCCGCCGCCGCTCGTTCGCTCACCCGGGTCACGTTGGAGCTCGGCGGCAATGATGCTGCGCTCATCCTGGACGATGCCCCATTGGACCGCGCACACCTGGATCGGCTGTTCTCCGCCGTGTTCTCATCCAGCGGGCAGGTCTGTATGAACGCCAAGCGAATCTACGTTCACCGGTCGCGTATGAGTGAGGTCGTCGAGGGCCTCTCGGAACGACTGGAACGCGTCGTGCTGGGTCACGGGCTGGCGCCGGAGACGACCATGGGACCGCTGCACACCTCGAGACAGCGTGACTTCGTCGCCGATCTGATCGCAGACGCGGCCTCGCGTGGCGCCCAGGTCCAAGCCTTTGGGGACCTACCGAGCGCACCCGCGATGCGTGAGGGCTACTTCCTTCGACCCACGCTGGTGATCGATCCGCCGATTGATGCCACGGTGGTCACCGAGGAGCCGTTCGGGCCGGTCGTGCCGATCGTCGGCGTCGACAATGCGGAGCAGGCGGTTGCCCTGGCTAACGACAACTGGGCCGGGCTGAGCGGATCGGTCTGGTCCACCGACCTCGACCGGGCGCGGCAGGTCGCCCAGCAGTTGGTGTGCGGCTATGTCTGGATCAACGATCACGGGGCGCCGCGCCTGGATCTGCGGGCGCCCTTCGGCGGCATGAAGCAGTCGGGCATGGGGCGCGAACAGGGCATCGAAGGAATCCGCTCCTTCCAGGACACTCGGGCGATCAGCATCACGGCACCCGCGAACTAGTTGAGCCCTTTGACGGATCGGAAGGTCCCGCGGTGGATGGCTTGGCGTTCGATGATCCCAAACCACATCTCGACCAGGTTCAGCCATCACCCTGAGGTTGGGGTGAAGTGAACCTGGTCGCGGGGGTCGCAGCGAGCCGGTCACGGACGAGGCACCAGCCCGATGCCCCGCCCGGCACCGCCATCGGCTTGGCCGACCCCCGGGCGGTTGGGTCACGAAAGTTCGCCAGTTGGCGGAGTTTGGCGCCGGCTGGGCCTCCCGAGTCGCGAAAGTCCGCCAGCTGGCGGACTTTCGCGTTGACGAATGCCGCCCGCTCGCCTGCCGACCCACCGCAGACAGACCGGTGGCCCGGTCGGGGGGAAGTCCTCCCGACCGGGCCACACGTGGTGATGATGCGAGCCGACAGCGTCAGGGTGCGTAGCCGCACCCCGACGTCACCGGATCAGCTGTCGTACGAGGTGGCGGGGGCGAACCCGGTGCCGTTGTACTTGATGACCGACACCGACGAGACGGCGGGGCTGCCGTCCTTGGTTGTGTCGACGACGCTGCCGGCGACCTGGAGCGGCGCCTGGTAGTCCGAGATCGACCGCAGTTGCGTCATGAAGTCGTCCCTCGTCGGGTTCGTCATCTTCATGAAGGCCTGCTCGAGCGTCGCCCCGACCATGTAGCTCCACATGCAGTGCGGGAACTGGGGCGGACCCTCCACCCCGGCATACTGCGAGAGGTCGGCGAGGAACTGCTTGACGTCAGCGTCTTCGGCGACGGCCGGGCTCGCCGGGTTCTTGGAGAACGACACCGAGAAGACACCGGGGAACGCTTCGGCACCGGCCGGCTGGAGGATCGCCGTCGGGCTCGAGGTGTTCGAGGGCTGGAACCAACTCGGGAGCCACTGCAGCTCCTGCGCCTTCTTCATCGCCGAGACGACCAGCGGCGTCAGCGACATCGCGTTGACGATGACATCGGCCTGCGTGGAGGCCAGTTCGGTGATCTGGGCGTCGACCGAGGTGTCGCTCGCCTCGTAGGTGAGCTCCTTGACGACCTGGATGTTGGGGTTGTCCTTGATCGCGTCCTTGAAGCCCTCGACATAACCCTCGCCGAAGTCGTCGTTCTGCGCCAGGATGGCCACCTTGTGCGGCGTGGCCGACTCGGCGAGCAGGGCACCGAAGGCCTCCCCCTCGTTTGCGTAGATCGGGACGAAGCCCAACTGCCACGGGCTCTGCTCCTGGTCGGAGAAGATCTTGTCACCGGTCATCACCAACACCTGGGGCACCTTGTCCGCGATCGCGGCCTCGCGCCAGGCACGGTTGGTCGGCGTCCCCAGCCCGGAGGTCATCGCGAAGACCTTGCCCTTGAGTTGGTCGTAGTTCGCTGCCGCCTTCTGCGGGTCGTAGGCGTCGTCGAGGGCTTCGATCTTGACCGTCCGGGTCTTGCCGTCGCCGAACTTGATGCCGCCGGCGGCATTCTTGGCCTCCATGTAGGCCTTGAGCCCATCGACGGTGCACTTACCGGGGCCGGCAGTGGTCCCGCTCAGCGGTGTGGTGACACCGAGGGTGAGCGTGGTGTCGGTGATGCCCGGGCTCGCCGCGGCGCTGTCGCCCGCGCGGGTCTCCCCCTCGCGGGACGCGCAGCCGGACGCGACCAGCGCGAGGGCGCTCAGTCCGGCAACCAGGAGGCTCGCCCTGGAGCCCTTGCGCACAATGTTCATCAGTTACTTCTCCTCAGGTGACGTGGATATCTCGGTGGAGGCCGACTCGGCATCAGGGGCCGCGAGCGTGGCGGACGGGGGGCGCGACCGGGATCGACGCCCAATGCCGAGGCGGTGCGGCAGGGAGGCCAAGCCTCGGGGGAGCACAAAGAGGACGATGAGCAGGATCAGACCTTGCAGCAACGCCGTCAGGTTGGGGTTGATCACGTTGGTCGCCTGCGGGATCAGGACGTAGTAGATCCCGCCGAGGAGGGAGCCGATGATGCTGCCCGCACCGCCCACGACCATGGCGGACAACAGCGCAATCGAGTGACCGAAATGGAGCGTCTCGGGGGACGTGTATTGGATGACGACCATGTAGAGGAAGCCACTCACGCCGCCGATCAGCGAGGCAATCGTGAACGCCAACACCTTGTAGGCGTACGGCGAGGCGCCCATGGATCCGGCGACGGCCTCGTTGTTCTTGACGATGGCGAAGGCCCGCCCGAACTTGCCCCGCACCAGGTTGCGGGTCAGGACGAACGTCAGCCCGCCGATGATGATGACGAGGTAGAGGCGCCATTGATCGTCATAAAGCCGACTCCAGTCGGGCGCGCTGCTGAAGCGCGCCGAGACCCCCTGGGAGCCACCGGTCAGGCCCGAGAGCCGCTTGGCCAGGGGCACACCGACGATCGGCAGGGCGATGGTGATCATGGCGATTGCCAGACCTCCCATCCGCGCCGCGGCCAGCGCAATGACCAGGCCGACCAGGGCCGGGATCAGGCACGTCAGGATGAACGTCAGGACGATATTCCAGTCGTGGGTGACGCCGTAGGACGTGACGTAGGCACCCAGTCCGAGGAAGAAGATCTGACCCAGCGAGACCTGGCCGGTGTAGCCCATGACCACGTTGAGGCCGAGGATCGCGACGGCATACACGCCGATGCGGGCCAGAGAGGAGTTGATCGGCTCGGAGAAGAGCTGGGGCAGTGCGAGCAGGACAATGACGACGAATGCCGTCACGCCCATCCGCATTCCGCGTCGCTGCATGAGGGGCTGCTCGCTCATCAGACGCGCACCACTTCGCGCCGACCGAACAGACCTTGCGGCCGCACGATGAGGACGATGAAGATCAACATGAAGGGCACCGCGATCTTCAGGTCATAGCCGATGAACGGCACGTAGACCGCGGCAAGGTTCTCCAGGACCCCGATCAGCCAGGCCGCGACGACGACGCCGAGGGGGCTGGACACCCCGCCGAGAATGACCGCCGCAAGCGCGTAGACCAGTGGGCCGTCCATCATCCCGGGGGTGAGCGACAGGCTGGGCGCCACGAGGGCGGCACCGACGGCGCCCAGCCCGGCAGCCAGACCCCAACCGACCATGAGCAGGCGGCCCACGGGCATCCCAGACAGGGATGCGGAGTAGGGGTTGATGGACACTGCTCGCAAGGCCAGGCCGAGCTTGGTGCGCAAGAACAACACCTGAAGCACGAGCATGGTCGCGACGATGACCAGGGTTGTGCCGATCGAGCGGATGCTGAGGACTGCGCCGCCGACCGACACCGTAGAGAGGGGAAACAGCGAGGGGAAGATCCGGTTGTCGTAGGTCCACAGCCAGGCACAGATCCCCGTGATGAGGGTGAGCATGGCGATGGTCACGACCACCGCCGTATCGGGGTCTCCCTGCTCGAAGCGCCGCATCACGTAGCGCTCGATGAGGGCACCGAGGGCGAAGGAGGCTGCCACGGAAATCAGGATCGCCACGAGCAGCGGGAGTCCCGCCTGATACATCACGAAGGTCAGGTAGGCCGAGAAGACGGCCATCGCCCCTTGGGCGAAGTTGATCAGTCCGGTCGAGCGGCTAACGAGCACGATCGCCAGCCCGAGGGCGGCATAGATCGAGCCGGTCGACAGGCCGTCGACGACGAGCTGGATGAAGGTTCCCACGTCAGTCTCCCAAGTAGGCGCGTCGGATCTCGTCCATGCCGCGCAGCTGCGCGGTCGGACCGGACAGGACACTGCGTCCCGTCTCCAGGACCGTGGCGGAGTCGACGAGGCTGAAGGCCAGGTTGGCGTTCTGCTCGACGACGAGCATCGCGATGCCGGACTGTTCCCGCAGTCGGCCGATCGCGGAGTAGACCGACTTGGCCGTGGAGGGCGCCAGCCCCAGGGAGGCTTCGTCGAGCATGAGCAGGCGGGGCTTGGACATGACGGCGCGCGCCACGGCGAGCATCTGCTGCTCACCACCAGAGAGGGCCGAGCCGTTGGAGGCGATCCGGTCCTTGAGGTTGGGAAACAGGTCGAGAAGGAGGTCGAGGTCCTCCGAGATGCCCTTGCGGTCCTTGCGCAGATAGGCGCCGACCATGAGGTTCTCCATCACGGTCAGGTCGCCGAGGGTGCCGCGCCCCTCCGGGACGTGGGCGATGCCCAGGGCCGCCACCTGCTCCGGGCGTTTGCCGCGGATGTCCTTGCCGTCGAACACGATCGACCCTTTGGTGGTGACGGTGCCGCTGATCGCCCGCAACGTGGTGGTCTTGCCTGCGCCGTTGGCGCCGAGGATTCCGACGGCGCCCCGGTCGGGCACCGAGAGCGAGACCCCTTCGAGCACTTCGACGGGCCCGTATGAGGCCCGGACGTCCTCCAACTCAAGAAGCGACATCGTCTTGCTTCCCGATGTAGGCCTCGATGACCCGCGGGTCGGACTGGGCCTGGGCGGCCGTGCCCTCCATCAGCTTGCTGCCGTGGTCCAGGACCACGACCGCGTCGGTCAGGGCGGCGATCAGGCCCATGTGGTGCTCGACGACGATGACGGTGACGTCATAGCGGTCTCGGACACCGATGATCGTCTCGATGAGCCCCTCGACTTCGGCGTGGGGGAGGCCGGCGGCCGGCTCGTCCAGCAGCAGCAACTTGGGCTGGGCGAGCAGGGCCCGACAGAGTTCAACGCCTTTGTGCAGCCCGTGCGATAACTCGTCGGCCCGCATGTGCGCCGCCCAGCCCAGACCGATGTCCTCCAGGAGCGCCATCGCCTCGTCGCGGCATTCCCGTTCGGCGCGAACGGTGAACGGCAGTCGCAGCGCCCACTCCAGTGGCCCCCCGGGCAGCCGCGTGTGGGCTCCCAGGAGGACGTTCTCCAGAACGCTGGCTTCCAGCTGGAGGGCGGGATGCTGGAACGTGCGGGCCAGGTGGTAGCGGCTGGCCATCACCGACGGGCGGACCTTGGAGATCTCGGCGTTGTCGAGGGTGATCGACCCGCTCGTGGGTGTGTAGTGCCCACTGATGCAGTTGAACAGGGACGTCTTCCCGGCCCCGTTGGGCCCGACGAGCCCGAAGATCTGCCCAGGCTCGACCTCGAAGGACACCTTGTCCAGGACCCGCACTCCGCCAAAGCTGAGGCTGACTTCGACTAGTTTCAGGCGGGCAGCCATGGCTCACCCCTCTCTTGATCGGCTGGCGTCACTTGCCAGCTGCGAACCGGCTAGCAAACTGCTGGACGGTGTGTGCTCCCCCGCCCAGTGGGTGCCCGGACATCACCAACGATCCGAACACCCACCGGTGCCTCACGTGGCCCAGACGGGTCAGGCCGTGCGCCAGCCCTGCTGGTATTCCTCACGCGCCATGGCGGTGTAGGGAGCGGGGCTGACGATCGCCCGCACCGCGAACTGCTCGTGCGGCATGACGGTGGTCTTCTTGCTCCCGCCGTCGGGCTCGCCCCAGATGACCTTGACCTCGGCGCCGAGCGGCACGTCCGGGTTGACGGTCGCGAGGGACAGGCCCTTGCGCTCGTTGGCGCTGTAGCCGGTGAACATGGACAGACCCACGGTGTTGCCGTCGGCATCCTGCACCGCGTCGTAGTTCGACGAGCCGTAGTTGGCGTTGGGCAGGTCGAAGAACTGGAAGCCGGGGGCGTCAGCTAGGGGCGACGCCAGCAGTTTGCCCAGGTCCTCGCTGTTCCACTCCAGCGTCACCTTGCGCCGCTGAGACTCCTTGTCCACGGCCTCCAGGGCGCTGCGGCCGATGAAGTCGTGGTCGAACTTGACGAACGTGCCGTAGCCCAGCTCCCACGGGTTGAGGTAGTAGTCGTCGATGGCGTCCGAGACGAAGCTGCCGGCGAGGGCGTTGACGGCCTCATAACTGTTGGCGGGCAGCCACTCCCGATAGGGACGCAGCGCCTCGCTGGTGTAGATCGCGGGCAGCGGCGAGGGGATCCAGCCGGACTCCAGGGTGTTGCTGGAATAGGCACGCGAGCCCACCGGCTCCAGACCGAACTCCTGGCCGGCTTCAAGGATCGCTTCACGGACCTTCTCGTAGGACTCGTAGGGGCCCCAGATCTCCAGGCCCGGCGCGCCGGCCATGCCGTGACGCAGGGTGCGGATCTGCTCCCCCGCGGCATTCATGTAGCCCATCTTGAAGAACTTGACCCGCTCGACCGGGCCACCATTGACCTTCTCGATGATCGGCCAGGCATTGGGGCCTTGGATCTGGAAGCGCCACACGTCGCGGGTGACCTGCTTGCCGTAGGGGCGCGACGGGGAGCGGTCGTCGTAGCGGACGTCGACGTTGTAGCCCTGCAGGGCCTGGAACTGCAGCCAGTTGGCGGTGGGGGCCCGGCCGACGAAGACGAGTTCGTCCTCGGCGAGACGGAACAGAATGCCGTCGCCGATGACACCACCCTCTGGCGAGACGGGCACGAACTGCTTGGCCGAGTCGACCGGGAAGTTCGCGGTGCTGTTGATTCCGGTGTCGGTGAACAGTTTCAGGGCGTCCGGCCCGGAGACCCAGAGGTTCACCATGTGGTGGGACTGGTCGAACAGCACCGCCGTCTGCTGCCAGGCTGTCACTTCACGACGGAAGTTGGTGAACTCTGCCGGCACAACGGGATAGATGTAGGCCCCCACCTGCGAGTTGCGGAGCAGGTCTACAGTGCTGCCGGCCTGGTCCAGCACCTCTTGCAAGTTCTTCGCGGTCATCGACTTCCGACCTCCTGGTCTGCGGGTGCGGTCACGTGCTCGCGCCGCTGCGGTCTGTCGGACTTCGGCCGTTGGGACGACCGTGTCCGGTCCTCACGCTAGGAATGCCGCCGTTGCCGCACCACAGCCCAATGGCGCGGCCACCCTGCGTCAAATGACGTATGCGGCAGACATACCGCCGCCGCCCAGCCTTCCTCCCCCGTAGGGACCGGCTACGAGGTTAGTCGAGGATGGCGGATCCGGCTGTGGGAGAACCTCTCCAGCACCGCCAGACCGTTTGTCGTGAGAATCGACTCGGGATGCCACTGCAACCCTTCGATGTGGGGGTGGCGTCGATGACGCACCCCCATGAGCTCGCCGTCGGCGGCCCATGAGGTCGCGACCAGGTCGGGAGGCAGCCTGCCCGGGTCGACCGAGAGAGAGTGGTAGCGGGCCACGACCGGTCGGTCCGGGAGCGCGGCCAGGACTCCGAGGCCGTCATGCGTGATCGGCTCGGCCCGACCGTGCACGATCCGCTGTGCGGCAACGATCGAGCCACCGAATGCCGCGCCGATGATCTGGTGACCCAAGCACACCCCGAGGATCGGGGTGCGCGGCCCCAACTCTCGGACGAGCGCGATGCCGATGCCCGCATCGGCCGGCGCGGCCGGCCCCGGGGACAGCAGCAGGTGCGTGAGATCGTGTGCGTCCCGCAAGGCCTGCACATCGTGAAGGGTCAGCGCGTCGTGGCGCACCGCCACCGCGCTCGCCCCGACCTGTCGGAGATAGTCCACGATGTTGTGGACGAACGAGTCGTAGTTGTCGACGACCAGGATGCGCGCAGCGTCCGCTGCACCCGACCGCAGCGCCCGCCGGACCTGTCGCACACTCTGGCGCGGCGGCACCCGGCTCCCCCGGACGACCACATGCGGGGAGCCCTGCGGCGTCGGTCGACGCCTGGCCCCCTGGGAGCGGGACCCTGCCGAGTCGGTGCCGAGCGAGTTGGCCCACCGGCCCCCGATGGCTGCGAGGAGCGGCTCGGCCTTGTCGCGGCATTCCCGGACTTCGGCGGCCGGGTCCGAGAGGGTCGTGATCCCGCCACCGACCCCGAGCCAGACCCGTCCAGGCGCGTGCTCGAACGTTCGGATCGCCACGGACAGTTCCAGATCCGCCGCGGGGCTGACATAGCCGATGGCTCCGGTATAAAGCTCTCGCGCGGTGGGCTCCAGGTCGTTGATCAGCCGGAGGGCGGCCACCTTGGGCGCCCCGGTCACCGAACCTGGCGGGAAGGTCTCCCGCAGGATCTGGCCGTCCCCGACCCCAGCCCGCAGCTGGCCGATCACATCGGAGACCAGGTGCCGCACCGCATGGTCTTCCACGCGGCCCAAGGCCGGGACGGTCACCGACCCTGGCTCGCAGACGCGGGCCAGGTCGTTGCGCATGAGGTCGACGATCATGACGTTCTCGGCCAGGTCCTTGACCGAGTCCACCAGGACCTGGGTCGGCGCCGCCAGCGGAGTGGTCCCTTTGATCGGCGAGGTGAGGACGGTGCGACCGCGGCGGCGGAGGAACAGCTCCGGGGAGAAGCTGGCCACCTCCGCTCCCGGCCATCCGAGATACGCCCCGTACGCCGGCCGGAGCGCCCGATAACCCTGGAGAAACACGTCGAGGGGGTCTCCGGCAAAGGTCGCATCCAGCCGCAGAGTGAGGTTGGCCTGGAACAGATCCCCGTCGGCGATGGCCGAGCGCACCCCCGCGACACCATCGGCGTGCGCGTCCTCGCTGGGCGTGCTGGTGAACGCGCCCAGGGCGAAGGCTCCGGGCGCCGGTGGCCGCAACCGGCTCACGGTCTGCAGCATCCGCGCGGCGCGGGCGGCCTCCACGTGCGGGTCGAGCAGGCCGGTCAGCTGCTCGAGCCACCACTGCCCGTCCCGCCGGAGCAGGACCTGGTCATAGAAGGCCAGGCGGTGAGCCGGCAGCGGGGCAGGTCGCGGTGGCGCGATGCCGGGATCCTCGACCAGGGTGCCGAGCTGATAGCCGAGCGCGCCGATCCAGCCGCCACCGAATCCACCACCGCGCCCGGGCGGCGCCCAGTGAGCCATGGCATCGAAGGCCGCGAACGGGTCCTGGTCGGCATCCAGCAACTCCAGGGGGTCCCACGCCAGGACCGGAGCGCCGCTGTGCCAGTTGCCGATCAGGGCGACGAGGTAGCGTTGTCCCCGCAGGCTGGCCAGCACCTCGAGGGGGTCGTCCGGGGCATCCACGCGACACCGGACGACCCCAAGTGCCCGGCCTTCGACGCCGAGCCCGACAACGCCCAGCCGGCTCGCGGCATTCGGAATGTCGACTCGATTACCCTGCACTACGTTGTCGCGCAACGTGATCAACCACGAACGTTAATTGCGGGCCAGTCCATCGAGGAGCGTGGCGAGCTCCTGTGGCGCAGTCACCATGACCTCGTGGCCGGTCGGGATTTCGTGCACGTCCCAGCCGAGCTGTCGGGCCCGCTCGCCGTACGGCTGGAAGACTCGCATCCAGCTGACTCCCTCGATGAAGGTCCCGGGCACGTCGGCCTCGGCGCCCGTGAGCGAGACAGGCTCGGTGTAGGTCAGCCACGGATGGGGCGTCAGGCGCGGCGTCAGCCAGTCCAGGTCCTCCTGGTCCGTCACCCCGAGGACCTCGAGCGACCGTGGCGGAATCAGCCAGCCGAAGCCGGGGCCGGCGACCGACTCACGGTAGTGGTGGGCCACGGTCTCGGGAAGCAGGTCAATGCCGGCCTCACCGTCCTCCGGGAGGAAGGCGTCCAGATAGACCCGGCGGCCAATGCGCTGCGGCAGCGCGCAGGCGACCCCGCTGACGATCAGTCCCGCATAACTGTGTCCGACGAGGACGACGTCGCGCAGGTCCTCGGCCTCGATGAGCCGCACGATGTCCTCGATGTGGGTGCTCAGCCCGACCGCGGGCGACAGCAGGTGGGCCCGGTCGGACAGGCCGGTCAGCGTCGGCGCGAACACCTGGTGTCCTTGGCGCTCGAGCGTGGACCGGACCCGCCCCCAGCACCACCCGCCGTGCCAGGCTCCGTGGATGAGGACGAATGTGCTCATGGGGACAACCCTTCTGCCGGAACAGGATTGGCCGAATGCCGTGCGGCCCCGGGGTGCGCCCTCGGTCACCGACATGGCCGTGTCGATCGATTTCGCGTCGACTCTAGGCCGGTCTGCACGACGGCCGGATCGGTGCGATGTCCGTGGCCCTCGGCGGAGTGGCCGGGCCGGATTACGTCATCTGTCGCGCCGCTCAGCGCGCCGTCAGGCCCTCTTCGACGGCGAACAGCGCCGCCTGCGTGCGCGATTGGAAACCGAGTTTGGCCAGGATGTTGCTGACGTGCGTGCGGGCCGTGCGTTCGCTGATGTGCAGGTCGGTGGCGATCTGCCGGTTGGTCATGCCTTGCGCGACCAAGGCCAGCACCGCCGTCTCGCGCTCGGTCAGGGTCTCGATGCCGCTGCGGGGGGCGACCATTTCACGGGTCAGGGCCCGCGCCACCGCAGGGTCGATGAAGACCTCATCGTTGGCGGCCGCCCGGACCGCCGCGGCGACCTCGGTGGGGCCGGCGTCCTTGAGCAGATAGCCACGGGCGCCGGCCTCGAGCGCGGCGTGGACACGCCGGGTCTCCCCGAAACTGGTCATCATGACAACCGCCACCTCGGGGTAGCGCTGGGTGATCTCGGTCAGCGCCTCGAGGCCGTCCATGCGCGGCATAACAAGGTCCATGAGGACGACATCGGGCGTCGTCGTGTAGACGGCCAACGCGGCCAACTTGTCGAGGGCTTGGCGCCCATCGGCCGCCTCACCGACCATCTCGATGTCGTCGAGGAACTCGAAGTAGGCCGAGATCCCGCGCCGGACGACGGCATGGTCGTCGACGACGAGGACGGTGAGGGGTCGGACGCTGGGCTCGGGGGGTGTCGCGCTCAATGAGGGGGCTCCGTTCGCGCGAGGCCGGTCGAAGTGAGGGGAACGAATATGGCCACGCGCGTGCCCTGCGTGGGATCTGAGTGGACAGTCACGGTGCCGCCCCAGTGCTCGGCCCGTTCGTGCATGCTGGTCAGGCCGTAGCCGCCGGCGCCGCGTTGGCGCAGTGACGCGAAGCCGCCCCCGTCGTCGATGACGACGACCCGGACCCAGGCTGCGTCCGGGTCATGGGTGGCCTCGATGGTCAAAGTCGTGCCGCCCGCGTGTTTGATCGCGTTGTGGACGGCTTCGGCGATGATGAAGTAGAGGTCCACCGCGAGTGCGGAGTCGAGGCTGTCGATCGAGTCCGGGACCCTCACAGTCGTCGTGACCCCGGTCCGGCGCTGGGTCGTTTCGGCGAGCTTGGTCAGCGCCGTGGGCAGGCCCTCGGGGGTGGGGGACGCCGGATGCAGTTGGGCCACCACGTGGCGCAGGTCCGCCACCACTGATTGGGTCATCGACTGCAGTTCCTGCGCGACGCACCGGACCCGCTCCCAGTTCCGCTCGTCAGGACGATGGGCGAGGAGCTTGATCGCCTCGGTCTGCATCCCCAGCGAGAAGAGTTGCTGAATGATCGAGTCGTGCAACTCGCGGGCGAGGCGTTGACGCTCAGCGCGACCGGCGTCGTGGCGTTGCTGGGCAAGTAACTCGGCGTAGTCGATCGCCAGGGCAGCCTGGTCGGCCATGTTCTGCAAGAACCCCAACGAGTCCTCGTCGACCTGCTGGCCCGGGGTGAAGAAGGCATTGAGGACGCCGATTCGGCGCCCGTTGGCCGTCAACGGGACGGAGGCGAACGAGTCCCACGGGGGGTGCCGCATGATTGGGAGCAACGGGAGCCAAGCCGGGTCGGTCATGATCCTCTCGTAGCGATGATGGACCACGACAGGCCGCTGGCTCTGAAAGGCCTGGAGCATCCGCAACTCGGCGCCGCGGGCGCGGCATTCCATCAAGAGTTCGAAGAACCTCGGCGAGGCCGGGAAGCCGGCCGTGCCCATGATCCGCAGCCCCTTGTCGGTGGCGCGGTCGACCACGATCCCCTCGTCGGAGGCCCGGCCCGCGACCAGGATCTGGACGCCGGCCAGACCGTCGGCGCGCACAATTTCACGAGACATCGCGTTGAGCGACAACACCAGGGAGCGTTCCGAGACCACGCTGGCCGCGGCGCTCGCGATCGCCGCAACTCGGCGCTCCCGCTGCTGACGTTTGGTGACGTCCCAAAAGGCAAGGATGGCGCCATCAGGGGTGGTCGACATGCGGCAGCCGAGCACGCGGGTGCGCCCATCGACCTGGAACATGACGGGCGACTCGCGCTCCCCGTCGTTCGCACGCTGCGCGAAGGCCTGCGCCAGCACCACATGCGGGTCGGTGAAGGCGAGGAGCTCCCGTCCGAACTCGTTGATCTCCCCGAGGGTGCCGTCATCGTGGATGCGCGCCAACCCCACCGGGGCACAGTCCCAGGGGTCGACCATGCAGATGGCTCCATCACGCTGCACGCGGTCGTCCTGCGCCGCACGTGACCACTGTGCGCGTTGTTCACTCACGACATCGCTACCTTCCCCTTAGGGGCGCGAGCCTGCTGGAGTGCCAGGATACGTGGGCAGGGGTGCCCTGGGCGAGAATCGGCCAGGTCACCGTTCCTGCGGGTGCGTCGCCAAGGGTTCGACTGTCGCCGAGAACCAGGCGAAGGTCGGCAGGGAGGTGAGCGCGTCATGCAGCGCAGTGGCGTCCGGCGCCTCCCACAGGCCAATCACCGCGCGGGTACCGGGGACGCGCCACAGCCGTTTGAGGATGCCGGCCGCCCGCAGCTCGCCGGCCCGCTGACGCTCCAGTGTGCGGACCTGCTCCCGTTCCTCCGTGGTGATGCCAGCGGGCGGTTGGGCTTCGAAGCGGACGAGAAACTCCATCAGTGCACCTCCAGGGTCGCGGACCGCTCCGCCTCGTCGTCGAATGCCGCGTCGACGGTTTGCCGAAGCAGGGTGGCAATGGTCATGGGGCCGACCCCACCGGGCACCGGGGTGATCAACGACGCGCGTTGCGCCGCGGCGCCATACTCGACGTCGCCGACGTTGCCCTCGTTGTAGCCCGCGTCGATGACCACGGCACCGGGCTTGATCCACTCGCCGCGGATGAGCTCGGCCCGGCCGACGGCCGCCACCACAATATCGGCCTGCGCCACCTGGGCGGCCAGGTCCTTGGTCCGGGAGTGGCAGAACGTCACCGTGGCGTCCTTGGCCAACAGCAGCATGCCGACGGGACGACCCAGAATGGCGCTGCGCCCGATGACGACGGCGTGCTGGCCTCGCAGCGGCACGGCATACGCCTCCAGGAGGGCCATGATCCCGCCCGGCGTGGCCGACGAGAAGCCGCCCTCGTCGAACGACATCATCGCGAAGGAGGTGCGCGTTACCCCGTCGACGTCCTTGCCCGGAGCGATCGCCTCAAAGGCGGCCCGCTCGTCGATCTGAGCCGGGACGGGATGCTGAAGCAGGATCCCGTCGATCTCGGGGTCCTCCGACAGGGCGGAGATGACCGCGACCGCCTCCTGCGTGGTCGTGTCCTCCGGCAACTCAATGCGCCGCGACAACAGGCCGGCCCGTGCGCAACGGTTGGCCTTCATCCGCACATAGGTGTGTGACGCCGGGTCGTCACCGATGAGCACGGTCGCCAGTTGCGGCGGCCGGCCGTACTGCTCCGTGAAGGCGGCGGCGCGCTGTGCGACCTCGTCGTACAGGGCTTCCGCGGTGGCGGTGCCATCCATGATCTGCGCCGGCATCGGCACGTCCTCCTTGCTGTCGTGGCGGGCCTTTTAGAAGATGACGGTCGCGTTGCCGTCCCGGATGACCCGGTCCTCGCAGTGCCACGTCACGGCGCGCGAGAGCACCTGACGCTCCACGTGGGCGCCCCGCAGCCTCAGCTCGAGAGCGGTGTCCTGGTGGGTCACCCGCGCCACGTCCTGCTCGATGATCGGCCCCTCGTCCAAGTCCGTCGTCACGTAGTGCGCGGTCGCCCCGATGAGCTTGACCCCGCGTTCCTTGGCCCGCTGATACGGGTTGGCACCGATGAAGGCCGGGAGGAACGAGTGGTGGATGTTGATGACCGGGCAACCGATCTGCGTGAGGAAGTCCTCCGAGAGCACCTGCATGTAGCGAGCGAGCACCACCAGGTCGACGTTGCCCTTGAGCAGGTCCAGGTGCTGACGCTCGACCTGGGCCTTGGTGTCGGCCGTGATCGGGGTGTGCACGAACGGGATGCCGAGGTAGCGCACGTGGTCACCGAGGTCGGAGTGGTTGCCGATGACCATCGGGATCGTCATGTTGATCTCGCCACGTCGCTGCCGACCGATGAGGTCGAGCACGTTGTGATCGGACTTGGAGATCAAGATCGCGACCCGCTTGGGCTTGGCCGCTTCGACCAGGCGCCAACTCAGCCCGAGTTGGCCACTCAGGCGGGTATCGAGCGCGGCGCTCAGGTCGTCCCGCCGAATGTTGAGGTCCGGTAGGTGAAAGACCGAACGCTGATAGAAACGGCCCTTCTCGGAAGAGTGCTGGGCCATCGAGACAATGTTCGCTCCTGCGCTGGCGAGCAATTCGGAGACGGTAGCGATGATGCCGGGGTGATCGTCCCCTTGGACCAGCAGGCGGCCCTCATCGGCAGCGGGGGTGGGTACGGCGGTGGTCATGGGTCAACTCCTCACGTCGTTTAGTCAAGGCCGACTTGCGAACGAAGCCGCAGGCGCCACTTCTCGGTGCCCTCGATCTCGTTAAAGGTGAAGATGTGCAGGCCGAACAAGTTGCCCTGGGATCGGGCGGCCTCGGTGGCCAGACGCCGCACCAGGCGTGTGGGGTTGTACGCGCCGGGGAGGAAGAAGCGCCACAGGCCCTGCTGCTTTTGCAGGAACCGCGCGGACTGACCCAAGCCGATGCCCGCGCTGATCCGGATCAGCTTCTGCCGGTTGACCGGACCGGGCATGCCGACATAGATCGGCAGGGTCACGTTGTCGCGCATGAGGCCCTCGCCCCAGGCCCCGATCGTGCCGGCGTCGAAACAGATCTGGGTGACGATGTGCGAGGCCAGGGGGGCCTTGTCGCGGATGGCCTGCGCCATCGCCGGGCCGGGGATGGTGCCATGCCCCTCGGGGTAGCCACCGATCCCGACGGTGTTCAGCGTGCTCCCGGCCGCGTTGAGGTCACGGAGCACACCGAGCGCGTCGACGTAGGCCCCGGCCGGCTCGGGCGGGTCGCCGCCGATGACGAAGGCCTTGGTGATGCCCGCGGCCGTGAGCCGCTGCATGATCTCGGTCAGCTCGGTGCGACCGGTGATTTGCCGGGCGGCCAAGTGCGGTGCCACTTCGTAGCCGCGGGCGGTGAGCCGCTCCGCAAGGTCCACCGTCGCCGCAACGCCCTTAGCCGCGGTGGTGGTCACCGTCAGGGGCACATCGGTGGGGACGAAGCGCGCGACGGACTCCTCGGCGGCCTTGAACGGCATCACCTCGTAGCCGATGTTGGACACGAGGTGCCGCAGCATCGCAGCGGCGTCCCCACGCTCACCGGCCTGCGCGGTTGTCGGGGCTGCGGTCGGGCGTCCTGGTTCGTTGGTGGCGTTCACCTCGGCACTCACGACTTGCGGTAGGTCTCGCGGGCGGCGGCCGAGTATGGCGCCTGGGCGACCGTCGCGCGGATCTGCACCTGACGGTGCTCCTCCACGGCAGGCTTGGTGGTGTTCGGGCTCTCGCCCCAGACCACGACGACCTCCGTGCCGGGCACCGCGCTGTCGGCATCGACGCAGGCAAGCGAGATGTAGGCATGCTCGTTCGCGATGTAGCCGAGGTCCAGGGAGATCCCGACCTGTGCGCCGTCGCGCAGCACCTGGTCCGCCTGGTGCAGGGCGTAACGGGACTTGGGCATCTCGATGTACTTCGCGGGCGTCCCGGGCTCGGCCAGCGACTGGATCGCCGCTGCCCAGTCCTCGGGGTTCCACACCAGCGTCACCTTGGTGCGGTGCGGGCCGTCGGCCATCTCCTCGAGGGCCTGGCGGCCGTAGAAGTCATGGTCGAACTTGACGCTGGGGCCGTAGCCGATGTCGTAGGGCGTGAGGTAGGTGTCGCTGATGTCGCCCGTGTCCTGGCTACCCCCGAACGAGCCGACCTCCCTGAGCGGCAACCATTCCCGGTAGGCCTGCATGTCGTCACCGAAGATCGCCGGCGGCGGGGACGGCACCCAGGCGGATTCGAGGTTGGCGGTCGAGTAGGCCTTGGCACCGACCCGCACCAGGCCATGATCGGCACCGACCTCGAGGATCGCGGCGAGCACATCGGCGCCGTCCTCCCAGGGGCCGAACAGCTCGAAGCCGGGCTGGCCGGCCATGCCGTGACGCAGCCCGAAGACGGTGTGCCCGGCGATGCTGAACTCCACCATGTGGAAGAACTTGACCTCGGGCACGGGGGCTCCGGTCAGGAGTTCCATGATCGCCGGGGAGGTCGGGCCCTGCAGCTCGTAGCGGTAGAACTTCGGCGGCCGGCCGGGGGCGCGGTCGAAGGAGTTCTCGTCGCGCTCGATGGTGACGTCGTAGTTGCCGACCTCGGCGTTGTACTGCAGCCAGTTATGCGTGGTGGGGTGCCCGACAAGGTCAAAGATGCCCCCGGGCAGGTGGAACAGGATGGCGTCCCCGATGAGGTAGCCGTCGGCGTTGACCGCGACATACTGCTTGGCGCGGTACGCGACGAAGTTCTTGAAGGTGTTCACGCCGAAGTCGCTGAACAACTTGAGGGCATCGGGACCGCTGATGATCAGGTCAGTCATGTGATGGCTCTGATCCAGCAGGGCGCACGTCGTGCGCCAGGACGCCTGCTCTGAGCGCCAGTTGGTGAACTCTGGCGCGACCGGGAAGGTGTGGGGCCGAATGGTGGAGTTGCGCAGCAACTCCGTGGGACTCCCGACCTGGTCGATCGCTTCCTGAAGGCTCTGCGTGCTCATGGCATCCCTCTCGACATCGTGATTGGCCGCCGTTGGCCTGGGTGCTCATGTCAGTCAACCCAGCCTTCGGCGACACCACGACCGGCATCCCGCCGAGCCCGACCGAGACAAATGGCGTGGCTCAGCCACCCGCACGACACGAGTCGAGTGCGCTCGGCGGGGCCAGGGGCCCTCCGAGCACACTCGACTCGTGGAAAGGAGCTAGTGGTCGCCGGCCATCAAGCGGCCGATCTCCGTCCGGTCGGCGTCGGCTGCGGGCATCTGGGCCACGACCTTGCCGGCGTGGATCACGGCGATCCGGTCCGCGAGCGAGAGAACCTCCTCGAGCTCCGCCGACACCAGGAGCACCCCGGCCCCGGCGTCGCGGGCCTCGACGATCCGCCGGTGGATGAACTCGATCGACCCCACGTCGACCCCACGGGTCGGCTGGGCGGCCATGAGCAGCTTGGGCTTGGTCGACATCTCGCGGGCGACGACGACCTTCTGCTTGTTGCCACCGGACAGCGACCCGGCCGACTGCCACACGCCGGCGGAGCGGATGTCGAACTCGGTCCGCAACGCCTCGGCATTCTCGCGGACCGCGTCGAACTGCCGCACCCCGCTCTTGGCGAACGGTTCCTGGTCGAACTCATTGAGCACGAGGTTGTCCGCGATCGAGTAGGCCGCGACGAGTCCGTGCTTCTCACGGTCCTCCGGGATGTGGCCCATCCCGGCGTGGTGGGTCTCGTAGGGGTTGGCCTTGGTCAGGTCGAGGTCACCGAGCGACATCGACCCGGACACGACCTTGCGCATCCCGGCGAGCGCCTCGACCAGCTCGCGCTGACCGTTGCCCTCGACGCCCGCGACTCCGACGATTTCGCCGGCGCGCACCTGCAGGGAGAAGCCGTCGACGGCCATGAGGTTGCGGTCGTCGCGCACCCGCAGGTTGTCGACCTGGAGGACGACCTCGCCCGGCGTCGCGTCTTGCTTGTCCACGCGCAGCACGACCTCGCGGCCGACCATCATCGTCGCGAGCCCGCGCGCGTCGGTGTCCTTGGTCGCGACCTCGCCGACCACGGCGCCTTGGCGCAACACATAGACCCGGTCAGCGACGGCGAGGACTTCGCGCAGTTTGTGGGTGATGAAGACGATCGACGTGCCCGAGTCGGCCAGCTCCCGCATGACCTCGAGCAGCTCGTCGGTCTCCTGCGGAGTCAACACTGCGGTCGGCTCGTCGAGGATGAGCAGATCGACCGAGCGCGACAGCGCCTTGAGGATCTCGACGCGCTGCTGGGCGCCAACCGGCAGATCCTCGATCGGCACGTCGGGGTCGACCTTGAGGCCGTGCTTGCGCGAGAGCTCCACGACCATCGCGCGCGCTGACGCCAGGTCGAGCAGCGCACCCTTGGTCGGCTCGTGCCCGAGGATCATGTTTTCCGCGACGGTCATGACGGGTACGAGCTGGAAGTGCTGGTGCACCATCCCGATGCCACGCGCGATGGCGTCCTTGGGGTCCTTGATGGCGGTGGCGTCACCCTTGATCGTCACGGTGCCGGTGTCGGGGGTGATGAGCCCGAAGATCTGGTTGACCAGCGTGGACTTGCCAGCGCCGTTCTCGCCGAGCAGTGCGACGATCTCCCCGCGGTTGATGTGCAAGGTGATGTCCCGGTTGGCCTTGACCGTCCCGAACGTCTTGGACAAGCCGACGATGTCGAGGAGGACCTCATCGGTGTCGAATGCCGGGGGCTCGCCGGTCGTGTGCGGACCGTGGACTCCCAGGTTGGTCACCTGTTCGGCAATCACGGGATCCTGGCCGGTCGTGTCCTGGCCGGCCGAGTCCTGCGCAGCGGGGTCGGAGGTGCTCATTATTTGTCTCCCTTGACGAAGGGCTGTCCGACCGCGGCGGGAGCGCGGACCTTGCCGGCGGCGACAGCGAGGACCACGAGGGTCATCACGTAGGGCAGGGTGCCTAAGAGCTGTTGGGGCACAGCAGATCCGGCGGCCTGCAGCTGATTGCCGATGGCCGAGACAAACCCGAAGAAGAGGGCCGCCGCCGCCGCGCGCAGCGGCCGCCACGCGCCGAAGATCATGATCGCCAACGCGAGGAAGCCTCGGCCTGCGGTCATGTTGAGCTCGAACGAGCTCGACCCATCCATCGACAGGTACGCACCGGCCATCCCGGCGAGGGATCCCGCGAGCGTGACGTTGATGATCCGCAGCCGCTCGACGTTGATCCCCGCCGTGTCAGCGGCCGACGGGTATTCGCCGACCGCCCGCGTGCGCAGACCCCAGCGGCTATAGAAGAGGCCGACATGGATCAGCCCGGCCGCGAGGATGGCCGCGATGGCGAAGACGCCCATGCCCTTGAAGAACACCGGCCCGATCAGGGGGATCTGGGACAGCAGTGGGACCTCAAAGCGCGGCATGAGGCTCGGCAGCTGCTGACCCGGCGTGATGTAGAAGGAGGTGATCCCGACGGCGATGATGTTGAGCACGACCCCCGCGATGATCTGGTCCATTTGCCAGCGGACCGTGGTCCACGCGAGGAACCCGCCGAGGATCAACCCGGAGCCGATGCCGGCCAAGACGCCGACGACAAGCGAGCCGGAATAGGCCGCGGCGAAGAACGCGATGAAGGCCGCGACGAGCATCTGACCTTCGATCCCGATGTTGACCACGCCGGAGCGCTCACCGATGACCCCGACCATGGCCGCGAGCACGAGCGGGATGGCATAGGCCCAGGCGAAGGTGAACATCGCGACGGCGCGGTTCTGGTTGAGGAAGTAGAAGGCATAGGCCGCGACGAGGACGACGGCGAAGACCGTCACCGACCAGCGGTTGCGTTGGATCCAGGTCGCCATGTCACGCCCCCCAGCTCGAGGTGGTCGCTTGGCTCTTGACGGCTCGGCTACGGAAGATCCATTTGCCCAGGACCGGCAGTGAGACCATGAGCAGGATCAGCGCGAGGAGCAGGTCGACGATCTCGGGAGCAATCCCGGTGGCGAACTGCAGTCCGGAGGCGCCGGCGCGCAGCATGCCGACGAGGAATGCCGCGGGCAGCGTCGCGAGCGGGTTGGACCGCGCCAGCAGCGCGATGGTGATGCCGTCGAAGCCGAGGCTGCCCGTGACCGCCGGCTCGAACTTGTGCAGGACCCCCTGAGCCTCCAGGGCGCCCGCGAGACCGGCGAGGCCACCGCCCATGACCATGGCCAGGATGACCATCCGGCTGATGTTGATGCCGGCGTACTGCGCGGCATTCTTGTTCTTGCCCACCGTATCGAAGCGGAAGCCGAGCGTCGTGCGGCGGAACATCCACCACATGACGACAGCCAGGACGACGGCGATCACGAAGCCGACCGGGATGCCCGCGATGGCGCCGATCCGCGCCCCCTCCGGGATGGTCTCGGTTTGCGGGATGTGGTTGGTCTTGAAGCTCTCCGACTGCAGTGGACCCTGGACCAGCCACCAGGTGATGCCGACGCTGATCGAGTTGAGCATGATCGTCGAGATGACCTCATGCACGCCCCGCCAAGCCTTGAGAAGTCCAGCGATCCAGGCAATGCCGGCGCCGGCAGCGATGCCGGCCAGCATGCCGACCACCGCACCGATGATGCCGAGTCCGCCCGCGGCATACCCGAACCATGCCCCCGCCATGGCCCCGAAGTTCAGCTGTCCCTGACCGCCGATGTTGAACAGTCCAACCCGCAGGGGGATGACCACCGCGAGCCCGGTCAGGATGAGCGGCGCCGTCTTTTGCAGAGTGCGCGTGAACCCGCCGTCGACGAACAGCGCCTCGCGGACCAACGTCTCGTAGGCATACATCGGGTTGACCCCTTGCAGCCGGATGAGGATGCCGCCGATGGTCAACGCGACCACGAGGGCGACCGCGATCACGACCCAACTCTGGTGCGCAAACAGGAAGGTCAAACCGCCCCTATCCGCCCCCTTTTCCGGGTCGGGCTGCTGCCCAGGTGGAGGCTCGGGAGGTGTCGCCAGGGCGCCGAGACCGGGGTCGGGTGCGGACATGTCACTCCAATGTGAGGGGGCCTGACCGTAGTCAATCCGGTCTGTGGCGGGGGGACAAGAACTTCACAGAGAATGCCGCGAGGCGGGCACCGATGTCGGTGCCCGCCCCACGATCAGCGTGGAATCTTCGCTCAGAGGGTGACGCCCGTCTCGAGCGTGCCCGCCTCCATCTGCTTGACGATGTCCGCGACCTTGGTCTTGACGTCGGCCGGGATCGTCGCGTCAAAGTCGTGGTACGGGGCCAGGCCCGCCTTGCCCATCGACGTCAGGCCGTCGAAGTCGCCATCCTTGGCCTTGAGGACCAGCTCGGTGACACCAGGGGTGATCAGCTTCATGGCGGAGGTGATCAGGCACGGCTGGGCCGCGGGAACGGTGTCCCACTGATCGGAGTCGACACCGATGCAGAACGTGGTGGTGCCGGCGCCGGAGGCCTTGGCGACCTCCTGCAGGGCTCCGTTACCGGTGTTGCCACCGGCGCCGAAGATGATGTCCGCACCCTGCGACATCTGAGCCTGGGCCTGCTGGGCGCCCCACACCGGGTCGTTGAAGCCGTTGTCCCCGGCGGGGTGGTACACGGTCGTGACCTCAACCGCGGGGTTGGCGGCCTTGGCGCCGGCCTCGAAGCCCTTGGCGAACTTCTGCACCGGCGGGATCTCCAGGCCGAGGACCTGACCGAGCTTGTTGCTCTTGGTCATCAGGCCCGCGAGGTAGCCCGCGCCGTAGCCGGCCTGGTCCTCGGGGAAGAGCAGGCCGGTGACATTGGTCGCCGTGACGGCGGCCGGGTCGAAGAACTGGTCGACACCGATGAACTTGGTGTCAGGCGAGCCGGCAGCGGCGGTCGCCGTGGCCTCAGTCATGAGGAAGCCGACGGTGACGACGACGTCGTACTTCTTGTCGGTGAACTGCTTCATGTTCGCCGCGTAGTCCTTGGCGTCCTTGGTCTCGACGTACTTGTAGAAACCGCCCGCCTCTTCCGCAGCCGCCATGGCGCCCTCGTGTGCGGACTGGTTGAACGACTTGTCATCAACCTTGCCCGTGTCGGTGACGAGGCCGACGCAGAAGGACTCGGCGCTGCCGCAGTCGGAGTCGTCGGCGGTGGCGCCGGACGCTGCTGCCGACGCGGTGGAGGACGTGCTGCCGGTGCTACCGCCACACCCGGCAAGGGCGAGGGCGAGTGCGACCGGAGCAACCATGAGGATGCGCTTTGCGGTCATGTTGGGGGGATCTCCTTGAGACGTGGTCCGGTCACCGGCCCGCGGGATCGGCGGGGGCAGCACCGAGGGGTGTGCCCGTGATCGTAGCGTCCCTAATGGCTCAACTTCAGACCCAAAGCGGCCTCGTTGTCGACCCGTTACCGAAGTCCTCCCCACGTGACTTCGGACGGCATTCGGTCGGTCACCAGGCGGGGGCGGCGCTCCAGCCGGCATCGACGGGGACGGTGATACCGGTGAGGCCAGACGCGGCTGGTGAGGCGAGAAAGGCGACGGTCGATGCCACTTCCGCGGCCGTGACCGGGCGGCCCAGGGCACTGGCTCGCGCCCAGCGCCGGACACCTTCAGGCCAGTCCTCACGCAGGCCGGGACGGTCGATCAGGCCGGGCGCGACGCCGACCACCCGGATCCCCGCCGGACCGAGCTCGAATGCCGCCGCCGCGGTGAGGTGGTGCAGCGCGGCCTTGCTCACGGCATACGCGGCGTGCCCGGGGGCGGCGCGCAGCCCTTCGATCGACCCAATGGTGACGATCACGCCGCCCGAGGAGAGCCGGGTGGCCGCCGATCGCACGAGGGCCGCCGCGGGCCGAAAACCGGAATCGTGCATCGCATCCCAGGCAGCCGTGTCGAGGTCGGGCCACGCCGTCACATCCTGCCGCCAGGCGTTGAGGACGACGACCTGGAGTGGGCCGAGTGCCTGGATCGCCTCCTCCAGCAGGCCCGCACAGACCAGGTCCAGCTGCGTGGGGTCGGTCACGGCCAGGTCCCGCTGGATGAGGTGGGCCCGCCGCCCGCTCGCCGTGATGGCACCCGCCGTCTCAGCTGCCCCTGCCGCGTTGCCGTGATAGTGGACGGCGACATCGTGGCCAGCATCGGCCAGCTGGCGGGCGATCATCTGGCCCAGGCCACCACTGGCGCCGGTCACCAGGGCGGTCATGCGCGGGACCCCCGCGGGACGCCCGGCTCGCTCCCCTTACGCCGCGTCAGGGTCGCGATCTCGGTAGCGAACTCGGGGTAGGCCCCGGTGAGCTCATCGCGATCCCCGAGGTGGAAGTGCCGCTCACGGAAGGCCGGAGAGCACCAGCAGGAGATGAGTGACCAGGACCCGAGGGTCGCGGCCCCCTGCCAGTCACCGTTGCGCACCAAGATCGACCGGTTGCGCCGGTCGAGGAGGTTGAGCACTCCTCGACCTCCGCGGCGCAGGCGCAGCAGCGCGACGGGATCACCATCAAGCCAGGTCCAGCCCTCGTCGATGTCGAGCCGGTGCATCGCCGAGAAGCCCTCCGGATCGCTCGTCAGGAGCACCAGGATGTTGGACAGGTCCTGGGTACGAGGTCCGGCGGCGAACCAGCCCCCTTCGTGCGGGATCGGCATCATGTCGTAGCGGGCGATGATCTCCGCCGGTGTCGTCATGAGCTCTCCTGTTTTCCTTATCTCGCCGCGGGTCGACACTGTCATGGCATCCGCCCGGCTTGGCGGACCAGGCTTTTTGGCCCCGCCCCTAGTCTCTCGCCTCACGGCGGCATTCGGGAGGGAGGTCTCGCCGGGCCCAACCGCCCTGGCCTGCGGACCGTGCGCTCTTCCAACTGTCAGAGGACGGCGACGCGTCTGCGGCAGTCGGCCAAGAGTTCGCTCTGATCCAGGCGGGTGCTGCGTCGGTGACGCACGACGGCCTCGCCATCGACGAGGACGTCGGTGACGTCACCGCGGCCGGCCGCGAAGACGAGCAGGGCGGGAACGTCATGGCTGGGAGTCAGGTGCGGCTGCTCGAGGTCGACCAGCACGATGTCCGCGCGTTTGCCCACCTCGATGGAGCCGACGAGGTCGGCGATCCCGAGCGCTCGGGCTCCCTCGATGGTCGCGGCCCGCAGGATGTCGACGGCCGGCGCGGCGGTCGGATCACCGGAGACGAGCCGGGCAAGGAGCGCGGCCTGGCGCATGGCCTGCCACATGTCGAGATCGTTGGAGCTGGAACACCCGTCGGTCCCGATCCCGACCCGAATGCCGTCGCCGGTGAAGGCGCGCCAGTCCAGCGCCCCGGAGGCGAGTTTGCTGTTGCTGCCGGGGCAGTGGGCGATGCTCACGTGGGGGGCAAGTCGAGCGCGGTCGGTGGCATCGAGGTGGACACCGTGGCCGAGGACGACCGGGGGCGCACCCGGGGCAAACCATCCGGCGGCGTCGAGGATCGCGACCGGGGTCGCGCCGTAACGGTCGAGCGTGTCGGCGTTCTCGGCGGCATTCTCACTGGCGTGCGTATGCAACAGGGACCGCGTGTCGGCCGGCCAACCGGCGACGGTCTCGTGGATCTCGCGCAGATGCTCCGGTATCACCGTGTAGGTGCTGTGCGGCATCGCGGCAACGGGGACGGCGGGGCCGCCGAGCTCGCTCACCCGCAGCGGCCAGGCGCGCAGACCCGCAACTCGCTCGTCCCAGGTGAGGCCGTCGGGGCCGGGACCCTCGAAGAGGACCGGCCCGCCGACATGCCGTGACCCCGCCGCGAGCGCGCCCACGTGGGCCGCCTCGTGATGGAAGTACATGTCGAGCTGCGTGGTGCAGCCGCCGAGGAGCGACTCCAGTGCGCCGAGGGTGGCGCCGAGCCGGACCGTATCGGGATCCATGATCGCGCCCTCGGCCGCCCAGACAATCTGCAGGAACCCCTGCAGGTCAACGTTTTCGGCGATGCCCCGCAGCAGCGTCATGGGCAGGTGGGTGTGCAGGTTGACCAGGCCCGGGAGGGCGAGCTTGCCGCGGCCGTCGATGACCGTGACGTCGGCGTCCGGGTTTGAGTCCCCGTGAGGGGGGCTTGAGTTCGCGCCGTTCGGGTCGATCGCGACGATGATCCCGTCCTCGATCGTGACCGTGATGCCGTGCCGGATGCGGTTGTCGTCGTCGACGGTGACCAGGACGTCGAGGTCGGTGATGACAACGCGGCTCATGCGGCGGCTCGCGCCAACACGAGGGCATTGAGGATGGCCAGCACGCGGGCGCTGCTCGCGGCCAGCACAGCATTGATCTCGTCCATGGTGATGGGCTCCCCCGAGCCCACCCCGGCGGCGGGGTTGACGACAAGACTGAGCGCGGCATACCGCAGCCCGGCCTCGACAGCGAGGGTGACTTCGGGGACGCCCGTCATCCCGGCGACGTCCCCGCCAGCGAGTCGGGCGAGCCGGATCTCGGCGGGGGTCTCGAAGCGGGGTCCCTCGAAGCACGCGTAGACCCCGCCGTCTCGGACCACCTCGTTCAGGGTGGCCGCCGCGGCGAGGATCTCGCGCCGGATCGAGGGGTGATAAGCCTCGACGACATCGACGTGGACGACACCCTCGGGACCGGCGCCGTCGTGGAACGTGCCGATCCGCGCCTTGGTGAAGTCGAGGAAGTCGTTGAGGCACAACAGCGCCCCGGGCTCGAGGTCGGGATCGATGCCGCCGGTGACATTGACGGCGACGACGTCGAGACAGCCGAGATCCCTGAGCGCCTGGATGTTCGCGCGGTAGTTCACCAGATGCGGCGGCACCGAATGACCGGCGCCATGGCGGGTCAGGAAGACCACCGGCAGTCCGTGCCACGTTCCTGAGGTCACCGCCGCCTGACCGTAGTCGGTGTCGACGACCTCACGGCGCGGGTCCTGCAGGGCGGCCAGGTCATAGAACCCGGTGCCGGCGACGATGCCAAGCGGTGCAGCATTCATGGCCCAGAACCTACCTGCGGACCGGCGGCCGGCCTCGGGGGTGGGCCGCCTCCTCATCGCCGACCCGCCCGCGGTCCGTATGCCGCGCGCTGGCCCCGCGGCGGCGGCTCGGATGCCATCATCGCGGGATGGGTAGGCAGGTTGCAGTGGCCGCGACGGGTCCAGTGTCGCTCGCGGCGGCGGAGTCGGTCGCGCGCGTCGGGGGGAATGCCGTCGACGCGGCCATGGCGGCGGCGGTCGCGGCGATGAGTACCGAGCCAAGCATTGTGTCGCTCGCGGCCGGGGCGTTCATCTCGATTTGGCCGGCCAACGGGGACCCCGTGGTCATTGACGGCAATGTCGAGATGCCGGGCCGAGGGTTGCCTCGGGAGGCGTTCGGGCGGGGGCTGGTCAAGGTCGAGACGGGGTATGGCGGGGGCACGACGATGTTTGGGGGCTACGGGTCCGTTGCGACCCCGGGCGCGCTGCCGGCATGCCAGTGGGCCATCGAGGAGTGGGGGGCCGCGCCGTGGGCCGAGGTGGTCGCCCCGTCCGCAGCGGCCTGCCGGGCCGGCTACCCGATCGGGTCAGCGGCCGCGCAGTACCTGTCGTTCACGGCCCACTCGCTCTATGCCCTCGATCCCGAATGCCACGCGCTCGTCACCCGATCGGACGGCTCGGCCGTGCGGGCCGGGGACATCGGGCACAACCCTGCGCTGGCCGACGTGCTCGATCTGATCGGCCTGGAGGGTTCATCGGTGCTCATGACCGGCGAGCTGGGCCGGGTGCTGGTCGAGACGATGGCCGCCAACGAGGGCCTGATCACCGCTCGCGACCTGGCCGAGTATGACCCTGCCGTGCGCACCCCGGTCCGGATCACGGTGGGAGACTGGGACTTTGCCATCAACCCGCCACCGGCCGTGGGGGGTCCGATGCTCGCGGTCATGCTCGGCGAGCTCGCTCGTCGTGACTCTTGGGGGGTGGCCGACCTGCTCGACATTCAGCGTCAGGTCCTCGGCTATCGGCTCACCTCGCACGACCTCGAGCGCGACCTTGAAGCGGCCGGGCACGATCTGCTGCTGCGGGTGGACCGGCACGGGCTGGCGGGTTTGCCGACGTCGTCGTCGACCGCCAACATCTCCGCGGTCGACTCCGACGGGCTGGCGTGCACCATCACGGTATCCAGCGGTTACGGCGCCGGGGTGTCGATCCCCGGCACCGGGCTCATGCTCAATAACGCCCTCGGCGAGGTCGAGCTCAACCGGTTAGGGCTGCACGCGCTCGCGCCGGGGACCCGGCTGGCGTCCAATATGGCGCCGACCACAGGGCGGACCCTGGACGGGCGGGCGTTGGCGGTCGGCTCCCCTGGGGCGGACCGCATCACCACTGCACTGCAGCAGGTGCTCGCCCACGGGTGCCTGCGAGGGCGGTCGCTGTCGGAAGCGGTCGATGCTCCCCGGGTCCATGTGGGATTTGCGGCGGACGGAGAGCCGATCGTGCACTATGAGCCCTCCCCCGACATTGCGGCGGCTCTGCAGGACACCGGCTGGGCTGGCGTCGACCACGGGACGATGGCGATGTACTTCGGTGGCGTCGGCGCGGCCTACGTGGCGGCCGACGGTTCATTGGAGGCCGCGGGTGACCACCGTCGCGAGGCTAAGGTCGGCGTCTTCTCGGCCTAGCCCCCGCAGCGTGAACAACCCGCGCCCCCCGCGGGAACTTCACCCCCGCGGGAGTTATAACCAACGCGCCCGTGAACAACCCGCGGGTTAGCAGGCGGGGGCGTCGTCCGGGCTGACGTGCACGCTGGCTGTGGTCAGCCGCGGCAGCGCGATGACCAGGTGCTCCTCGGCGTGGTGGGCGATCTCATGGGCCTGCGCCAAACTGCTCGACGCGGCCACCGCGATGACTGCCTCGGCGTGCAGGGTGTGACCGATCCACCGCAGGCGCGTCTGACGCACTTCGCAGACCCCGTCGACTTCGGCGATCGCGGCCCGGGCCCGAACCACAAGGTCGGGGCTGACCGCATCCATCAGGCGCGCGCCAACCTGCTTGATCGCCGACCAGAGCACCCCCACGATGGCTAGCGTGATGGCCAGTCCGACGATGGGGTCGGCCCACTGCCAGCCCAACGCGACACCCCCGGCGCTGAGGAGGACGGCCAGTGAGGTGAACCCGTCCGTGCGCGCGTGGAGCCCGTCCGCCACCAAAGCTGCGGACCCGATCTGGCGGCCGACGGTGATGCGATAGCGGGCGACGATCTCGTTACCGAGGAACCCGATCACCGCTGCGGCCGCCACCGCCGAGAGGTGCGTCACCTCCTGCGGGTTGCCCAGGCGGGTGATGGCCTCATAGCCGGCGTAGGCGGCCGAGAGCGCGATCATCAGCACGACGAACAGCCCCGCGAGGTCCTCAGCGCGCCCGTAGCCATACGTGAACCGATCATTGGCGGCACGCGCTGCCAACCCGAACGCAATGAGCAACGGGATCGCGGTCAGGGCATCGGAGACGTTGTGCAAGGTGTCGCCGAGGAGGGCGACCGAACCGGAAAGCACGACGGCGCCGGCCTGGAGGACAGCGGTGACGGCGAGGATCCCCAGGCTGATCCAGAGAGCGCGACGGCCGCGGGCATCGGCTTCGAGGGCATCGTCGATCTGGTCGGCGACATCGTGACTGTGGGTGCCAAAGACCTCCGACACCGAATGCCGCACTCGTTCCCAGAGCGCCGCGGGCTGCCGGTACTCATGGCCGTGGTCATGGTGGTGCGTGTCTCGGCCATGGGCGTCGTTCGGATGATCACCGTGGGGATCAGCGGGCTGGGAGGCCCCGGGCTGAGGGCGCAGTTGGTGGGTCATGGCAGGGCCGCCGAGGCGCGGTGGTGGGCGGGGACCTTGTCCAGGAGGTGCTCGACGTGACCGATCGTGTCCAGCACGAGTTGGCGGACGTGGTCGTCCTCGATGCGGTAGAGCACGGAGTTGCCCTGCTTGCGGGTGGCCACCAGCCGGGCGAGACGCATCTTGGCCAGATGCTGCGAGACGCCGGGGACAGGGCGTTCGAGCAATGCCGCCAGCTCCGAGACCGAACGCTCCTCGTCGAGCAGCGCGCCCGCGATCCGCAACCGCGTGGGATCGGCCAGCATCCGCAGGACCTCGACGGCAAGCGTGATGACATCCTCATCCCACTCGGGTTCTTGCATATTTGCGTGCATGCGCAAATACTAGCAAGAGTTCGGCGGATCGACGACCGAGGCGGCATTCACCCAGGAAACACCCGTTCGACCCCCCGAAAGGACACGAGATGACCGAGCGACTCCACCGGTTCGCACACCGTCACCGCACGCCGAGCGGGGGCGGGCTCTTCGACCACCCGCACGCCTACGACCTGGTCAGCCGCTGGCTGGTTGGCCCGCTTCATCGCCGCGTGGTCGCCGATGCCCGGCTCGCCGTCTCCCCGGAGCGCGGCTCGATCCTCGACATCGGGACGGGTCCCGGCCGGTTGCCGATCCTGCTCGCGCAGGCCCTCGCCGGGTGCACGGTCGAGGGACTGGATCCTTCCGAGGCCATGATCGGCGAGGCGACTGCGCGCGCGGCGGGTGCGCAGGTGGCGGGGCGGGTCACCTTCAGGGTGGGGAGCGTCGAGTCGCTGCCTCAGGCGGACGGCACCGTGGACCTCGTGGTTTCGACGGCGAGCCTGCATCACTGGCCGGAGCCATCGGCTGGCATCGCCGAGATCGCTCGGGTCCTGCGGCCAGGCGGACGAGCCCTGATCTATGACCCGATGCGGGCGCTGCGGCAGGCGGCAACGGCAACGGCCGCGGATGGCCTGCGGATTCGGATCGATCCGCTCTTCGCAGGCTTCGGGAGACTCGAGCTCGTGCGGCTGGAGACGAGCCGGATTTGAGTGGGTAGGCGCTTCCCCGGTCGTAGGGACGAAACTCGTATCGAAACGTTCTTATGTCCGGGATCTCAGCCTGAGCGCCCGCCGAAACTCGTATCGAAACGATTCGACTGGCAGCACGGAACGAGCCCAGGCCGCCGGGTTGCCCGGGTCAGCGGGTGCCGCCGGTGACCATCCAGTGCGTCGTCCCGACCCGCAGCCGCAGGGTCACCGCTCGGGCCACCATGAAACCAGTGAAGGCGAACCAGAGCCAGCGCACGGCATTCACCTCACCGACCGGCGTGGGTGGCGTCCCCACGATCCACGACCCGATCGCGGCGAGCCCCAGCGCGAGCGGCAGATAGGCGGCCAACGTCACGACCTGGGCGCGAGCCAGCCACGGCCCATCGCCGGCCCCGATCAGCACCCCATCGATGACAAAGACGTAGCCGGCCAGCGGCTGCCCGAGCCCGGCGACGATGAGCCCGGCGGTGATCGCATGCTGCAACAACGGATCCGAGGTGAACAGCCCCGGCAGCAGCCCGCTGAACGCGATGACGAGCAGCCCCAACACTGCGCCACCCACGAGACCCCAGCGCACCATGAGGTCGGTCGCGGCGCGCACCCGGGCGGTGTCGCCGGCTCCGAGCTCCTTGCCGACCAGCGCCTGGGCAGCGATCGCCAGTGCATCCAGCGCGAACGCCATAAAGCTCCATACCGTGGCCACGACCTGGTGCGCGGCCAGGGGCACATCGCCCAGCCCCGCGGCGACCCAGACGGTGAGCACGAGCGCGGCGCGCAGCGCAAGAGTCCGCACGAGCAGCGGCATGCCCTGACGGGCCGCCGCCAGGACCCGACCTGGGTGGGCGCGCAGCGGCAGGTGGTCACGGGAGGCGTCACGGATGAGGACGATGACGAGCGCGACGGCCATCCCGGTCTGCGCGATCACCGTGCCCCACGCGGAGCCGGCAATGCCCATGTCCAGGCCATAGACGAACAGGACGTTGAGGGCGATGTTGGCGGAGAACCCCATCACCGCAGCGACGAGCGGGGTCCGGGTGTCCTGCAACCCGCGCAGCACCCCCGTGATCGCCAGGACGACGAGCATGCCGGGAATGCCGGCCGCCGAGATCCGCAGATAGGTCACCGCCTGCTCGCGGGCGGCATCACTGGCGCCGAAGAAGCCGCACAACGGGTCGGCCAAGACGCCCACGAGGACGGCGGTGACAACTCCGAGGACGACCGCGAGCCATAGCCCGTCGATACCGGCGGCGATGGCGCCGCGGCGAGACCCGGCGCCGAGTTGGCGGGCAACGATGCTCGTCGTGCCGTAGGCGAGGAAGACGAAGATGTTCGCCGCGGTCAGGAGCACCGAGCTGGCGATGCCGAGTCCGGCGAGGGGCTCGACACCCAGATGGCCGACGATCGCAGAGTCCGCGAGGAGGAACAGTGGCTCGGCGATGAGCGCGAGGAATGCCGGGACCGCGAGAGCGAGGATCTCGCGCGACGGCGTCGACCGCGGCTGCTCACTCATGCCCGCAACCTACTGTCCCGAGCAGGGCCGGTAGCGCCGGGGCGCGCCGCGCCCGCGCACCCGACGAGCGGACTCCAGGGGGGGCGGCCCGCTGCGGCCTTGGCAGCCCACGGGAAACCCGACCGACCAGGCGCAACCGCGACCGTCAGAGGTGTTTGAGGGCCTCGCGGCGCGAGAGCCCGGACAGCCGCGCCTCACGCTCCGCCACGAAGTCGCGCACCCAGTCGGGGTCGACATAGGCATGTTGGCGCAGCGCCCAGCCGATCGCCTTGCGAATGAAGAACTCCCGCCCGAATGCCGTGCGCTCCCCCTCCGCCGTCGTCTCAAGATTCGCGTCGATCGCCTCGGTCAGCAGGGCCAGATCGGTGTCGGCCTTGTGCCCGAGTTGGGCGATGATCGCGGTGCGCCGCAGCCACATCGCCCCGTCCCCGGCAGCCACGGCCCACTGCTGCAGCACAGGTGTCGTCGCGCCTCGGTCGCGACGCAGGATCGAGCCCACATGGTGCGAGGCCAGGTCGTCGACATGATCCCACCATGCACCGGTGATGATCAGGTGCCGGATCAGCGGCATGGTCGGTGGGCGCAGCCACGCGGCATACCGGCGATGCCCCAGCAACGCCTGGGCGGCGTACCGCTCCTCACGATGCGTGGCGTTGTCCCACAGCGCTTTGACGGTGGCCTGCCACTCTTCTTCAGAGGTGAGCGCGAACGCCGGGTCTGCGAGCAGAGAGCGCAGCAGCCGCTTGAGCTCCGCGCTCGTGATGCCGTAATACGGCATCACGGACTTCATGTACCGCTGCTGGCCGACGGCCCGCTCGGGGTCGCCCGCGGAGGCGAGCACACGGCATACCTCAACGGTCAGGTCCGCCCGGACCAGGTTGGTGGACAACGGCGGATCAGGCCAGGCCGAGCTCGTGCGCTTCTTCCCAGAGCTCCTCACGCACGTCGGGGTGGGCGGCGTCGCGGATGAGGTGCCGGGCCTGCGCCTGCTGGCTGTACCCGAAGAGCTCGGCGATGCCGTTCTCGGTGACGATGGCGGTCTGCTGGAAGCTCGTCACCGGCTCGTCGAGCAGCGGCACAATCGTCGACACGTCAGCCTTGGGATGCCACGACCGCAGCGCGATGAACGCCTGTCCCCCAGGGCAATGCAGTGCGCCGACGATGAAGTCGGTCTGCCCGCCGAAGCCGGAGAAGATCCGGGCGTTGATCCGCGACGCATTGGCCTGGCCGAACAGGTCGACCTCGAGCGCGGTGTTGACCGAGGTCATGAGCCGCTGAGTCGCGATGAGGCCAGGGTCGTTGGTGTGCTCGGTGCGCATCATCCGGACCCGATGGTTGCCGTCGACGAAGTCGTAGAGCTCCTGAGAGCCGAACAGGAACGAGGTCGTGAGGGGATGGTGTGGGTCGAGGGCGCCGAGCCGGTCGAGCTCGAGGACTCCGTCGGAGAACATCTCGGTCCAGACCCGCAGGCCCTTGCGGCCGGTGAGCGCTGCGAGCGTGGCGTCGGGCACTGCGCCGATACCGAGCTGGAGCGTGGAGCCGTCGAGCACTCGGTGGGCGACCCGCGCCCCGATCGTCGCGGAGGCGTCGTCAAGGGCGTGCGGCGTGGCGACCGGGAGTGGCTGCGAGACCTCAATGGCCAGGTCGACGGCGCTCTCAGGGATCTGGGCGTCGCCAAACGTGTAGGGCATCTGATCGTTGATGACCGCGATGACCCGCCCACTGCGCTGCCGGCAGCCCTCGATCGCCGCGGGCAAGATGTTGACCTCGATGCCGAGGCTGAGCATGCCGTCGCGTGGCGGCGCGCAGTGCAGGACGACGACATCGGCCGGGATGACCCGCTTGAGCAGCACCGGGACGAGCGAGAGCCGGCTCGGGACGTAGGCCAGGCCGGGGTGTTTGCGCATGCCGGCTCCGACGAAGCACGTCTCGGCGGTGACGCCCTCGCGCGTCGGGATCCCGGGCGGGGCGTTGAGCGCATGCAGGATGTAGGTCGGGAGGGCCTCGTCGATGGCCCGCAGCCCCTCCCAGGGGATGGCGACATTGCCGCTGACGACGACACGCGGCCCCCGGTCCCCCGACCCGCTGGCCTCGACCTGGTCGTGCACCTGGGCCGTGGCCTTGAGCCCCTGGAGGTGCCGGACGAGTTCCTCGAAAGTGACGATCCTCATGACCCCAGTCAACTCCCCTCTCGGGGCCCCGCGCCTGCCAGGGGTGCCTACGCCCCACGAGCGCGGCGCTACGCTATCCCGTCGGGGCCATCCGTTGTGGGATGCCCCGCGTCGGGAGATCGCCGTTGGGCCTGCCCGCGCGGAGGAGCCCGACGACCAGTCCTAAGAGGTGAGCAGATGGGTAAGGGTGGCGCACGCCGCATTGACCCTCGCGACCGGGCTCAGTTGGCGGAATCGCCTGTGCGGCTGGGTCGCGTGCTGCGCCTGTTCCGCCCGCACTGGTGGCGGATTGCGCTCATCGTTGTGGTGATCGCCGAGACCTCCCTCGTCGCGCTGGGTCAGCCCCTGCTGATCAAGGTGATGGTGGATCGAGCCATCCCTCAGGTCAACCGTCCCCTTTTGCTGCTCTGCTTTGTCGGTCTCATCCTGGTGGCCGCCGCGAACGGCATTCTGGGGATCGTCCAAGCGTGGCAGACGACCTCGGCCGGGCAGGCTGTCATGAACGACCTGCGCACGTCGGTGTTCGACCATCTGCAGCGCATGTCGATGGTGTTCTTCACCCGGACCCGCGGCAGCGAAATCCAGTCTCGCCTCACTCACGACATCGGTGGCCTGCAGTCGATCGTCACCAATACTGCGACGTCGATCATCGCCAGCGTCACGACGGTGACCGCGACAACCGTGGCGATGCTCGCGCTCAGCCCGCCGCTGACGCTGCTGACGGCCATCGTCTTGCCGCCGGCGATCCTGGTCACTCGTCGCATTGCGCGGATGCGGCGCACGATCACGTTGGAACGTCAGCGCACGCTGGTGGACATGACCGGTCAGATCGAGGAAGCGCTGTCCGTGAACGGCGCCTTGCTGACCAAACTCCTCGGCATCGCTCCGCTGCTGGGTCGCCAGTTCGCGGCGACGTCGGGACTGCTTGCTGCCGTCGAGATCCGGTCTCGCATGGCCGGACGCGGACGGTTGGCCGCCATGGACTTCGTCTTTGCGGCGATCCCGGCGCTGGTCTTCCTCGCCGCCGGGTACCCGGCGTGGGTTGGCGAACTCTCCCTCGGCACGATCATCGCCTTCACGACCCTGCAGGCGGCGATCTTTCGACCCCTGATGAATCTGCTGAATCTTGGCGCTGACTGGATCGCCTCGATGGCTTTGCTCAGCAGGATCTTCGGCTATCTCGATCTCCCTGTTGAGGTGCCCGAGCCCACCCACCCTGTCGCGCTCGACCCGCGCACGCTGCGAGGGGAGGTGCGCTTCGAGCACGTGAGTTACCGATATCCCGGCACGGACAGCGATGTCCTGCGCGCGGTATCCCTCCACCTCCCTGCAGGCAGTTCGGTTGCCGTGGTCGGCGAGACAGGGTCGGGCAAGACCACCCTCGGCTCGCTCTTGGCACGCCTGGCCGACCCCACCGGGGGACGAATTACGATCGATGGCATTGATCTGCGGGATACGAGCACGGCCGAGCGCAGCGCTGTCATCGGGGTGGTCAACCAGAGCCCTTACCTCATCCATGCCTCCATTGCGGACAATCTCCTGCTGGCCAAGGCCGATGCGTCCGTCGAGGACCTGTGGGAGGCCCTTGAGGCGGCCCAGATCGCGACCCTCGTGCGCGCCCTCCCGGAGGGCCTGGACACCATCGTCGGGGCGCACGGCCAGCGACTCTCGGGAGGGGAGCGCCAGCGGCTATCGATTGCCCGCACCCTGCTGCGCAATCCGCGAATCCTGGTTCTGGACGAGGCGACCAGCGCGCTGGATACCCGCACGGAGTCAAGCGTGCAGGAGGCGCTGTCGGCACTCGCCCACGGGCGGACCACGCTGACCATTGCCCATCGGATCTCCACGATCCGAGAGGCCGATCGCATTTGCGTCCTCGCGGATGGGGCCATCGTCGAGGAAGGGACGTTTGATCAGTTGTGGATGGCAGGGGGAAGGTTCACCGAACTAGCAGCCAAGGCGGACGCGGCGCACCGGTGGGGGCCGGTCCGATGAGGCGATCGGCCGGGCTCTACGTCCTCATGGTGGCGGGGCTGGTTTTGGGGCTGGGCGCTTTGGGGATCACGTGGGCGGCCACCGATCAGACCAGCACGCTCGCCCAGCGGCTCGCGTCGTCGGGATCCTCGCTGTCCGTGACGAACGACGGGTCGACGGCGGTGTGGACGGCGGCATTCGATGCGGCGGTGGTCAACGAAAAGGACGTCCAGCTGCAGGTCAAGGATCTCAAGACCCGCCTGACCTATACCGAAAACGGCCAGACGATGCCCGTAGCAAACTGGCAGGACGAGGCGTCATGGCGCACGATCGGGATCGCCACGCTGCACGACGGCAAGGCTGATTTCGCGGTGGAGCATCCGCTTGGGGTGGAGCACGAGTATCGCGCGGTGATCAACCCGGGACCGAGTGCCCTCACCACGCAAACCGTGACGTATGCCGCGCCGCGGCTGCACGTCGAGGACACCCTCCCCACGCTCTATCTCGACACCAACGATGGAGCCAAGATCGACAGCAAGGTTGCCTCGTGGGAGGGCCGGGTGCAGGTCGTCGCGGGCACCGATCCGCAATGCGCGACCACCGAGCCCCTGCTGGCCAAGCTGTCCGGTCGGGGCAACTCGACGTGGGAGATGGAAAAGCCGGGCCTGAACATCAACCTCGACAAGAAGGCGGGATTGTGCGGGTTGGCTCCGGGTAAGAAGTGGGCGCTGATCGCCAGCTACTACGACCGTTCGCTCCTCAGGACGAGCGTCGCGATGCACCTTGGGCAGCAACTCGATGGCCTGGCCTGGACCCCGCACACCGTGCCGGTCGACCTCTACGTCAACGGTGAGTATCGCGGGCTCTATCAGCTCGTCGAGCGCCTGGCGATCTCCACGGGGCGGATCGACATCGACGAGATCGGCAACGATGACCCCGCCGTGGACTGGAATGCCGCACCCGCCGTGACCGGCGGCTATCTAGTCGAGTGGGACTCCAGAGCCGACGGGGAGAACGTCATCGAGCTCAACACACGCGGGCACCTCGTCATCCACGAGCCCGCCAACGAGGCCGACGGCACAGGTGTCACGGTCGAGCAGCTCACCTACATCAAGGATTACCTGCTCACGGCGGATGCTGCCTTGGACGCGGACACGTTCACTGATCCGGACGTGGGTTGGCGGCACTACATCGACGAGCGGTCAGCCGTGGACTACTTCATCGTGCAGGAGTACGTGAAGAACATCGACGGCAACTTCAACACGTCGGTGTACATGTACAAGGAGCGGGACACGGCGGCTGGCCCCGGGAAGTTGCATCTGGGTCCGCTGTGGGACTTCGACGAGTCAATGGGCGATGCGGTCTATGGCGGCGATGTCGGGGCGCCCCAGGGGTGGTGGTTGCGCGACTTCAACCCCTACATCCCGAATCAGATCCCGACGATCGAGGTCGGAACGTGGTGGGATCGACTCAATGCCGACCCCGAGTTCCAGGCCGCAGTGGCCACGCGCTGGCAGGAGTTGCGCCCGGTCTTCGAGGAACTGCCCGGGTTCATCGACGCCGAGAGCACGCGGATCTCGAGCGGAGCAGCCGCCAATTTCGAGCGCTGGAGCGTGGACGAGCGCCTTGAGGAGGCCCACGTCGTGCAGGGCTCCTGGGAGGGTGAGATCGCCTACCTCAAGGACTGGACGACCGCGCGCACGGACTGGCTCAACAGCCAGTGGAGCCCATAGGCGCTGCGCCGCGCCCTCCGCGGATACTTCACACCCGCGGGTGTTATAGCCCCCGCGCACGTGAACAACCCGCGGGCCAGGTCCACGACGTGAGCGGGCGGCATTCGGGAGCGGTCGGCATTCGGAATGTGTCGGGTGACCGATCGGTCGGCTTACGGTTGACGTATGTGCCGCAATATCCGCCAGCTCCATAACTTCGAGCCGCCCGCGACCCAGGACGAGGTGTATGCCGCCGCGCTGCAGTACGTCCGCAAGGTGAGCGGGTCCACGCATCCGAGTCAGGCCAATCAGGAGGCGTTTGACGAGGCCGTCAAGGAGGTTGCGGCGGCGACCCGGCACCTGTTGGGGCACCTGACGACGAGTGCCCCGCCGAAGGATCGTGACGTTGAGGCGGCCAAGGCCCGGGCGCGGGCACAGGCGCGCTACGGGACCTGAGTTTCGGGTGGGGCGAGTGGGCTACCAGCGGGTAGCGCGGTGTGTGTTCAGGTCGTGAGACGTACGCCATGTGGATGCGGACACGCCCGGAAGTTTCTCGGCTCCACATGGAGTGGACGACGTTTGTGCAGGTCACAGGCTTGCACGAGCCTCAGCAAACACACCATCCACAGGGTTGTCCACGGGCTGTGCACACAGCCCACCGGCGTTTTGCACACACGGTCCACAGGCTGTCCCCAGGGGTGGCGACGCGGGGGCGTTTGTGGCTTGGAGCAGGGGGCGTGGTCGGCCTAGCGTGTGGCGGTCACGGTTTGTGGGCCGGCTCTGTGGGGGGCTGTCGGTGGCAGATGGCAGTCTGCGAGCCGTGATGACGCGCCTCCATCCGGGGGGTGCGGGTGGTGTTGGTGGAAGGGCTGGGCCTTAGGTGACGATCGCCGAGTTGGGGCGCTCCCTCGGGGGGTCGATGGACGGGGCCGGTCCGGGGGACGACCGGCTGCCGCCGCAGGATCTCGGGGCCGAGCAGTCGGTGCTCGGGTCGATGCTGCTGTCCAAGGACGCCATCGCGGAGTCGCTGGAGCTGTGCAAGGCGACGGACTTCTATCGGCCGGCGCACGAGTCGATCTTCGATGCGGTGCTGGACCTGTTCGGGCGCGGCGAGCCCGCCGACGCGATCACCGTCGCCGACGAGCTGACCAAGCGCGGCGACCTCGCCCGGGTCGGCGGGGCGGCGTATCTGCACCAGCTCATCCAGTCGGTGCCGACGGCGGCCAACGCGTCGTATTACGCGGAGATCGTCCACGAGCGGGCTGTGCTGCGGCGCCTGGTCGAGGCCGGGACGCGGATCGTGCAGATGGGCTACGGGCAGGGCGAGGGTGATGTCGAGGACATCGTCAACCGTGCCCAGGCCGAGGTGTATGCCGTGGCGGACAAGCGGGGCGGCGAGGACTATCGGATCCTTGCGGACCTGCTCAACGACACGATGGAGGAGATCGAGGCCGCCTCGGGGCGCACCGACGAGATGACGGGGGTGCCGACGGGGTTCTATGAGCTCGATGAGCTGACGCACGGCCTGCACCCGGGGCAGATGATTGTCGTGGCAGCTCGCCCGGCCGTGGGCAAGTCGACGCTGGGAATTGACATCGCCCGCTCGGCCGCGATCAAGCACAAGCTGGCGACGGCGGTGTTCTCGCTCGAGATGTCGCGCACCGAGATCACCACCCGCATCCTGTCCGCTGAGGCGACGATCCAGTTGCAGGACTTGCGCAAGGGCCTCAAGGGTCAGGAGCAGTGGACCAAGCTCGCCCGGGTGATGGGTCAGATCTCAGACTCGCCACTGTTCATCGACGACTCCCCCAACCTGTCCCTGATGGAGATCCGGGCCAAGGCGCGGCGCCTGAAGCAGCAGCACAATCTCAAGCTGATCATCATCGACTATTTGCAGCTGATGTCGTCGGGCAAGAAGGTCGAGTCGCGCCAGCAGGAGGTGGCGGAGTTCTCCCGGGCCTTGAAGTTGCTGGCCAAGGAGATCGAGGTGCCGGTCATCGCGATTTCGCAGTTGAACCGTGGACCTGAACAGCGCACCGACAAGCGCCCGCAAATGTCCGATCTTCGTGAATCCGGTTGCCTGCCAGGCGAGACGCGCATCTTGCGGGCCGATACGGGTGCCGAGGTGACCATTGGCGAGCTGGCTGCGTCCGGGGAGCGGGACATCACGGTGTGGGCCCTGGACGATGGGCTGCGCTACACGAAGCGGACCATGACCCACGCGTTCTCGACGGGCGTCAAGCCCGTGCATCGCCTGACGTTTGCTTCGGGGAAGACGTTGCGGGCGACCGAGAACCATCCCTTCCTCACCTATGAGGGGTGGCGACAGTTGGCGACGCTGCGGACCGGTGATCGGGTCGCGGTCCCCCGCCACGTGCCCTCGCCGCTGGTGCTGACCGATTGGGCGGACAGCCGGGTCATCCTGTTGGCGCACCTCATTGGTGATGGATCGTTCGTGCGGCGTCAGCCGATCCGGTACGCCAGCATTGACGAAGAGAATCTCGTCGCCGTCACCAAGGCTGCACTCACCTTCGGGGTGGCCGCCGTGCGTGATGACTACGCGGCGGCGCGCTGCACGACGCTGCGCCTGCGGGCCCCGTTCCACTTGACTCATGGCGTGCGCAATCCGATGGCGGAGTGGCTCGATGACCTGGGGCTCTTCGGGGCGCGCTCGCATGAGAAGTTCGTGCCGGAAGCGGTGTTCAGCCTGCCCAAGGCACAGATCGCCTTGTTCGTGCGGCACCTGTGGGCCACCGACGGCTCCGTGACGGTTCGCAAGGATGGCCGCGGAGGGCGCATCTACTACGCCTCGACCTCTCGTCGCCTAATCGATGACGTGTCGCGCCTGTTCTTGAGGTTCGGCATCCAGGTCCGGGTCCGGACCACCCGCAAGGCGGGGTATCGCGACGGCTACACGCTGGACATCTCTGGGGTCGACAGTCAGCGTCGATTCCTGCAGGAGATCGGTGTGCACGGAGGACGAGGGGTCGCGGCGGCGCGGCTGTTGGAGATCGTTCGCGGGATCACGGCCAACACCAATGTCGACGCTGTTCCCCGGCAAGTGTGGGATGACGTGCGTGAGCAGATGAGCTCGCAGGGTATGACGACCCGAGAGTTCCAGGCATCGCTGGGCACCCAGTACTGCGGGTCAGCCCTGTATGCCTCTGCTCCGTCGCGGGCACGGCTGGCGCGGGTCGCCGAGGTCCTGCACGACGCGGATCTCGAGATGATGGCGACCAACGATGTCTTCTGGGACACGGTGGTGTCCGTCGAGGTCGATGGCGTCGAGGAGGTCTACGACGCGACCGTGCTGGACTGCCACAACTTCATCGCCAACGGTGTCGCCGTGCACAACTCGATCGAGCAGGACGCCGACGTGGTCATTCTGCTGCACCGGGATCGCTCTGACCCCGAGCGCGACGGCGAGGCCGACGTCATCGTGGCCAAGCACCGAAATGGCCCCACTAAAGACCTGATCTTGGCCTTCCAAGGCCACTACAGCCGCTTCAACAACATGGCGCGCGACGGCGGCTACTGATGTGTCGAGATGCAGCCAATCTTGCGCAGCGGGCAAGGGTATGTAACATAAACCCCGCGTTATGAGGGATGCGCTGGACGGGCGTCAGGCTTATGGAAGTGCTAGGGGTCACGGCCCCCCAGATGCTGCCTTTGCCGCGCGTGGCGATGGCCCAGGGGGGGCTCTGTCGCCTCCTCGCGTACGGTGCGCTCGACAAGGTCGCTCCCTACGCCGCGAGTAACGATATGGACCGGGTACTCGAGCAAAACGGTGGCCCGCACGACGTGCTCGTGTTCCCCAACTCTGGACACGCACTGAACCGCGACGCGAACATGGCTGACCAGCTCGGCGGCCTCATCAACGACTATCTGAGCACGTATGCCCCGCTGGGTTGAGCCCCTACGCGGAATCAGGGACTGCTGCACGGATAGGTGACACCTGACCTGTGGTGCTGTGTGGCACCGCTGGAAGGATGAGCACCATGCCCAAGGCGTATCCGAAGGAGTTCCGCGAGGACGTGATCCGGGTTGCCCGGAACCGTGAGGACGGGACGACCGTGAGACAGATCGCGACCGATTTCGGGATCAGCGAGTCGTGCCTGACGAACTGGCTCATGAAGGCCGACGTGGAAGAGGGAAACCGGCCGGGTGTCTCCTCGTCGGAGTTGTCCGAGTTGGGGGACATCAGTTTGTGCCTCTATGACGTGACCACGCTCTATTTCGAGGCGGAGAACGAAGACGACCTCCGCAAAGTTGGCTACTCCAAGGAACGCCGTGTCGACCCCCAAGTCGTGGTCGGGCTGCTGGTTGACCGGGCCGGGTTCCCGTTGGAGATCGGCTGCTTCGAAGGGAACACGGCCGAGACCACCACGCTGATCCCGATCATCGAGGGCTTCCAAGCCCGGCACGGCCTGACCGACTTCGTCATCGTCGCGGACGCCGGGATGCTCTCAGCGAGCAATCTGAAAGCGTTGGACGAGGCGGGCCTGAAGTTCATTGTCGGGTCCCGCGTCACCAAAGCCCCTACCGAGGGTGTCAAGTTGGGGTTGACCCCGTTTCGTGGACATCGGTTAAGCGGCCTTTGCGGTCGCTGTGGTGAGCCGGTGTTCGAAGGCTACTGGGCTGATTTGGCCGAGGGCGCTGTGGCGTCGGCGGCGGTTGTAGACGT